>NZ_JAUETR010000002.1:600000-1200000 GCF_032484785.1 Bradyrhizobium sp. SZCCHNS1050 | reverse complement strand
CTGGGCGTTCATGCTGCGATGGATCAGTTTGCTGCCGAAGCCTTCGGTGGTGTCGGCCGACTTCGGCGGCCCGCCGCGCTCGGTCCACATGATCACCACTTCGTCATCATGCGCGCTGCACGACACGTCCAGCGTGCCGCTCGAAACCGACAGCGAGCCGTATTTCGCCGAGTTGGTCGCGAGCTCGTGGATGACCAGTGCCAATGTCGTGCTCGAGCGTTCTCCGACATTCATCTTGGGCACCGACACACGGATGCGGACGCTGGCGCCTTTCTCGTCATAGGGGGCAAGCAGCACCGAGACGAGATCGCCGAGCAGGGCTGCTTGGTTCGTCCCGCCCGGCCGCGGACGTATCAGATCCTGGGCACGGCCCAGCGCGATCAACCGGCTGGCGAGCTCGTGGGCCATGTCCTCCTTTGTCGCCGCTGTGCGCGACGTCATCTGCGTCAGCGCGGTGGCGATCGTCAGCAGGTTCTTGACCCGATGGCTCATCTCGCCCGCCAGCAGCTCGTTGGCTTCTTCGGCCTGCTTGCGCTGGGTCACGTCGAGGAAGATGCCGAACATCAGCCGCTCGGCGATGTCGGCATCGTCACCTTGGCCGCGGGCGGAGATCCAGCGGATTTCGCCATCCGCGAGAATGCGAAAATCGATCTCATAAGCGCCGACGATCGCCCGTGTCGCCGAAAACGCCGATCTCACCCGTTCGAGATCGGCGGGGTGAATGTTCTGGGAGAGCACCTCGAACGTGATCCTGCTCTTGGTCTTGGGCACCTCCCACAGCTCATAGGCGCGCTCGTCCATCGTGATCGCGTCGGTGTCGACGTTCCACGACCACAGGGCCACGCCGGCAGCTTTGGTGGCAGCGCGCAGATGCTTTTCGTGCCAGATCGGCATGCACGCGTCCTCGGCCGCCATGAGTTCGATCCCCGCTTTCTTCGCCGCTCTGCAGGCTACGGATCCCGCAATCCGGCAGCCGCAGCCATGTTCGCCCTCCGACTACGCCGCCGCTGCGACTTCGTCGATCGAGGACATGACGGCCTCGGTCGCCGTCTGATGCACCATGTGGCCGGCGCCGCGCACGCGGCGAAAGGTGCTCTGGCTGACGTCGTGATGAAGCCGTCTGGACTGCGCGTCGATGTCGATCAGGCGATCCTGATCACCGGCAACGATCACGACCGGCATCTTCAGCTCACCGTACGCTCTCCTGAAGCGGAAAGCATCGGGAATCATCAGCGCGGCCTCCGCGGCGGAGGCGCGGATCTGCGACGGGCGAACCGCCATTTCCTTGGGGAAGCCGGCAAACTTCGCCGGAACCGATCGCGGGCCGAACAGCTTGGCCATCAGCAGCGGCCACATCATCCGGCTGATCAGAGGGGAGATGGTGTAGCGCAGGATATCGCCCAGCAAGGGAATGGCCGGAGCCGATCCGGCCACCACGTCGGACCGGAAGGTCGGGTAGTAATAGCCGGAGGCGAGCACCATGCCCTTGACCATGGTCGGATGTTCGAGGGCGAGCGCGACGGCGACGGATGCGCCCCAGGAATGACCCAGGACGAAGGCCTCCGAGACGCCCAGGCGATCGAGCGCGCTCTTGATTAGCCCGGCCTGCGCCGTCGGCGTCCACACGACGTTGCGCGGCCGGTCGCTGTGGCCGAAGCCCGGCCGGTCGAACGCAATGACACGGTAGTTCTGCGCCGCCAGATCGATCAGGCCGCTGGAGGCGAAGTCCTGGATCATGCTGCCGTTGCCGTGCAGCAGCACCAGCGGCACGCCGGTGCCGCGCTCGACATAGTGCAGCCGGACGCCGTCGACGTCCATGAACTGGCCGGCGGGAGGATTGGCCCGCTCGGCAGACTTGGCGAGGCGGCGATTGATCAGTGCTGTGACGGCCAGAACGGTCGTGGCCGCCGCTGCCGCCAGAAGAAATGGATGAGTCTTCGCCAGCGACCGGCTGCGATGCGCCAGCGGCTGGAGGGATGGTGTCGAGTTGGTCAGGCGGCTGGGCGTCGACGCCGCGAGCGCGCGCGCTGTGGTCCGGGCTGCGGTCATCATCTGCCCTCATGGAAAGGCGTGCACGACATCCGGAGGATCCGAGAAATGATGCAGCGCAGGGGCAACGGCCGGTCACGCGGTTCGTTCCGTTGTGCCGTCCTGGCGCGCATGGTCGGGGTGTAGGTCGACCTCCGAGCGTTCCGGCCGAGCTCGACCAGCGCAATCGGTCCGGCTTCTGCACCCGGCGGATCGAGGCAGGACTCCCCACAGATGTGCCTTGCGCAAACGGCCCGTCGGGCAGAATCTACTTTACGAAATTCAGAAATTGTGCTTTGATGCGCGCATCCCGCCTCGGCCGGAGGGGCGTTGCGCGCGATCGTCACGACACGCGAGGCGGGGAGCGATGGCCGCACTTGTGCCGCAGCGTGTCTTCGGACGCGCCGACGAACGGCATGGTGCGGACGTGAAGTCGCAGCGTGCTGACACCCCGATGCTGGTGTCCCGCGCAATGCGCAAGCATTGTCGCGAATGGTGGCCAACAAGCCCGGCGCACCAGGCAGACTGCGTATAAGCGTTAAGACCGTCGCGCAGGGAAGGCCGGGCGTTCTCGGCTGCACCTGTGGTACCTGCCGCCTGCATTTTTTTCGCAGGCGGGCCGCAGGCGTCAGCCGACGCCTGGCCTTCCCTGCGCCCTCCGACTTGATGAGGGTGAACGACATCAGCACAGCTCGGGCAGCATCTGCCGCGGGAGCGCTCGCTCATGGGCTATGACGAACCGATCGCGTCAGCTTTCGAGCAGCCACTCCGTCGCGCTGCGCCACAGCGTGTCGCGATGCGCCGCGCGGAAGAAGCCCATATGGCCGATCGCGGACGCCCCGACGTCCTGCGGCGCGATGTCGAGCAGCTCCGGCGTCGTGCCCGTATAACCAGCGCACAGCAGCTCAACCGCGGGCCGCGTGGCCCAGGGATCGTCGGCGAGGCACAGCGCCCGGACGGGACTCTTGAAGTTGGCGTAGTTGGCAAGCGGCAGCGATGCGTCATCGAACAGATAGCGCGGGCTCATGATCCAGCGCACCCATTGCAGGAAGACACCCTTCGGCAGGTCCTCGCCGACGCCACTCCAGCCCGGCGTGTAACCCAGCGCATGAGTCAGCGGGACGCCAACGCCGTTGAGCATCGTCGCCACGCGCCAGCGTTCGCCCGGGGCCATCAGCTTCCAATAGCCGGCCTGCGAGGCGATGAAGAGGGCGCGCGACACCTCGGTGTTGTTGGCGAGCAGGCCGAGCGTCTGGCCGCCGAAGGAGTGGCCGACATAGCGCAGCGGCAGCGCACCGTAGCGCGCACGCATCCAACCGACCGCGCCGGTGATGTCGAGTGCGGCCCAGTCGGTCATCGAGGCCGCAAAGCCCTTCAGGGAGCGGGGACGGCTGCCGCCGATCCCGCGATAGTCGTAGGTCAGAACCGCGCAACCCTGCTGGGCAAGATGAGCAGCGAAGCCGCGATAGATCCGGCGCGGGATCGCCGCCCCGGAATTGATCAGCACGGCATGCGCCGGCGTGCCGCGCGGCATGAACAGGGTGCCCGCGAGCGCAAAGCCATCGACGGCCGGAAGGGTCAGATCCTCGCTCGAAACGCCGTCGGATCCCGTCTCAGCCACGCCTCGTCCTCCCATCACTTGCCCTTCCGCAGCAAAGTCAAATTCGGGTGGCGGTGCAAGCCCTTGTGTCCGCGCCCTAAATTCCAAGTGGCGGCACGGGAGCAGGCTGTGTATAAGGCGCGCGCCGCCGCGCGGGGAATTTGGCGTGCAGTTGCCGAGAGGGAGTAGAGAGCCATGACCGAGCGCTGGAGCCCGGAGAGCTGGCGGTCCAAGCCGGTGCAGCAGGTGCCTGACTATCCCGACCAGAAGGCGCTCGCCGAGGTCGAGGCGCAGCTTGCGACCTTCCCGCCGCTGGTGTTCGCCGGCGAGGCGCGCAACCTGAAGAAGGCGCTGGCGCGGGTGGCGGCGGGCGAGGCATTCCTGTTGCAGGGCGGCGACTGCGCCGAGAGCTTCGCCGAGCACGGCGCCAACAACATCCGCGACTTCTTCCGCGTGCTGCTGCAGATGGCCGTGGTCATGACCTATGCCGGCGCGGTGCCGGTGGTGAAGGTCGGCCGCATCGCCGGCCAGTTCGCCAAGCCACGCTCGTCGCCGACGGAGAAGATCAATGGCGTCGAGCTGCCGAGCTATCGCGGCGACATCGTCAACGACACCGCCTTCACGCCCGAGGCGCGCATCCCCAATCCGCAGCGCCAGCTCGACGCCTACCGGCAGTCGGCGGCGACCTTGAACCTGCTGCGCGCGTTCGCCACCGGCGGCTTCGCCAATCTCGGCAGCGTGCATCAGTGGATGCTCGGCTTCGTCAAGGATTCCCCGCAGTCGCGGCGCTACAAGGAGCTGGCCGACCGCATCTCGGACGCGCTCAACTTCATGCGCGCCTGCGGCCTCGACCTCGAGAGCCATCCGGAGCTGCGCGCCACCGACTTCTACACCAGCCACGAGGCGCTGCTGCTCGGCTATGAGCAGGCCTTCACCCGGGTCGATTCCACCACCGGCGACTGGTACGCGACCTCGGGCCATTTCATCTGGATCGGCGACCGCACCCGCCAGCTCGACCACGGCCATGTCGAATATTTCCGCGGCATCAAGAACCCGATCGGCCTGAAATGCGGCCCGTCGCTGAAGCCGGACGAGCTGCTGAAGCTGATCGACATCCTCAATCCCGACAACGAGCCGGGCCGGCTGACCCTGATCAACCGCTTCGGCGCCGACAAGGTCGGCGATCATCTGCCGGGACTGATCCGCGCGGTGCAGCGGGAAGGGCGCAAGGTGGTGTGGTCGTGCGATCCGATGCACGGCAACACCATCACCTCGACCTCGGGCTACAAGACACGGCCGTTCGATCGCATCGTATCCGAGGTGCGGGCGTTCTTCGCGGTGCATGCCGCGGAGGGCACCCATGCCGGCGGCATCCATCTCGAGATGACCGGCAAGGACGTCACCGAATGCATCGGCGGCGCGCGCGCGATCACCGACGAGGATCTCAACGACCGCTATCACACGGTGTGCGATCCCCGGCTGAACGCCGAGCAGTCGATCGACATGGCGTTCCTGATCGCCGAGCTGCTGAAGCAGCAGCGCGGCGGCAAGACCGCACCGATGCCGGCCGTCGCGGGCTTCTGATGCTGCGTCTGTGGCGCGCGACGGTCAACTCGCGCAACGGCCTGGCCTTCGCGCTCCGCTCCGAGCAGGCGGTGCGCGAGGAGGTGGTCGCGTTCCTGCTGGCGCTGCCGCTGGCCTATGTCGTCGGCGCGACGGCGATGCGCAGCGTCGAGCTGGTCTGCGCGGTGGTGCTGGTGCTGGTCGTCGAGCTGCTCAACACCGCGATCGAGAAGCTCGCCGACCGCCTCACCACCGAGCACGATCTGCAGATCGGCCGGGTCAAGGATCTCGGCTCGGCCGCCGTCGGCGTCGCGCTGCTGATGTCCGGCTGCTTCTGGCTGTTCGCGATCGCCGAGCGGCTCGGGCTGCTTTGAACGAGTTGAGCGATGGCCGCCGACATCTTCAGGATCACGCTGGCCCAGCTCAACCCGACGGTCGGCGACATCGCAGGAAATGCCGCGAAGGCGCGCGAGGCACGGGCGAGGGCGGCGGCCGACGGCGCTGATCTCGTGGTGCTGCCGGAGCTATTCCTGGCGGGGCATCCATGCCAGGATCTGGTGCTGAAGCCGGCATTTCAGGCCGCGTGCCGGGCCGCGATCGGGGCTCTCGCGCGCGAGACCGCCGATGGCGGGCCGGCGGTGCTGATCGGCACGCCCTGGATCGACGACGGCAAGCTCTACAATGCCTGCGTGCTGCTCGACACCGGCCGCATCGCCGCGACGCGCTTCAAGGCCAACCTGGCCGATGGTGATCAGAAGCGCGTGTTCATGCGCGGCCCGGCGGCCGGCCCGCTCAGCGTGCGGGGCGTCCGCATCGGCGTCGCGATCGGCGAAGACATCTCGCCCGAAGAATCCTCGAACGACGAAAACGTCATCGAGACGCTGGCGGAAACCGGGGCCGAACTCATCGTCGTGCCGAGCCGCTCATGCTACCTGCGCAGCGGCGGCGACCGGCGCCTGTCGGCCGCGGTCGCCCGCGTCACCGAAAGCGATCTGCCGCTCGTCTGGCTCAACCAGGTCGGCGGTCAGGACGGCAAGGTGTTCGACGGCGCATCGTTCGCGCTGAACGCCGATCTCTCGGTGGCCGCGCAGCTTCCGGGCTTCGCCGCTGAGGTCACGACCTTGGCATGGAGCAGGGGAGACGGCTGGCAGTGTCGGGGACCGGTCACCACGCCGAGCGAGGGCGACGAGGCGGACTACGCGGCCCGCGTGCTCGGCCTGCGCGACCACGTCGAGAAGCATGGCTTCACCGGGATCGTGCTGGCTCTGACCGGAGGCATCGAATCCGCGCTGTCATTGGCGATGGCCGTCGATGCGCTCGGAGCTGCGAGGGTGCGCGGTGTGGTGCTGTCCGGGCCGGACATGCCGCAGGAATCGCCGGCTATTGCAGTCGCGGCGCGGTTCGGCGTCACCGCCGAGACGTTGCCGATCGCACCGGCAGTGGCAGGCTTCGAAACGGTTCTCCCCGGGCCGCTGGCGGGCGACGCCCGTCACGCTCTCCTGGCGCGCGTGCGCGGCTCGCTGCTGCTGGCCTTGGCGAGCCTCTCCGGTGCGCTCGCGGTCGTGCCTCGCAAGACGTCGGACCTGCATGGCTGCGAGATCGGTGACGCGACTGGCGGTGCCACTCTCGTCGACGGCGTGTCCCCGGCCGAGATCGTTCGTCTCGCAGCGCTGCGCAATCGTTGGAAGCCCGTGAACGCGCTGGGACCGTCGGGCGACGTCATGTCGCCCGATCTAGCTGGCCGTGCGTTCTCGGATGCGTTCGAAGGATGATCCGATGGCCCGGCGATCTCGCTCAACGCGCGGGAATGAAGGTCGGTCCCACCGTGCGGATCTGCTTGTCGCCACCGGCGCCCGTCGTGGTGTCCGCGGTCGCGGGCGCTGCGGCATCGGCCGGCGTGGCGCCTTTGCGGGCGGCGTTCGCCGGCGGCTTGCCGGTCTGGCGCTGCTGCATCCGCTTGGCGCTCTCCTCGGTGACGATGATGTCGCCCTGCTCGGCGGCTGTGGCCCGGTCGTCGATCGATTTCAGCGCATCGGCCCAGGTTTGGCCGGGCGCCTTGCAGGAACAGCTCGGGTTGAACTCGGTGCGATACTTGAAGGCGTTCGGCAGCGCGGTGTAGGGCTGGCCATTGACCGAGACCGCCTGGTTCATGTCCTCGCCGGGATTGCGATAGGTGAACAGCGTCGCGTCGGCGGCGGGGCATTGCGCCTTGCAGGCGCGCTCGTCGTCGGCGAAGCGGCCGGGAACGGTGGCAAACGAGATCGGGAAATAGGCGCCGTCGCAGCTACGCACGCACACGGTCCGGTAGGTGCCCTGCGGCGCCGCGAGATCGGCGCTCGGCGGCGGCAGCGATGCGGCGGGATTGCTGTCGGCACCGCCGCCGAACAGGCTGGTCAGGAAGTTGCCGCCGCCGCCGCCGCGATTGGCGTTAGCGTACTGCTGATATTGCGGGCCGCAATTGTTCTGGCCGAGGGCTGCCAGCACCGAGCGGCGCTGGTTGTCGCGCTCGCCGCCGAACCCGCCGCCACGGAGCCGCTCCAGGCTGCTCATGATCTGGTCCAGGTTGGACCGCATCTGCTGGATCTGGTTGTTCACCGGGGCGCATTCGGCCGAGCGGCCGTTGAAGATCGAGAAGAAGCCCGGGCTGTCGCAGCCCATGCGCTTGGCCTGCATGCTGACGCGGTCGAGCTCGCCTTGCTGCTTGGCGGCAGCATCCTGATAGCGCCGGATCTGGTCCTCACGCGCGGGATCGCCGCCACCGCGATCGATCGAGGCGAGCTGCGCCTCCAGGCGCGGACAGATCGGATTGACGCCGGCCTGCGGTCCGGGCGGGCCCGGCGGCATCTGCGCATAGGATTCGGAGCTGGATTGCGCCAGGGCGTGCGAGCCGGTCAGGGTCAGTCCGAGCAGCGCAGACACGGCCAGCAGGCGCGGAGACAGGGATGCGATCAAGATGCGGTATTCCGGTCCATGGGTGCAGCCGCGGGACTAGCACAGAATTCGGAAAAATCGCGGCAGCGGCGGGCATGCCATAGCCGCTTTGTCGGGCATCGTCACGTCGTTTCCAGGGCGCCGGGGTGGCGGGAACCGCCGTTCCCGGCCGTCTCAGCGCTGGCAGGTGATCGCGACAAAGTCGCTGCAGCCGCCACGGGCGCAGTTTGCGCCGGCTTTCGGCACCGATCCGGTGATTTCATCGGGGTCGACGCGGCGATAGGAGGAGGCCTGTGCAAAATCCCGTGATTGGCAGTACGACCGCGCGGCCGAGGCGCCGCATCGGTCGCCCTTGGCGAGGCACTGGTCGACGCCGTAGCCGTCGGCTTCGTTGGCGATGATGAAGATGCGGCTCTCCGCCGTGGCGGTGGTCGCGGCGGCGAGGAGAACACAGCAGGCGAGCAGCGCCGGGGAGATTCGCATGGTGCACCGGTGGGTGTAGGAGACAACTCATGGTTAGGCCCAAAAGCTTAAAAATGATTAACCATGAGGCGGGGCGCGAGCATTTGGGCAGTGAAAACGGCCGTTTTGCGGCTCTTGACGGAGACAGTCTGCTGCAGCATGGTGAGTTTCATGAACGGTTTCCTCGCCATCTGCTGCATTTGCCGCGAGATTACGCGCTAGCGATTCGCTGGCTGAGGCCGTCTTTTCTCAACAGAGATGATCAGGACGCCCGGCCGGCAGGTCGGAAGTGTGATTCGTGCCGTGGCGGCCCGCTCGCGGGCGGTCGTGCGGCGTAGGACACCCGTTTCGCTTCGTCATGGACTGTCGGTCCGGCGGGGCGGTGAGCACAGGGCATTCGGGGACGGACCATGGACTTGCGTTTGTACGACACCGCGTCGCGGGAGAAGCGCCCCTTCGTGCCGCTCGATCCCAACAATGTCCGCATGTATGTCTGCGGACCGACGGTCTACGACTTCGCCCATATCGGCAATGCGCGGCCCGTGATCGTCTTCGACGTGCTGTTCCGGCTGCTGCGGCATCTCTATGGCAAGGATCACGTCACTTATGTCCGCAACATCACGGACGTCGACGACAAGATCAACGCCCGCGCCGCGCGCGACTTTCCCGGGCTGCCGCTGAACGAGGCGATCCGGAAGGTGACGGAGCTGACGGCCAATCAGTTCCGCAGCGACGCGGCTGCGCTCGGCAGCCTGCCGCCGACCTTCGAGCCACGCGCCACCGAGTTCGTGCTGCCGCGCCCTGATGGCAAGGCGGATATGGTGAGCCTGATCAAGCAACTGATCGCGCGTGGCCACGCCTATGAGGCGGGCGGCGAGGTGTTGTTCGACACCCGGTCGATGCCGGACTACGGCGCGCTGTCGGGCCGCAGGCTCGACGAGCAACTCGCCGGCGCGCGCGTGGCCGTCGATGCGCACAAGAAGAATCCTGCCGACTTCGTGCTGTGGAAGCAGTCGTCGGAGGACGAGCCGGGCTGGGACAGCCCGTGGGGCCGCGGCCGGCCGGGCTGGCACATCGAGTGCTCGGCGATGAGCGCAGCCTATCTCGGCGAGGTCTTCGACATCCATGGCGGCGGACTCGATCTGATCTTCCCGCATCATGAGAACGAGATCGCGCAGTCGCGCTGCGCGCACGGCACGTCGGTGATGGCGAACTACTGGCTGCACAATGAGTTCGTCCAGGTCGAGGGCGCGAAGATGTCGAAGAGCCTCGGCAATTTCGTCACCATCCGCGACCTGCTGGCGGACTGGCCTGGCGAGGTGCTGCGCCTCAACATGCTCAAGATGCATTATCGCTCGCCGGCCGATTGGACCGTCAAGGGCCTGGAGGAGAGCGCGAAGACGCTCGACGACTGGTATCGCGTCGTGGCCGATGCGCCGGGTGAGCAGCCGGGGCCCGAGATCATCGCCGCCCTCGTCGACGACCTCAACACGCCGCTGATGATCGCAGAGCTGCACGCGTTGCGGAGCCGTGCGGCGTCCGGCGGCGAGACGGACCGCGCGGCCTTTGCCGGCTCGCTCCGCTTTGCGGGCTTCCTGTCGGACACAGTCGCGCGATGGGAAGCGCGAAAGCAGCAGGCCAAAGGCGTCGACGCCGCCAAGGTCGAAAGCCTGATCGCCGAGCGTACCGCGGCCCGGGCGCGCAAGGACTTCAAGGAGTCCGATCGCCTCCGCGACGCACTCGCCGCGATGGGTATCGTATTGAAGGACGGCAAGGGCGCCGACGGCAAGCCGGTCACGACCTGGGAGATTGCGCGATGAGCAAGCCCGACACGCCGTTTCCGCGGCACTGGCTGTACTACATCCTGCTCAAGCTGGTGCTGATCGCGGGCGCAGTGGCGCTGGTCACGAAACTCTACGGCATGTGGTGACGCATGGGACAGGCTCTCCCGAGGCCCGCGCTGCGGCCGTTTCTTCCCGCTGATGCGCCGGTGCTGGCCGCGATCTTCGTCGCCAGCATCCAGCAATTGACCGGTGATGACTACAGCGAGGAGCAGCAGGAGGCCTGGGCGTCCGCTGCTGAGGATGAGACGGGTTTTGGCAAGAGGCTGGCATCCGAGCTCACCTTGATTGCGACCCTGCAGGGCTCGCCGGTCGGCTTCGCCGCGCTGAAGGGCAACGATCACATCGACATGCTCTATGTCCATCCGAATGCGGCCGGGCAGGGCGTCGGCGCCCTGCTGTGCGACGCGCTGGAAAAGCTGGCGGGCGCGCGCGGCACGACCGGTCTGTCGGTCGACGCCAGCGACACGGCGGTCGAATTCTTCCGCAAGCGCGGCTACGTCGCGCAGCAGCGCAATAGCGTCTCCATCAATGGCGAGTGGCTCGCCAACACTACGATGAAGAAGACGCTCGGCTCCGGGGGAGCGCAGGCATGAGCAGGGCAGGCACAAGCAGGGAACGGCTTTATCTGTTCGACACCACCCTGCGCGATGGCGCGCAGACCAACGGTGTCGATTTCACGCTGGCCGACAAGCAGGCGATCGCGCGCATGCTCGACGATCTCGGCATCGACTATGTCGAGGGCGGCTATCCCGGCGCCAACCCGCTCGACACCGAGTTCTTCGCCGCCAAGCCCAAGCTCGGCCATGCCCGCTTCACCGCCTTCGGGATGACGCGCCGGGCGGGACGCTCGGTGTCCAACGATCCGGGCGTGGCGGCGCTGCTGGAGGCCGAGGCGGACGCGATCTGCTTCGTCGCGAAGTCATCCGCCTACCAGGTCCGCGTCGCGCTGGAGACCACCAACGAGGAGAATCTCGCCTCGATCCGCGACAGCGTGACCGCCGCGAAGGCTGCGGGGCGCGAGGTGATGCTCGACTGCGAGCATTTCTTCGACGGCTACAAGGAGAATGCGGAGTTCGCGCTGGCCTGCACCCGCGCGGCCTATGAGGCCGGCGCGCGCTGGGTCGTGCTGTGCGACACCAATGGCGGCACCATGCCGCACGAGATCGAGGTGATCGTCGGCGAGGTCGCCAAGCATGTGCCGGGCGATCATCTCGGCATCCACGCCCATAACGATACCGAGCAGGCGGTGGCGAACTCGCTTGCCGCGGTCCGCGCTGGCGTGCGGCAGATCCAGGGCACCTTGAACGGACTCGGCGAGCGCTGCGGCAATGCCAATCTGTGCTCACTGATCCCGACCTTGAAGCTGAAGACGGAGTTCTCGGATCGGTTCGAGATCGCCGTATCGGACCGGCAGCTCGCCGGCCTGATGAAGGTCTCGCGCACGCTCGACGACATGCTGAACCGTGCGCCGAACCGGCACGCGCCTTATGTCGGCGAGAGCGCCTTCGTCACCAAGACCGGTATTCATGCGTCGGCCGTGCTGAAGGATCCGCAGACCTATGAGCACGTCCTGCCCGAGCGCGTCGGCAATCATCGCAAGGTGCTGGTCTCCGACCAGGCCGGACGATCCAACGTCATTGCGGCGCTGGAGCGTGGCGGCATTCCCTTCAGCAAGAGCGATCCTAAGCTGACGCGCCTCGTCGAGGAACTGAAGGAGCGCGAGGCCGCGGGCTACGCCTACGAGTCCGCCGACGCCTCGTTCGAGTTGCTGGCGCGGCGTACGCTGGGCTCGGTGCCGGAGTATTTCCGGGTCGAGCAGTTCGACGTCAATGTCGAGCAGCGCTACAACGCGCTCGGTGAACGCGTCACGGTGGCGCTGGCCGTGGTCAAGGTGGACGTCGCTGGCGAGCGGCTGATCTCGGCGGCGGAAGGCAACGGCCCGGTCAATGCGCTCGACGTCGCCTTGCGCAAGGATCTCGGCAAGTACCAGGGCTTCATCGACGGCCTCAAGCTGATCGACTACCGCGTCCGTATCCTCAATGGCGGCACCGAGGCGGTCACGCGCGTGCTGATCGAGAGCGAGGACGAAAAGGGGGAGCGCTGGACCACGGTCGGCGTGTCACCCAACATCATCGACGCCTCGTTCCAGGCGCTGATGGACTCGGTATTCTACAAGCTGGTGAAGTCCGGCGCGAAAGGGTGAGATGATGCATCCGTCATTGCGAGCGAAGCGAAGCAATCCGGGGCTGAATGCGCGATTCTGGATTGCTTCGTCGCTTCGCTCCTCGCATTGACCTGGAGAGGCCAGGAGCAAACGCATGATCGACCACGTCTCCGTCGGTGTCAGCGATCTCGTCCGCAGCGCGCGGTTCTATGAGCGTGCGCTGGCGCCGCTCGGGCTGACGCGGCTGATCGAGCGCCCCACGACCATCGGCTTCGGCAAGGCCTATCCGGAATTCTGGATCAATCTACGCCCCGCCATGGCGCGCGTGCCGGCCGACACCGGCTCTCATGTGGGCCTGCGAGCCAGGAGCATGGCGGAGGTCGATGCGTTTCACGCGGCAGCGTTGGAGGCGGGCGGAGTTTCCGACGGTGCGCCAGGACTGCGACCGCATGATCGCGTGCGCTATTATGCGGCCTTTGTGCTTGATCCCGATGGCAACCGGATCGAGGCGGTCACATTCCCGAGCGAGTAGGGGCTCAGAGCCGTTTGGCGATCTCAGGCGCCATCTCGGTATCTTCCTTGGCGACGCGGGCGGCGGCCTCGCGCAGGCGCGGCAGGATGTCCTCAACGCGTTCGGCCTTGAGCAGCTCGATCTGGAAACCGGGGCGGATGAACTCGGTCTCGCGCATGTGCGCGAGCAGCCCGAACAGCGGCTCCCAGAAGCCGTCGATATTGGCCATCAGCACGGGCTTGGCGTGGCGTCCGAGCTGCTTCCAGGTCAGCTGCTCGACGAGCTCCTCGAGCGTGCCGATGCCGCCGGGCAGCGCCACGAACGCGTCGGAGTGCTCGAACATCAGCCGTTTGCGCTCGTGCATGTCGGGCGTGATGATGAGATCCTTGAGCGGCATCATGACTTCCTTCTTCACCAGGAAGTCCGGAATGATGCCGGTGACGTCGCCGCCATGGTCGAGCACGGCCTTGGCAACCGCGCCCATCATGCCGATGGAGCCGCCGCCATAGACGAGCCTGACGCCGTTCTCGGCAAGCGCCTTGCCGAGTGCTTTCGCCGATTCGATGAAGCTGGGATTCGTCCCCGGGCCGGAGCCGCAATAGACGCAAACGGTGCGGATTTCAGTCATTGGAGCGGTGTGACACTGCAGTTGAAAGGCGTCAAGACGAGGGCGGAGGACGTGGATTCGCGGGCTTTCACGGAATGATGCAGGCTGAATGGGTCCATTTGTCCGAAAACAAGTATGCAAATACTGCGCCGCGGCAACGGATTCCGTCGACGTACCGGTGCATCCGGCGCCCGGACACTCTATATGACGCAGGCAACGCCCGGCATCACAACATGCCAAAACACTCGCTGCTCCAGAACGTTTGATGCCGCCCGATTCCTCCTCCGAACCAGCCGCCAACCAGCCTTCGTCCCTCGAGCAGGGAACGCTGGCCGGCACGCTGCGCCACTTGTGGCCCTTCATCTGGCCGAGCGATCGCGCCGACCTGAAGATGCGCGTGCTATGGTCGGTGGTGCTGCTGATCGTGGCCAAGGTCGCGACGCTGGTCCTGCCCTTCACCTTCAAATGGGCGATCGACGCGTTGACCGGCGCCAACACCGCGCCGATCGCGCCCGATAACTGGGCGTTCTGGCTGGTGGCCTCGCCGATCGTCATGACGGCAAGCTACGGCGGGATTCGGGTGCTGATGGCGGTGCTGACGCAGTGGCGCGACGGTATTTTTGCCCGCGTCGCCATGCATGCCGTGCGCAAGCTCGCGACCATCACCTTCGTCCACATGCATGAATTATCGCTGCGCTTTCACCTCGAGCGCAAGACCGGCGGCCTGACCCGCGTGCTCGAGCGCGGCCGCAACGCGATCGAGACCATCGTGCGCATGGTGATCCTGCAGCTGATCCCGACCATCGTCGAGGTCTCGCTGCTGACGGCGGTGCTCCTGTGGCAGTTCGACTGGCGCTACGTTCTGGTCACGCTCACCATGGTCGCGGCCTATCTCTATTACACCTACATTGCGACCGAGTGGCGCATCGAGATCCGGCGCCGCATGAACGACTCGGATACGGATGCCAATACCAAGGCCATCGACTCGCTGCTCAACTACGAGACAGTGAAGTATTTCGGCGCCGAGGCGCGCGAGGCCGAGCGTTATGACCGTTCCATGGAGCGCTACGAGCGGGCCAGCGTGAAGACCTATACCTCGCTCGCGGTGCTCAACGCCGGGCAGGCCGTGATCTTCACGATCGGGCTGACGGTGGCTATGCTGATGTGCGCCCAGGGCGTGCGTCAGGGACGCAACACGGTCGGCGACTTCGTCATGATCAACAGCATGATGATCCAGCTCTACCAGCCGCTGAACTTCATGGGCATGGTCTATCGCGAGATCAAGCAGGCGATCATCGACATCGAGAAGATGTTCGGCGTGCTCACGCGCGATGCCGAGGTGAAAGACGCGGCCGGAGCGACGCCTTTGGTGGTCACCTCTGGCAATGTCCGCTTCGACGACGTCCGCTTCGCCTATGAGCCGGAGCGGCCGATCCTGCAGGGGCTGAGCTTCGAGGTGCCGGCGGGCAAGACGGTCGCGATCGTGGGGCCGTCCGGTGCTGGCAAGTCGACCATCTCGCGGCTGCTGTTTCGGCTCTACGACGTCTCCGGCGGCCGCATCTTGATCGACGGCCAGGACATCCGCGACGTTACCCAGGTGTCGCTGCGCGCCCAGATCGGGATGGTCCCGCAGGATACCGTGCTGTTCAATGACACCATCCGCTACAACATCCGCTACGGACGCTGGGATGCGGACGACGCCGCCGTCGAGGAGGCAGCGAGGCTGGCCCAGATCGACGGTCTGATCCGGATGGCGCCGAAGGGCTACGAGACCCAGGTGGGCGAGCGCGGCCTCAAGCTCTCCGGTGGCGAGAAGCAGCGCGTTGCGATTGCCCGCACCATCCTGAAGGGGCCGCCGATCCTCGTGCTGGACGAGGCGACCTCGGCGCTGGACAGCCATACCGAGCACGAGATCCAGGAGGCGCTCGATGGTGTGTCGCGCAATCGTACCTCGCTCGTGATCGCGCACCGGCTTTCGACCATCGTGGCGGCCGACGAGATCATCGTGCTCGACCGGGGGCGAATTGCCGAGCGCGGCACTCATGCCGAGCTGCTGGCCAAAGGCGGGCTGTATGCCGGCATGTGGAACCGGCAGCGCGAGGCTGAGGAGGCGCGCGAAAAACTGGCGCAGATCGGCGACGATGCGGGGGCGCCGAACCGCAATCCGCCGGATCGGAGCGAGCCGGACGCGGCCGGGCCCGATCGGACCGGACAGGTGGCGAGTGCCGCCGAATGATGCCGCGAACCGCCCTGATCTGAACTCAAGAATGCATTAAGGATTCATTTTGACCTTCGCCGGCCATCGACCTAGTCAAGGCGGCGGTCCGCTCTGAGGTCAGAGCGACAACACTCAACGAAGCAGGCCATGTCGATCAGCAATTCCATCCGCGCTCAGATCCCGCCGATCCACCCGGAAGGTTATCCTTTCATCGGGGGATTTGCCCTCGTCAGCCTGATCCTGTTCTGGATATTCACCCCGCTCGGCTGGATCGGCACGCTGCTCACCGTCTGGTGCGCGCTGTTCTTCCGCGACCCGATCCGGGTCACGCCGCAGCGGGAAGGGCTGGTGGTGGCGCCGGCCGACGGGCGCATCTCCATGATCACGCGCGCCCTGCCGCCGGCCGAGCTCGGCCTCGGCGACCGACCGCTGCTGCGGGTCTCGATCTTCATGAGCGTGTTCAACGTGCATGTGAACCGCAGCCCGGTGGCCGGCCGGATCGAGAAGATCGCCTACCGTCCGGGCGCCTTCATCAATGCCGAGCTCGACAAGGCGAGCGAGGACAACGAGCGCAACTCGCTCGCGATCTCGACGCCGCATGGCCGCATCGGCGTGGTCCAGATCGCAGGCCTCGTGGCGCGCCGGATCGTGTCGTTCGTGCGCGAGGGGCAGACCATTGGGGCTGGCGAGCGCTTCGGCCTGATCCGCTTCGGCTCGCGGCTCGACGTCTATCTCCCCGACGGCACGGAGGTTCTGGTCTCGGAGGGGCAGACGGCCATTGCCGGCGAGACGATCCTGGCCGATTTCGACGTCCCCGTGCCCGGCCTGACGTTCCGGAGCCAGTGAACCGTCGCTGCCCGCTGGTGACCCATTAAGGGGACCTTGAGCTGTGTTCAGGCACAAGGTTCCGGCCCAAACCACACGTGGTGTGATCATGAGCTTCGACGTGAACTCTCCCGAACTGCGCCGCCGCCGTTTCCGCCCGATCCCGGTGCGGCTGCTGGTGCCGAACATGATCACCCTGCTGGCGATCTGCGCCGGCCTGACCGCGATCCGGCTGTCGACCGAGGGACGGATGGAGCTCGCGGTCGGCGCCATCGTCTTTGCCGCCTTCCTGGACGGCATCGATGGCCGCATCGCCCGCATGATCAAGGGCCAGTCGAAGTTCGGCGCCGAGCTCGACAGCCTGGCCGATTTCGTCAATTTCGGCGTGGCGCCGGGCCTGATCCTGTATTTCTGGCAGCTCCATGAGCTGCGCGACGGCGGCTGGATCGCCGCCATGATGTACGCCATCAGCGGCGGCCTGCGGCTGGCGCGCTTCAATGCCAGCATCGACGATCCCAACAAGCCGCCCTTCGCCGCCAATTTCTTCACCGGCGTGCCGGCACCGCTCGGCGCCATCACCGTGCTGCTGCCCGTCTATCTGGCGTTCCTGGACCTGCCGAGGCCGCCGGCGCTGGTGACGGCGTTCTACACCCTGCTGATCGCCTTCCTGATGGTGTCGCGGCTGCCGGTGTTCTCCGGCAAGACCACGCGGATGCGTGTCTCGCCCGAACTCGTGCTGCCGGTGTTCGCCTCGGTGGTGTTCTTCGTGGCGCTGCTGGTGGTCTATCCCTGGCACATCCTGTCGGCCGGATCGATCCTCTACATCTTGAGCCTTCCGTTCGGCTGGCGGCTGTATCGGCACCAGGCGGCGCGGCACGCCGCGGTCCTTGGTGCCGCGGCTGCAGCGTCGCACGCCTCGTCTTCATCCACGACGGCTTTTGCGCCGACCGGCGCGCCAGCGGTGGAGCAGGGGCAGCGGCCGCCGGAACGGCTGCACTGAGCGCAGGGCCCAAGACCCGGCGCGCGCTTTGCCGGCTTGGGCGCCTCAGTTATACCGGATGGCCAAGGACGGCCGCGAATGCCGTCCGCATCATCCGGAGAAAACGCCCGTGACAAGCACTGCCGCCGCGCCCCTCGCTGCTTCCGTCCTCGAGGCGCTCGCGCGCTACGATACGCCGACTATCTGCAACGCGATGGAGATCGTGGCGCCCGAGCGGCGCCTGATCGGCTACACGACCAAGCCGCTGGTGTGTCCGTTCCCCGATCTGCCGCCCATGGTCGGCTACGCGCGGACGGCGACGATCCGGTCCGTCGTCAAATCGGGATTGCCGGCGGAGGAGCAGGCGAGGCGACGCACCGACTACTACGAATATGTCGGCACCGGTCATGGTCCCCGCGTCGTCGTGATCCAGGATATCGACGGCCCCGACATCGGCTACGGCGCATTCTGGGGCGAGGTACAGAGCAACGTCCACAAGGCGCTCGGCTGCCTCGGCGTGATCACCGATGGATCGATCCGCGACATCCCGCAATGGGCTGCCGGCTTCCAGGCACTGGCGGGCTCGATCGGTCCGTCGCATGCGTGGGTGCATGCCGAGAGCTTCGGCGGCGAGGTCCGCGTCGCCGGGATGACCGTGCGCTCGGACGACCTGATCCACTCCGATCGCCATGGTGCGATCGTCATCCCCGCCGACATCGCGGCGAGGCTTCCCGAGGCGGCCGAGTTGTGCGCGCGCCGTGAAACGCCGATCCTGGAGATCGCGCGGTCTGCGGATTTCTCGCTCGAGAAGCTCAAGGCCGCCTTGAAGCGGTCGGCGGAGATTCATTGAGCGTCGCTTCACTCCGGTCCCAATGGGCGAGCCGTACCGCGCGGCGGTGCGGCCCGCCGGCCTTGCGCTGGGCGCTCGCCGAACTGCGACGCTGCAACCGCATCCGGATGACTACGGGGTGGCGGCTGACCCTCCGCCGAAAATATCGCACACGGTGACGAATTACCCGCAAACAGGCCGGAATTCGCCGAAGGTTAAGCGGCCGTCGCTCGTTGAGAAGATTTTATCCATCAAGCTTTACCTGATGGCTAGCCTGTCCCGATAGGCATGTCGCCCGAGGGCGAAGGACATGCGCAGGCTGATATCGAAATCCGGGCCGTTGTTCGGGCGGCTCGACCGGACCGTCGACAAGATGGTTCGGCTGATCGGACATTTCGGCAGCGCCGCGATCGGCCTCTCGGCGATCGCCCTGGTGTGGGCCGGCATCTTCTACACCATCTCTGAAGAGTATACGCGCACCGAGCAGTCGGCGCTTAAGAACGGCGCCAATCTGGCCCGCGCGTTCGAGGAGCAGATCATCCGCTCGATCCGCGCGGCAGATCAGACCTTGCTCTACGTCCGCGACTCCTATGCCAGGGACCCGCACAACTTCGACATGTCGCTATGGTCGAAGAACAGCCAGTTCCTGTCCGACTTCTCGTTTCAGGTCGTCGTGATCGGCAAGGACGGCATCATGCTGTCCAGCAACATCGATCCGAAGATGCGGGGCCTCGACCTGCGCGACCGCGAGCACTTCCGCGTTCATGCCGACGGCAAGGATGATTTTCTCTTCATCAGCAAGCCGATCTTCGGCCGTGTCTCCAACAAATGGTCGATCCAGTTGACCCGCCGCATCATCATGCCGGACGGTTCGTTCGGCGGCGTCGTGGTGGTCTCGCTCGACCCTGAATATCTGTCGAGCTTCTACAATTCGGTCGATCTCGGCAAGAAGGGCAATGTCACACTGCTCGGTCTCGACGGCATCGTGCGCGCACGGGCCTCGGCCGGTCCGGGGGGCGTCGGATCCTCGCTCGCCGGCAGCCCGGTGATGAGCGCCATTCAGCACGGAAGCAGCGGCTTCTACACCTTCAAAAGTCTGATCGACGGCGTCACGCGCATCTACTCGTTCCAGCGCATCAAGGATCTGCCGCTGGTGGTCATCGTCGGTCAGGCCTCCGAGGAGATCTTCAGCGCCTTCAAGCTCAACCGCGATCGTGATCTGCTGGTCGGAGCGTTGCTGACGGTGGTCATCGGCATCATCACGATCCTGATTGCGCGCTATCAGGCGGGGCTTGCCGCCTCGCGTGATGCCGCCGAGGCAGGTACGCGGGCGCGCTCCGAATTCCTGGCGATGATGAGCCATGAGATACGCACGCCGATGAACGGCGTCATCGGCCTTGCCGATCTCTTGCTGTCGGCGGACCTCGCGCCGGAGCAGCGCAAGATCGCGACCACCTTGCGCGAGTCGGCCGACTATCTGTTGCAGCTGCTCAACGACGTCCTCGATTTCTCCAAGCTCGATGCCGATCGTCTGGAGATCGAGCACATCGAGTTCGACCTGCACCGGTCGGTGACGGCGACCGCCGAGCTGCTGGTGTCCCGCGCCAAGGAAAAGGGTCTGCAGCTGACGACCTCGATCGCGCCGGAAGTGCCGAACTACGTGGTCGGCGATCCCGCGCGATTGCGCCAGGTGCTGTTCAACCTGGTCGGCAATGCGCTCAAATTCACCGAATCGGGCGGCGTCCATATCGATGTCCGTGCCGAGAACCTTGCCGGGCCGCACCTGACGCTGGTGTTCTCGATCGCCGATACCGGCGTCGGCATTCCCGCAGACGCCGTCAGCCGGCTGTTCAAGCAGTTCTCGCAGGTCGACAATTCCATCTCGCGCCGCTTTGGCGGCACCGGTCTGGGGCTCGCAATCTGCAAGCGCCTCGTCACCTGCATGGGCGGCGACATCACGGTGCAGAGCAAGGTGGGGGAGGGAAGCACCTTCACCTTCTCGATCCAGGTCCAGACGCAGCCGGACGTCGAGCAGGTGAGCGCGCCCGAGGCGACCATCGTGCCGGTCGGTGAGACGATCGCCGAGGAACGTCCGGGCAGCCTCGAGCCGCTGAAGATCCTCGTTGCCGAGGACAATCTGACCAATCAGTTCGTCATCAAGAAGCTCCTGGACAAGCTCGGTCACCGCTACGACATCGTCGAGAACGGAACCCAGGCGATCGCGGCCGTGCAGAGGCAGGCCTACGATCTCGTGCTGATGGACATGATGATGCCCGAGATGGACGGGCTGACGGCGACGCGGATGATCCGCTCGCTGCCGCCGCCCGCCCAGGACATCTACATTGTTGCCCTGACGGCCAACGCCACCAGCCAGGATCATCTGGCTTGCACGGACGCCGGCATGAACGACTTCGTGACCAAGCCGGTCACGCGCGATCGACTGAATGCCGCTCTGCTTCGCGCGGCCGCTGCTACACACAAGGAAAGGCTTGTCGCATGACCGACTGGGTGCAATTCGACGAATCCGTCTATCAGATCCTGGTCTCCGAGCTCGGCGAAGAGGATGCGCTGGAGGTCCTGCGCACGTTCCTCGACGATACGTCCGGAAAGTTCGGCACGCTTGCGGCCAAGTTCGAGGATCGCCTCGAACTGAGGCGTGAGGCGCATTCGATCAAGAGCTCGTCGGCGACGTTCGGTTTCTCGGCGCTGTCGCGCCTGTCGCGCGAACTCGAGGTGGGATCGGCGACGATGGAGCCGGCGCAGATGCTGGAGATGGTCCACAAGATGCAGCGATCATTCGATCAGTCGGCCGTCTTCGCCGTGGCGAACCTGCTCAAGTCCGGATCCTCAGCCGCTTGAGCGAGTCGGCGTGGTCTGCGGCGCTGCTGTTTACCTTTCATTATGCCTACCGAATTCAGTAACTCGTCCTTAATGGCGGACATCTAGTCTCGTGACATGCGGTCCAGAAGCACCGCGTCGGTCCGGCAGGGTCGTGGTTTGCGTACGCGGGTGGAGTTGACTCATGGATATTATGACGAGTGCGGGGCTCGTGGCTGGCGTGATCGTCATCGCGACGATGATGCTGCTGGGCGGCGATCTCGAGATGTTCGTCAGCGAGCACGCCGCAATCATCATCTTCGGCGGTTCGATCGCAGCCACCATGATTCGCTTCCCGCTGGGCGTCATGCTGCACGGCGTTCCGCTTGGAATGAAGTACGCTTTCACCATGAGCCGCCTGTCGGCCCGCGAACTCGTCGACGAGCTCGCCCGCATTGCCGAGATCGCGCGCAAGCAGGGCCCGGTCGGCCTGGAAAAGGTCGAGACCGACGAGCCGTTCCTCGCCAAGGGAATCCGCTACGTGGCCGACGGCTACGACCTCGAATTCATCCGCGACAATCTCGAGCGTGACCGCGACAATTTCCTGATGCACCTGGACGAAGGCAGCAAGATCTATCGCGCCATCGGCGACTGCGCCCCGGCGTTCGGCATGGTCGGCACGCTGATCGGCATGGTGCAGATGTTCGCCAACATGACCGATCCCTCGAAGCTCGGCCCGTTCATGGCGACCGCGCTGCTCGCGACCCTGTACGGCGCGTTGGTGTCGAACCTGATCTGTCTGCCGATCGCCGACAAGCTGCATGGCAAGCTGCTGGACGAGGAAACCAACCGGACGCTGATCATCGACGGAATTCTGATGATCCGCGACTCCAAGAGCCCCGCCCTGGTCCGCGAAATGCTCCTGGCCTATCTGCCCGAGAAGCATCGCCATGCCGAAGGCGAGCCCGTGCCGGCCTGATCGGCTGCGGCGGGGCGATCCGGGGTGGGGTAGGCAATGGCCAAGAAGAAGAGGGGCGATGCGCATGGCGGCGGTCACGGCTGGTTCGTGACCTTTGCCGACCTGATGGGACTTCTGGTCAGCTTCTTCGTGATGCTGGTCGCGTTCTCGACCATGGACAACAACAAGCTGAAAGTCGTCGCAGGCTCGATGCGCGACGCCTTCGGCGTGCAGTCCGAGTCGCGCTATTCGGGCATCGTGGAATCCGACGGCCTGCCGACCCGGCCGAAGCTCAAGAACGCCGCCCACATCTCGCCGGAGGAGACCGCGCGCGAGCCCAGCCCCGAGCAGGAGGAGCGCCAGCATACCAATGGCGCCAAGCTGAAGATCGATCGCCAGTTCGCGCTGGCGTCTGCCTCGCTGCGTCAGGCGCTGCAGGACATGCCGGAGATGACCGAGATCTCCAAGCACATCATGTTCGAAGAGACCAAGCAGGGGCTCAACCTGGAGATCGTCGACCAGGACGGGCGGTCGATGTTCGCGGATGGCTCGAAGGTGCCCTTCGACCGCACGCGACGCCTGATCGAGAAGCTGGCCGCACCGCTCAAGGCGACACCGCTTCGGGTCCAGATCACCGGGCACACGGCCGCCGGCTTCGTTCCCGCCCGGAGCGATTATGATGGTTTCGACCTGTCGGCGGACCGCGCCAACGCAGTACGCCAGATCCTGGAGCGGGAAGGGTTGCCGGCGAGCCACATCTACGCGGTCTCCGGCAAGGCGGATAGCCAGCCACTGTTCCCGGACGATCCCTCGCTGGCCGCCAACCGCCGCGTGACGATCACCTTGATGCGGGAAGACCCGCCATTGCCGCCCGATCTGAAGCCGTAGCCGGGACGCTTCGCTTCCCGCATCATATTGCCGCACGGGCGACTGCGAACGGCAACGAAGAGCATCAGCAGCCACTTGATTCGCCTGAGGCAGATCCGACATCTGCCTCAGGATGCTTGGGCTAAAGGCACTTGCCGCGATGCGGCATGCGACATCTGTGTCAGCCGTGCCGTTTGGTTGCGGGCTGGGAACATAGGTCTGCTTACGGTAGAGACTTGACCTGCGAACGGTCTACGTTCACACGCGCCGGGCCAAACAGGGAAGATGCGTTCCGAGCACATGACGGCCAGCGCGACATCGACCGAAGGACAGGACACCGCGAGCACGTCGGGGTTTTGGGGGCTGACGCTAGGCAGCATCGGCGTGGTGTTCGGAGACATCGGCACCTCGCCCCTCTACGCCTTTCGCGAGGCCGCGCACGGCGCTGCTCAGGGGCACCCGGTGTCGCGGATCATCGTGCTCGGCGTGCTCTCGCTGATCCTCTGGTCGCTGTTCATCGTGGTGACAGCCAAATACGTCCTGCTGCTGCTCCGCGCCGACAATAACGGCGAGGGCGGAACGCTGTCGCTGATGGCGCTCGGACAGCGGGCTTTGGGTCGGCGCAGCCTGTTCCTGATGTCGCTGGGTGTGATCGGCGCTTCGATGTTCATCGGAGACTCGATGATCACGCCGGCGATCTCGGTGTTGTCGGCGGTCGAAGGCCTCAAGCTCGCCGCGCCTGCGCTCGAGCATTATGTCGTGCCGCTGACCGTGTTCATCCTGGTCGTGCTGTTCGCGGTCCAGAGCAAGGGGACGGCGCGCGTCGCCTCCGCCTTCGGCCCGGTCATGGTCACGTGGTTCACCGCCCTCGCCGTGATGGGGCTGGTCCACATCCGCGACGACCCCTCGGTGCTCGCGGCGATCAATCCCTACTATGCGGTGCAGTTTCTGCTCTCGCACGGCACGATCGGCCTGGTCACCCTGGGCGCGGTGTTCCTCGCGGTCACCGGCGGCGAGGCGCTCTATGCAGATCTCGGTCATTTCGGCCGCAAGCCGATCCAGTCGGCCTGGCTGTTCTTCGTGCTTCCGGCGCTGCTGATCAACTATTTCGGGCAGGGCGCCCTGGTGCTGTCCGATCCGGCCGCGATCGAGAATTCGTTCTACCGGATGGTGCCTGAACTGTTGCTGCTGCCGCTGGTGGTGCTGGCCACCGCCGCGACTGTCATCGCGAGCCAGGCCGTGATCACGGGCGCATATTCGCTGGTCAGCCAGGCGGTCCAGCTCGGTCTGCTGCCGCGTTTCGAGGTGCGCTATACGTCGGAGAGCCATGCCGGCCAGATCTATCTGCCGCGGGTCAACCGGCTGCTGCTGATCGGCGTGCTGCTGCTGGTCCTGCTGTTCCGGACCTCGAGCAATCTCGCCTCCGCCTACGGCATCGCAGTGTCCACCACCATGGTCGCCGACGGCATCATGGGCTTCGTGGTGATCTGGAAGCTGTGGAACTTGCGTGCGGCCGTGGCGGCTGCCGTGATCGCTCCCTTCGTCATCGTCGATATGACCTTCTTCAGCGCCAACCTGCTGAAGCTCCTCGAAGGAGCCTGGGTTCCGCTGCTGTTCGGTGCCGCGATGGTCGTGACGATCTGGACCTGGCGGCGTGGTTCGGCGATCTTGGTGCTCAAGACGCGCAAGATCGAGGTTCCGCTGGATGACCTGATCACCAGCCTGGAGAAGAGGCCTCCTCACATCGTCAAGGGCACGGCGGTGTTTCTCACGAGCGATCCGACCTCGGTGCCGACCGCATTGCTGCACAATCTCAAGCACAACAAGGTGCTGCACGAGCACAACGTGATCCTGACCATCGAGACCGCGCAGACGCCGCGGGTCGATGTCTCGGAGCGCGTGCGCATGGAGAAGATCAGCGAGAAGTTTTCCAAGGTGCGGCTGCGCTTCGGATTCATGGAATCCCCGAACGTGCCGCGCGCGCTCGCGGTGGCGCGCAAGCTCGGCTGGCAGTTCGACATCATGTCCACGTCGTTCTTCGTCTCGCGCCGCTCGTTGAAGCCATCGTCCCAGTCGGGCATGCCGGCCTGGCAGGACCATCTCTTCATTGGTCTGAGCCGGTCGGCCAACGACGCCACGGATTATTTCCAGATTCCCACGGGCCGGGTCGTCGAGGTGGGTACCCAGGTAACGATTTGATCGGTTGGTCTTCCCTGATGTCTCGTGTATGCCTAAATGCATGGCTGAGGCGCATTCCCGACAGGTCCGTCGCAACGCGCTGCCGCTATAAGCCGCGCGCTCTGCCGCGTTGTGCAGTGAAGCATTAACGAGTCCTCGAGGGGGCTACCCCATGACAGTCGACGTCGCAGCTACGCCCGCGGAAGCGCCGGCGACCAACGGGCATGGCAACGCCCATTCCACGGCGAGCTTCGCGGCGCTGACACTGGGAAGCATCGGTGTCGTCTATGGCGACATCGGCACCAGCCCGCTGTACGCGTTGCGTGAAGCGGTCATGGCTGCGAGCAGCAGCGGCGAAGCTGCGCCTCACGCCGTGATGGGGGTGATCTCGCTCATCCTGTGGGCTCTCATCGTCGTCGTGACCCTCAAATACGTCGTGATCCTGCTGCGCGCCGACAACCACGGCGAGGGCGGCACCCTGGCGCTGATGGCGCTCGCCCAGCGTGCGGTCACGCGCGGCGCCAGCGTCATCGTTCTGCTCGGTATCGTCAGCGGCGCGCTGTTCTATGGCGACGCGGTGATCACGCCGGCCCTGTCCGTCCTGTCGGCGATCGAGGGCATCAAGCTGGTGACGGCGGCGTTCGATCCCTACGTCGTGCCGCTCACGGTCATCATCCTGGTCATGCTGTTCGCGGTCCAGGTGCGCGGCACGGCCAAGGTGGCGGCGTTCTTCGGCCCGATCATGCTGATCTGGTTCCTGGTGATCGGGATCGCGGCGTTGCCGCCGATCCTGCACCATCCGGAGGTGCTGTGGGCGATCAACCCGCTGCATGCCGTGACCTTCATGCTGCATCACGGGATCATCGGCTTCATCACGCTCGGCGCGGTGTTCCTTGCCGTCACCGGCGCCGAGGCGCTGTATGCCGACCTCGGCCATTTCGGCAAGCGGCCGATCCAGACCGCCTGGCTGTTCATCGTGCTGCCGTCGCTGGCGCTGAACTATCTGGGGCAGGGGGCGCTGGTGATCGCCGACGCGAAGGCGATCGAGAACCCGTTCTTCCTGATGTTCCCGGATTGGGCGCTGATCCCGATGGTCGCGCTCGCCACCATGGCGACCGTCATCGCGAGCCAGGCCGTCATCACCGGTGCCTATTCGCTGACCCGGCAGGCGATCCAGCTCGGCCTGCTGCCGCGCTTCGAGATCCGTCACACCTCCGAGGCGCATTCTGGCCAGATCTACATTCCGCGCATCAACAAGCTGCTGCTGATCTCGGTCATGCTGCTCGTGCTGATGTTCAAGTCGTCCAGCGCGCTGGCCTCGGCCTACGGCATCTCGGTCACCGGCACCATGGTCGTGACGGCCATGATGGGCTTCGTCGTGATCTGGAAGGTCTGGCGGTGGTCGCCGTTCGCGGCCGCCGCGCTGATTGCGCCGTTCCTGTTCCTGGACCTGACCTTCCTGGCGGCGAACCTCCTGAAGGTGTTCGAAGGCGGCTGGGTGCCGCTGGCGCTGGGCGGCTTCGTGATGACGCTGATGTACACGTGGCGGCGCGGCAGCCGGCTCTTGTTCGACAAGTCGCGCAAGCTCGAATTCCCGCTCGCCGATCTCGTGACCATGCTTGAGAAGCGTCCGCCGCAGCGGGTGGCCGGTACGGCCGTGTTCCTGACCAGCGATCCCTTGAGCGCGCCGACCGCGCTGATGCACAGCCTCAAGCACTACAAGGTGCTGCACGAAAAGAACGTGATCCTGACGATCGAGACCGCGCCGACGCCGCGCATCGAGCCGTCCGAACGCGTTCGCCTCGAGCAGATCAGTCCGACGTTTTCCAAGGTGACGTTGCGCTTCGGCTTCATGGAATCGCCCAACGTGCCGCGCGCCCTGGCGATCGCGCGCAAGCTCGGCTGGCAGTTCGACATCATGTCGACCTCGTTCTTCCTGTCGCGCCGCGCGCTGAAGCCGGCTGCGCACTCGGGCATGCCGCGTTGGCAGGATCACCTGTTCATCTCGATGAGCCGCTCCGCCAACGATGCGACCGACTATTTCCAGATCCCGAGCGGGCGGGTGGTGGAGGTCGGCACCCAGGTCACGATCTGAGCTCGAGACCCATCCCGTCAGCGTGCCGAAGCGCTTGATTTTCGCAGCGTCTGGGGTGAGTTTGGCGGCCGGATCAGGGCCGATACGGCCCCGCTGAAGGCTTGGAGGATGGGCGTGGCTGTTGTGCACGATTTGACCCCGCAGGACGTGGCCCAGGGGATCGCGGAAGGGCGAATTCTTCTGGTTGACGTGCGCGAGCCGAATGAAGTTTCCGCGGAAGCCTATCCCGACGGCGTCGTCGTTCCGCTGTCGGGCTTCGACCCGAAGCTGATCCCGGATCCCCAAGGCAAGGACGTCGTGTTCGCCTGCCGCTCTGGCAAGCGCTCGGTGACGGCATCGCTCGCCGCGCAGGCCGCCGGGCTGCCCTACGACAAGCATCTCCAGGGCGGTATGCTCGGCTGGAAGGCGGCCGGCCTGCCGACCAGGACCGGCGGCTGACAGGCGATCATGATCTCGCAGAACAAGGTCTTCGCCGACCTGCCCGTCACCATTTTCGAGCAGATGTCGCAGCTCGCGCGCGACAACGACGCCATCAATCTGGGGCAGGGCTTTCCCGACGATCCGGGCCCGGAGGATATCCGCCGCGCCGCAGCCGACGCGGTCCTCAACGGCTACAATCAGTATCCGTCGATGATGGGCCTGCCGGAGCTGCGCCAGGCCATCGCCGCGCACTACAAGCACTGGCACAAGCTCGATCTCGATCCGATGAGCGAGGTCATGGTCACCTCCGGCGGCACCGAAGCGCTGACGTCGGCGATCCTGTCGGTGGTCGAGCCGGGCGACGAGGTGATCTGCTTTCAGCCGGTCTATGATTCCTATCTGCCGATCATCCGCCAGGCCGGCGGCATTCCGCGCCTCGTCCGCCTCGAGCCGCCGCATTGGCGGCTCTCGGAGGAGATGCTGCGGCAGGCGTTCTCGCCAAAGACCAAGGCGGTACTGTTCAACAACCCGCTCAACCCGGCCGCGGTGGTCTACCCGCGCGAGGACCTCGAGCTGTTGGCACGCTTCTGCCAGGAGTTCGACGCGGTCGCGATCTGCGACGAGGTGTGGGAGCACGTCGTGTTCGACGGCCGCGCGCACATTCCGCTGATCGCGATTCCCGGGATGCGCGACCGCACCATCAAGGTCGGCTCGGCAGGCAAGATCTTCTCGTTGACGGGCTGGAAGATCGGCTTCGTCTGCGCCGCGCCGCATTTGTTGCGCGTGGCCGCCAAGGTGCATCAATTCCTGACGTTCACGACCGCGCCGAACCTGCAGGTCGCAGTCGCCTACGGCCTCGGCAAGTCGGACGACTATTTCGTCAACATGCGCAGCGAGCTCGCGCGCAGCCGCGACCGGCTCACGGCCGGTCTCGAAAGCCTGGGCTTTCCCGTGCTGAAGGCGCAGGGAACCTACTTCCTGACCGTCGACCTTTCGCCGCTCGGCCTCAACGAGACCGACGAGCAGTTCTGCCGCCGCATCGTCCACGACTACAAGGTGGCCGCCATCCCGGTGTCGGCGTTCTACGAGACGGATGCCGTGACCTCCGTGGTGCGGTTCTGCTTTGCCAAGAAGGACGCAACCCTGGATACGGCGCTGGAGCGTCTGTCGGACGCCATCCACCGGCGCTAGGAGACAAGTGATGACGCGCGGCTGCATGGGTTCGGCTCTGGCGCTGGCCGTCGCGGCGTTGACGCTTTCCGTACCGGCGGGGCGCGCCGAGGAGCGCGTCGTCAACTTCTACAACTGGTCGAACTACATGGCGCCCGGTGTCCTTGACGACTTCACCAAGGAGACCGGCATCAAGGTGGTCTACGACACGTTCGACGCCAACGAGACCCTGGAGACGCGGCTGCTCGCCGGCAAATCCGGCTACGACGTCGTGGTGCCGACCGCGTACTTCCTACAGCGCCAGATCAAGGCAAAAATCTTCCAGCCGCTCGACAAGTCGAAGCTGCCGAATCTCGCCAATGCCTGGCCTGTCGTGACCGAGCGTCTCGCCACCTACGATCCCGGCAATCAGTTCGCCGTCAACTACATGTGGGGCACGACCGGGATCGGCTACAACGTCAAGGCGGTCGAGAAGATCCTGGGTCCCGGCGCGCGGATCGACAGCTGGGACATGGTGTTCAAGCCGGAGAACCTCGCCAAGTTCAAGGATTGCGGAGTCCACATGCTGGATTCCGCCGACGACATCTTTCCGGCGGCGCTGAGCTATCTCGGCATCGACCCGAACTCGACCAGGCAGGCCGACCTGGAGAAGGCGGCCGAGGTGGTCGGCAAGGTCGCGCCATCGGTGCGCAAGTTTCATTCGTCGGAATATCTGAGCGCGCTCGCCACCGGCGAGATCTGCCTCGTCGTCGGTTGGTCCGGCGATATCATGCAGGCGAGGAGCCGTGCCCAGGAAGCGAAGAACGGCGTCGAGATCGGCTATGCGATCCCGAAAGAGGGGGCGCAGATGTTCTTCGACAATTTTGCGATTCCCGCCGACGCCCCGCACGTGGCTGAGGCGTATGCGCTGATCAACTACCTCTACCGCCCGGAGGTCGCCGCCAAGAACTCGGACTTCCTGTCCTATGCCAACGGCAACCTGGCCAGCCAGAAGCTGATCGACCCGAAGATCCTTGGCGACAAGAACATCTATCCGGACGACGCGACCTTGAAGAAGCTGTTCGTCATCACCGCCCGTGAGCCGGCGACGCAGCGGATCATCAACCGGCTCTGGACCAAGGTGAAGACGGGCAGGTGATGACTCCCGTCATTCCGGGATGGTGAGCAAGCACCAGACCCGGAATCTCGAGATTCCGGGTTCGATGCTGCGCATCGCCCCGGAATGACGAGACTTGATCGCTTGGTTTGATCTGACAAATCGGTTGAGATCGATCACGTCATCCGGTGCATCGCGCAGAGCTTGTTGCCGTCGAGGTCGCGCAGGTAGGCGAGATACAGCTTGCCGGCCGAACCTTCACGAACACCAGGCGGGTTTTCGCAGGTGGTGCCGCCGGCTTCGAGCCCCGCCGCATGCCAGGCGTCGGCCTGTTCGGGCGAGCTGCAGGCAAAGCCGATGGTGCCGCCATTGGCAGGGGTCGCGGGCTGGCCGTTGATCGGCTTCGACACCGAGAAGATGCCGGTCGGTGTGATGTAGAAAATGCGGTGGCCGTCGACCCTGGCGGGGCGCACGCCCAGCGTCCCCAGCAGCTTGTCGTAGAAGGCCTTGGCCTTGTCGAGGTCGTTGGTGCCGATCATCACATGCGAAAACATTCGCGCTTGTCCTCCCTGGAGCTTCCGAACATCTGTCGGATCGGCGGCCAAGGTAGCGAGCGTTCGTGTAGGAGGTAAGAGTTTTCTTCGGATGGGCCTGTCGACGGCATCGGATGCTGCCAACCGGCTTCCTTGGGGTGGAATTTGGTACGGCGCGAGCTACCGCCAGCGCCGGTGCAGCCAGAGCCATTGCTCGGGATATTCGCGGACCCAACTCTCGACGACGTCGGTGATCGCCTGCGTCGTGCCCTGGATGTCGATCTGTCCGTCGGCCGTCCGCACCGGCGTCACTTCCTCCGAGACTTCGGCGCGGAAGCGATTGCCGGGGAGGCGGATGATGCGCACGCCATGCACCGGGCATTCGACCTGGCGTAAGAGGCGGGCCAGCATCGGATTGGCGCGGGTCTTGCGGCCGAAGAACGTCACCTCGACGCCGCCGGTCAGGTACTGATCGACCAGCATGGCAACGTGCTGGCCGTTCTTGAGCGCCTGGGCCAGCCGCAGCGGGGCGTCGCGGCCGGCCGGGACCAGTGTGCCCATCTTGACCTGCCGTATCTCCTGGATGATGCGGTCGGCGGCGGCGATGTTGGGTCGACGATAAAGGATCGCCGTATCGAGCTTATGGGCGACCGCCGCCAGCGCCGGCATCTCCCAATTGGCGAGATGGCTGGCAAAGATCAGGGCTGGCTTGCCGTCGAGACGGAGCTGATGAAACAGCTCATGGGTGCGCGGCGACAGCTCGATCCGGCTGCGCTCGGGATGCGCCTCGTCGTAATCCCAGATCTTGTCGAGATGGGCGAACTCGGCGCCGACGCGGCCGAGATTGTCCCACACGCCGGCGAGGATTCTCTCGATCTCGTCGGGCGATTTCTCCGGGAAGGCCGCGGTGAGATTGTCGCGACCAATGCGCTGCTCGCGCAGGCGTGGCCCGATCATCTGCGCAATGCGCGCGAAGCGGTCGGCCGTCTTCTGCGGGTCGAAATAGCGCGTGGTCCTGAGCATGCCGACCGTCAGCGCGCCGACGGCGGAAGCCCCGGCCGACTTCACGGCTCGGCGGATCACGAGCTTGGTCCGGAGGGGCAGGAGACTCATCGATGGCAGCGGCGGATCAGGCCGGTTCGCGCGTCAGGATCAGCGAGGCGTTCTGGCCGCCGAAGCCGAACGAATTCGACATCACGGTGGTGACGCGCGCATCGCGGGCCTTGTTGCCGACGACGTCGAACAGGATCGCGGGATCCGGAATGTCGTAGTTGATGGTCGGCGGAATGCGCTGATGCTCGAGCGTCTGCAGCGAGAAGATCGCCTCGACCGCGCCGGCTGCCGAGATCGTGTGGCCGACCATCGACTTGTTCGACGACACTGGAATCTTGCTGGTGTGCTCGCCGAACACGGCGGAGACGCCGACATATTCCATCTTGTCGTTCTCGGGCGTGGCGGTGCCGTGGGCATTGATATGGTCGATCTGCTCAGGGGCCATGCCGGCATCGGCGAGCGCCTTGCGGATGCAGCCGATGATCGGCTTGCCGTCCGGCGAGGAACGGGTGCGGTGGAAGGAGTCGGTCAGCTCGCCGCAGCCAGCGACGACGCCGAGGATCTTGGCGCCGCGCGCCACGGCCGCGTCGTAGCTTTCCAGCACCAGCGCGCCGGCGCCCTCGGCCATCACGAAGCCATCGCGGTTCTTGGAGAACGGCTTGGAGGCGGCCTGCGGCGGGTCGTTCTGGGTCGACAGCGCCGACAGCAGCGAGAAGCGCACGAGCCCTTCCGGATTGACCGAGCCTTCGGTGGCGGCGCATAGCGCGACGTCAGTCTCACCGCGTCGGATGGCTTCGACGCCGAGCTGGATCGCGGTCGCGCCGGAGGCGCAGGCGGTCGACAGCGAGATCGGCGAGCCCTTGGTGCCGAAGGTGTCGGACAGCGAATCGGCGACCGAGCCGAACAGGAAGCGGTGGTGATAGTTGACGAACTTGCCGCCGCCGCAGACCTTCAGCAGGTCGTCATAGGTGAACTGAGTGCCGCCAACCTCGTGCGCGAGCTCCAGACGCTGGGGCCACTCGATCTCGACCGGCGCCACGGCGAGAAACAGCGGGCCCGGAAAATCGCCCTTGCTGCCGATTCCAGCCTGCGCGATGGCTTCCTCGACGGCCATGTGACCGAGCCGCTCGGACAGTCCCGTCGACGTGAACGGCGCCACGGGGACGAAATCGACCGTGCCGGCCATGGTCGTCTTCAAGCCGTCGATCGGAAACCGCGTGATGGTGCGGATTCCGGACTCGCCGGCCACGAGCTTGTTCCAATTATCGGACTTGCCTGCCCCAAGGGAGGTGACGATGCCCATCCCGGTCACGACCACGATGGGGCGTCCAAACTTGTCGCGTACACTCATGATGTCCCCCGTCGTGTCTTCTTAAGGCCGTGCCGCGTTCACTTGACTGCTTCGACCAAGGCCATGCCTTCGCCGCGGTAGTGGCCGGCGCCGACCACCACGATCTGGGCCGGAGCATCCTTCATGTCGGTCTCCACGCCCGAGGCGTCACCCGGCGCGAACAGCGCGCCGCGCGAGATCGAGAGCGCAGCGAGCGCGAGACCGAGCGCGAACTGCGCCTCCATCGAATGGCCGAAGCGGGTCCCGCTCGAGCGCACCGCGAACGCCTTGTGATGGTCGAGGAATGCGCGCTCCTCCGACGTCACCGGCTCGGCGCCGGTCGCGCCGGTGATGATGGCGCCGGGGGCCTCGTGGACGTCGAGCGCCAACCACAGACGGTCCAGCGTTCCGGTCACCGCGCCTGCCTCCTTGCGGCGGGCGCGGTCGGCGACGACCTTGCTGAGCCGGGCCAGCGGCTTGGCGCCGCGGGCCTCGGCATGTGGCCTGGATTCCAGCACCAGGAACGCGCCGGCCGATCCGAGCGCGAAGCCCGGATGGTCCTTGCGGGACCAGACCGGCTTGAATTCGTTCTTCAGATTGTAGTCGCCGAACTCGTACAGCACGAGCAGATCCTTGCGCTCGCCATTGTGCGAGCCGCCGACCAGCGCGATGTCGCTCTGGCCGCCGGCGATGCGGGCCAAAGCGATCTTGAACGCGTCGACGCCCGCAACCTCCTCGCCCATGAAGGTGCGCGAGGTGCCGCAGACGCCGTGCGAGATCGCGATGTTGCCGGCGAGCAGGTTGGACAACTGCGCCAGGAACAGGGTCGGGCGCAGGTCGCTCATCAGCCGATCGTTCAGGAAGCCGGGCGTGCAATTGCCCTGGGCTTCCGCGTTGAGGATCGCGGTGTCGACGGAGATGTCGCGCTCACCGCCGCCCGCGGCGACGATCATGTCCATCCGCGACAGGATGTCCTTGTTGCCCTTGAGGCCGGCGGAATCCAGCGCAAGCCCGGCGGCATAGGTGCCGATGCGCTGCCACGCCTCCATCTGGCGCTGCTCCTTCTTCGGGATCTGCGCTTCCAGATTCACCTTGGCCCAGGGATGCACGATGTAGGGCGCGAAACCCTGCTCATCGACGTTGATCCGGCCGGAGTTGAGGGCGTCCCAGTTCGCATCGAGTCCCTCGCCAAGCGAGGTCGCAAGACCGATACCGGTGATCCAGACTTCGACGGGTTCGGAGGTCACGGCTGTCGTCTCACTCATCGCTGCAGGACCTGTTGCGGAAAGCCGACGCGCTCGGCGACGGCGTCCATGTGCCCGCGCAGCTCCGGATTGGGGAAGGGGACGTGACTGAAAGTGATGGTCGCATTCGAACGCAGTTTGCCGCCGACCTTCACGCGCGCTTCGGTCATGGCGTAACCGGAGCCCTCGTGCAGCACGTTGGCCTCGACGGTCAGCACCTCGCCCGGCGACACGAAGCCGCGCATCTTGGCCTCCTTGACTGCGGCAAGGAACGGCATCCGCTCGAACTTCATCAGCGCGAGCAGCAGCCAGCCCGATGTCTGCGCCATCGATTCGATCAGGAGAACGCCGGGCATGATCGGATAGCCCGGGAAATGTCCTTCGAAGATCGTGCTTTCGGTGGGGACCTTGGCTTCGACGGTGATGGTCTTCTCGTCCAGCCGGAGATCGAGAATGCGGTCGATGAGCAGGAAGTATTCGATCTGCATGGCGGGCGCTCACGCGCCCTTGGCGGCGACCAGCTCGTCGATGCGGGCGCACAGGTTCTTCAGCACGAAATACTGCTCGGTGCTGGCTTTGCCGTCGTTGACTTCCTGCGTCCACTTCTCGAGCGGCAGCTTGATCCCGAAGGCCTTGTCGATCGCAAATGCGATGTCGAGGAAATCGAGGCTGTCGATGCCCAGATCGTCGATGGCATGGCTATCCGGCGTGATCGTGTCGCGCGGGATGTCGCAGGTTTCAGCGATGATCGTGGCGACCTGATCGAATGTTGAGGACATCACTAAGCCTTTGATATTTTGGAGCTAATCCGGTAGGTGGCGACGGGAGGACACCGCGCCCCCGGGGCCGTCTGATGCGAGCCCTTCTACCCCCGTCGCCCGGGAGTCGTGTGCCCGTATATCGGAGCGACGCGGTGAGTTCAATGGAGCCGGACACGGCGGTTGTGGCGGGATTGTGATGCCTCGTCGGCCGCGGCAGCCGCGTCCAGCAGGGGGATCAGGGCGTGTAGGTCTCGGTGATGATGCGGGCGCAGTCGCGCCGTCCGGTCAGCAGGCAGTCCTGGGTCTTGCGCAGGTCGGCAATGCTCATCGCCAGCCAGATGCCGATCGCGGTCAACGCGACCGTGAAGGCGATGGCGGCGATGTTGGCCAGGATGCGGTGACGGAAGTCATCGGGCTCCTCGCGGGGCTGCTCATACCGGGAGAGATCGAGTGTCGGCCGCTCGCCCCGATGCAGCTGAATCGGCGGACTGCCGCCCTCGGTGACGCGCCGCACCGGACTGCTGCGCGGCCGGAACGGCACCACGCGATGCTCTTCCTCCGCTGCAATGGGGCGCTGGGACTTCATGCCTCGACTCCGATGGTCCTTTCTAGCACGCAGGCCCGACCTCTCACAAAGAAACTTTGCCATAATTGAGCTGCATCAGCAAAGCATCTCGCTCCTCGGATGCATCCAATCGGCGCCCGCTCCGCGGGTGATTGGAACCTGCCGCGGCCGGTCCGAACGGCGTCGCAGCTACGGGCAGATGCGCTGGAACGGCTCGGCAGGCGTGGCATAATGCTGATCATCCCCCGGAGCCCAGCCATGGCCAATACCCGCGAGCCGCTGCTTCATCCCGTGCCGATCCTGTCCCTGCGCCCGACGCAGATGACCGTGGGCATGCGCGAGGTGAAGGAGAAACGCGAGCGCTGGCGCGAGCACAAGTCGAAGAAGAAGCAGGCCGAGCTGCTCGGCAAGCACATGATCCCGGTGGTGCTTGGTCCCGATGAGCGGCACTACGTCGTCGACCACCATCACCTCGCCCGCGCGCTCCATGACGAGGGCGTCAAGGACGTGCTGGTCACGGTGATCGGCGACCTCTCGATGGTCGATCGCGAGGCGTTCTGGGGCGTGATGGACAACAAGCGCTGGGTCTATCCTTACGACGCCAAGGGCGAGCGGCGGCATTTCAAGGATCTGCCGAAGTCCGTCGCGAATCTGAAGGACGATCCGTTCCGCAGCCTGGCCGGCGAGCTGCGCCGCGCCGGCGGCTTCGCCAAGGACACGACGCCGTTCAGCGAGTTCCTATGGGCCGACTTCCTGCGCCGCAAGGTCAAGCGCAAGACGGTCGAGACCCATTTTGCCGCCGCCATGGAGCACGCGCTGGCGGCCGCAAAGAGCCACGACGCGGTCTATCTGCCCGGCTGGTGCGGGCCGGCGTCGGACGACTGATCGTCTCACGTGGTCTTCGGCAGCCGCCCCATCAGGTAGAACTCGTCGTTGGGCCGCATGCCCGTGACATTCGCGATCCGGTTCGACAGCGCGAAGAACGCCGCGATCGCGGCGATGTCCCAGATATCGTCGTCGCCGAAGCCGTGGCCGGCCAGCGCCTTGAAATCGGCATCCCCGACCGTTTGCGCCTCGAGCGCCACCTTCATCGCGAAATCGAGCATCGCCCGCTGCCGTGGCGTGATGTCGGCCTTGCGGTAGTTGATCGCGATCTGGTCGGCGATCAGGGGATTCTTGGCGCGGATGCGCAGGATCGCGCCGTGCGCGATCACGCAATACTGGCACTGGTTGGCGCTCGAGGTCGCGACCACGATCATCTCGCGCTCGGCCTTGGTCAGCCCGCCGTCCTTCTCCATCAGCGCGTCGTGATACGCAAAGAACGCGCGGAACTCGTCCGGCCTGTGCGCAAGTGTCAGGAACACGTTGGGCACGAAGCCGCTCTTCTCCTGCACGCCGAGCAGGCGGGTGCGGATGTCGTCCGGCAGCGCATCGATTGCGGGCACGGGGAAGCGGCTGATGGCGGGCTGGGTCATGGCAACGGGTCCGGCATGCGTGGCAGGGGGCGAACCTTAGTCGATCGCGGCGCAGGCGCAACGGTCCAGCTCGGTCCATCACCCGCCAGTGGCGGAGTGCCCGCAAGGCCCCCTCGGCAGCCGTCGTCGATCGGGAGTTGAGAGGAGCCGCCGCCGGCTTTAGCGCAGCGGCTTCTTCAGCAGCGAGAAGCGGTCCGGGTCGAGGCCCATCGACGGCTGCAGCATTGGCGCGTCCAGCGAGGCGGACAGGCTGCCGCGATCTCCGAGGTTGCCGGCGCCGCTGTCGCCGCTCGACGCGTCCCGGCTCGAGGTCGCTCCGCGCCAGCGCTCCAGCACGGCACTGACGAAATGCATGTCGTGTCCGGCATTCACCGATCGGACGGTGGCGATCGTCGCCTCGCTGCGCGGCAATTGATGCAGCGGCACCTCCTTGAAGCGCAGCCGGGTCGGCAGCGCGACGCCTTCGCCGAACGCCAGCACCTCACGGGTGCCGAGCGAGGGAACGAAGGAGAGCAGGTTGGCAGCGGCATCCGAGACCGCCGAACGCAGCAGCGACTGGTCGCGCTCGTTGGCAAGCCGCATCGTGAACAGCGTGTTGCACTGGGAGATGATGGTGGCGTCGAGCTCGGCCGGCCGCTGGGTGATCAGGCCGAGATAGACGCCGTATTTCCGGCCTTCCTTGGCGATGCGCGAGATCGCCTTGCGGGTCGGGCCGAAGCCGATCGAGCGGTCGGCCGAGGCGTAACGGTGCGCTTCCTCGCAGACGAACAGCAGCGGCGAGACGCCGTCGCTCCACAGGCCGAAATCGAAGGCCATGCGGCACACGACCGAGACCACGGAGTCGACGACCTCGGCCGGGAAGCCGGCGAGCTGCATGACCGTCATCGGCCGGCCGTTGGCCGGCAGGCGGAACAGGTGGCTGATGACCTCGGCCATGGTGTCGCCGCCGACATTGGCGTTGTCGAACATGAAGGCGTAGCGCGGGTCGTTGCGTACCGTCTCGATCCGCGAGATCAGCTTGTGATAGATGATGCGCGAGGAGCGGTTCTCGAGCTTGCCCATGCGCTCGTCGATCAGGTTGATCAGGTCGACGAGGCGGTAGGGCACCGGCGTATCGACGGTGTAGCCGACGGTCTTCGGGTCGATGCGCTTGAGCCCGATGCGGTCTGTGTTCTGGTATTGGGTGTAGATGCCCTTCGCCAGCGGGATCACTTCGGCCAGGATGTCGAGCTCTTCCGGCACGCCCGGTCGGCCGCCGAACAGGACGTCGACGATCTCCTCGAAATTGAACAGCCAAAACGGCAGCTTCAGGTTGCGCGGGTTCAGCACCAGCGCCTTTTCACCAAAGCAGCGGCCATATTCGTTGTGGACGTCGAGCAGGAAGATGCGCAGGTTCGGCCGCGCCTTCAGGATCTCGTTGAGCAGCAGCGACACGCCGGTCGATTTGCCGACGCCGGTCGAACCGAGCACGGCGAAGTGCTTCGACAGCATTTCCTCGACATTGACACAGGCGCGCACGGAGGTGTCCTGCTGCAGCGCGCCGATGTCGATGTGGTCGCCGGCGGTCGGCGTGTAGATCGTGCGCAGCTCCTCGCTCGTGATCATGTCGACGGCGTCGCCGATGGTCGGGTAGTGGGTGACGCCGCGCTGGAACTTGGGCCGTTCGGCCGGCCCGAGAATCTCGCCGAGCAGGTCTACCGAAGCCGTCGCGACGTATTCGTTGGCACGCGAGAGGTCCTCGCTGGTCACCTCGGTGATGATCGCAATGATCGTGGCGCTCGGGCAGCGAATGCTGACGAAACGGCCGACTGTCGCGCGGATATCGGAGACGTTCATCTGCTGTGTCGACAGAATGCCGACGCGGGCCTGGGAGCCCCGCACCGAGATCACGCGTCCGAAGGATGTCACGGTCATGAAACCTGTGGTGAATTGTTGAGTTGACACCTTCTCTGCTGGGACTGGAAAATTTGTTAAGCGGGCAATGTTTGTGAATGCGCCGGCCGCCCAGCCCGGTGGTCGGAGGGTCGCGCGGGGCGTTGCGATCGCACCTCCTCAATGGGACCTAAGGCCTTGCACTGTAAGGCTTTCTCCATCCTTTCCTCAAGCGTCGCGCGAACCGTTCGGGTTAACGTCCGGTTCACCATCTCCAAGGCTCTTCCTGAACGGCTCTTCGGCTGTGGAGGCCCCGGCGCCGAAAGAAACCTGGAGGGGCTGCCGCGCCGATCCGAACCTCCAGCCGCTCAGCGATTTGATCGCAATCAATCTGGAACCCGGGCGTGCCGCCTATATTTTTCTCGTCAAGCGCGAGGGAGCGGATGCCGGCCGATCAACGAAATCGGTCGCGCCCATGCCGTTGCGGACCCGATCCTCGCGTGAAGCAGGAGGATGATGTTATGGCTGAACCTACCAAGCTGCCCGTCAACACCGAGAAGGCAGGTGCGCCATCCATGCAGGGATGGCGGCCGTTCGAGAACCTGCGCCGCGAGATCGATCGCGTGTTCGAGGACTTCCATGGCGGGATCTGGCGCACGCCGTCGCTGTTCGACCAACTGCCGGGCCTGGCCCGCGCACGGTCCTTTGCCGTGGCGCCGGCGGTCGACGTCGCCGAGCACGACAATGCCTATGAGGTCACCGCTGAGCTGCCCGGCCTCGACGAGAAGAACGTCGAGGTGAAGGTTGCGAGCGGCGTGCTCTCGATCAAGGGCGAGAAGCAGGAGGACAAGGAGGAGAAGAAGAAGGACTATTACGTCCGTGAGCGCAGCTTCGGCTCGTTCGAACGCTCCTTCCAGATCCCCGACGGCGTCGACACCGACAAGATCGAGGCCGTGTTCAAGCAGGGCGTGCTCAAGGTCACCCTGCCGAAGAAGCCCGAGGTACAGAAGGCCGCCAAGACCATCGACATCAAGGCGGCGTGACCGCATCTCGTGGCTGTCCGTCCCATGATCATGGGACAGACGATGGATCGGACACCAAGGAAGGGCCGCGCGTGCGGCCCTTTTTTTCGCGGAGCTGCAGGGGTAATCTGCCTTCCAAGCAAACGGTCGGCGATGCCGGCCGGGGGAACGACCGGAAGGGAGACGAGAGGAAGGGCAAGCTCGCACTGGCGGCCAAGATCACGCACGTGCCGTCGATGTATCTCAGCGAGCTGGATGGTCCGGCCAAGGGCAAGCGACAGCCGGCGATCGACGGTCATATCGAGATCGGCCGGCGCTGCCGCGAGGCCGGCGTCGACACCATCGTCGTGTTCGACACCCATTGGCTGGTCAATGCCGGCTACCACATCAATTGCGCGCCGCATTTCGAGGGGCTCTACACCTCGAACGAGCTGCCGCACTTCATCGCCAACATGACCTATGAATACGACGGCAACCCGGAGCTGGGCCACATCCTCGCCGAGGGCGCCAACGCCCATGGCGTTGCCACCATGGCCCACGATGCGACGTCGCTGGCGCTGGAATACGGCACCTTGGTGCCGATGCGCTACATGAACCCCGACCGCCACTTCAAGGTCGTCTCCGTCTCGGCGCTGTGCACCTCGCATTATCTCGCCGACAGCGCCAAGCTCGGCTGGGCGTTCCGCCGCGCGGTCGAGGATCATTACGACGGCACGGTGGCCTTCTTCGCCTCGGGCTCGCTGAGCCATCGCTTTGCCCAGAACGGCACCGCCGACGAGTATCGCGACCGGATGTTCAGCCCGTTCCTGGAGCGGCTCGACCACGAGGTGATCCAGATGTGGGAGCACGGCGAGTGGCCGGATTTCTGCGACATGTTGCCGGAATATGCCAGCAAGGGACATGGCGAGGGCTTCATGCACGATACCGCCATGCTGCTGGGCGCGCTCGGCTGGAACCACTACGACCGCGGCGTCGAGGTGGTGACGCCGTTCTTCCCGTCATCGGGGACGGGCCAAATCAACGCGGTGTTTCCGGTGTCGCCGATGCCGCAGGCGCTGGACGACGTCGGCCGACCGCGCGCCGCCGCACTCGCGGGCGGTCGGCTGTAGCGCCTCTCACCAGACCTCCGCATGCCCGAGCATCTCGATGATGTCCTCGGGATAGACCTGATCGGCGGTTGCCGTGAGCTCGGCTGGTCGCCGCCATTTGCTCGATGTTGAACCGCGGCGTCGGCCGCGCGACCAATGTGGGACGGATCGGAGGCCGGTGACCGTTCAATGCTGACGAGAATTCTGCTGCTGACCGCAATGCTCATCGCGCCGGGCATTGCCACTGCGCAGGCGCCGCATCGCGAAGCCTGCAACGTCGAGGCCGACGTCACCGACCGCGATCCGAATGGTGCCAATGTCCGTGCCGAGCCTGGCGGCAGCATCGTCAAGGTCCTGAAAAATCCGACCAGCGATAGCTGGATCGTCGTGCATCTCGTCGCGCAGCAGGGCGACTGGTTCGAGATCGACCGGGCCATGCTGAACGACGTCGATCAGGGCAAGGAGACCGTGATCTTTCAGGGCAGGGGCTTCCTGCATCGGAGCATCGTCGGCGCCGGCGGCCTGCAGAACGGCGCGGCGATCTACCGCGATCACGCCACATCGAGCGCGAAGCTCGACCCGCATGCGAGCGGTGACCAGGCGGTCGAGCTGCTCGGCTGCTTCGGCGACTTCGCCAAGATCCGCGTCAAGAAGGGCATCGGCTGGACCCGGCAGCTCTGCACCAACATGGTGACGACCTGCTCGTGACAGCGTGCGCTCGCCGAGCTCCGTCGCGGGCAGCCCGTTGACCACGGCTGCGTTGCAGGTCGTCGCGCCTGCTCAGGCCGCGTGCTGCTGGTGCTGCGACAGCCGCTCGCGCTCGCGCCGGCACCCGGCCGCGAATTGGCGCAGCCGCTCGATCGTCAGCGCGTCGGTGATGCTCCGCTCGAGCCGCTCGGCCCGCTCGATCTGATCGTCGAGGTCCATCAGCTTGGTCATGTCCCGTCTCCCTGGCCAGACAATTTGAAGCAAATTGCATCGTTCCGGCCGGATGAGGATCGTGGTGAATGACGGGTTAATTCCGTGATCGGGCGCACGCTGGAAGGATCGTCCCGGCGAGCCGACGATGGATCGGCCGGACTGCGTCGTCGATGCACCGCAAGCGTCGGCATGGGTCGAACGGCGCACGGGCGCGACGCTGTGCCGGCCCGACGAGATCTGATTCGAGCGCTAGCCGGTCGTCGCTCGTGCGCAATAGTCACGCCAGAACGTCCGGTATCCCTGTTCCACATGCTGCGTGTAGAGCGCGCCGTTTCCGGCGGCTGAATTCAACACCCTGGCGGGCAGCTCGGCACGGAGCGCGGCAAGCTCGCCGGGCCGCGAGCAGAATTTCAGCGCTGTCGCGAGATAGCCTTCGTCGTCATCGGCGACCCACGCGTCGAGGCCGACTGCCTTGACGATCGCGCCGCCCGCCCGTGCCGAGGGGGTGCTGCCGAGCTTGGCGACGACAGGCACGCCCATCTGCAGCGCCTCCCACGTCGAGATGCCGCCATTTTGCGGGAACGGATCGAGTGCGATGTCGATATCGGCGAACATCGCAAGATGCTCCTCGCGCGACGTCTTTCCGACGCAACGGACGCGTTCCGCGGCGATGCCGTGGGCGACGAAGCGGGCGATCAAGCCGTCGCGCAGCAGGGGATCGTTCATCGCATGGTTCTTGACGACGATCATCGAGCCCGGCGTCGCAGCCATCAGCTTCGACCATAGAGCCAGAGTCGGCTCCGAAAACTTGTCGGCGCGATTGAACGAGCCGAAGGTGACGTGGCCGTTGCGAAGCATCGGCAGCGGCGACGGCGGAATTGGAGGCGGCGGTTCGATCGTGATCAGCGACGGCAGATCGTAGATCTTTTCGGCAAACAGATGCCGGACCGCGGCCGGAATCGTCACCGCATCGGCCAGCAGATAATCCATCACGGGCAATCCGGTGCCAGTGACGCTGCCGACGGCCGAGACCTGGATCGGGGCAGGCTTGCGCGCAAACAGCGTGAGCCGGTGGCCGGCTGAATGTCCCGAGAGGTCGACGAGGATGTCGATCTTGTCGGCCCGGATCTGCTCGGCGAGCTTGTCGTCGGTCAACTGCCAGGCCTCGACCCAGCGATCGACCAGCGAACGGCACAGCTCCGTCTTGGCGTCCCTCGTCGGTGAACACGAATAGCCGACGATTTCGAACCTGGCGCGATCGTGATGGCGAAGGATCGGCAGGAAGCCGAGCGCCGCCGAATGCTCGCGGAAATCGGACGACACGTAGCCGACGACAAGGCGCCGGTCCGGGTCCAGATTCCGCTCGCCGAGCGGCAGACGTGGCAACCGCGCGCCGATCGCCTCCCACCAGTGTCTCCGTTCTGCCTGGAGACGTTCGACCCCGACGTCGGGCAGGAAATCCAGCGCGAAGATCTTCTTGGTGATCGCGTCCTCGTAGTCCGGGTTGATCGCGAGCGCGCGGTCGTAATCCGCAATCGCCGTGGCGATGTCGCCTTGCATCGCGGAGCAGACCCCGAGCAGGGTCCAGGCGCTCTCCTGCTTCGGGTTCTGCGCCAGCATCTTGTCGATGAGCGAGGTCGCCAGGGCGATGTTGCCGCGCACGAGCGAAACCGTGGCCTTGCCGCGCAGGGCGTCTTCCAGCAGCGGTTCGAGGGCCAATGCCGCGTCAAAATCGGCTTCCGCCTCGTCGAACTTGCCCTGCTCCTGATAGGCTCGCCCGCGCTGGGCGAGGGCAGGGGCCGCAGTCGGATTGATCGCCAGCGCCGACGTCAGCGCGGCCACTGCAGTATCGAAGTTCCGCAGGTTCATGCTGACCAGGCCCTTGCCGAACAGGGCCGTCAGCAGCCGCGGCTGCAGCGCGAGCGCGCGATCGAAGCTCTGACCGGCGTCTTCGTACCGGCCCGTGAGCAGCAGCGCCATCCCGCGATTGGCGTGGGCGTCGGCATAGCCGGGCTTCAGCGCGATGGCGCGGTCGTGCGCTGATATCGCCTCGTCGAAACGCGACAGGCTCATCAGCGCATTGCCGAGATTGGTGAGCGCAGTCGGGAAGTTCGGCTGGAGTCCGATGGCGCGTTCGTAACGGGTGCGAGCCTCGTCGTAGCGGCCGAGCCGGAACAGCGACAGGCCGAGATCGGACTGGGCTTCGGCCGAGCGCGGGTCGACCTCGATCGCGCGTGCCAGGACGAGCACGGCTTGGTCGAAACGGCCGCAGTCCCGTTCGGAGACGCCGAGCAGATGCAGGGCGCCGAAATGCTGCGGCAGGTCCTGCAGGATCTGCTGGCACAGGGCCTGAGCCTCCGGATGCCGGCCTTCGCGGTAGGCCTTGACCGCCGCCGGCAACAGCACGTCCGCCTGTCTCTTGGCCCGCTTTTGCAGCCTTGCGTTCTGGAAGGCACGGGAGCCGACGCTGCTTTGCAAGTGTTTCCTCCACAGAACCGGTCCATTGCTCGCAATGGTTGTTCCGTTCTCGCCGATTCGCAATGAGCAGACGTTAACGCGCGGGACGCGTGCCGAAGGGGTGGCGGACGCCGCAGCGTGTCCGCGCCTTGAGGATGGATCTCGTGCCCGAGGCAAAAACGACCCCGATGCTTCTCAGATCACGAGGATGAGGCTGTCGTGCTTCAGGCCGTCGCGGCAGTGATCAAGCTGGCTGGGGAACCTGGATTCGAACCAAGACAAACAGAGTCAGAGTCTGTTGTGCTACCGTTACACCATTCCCCACCGGAATGCCCTGCAGTTTCAAGCAATTGCCGCACTGTCTGGCACCGTTTTGCGCGCCGGCCGGCAAAGCAGGGCGGCGACGACGGGTCCTTCTACCCGCATGTCTCAGGCTTTGGCAAGCCGCTGGATGACGGATTTCCAACGTGCTCTGCCGCCCCGCCGCGCCACGGGCCGGCAGGGTCTAGCGTTTGCCTCTCGCGGCCTGCGGCTTTCGCGGCGCGCCGTCCGGGCCGGCGCGCAGCAGCAGGACCAGGCAGGCGCCGAGCCGTTCCGCGATCTCGTCATCGTCGATCGACAGCGGGCCGGGATCGTTGAGGACGGCGTTCACCAGGGTGCCGAGCACGACCTGGACGCCGAACGCGACCGTCTTTCGCGCCTCCGCTGTTCGCGACCGCGTGCGCGAGGCCGGGCCGGCGCGCCGGCCCGCAGGCAGCAGGAGCAGCGCCGCACGCTCCGACAGTGCCTGTGCCAGCTCCTTGAAGCCGCTCCAGTGGTTCGGTCCGGGCTCGCTGCGCACGAGCGCTGCGCGTAGCACGCCCTTGTGACGGCGCATCCACAGCACGGTGCCGCGCACCAGCAGGTGGCATTGCGGGTCGCCCGCGCGGACGGGATCGGGCGGCGGGAGTCTCAAGAGCTGTTTCCGCCCGTCCGCCAAAGTGAGCGCGAGCAGGGCGTTGAAGTAGGCCTCCTTGCTGTCGAACCGGCTGTAGAAGGCGCCGACCGTTGCCCCGATATGCGCACAGAGGTCGCTGATCGACAGCTCCGCGAGGCTGCGCGTGCGCAGCAGCTCCTCGCCGGCCATCAGCAGGGCAAGCGTCGTCTCGCGGCTGCGCTGCTGCCGCGACGGGGTCACGCCGGGCAGGTGGTCCGGCGCGATCCGCTGCGGCATGTCGCTGGCTCCATCTGGAATAATAATGATAACTATGATTATGATCCGAGGCAAGCCTGGCCGTGCCACCCAGCCCCGGGGCGTCGCGGATCCCAGAGCAATCACAACGATAAACTCGTACGGGCTGCGAGGCGCAGCCGGGACGCGAGCGAGAGGGAGGACGAGGCATGAGCGAGCCCGCATTCGGCGGTACGATCGGCAGGACCATCGCAGGCTCCAGACCCTGGTGGCCGGCGCCGCAGCAGCCGCCGAAGGGCGCGCCCAACATCCTGGTGGTGCTGTTCGACGATGTCGGCTTCTCCGATTTCGGCTGCTACGGCTCGCGGATCCGCACCCCCGCGATCGACGGGCTGGCCGCGCAGGGCCTGCGCTATTCGGGCTTCCACACCACAGCGATGTGCTCGACCACACGGGCGGCACTCCTGACCGGTCGCAACCATCATTCAGTCGGCGTCGGCTGCCTTGCCAATTTCGACTCGGGCTATCCCGGCTATCGCGGCAAGATCGCGCGCGAGGCGGGGACGCTGGCCGAGATGCTGCGCGCCCATGCCTATCGCAACTACATGGTCGGCAAATGGCACGTCACGCCCTTGACCGAGAGCGGCGCGACCGGGCCGTTCGACGGCTGGCCGCTGGGGCGCGGCTTCGACCGCTTCTATGGCTTCCTCGACGCCGAGACCGATCAATATGCGCCGGAGCTCGTGCTCGACAACACCCATGTCAGCCCGCCCGGCAGCTACGCCGACGGCTATCACCTGACTGCCGACCTGGTCGATCAGGCGATCCGCTTCATCGCCGACCACACGGCCGACCGGCCCGAGCTGCCATGGTTGACCTGGCTCGCGCTCGGCGCCTGCCACGCGCCGCATCAGGCGCCGCACGACATCATCGAGAGCTACGACGCGGTCTTCGCCCATGGCTGGGACGCCGAGCGCGCGCAGCGGCTGGCGCGGCAGAAGGCGATGGGGCTGGTGCCGGAGAGCACGGACCTGCCGCCGCGCAATGATGGCGTGAAGCCCTGGGAGGCCCATTCCGAGGATGAGCGGCGCGTCTTCACCCGGCTGCAATCGGCCTTCGCCGGTATGCTCGATCATGCCGACCTGCATCTGGCCCGGCTGCTCGCTTTTCTCGACAAGGCCGGCCAGCGCGACAATACGCTCGTGATCGTCATGTCCGACAATGGCGCCAGCCAGGAGGGCGGGCCGCTCGGCTTCGTCAACGCGATGGGACCGTTCAACTTCAAACCGGAGCCGATCGCCGAGAAGCTCGCGCGGATCGACGACATCGGCGGGCCGGATACGCACTCGAACTTCCCGCATGGCTGGGCGATGGCGTCGAACACGCCGCTGCGCCGCTACAAGCAGAACACCCATGGCGGCGGCATCCGCGATCCCTTCATCGTCTCCTGGCCGCAGCGCATCGCGGCGCGCGGCGAAATCCGCCACCAGTTCGTCCATGCCTGCGACCTCGTGCCGACCCTGCTCGACCTGATCGGCATCGATGCGCCGGCCATGATCGCGGGTGTGCCGCAGATGCCGCTCGAGGGCGTGAGCTTCGCCGCCTCGATCACCGATCCGGCGGCACCGTCGAAGCAGGTCGCGCAATATTTCGAGATGTTCGGCCATCGTGGCCTCTGGCACGACGGCTGGAAGGCGGTGGCCTTTCACCCGTCGGGCACGCCGTTCGACAACGATAGATGGGAGCTGTTTCATCTCACGCAGGATTTCTCCGAGACGCATGATCTCGCCGCCGCCGAGCCGGAGCGGCTCGCGGCACTGGTGAAGCTGTGGTGGGAGCAGGCGGAGGCGCACCAGGTGCTGCCGCTCGACGATCGCTTCGGCCCGCGCTTTGCCGAGAACGCGGCGCGTTTCCACGGCGCGCGCACGCGCTTTACGTTCCACGCCGGCATGGGCCATGTGCCGACCGACGTCGCGCCCGACGTGCGCAGCCGCGACTATCTGATCGAGGCCCATGTCGAGATCGATGCAGAGGGCGCATCCGGCGTGCTCATCGCCCATGGCGATGCGACGTCGGGCTACAGCCTCTACGTCAAGGACGGTCATCTCGTGCACGATCTCAACATCGGCGGCCGGCACGAGATCATCAGCTCGACCCGCCCGGTGCCGGCGGGATCGCATCGCCTGGGTGTCCGCGTCGAACGTCTCAGGCGGCAGACCGAGCCGGCCAAGGCCGCGCGCACCGGCATGAGCCGGTACACGTTGCTGATCGACGGCGAGGAGGCCGGCGCGCTGACGACGCAGCTCGCCTTCCACACGCTGATCTCCTGGTCGGGGCTCGACATCGGCCATGACCGCGGCAGCCCGGTGTCGGACTATGCGGCGCCGTTTGCGTTCACCGGACGGCTCTCGCACGTGACCGTGACGATGCAGGACGAACAGAATCTGGACGGCGAGGGCGTGGCCACCGCCGAGATGGCGCGGCAGTAGGCGGCGACAAGCGGCGGACTATTCCGCCGCTTCCTTGACCGGAGCTGCGGCCGCGGTCTCGGGCTCGTGGTCGATATGCGTGCGGCCCCAGCGCGCGAAGGCGTTGTTGACCTTGTCGAGATAGAGATAGACGACCGGCGTGGTGAACAGCGTCAGCATCTGGCTGACGATCAGGCCGCCGACCATCGCATAGCCGAGCGGCTGGCGGATCTCCGAGCCGGTGCCGTTGCCGAGCATCAGGGGCACGCCGCCGAGCAGGGCTGCCATCGTCGTCATCATGATCGGACGGAAGCGCAGCAGGGCGGCCTGGCGGATCGACTGCTCGGGCGGCAGATGCTGGTCACGTTCGGCGGCGATGGCGAAGTCGACCATCATGATGCCGTTCTTCTTCACGATGCCGATCAGCAGGATGACGCCGATCAGCGCAATCAGGCTGAAATCGTAGCCGAACGCCATCAGGATCGCGAGCGCGCCGACGCCGGCCGAGGGCAGCGTCGAGAGAATCGTGATCGGGTGAATGTAGCTCTCGTAGAGGATGCCGAGGATCAGATAGACCACGACGAGGGCGGCGAGGATCAAGAGCGGCACGGTCGACAGCGACTGCTGGAACGCCTGCGCAGTGCCCTGAAAGCTCGAGTTCAAGGTTGCCGGCGCGCCGAGCTCGACCATCGCGCGCTGCACCGCATCGGTGGCCTGGCCGAGCGCAACGCCCTGGGCGAGGTTGAAGCTGATCGTGATCGACGGAAACTGACCCTGGTGGCTGATCGACAGCGGCCGCACCGGCACGTTGGTCCAACTGGCGAAGGTCGAGAGCGGCACCTGGTCGCCGGTGGTCGGCGATTTCACGTAGAGCTTGTTGAGCGTGTCGATATTGCCCTGCAGCTCAGGCAGGATCTCCAGGATCACGCGGTAGGAATTGAGCTGGGTGAAGTACTGCGCGACCTGGCGCTGGCCGAACGCGTCATACAGCGTGTCGTCGATCAGCTGCGGCGAGATGCCGTACCGCGAGGCGGTGTCGCGGTTGATCGTGAGCTGCACGGTGGTGCCGTCGGCCTGCTGGTCGGTGGCGACGTCGCGCAGCTGCGGCAGCGAGCGCATCTTCTCCAGGATCTTCGGCGCCCACTCGTTGAGCTCGGCGAGATTGGAGTCCTGCAGCGTGAACTCGAACTGGGTTCGGGACGGTCGGCCGCCGAGGCGGACGTCCTGCGCGGCCTGCATGTAGAGCCGGGCTCCCTCGACCTTCTCGAGCTGCGGCCTCAGGCGTGCGATGATCTGCTGCGCCGATGCATCACGCTCGTCACGCGGCTTCAAAGTGATGAACAGATTGCCGGTATTGCCGGCGCGGCCGGAACCGCCGATCGCCATTGCGACGCTGGCTACGCCCGGATCATCCTGCACGATCTTGGCCAGCGCCTCCTGGCGCGACTGCATCGCCTTGAAGGAGATGTCCTGCGACGCCTCCGACGCGGCGGTGATCAGGCCGTTGTCCTGCTGCGGGAAGAAACCCTTGGGGATCAGCACGAACAGGTAGATCGACAGGCCGAGCGAGGCGAAGAACACCATCAGCGTGGCGAAGCGCCAGCGCAGTGCGATGTCCAATCCCTTCTCGTAGGCCCTGAGCAGCGCCTCGAAGCCGCGCTCGCTCCATTGGTAGAATTTGCCATGAGCCTGGTGGCCGCCGCGCAGGAAACGCGAGGCCATCATCGGCGTCAACGTCAGCGAGACGAACATCGAGACGAAGATCGTCATCGCCAGCACGACCGCGAATTCGCGGAACAGGCGCCCGATGATGCCGCCCATCAGCAGGAGCGGGATCAGCACGGCGACCAGCGAGATCGAGATCGAGACAATGGTGAAGCCGATCTCCTTGGCCCCCTTGTAGGCGGCAGCCATCGGGGACTCGCCTTCCTCGACATAGCGAGAGATGTTCTCGAGCATGACGATGGCGTCGTCGACGACGAAGCCGACCGCGATCGTCAGCGCCATCAGCGAGAGGTTGTCCAGTGAATAGCCGACCCCCCACATCATCGCGCAGGCGCCGAGCAGCGCGAGCGGCACGGTGATCGTCGGGATCACCGTGGCCCAGAAGCTGCGCAGGAAGATGAAGATGACCATGACCACGAGAAGGATGGTCAGGAGCAGCGTGAACTGGACGTCCTCGACCGCGGCACGGATGGTCGTCGTGCGATCCGACATCAGCTCGACCTTGATGGCCGGCGGGATCGCCGCGACCAGGCGCGGCAGCGTCGCCTTGATCTTGTCGACGGTTTCGATGACGTTGGCGCCAGGCTGCTTGAAGACCACCAGGAACACGCCGCGCTTGCCGTTGGCCCAGGCGGCCTGCTTGGCATCCTCCGGCCCGGTCACCGCCCGGCCAATGTCACGGACGCGCAACGGACCGCCATTGCGGTAGGCGATGATGACGTCGTTCCAGTCCTTCGACTCGGTGAGCTGGTCATTGGCGTAGATGGTGTAGGCCCGACGCTCGCCGTCGATGTTGCCCTTCGGGCTGTCGACCGTGGTGATCGCGATCTGGCTGCGCACGTCCTCCATCGAGAGGCCCTTGGCGACCAGCTTGGCCGGGTCGATCTGGATACGGATCGACGGCTTCTGCTGGCCGCCGATGATCACCTGGGCAACACCCGAGATCTGGCTGATCTGCTGCGCGAGCTGCGCATCGACGGAGTCGGAGACCGTCGTCAGCGGCAGCGTCTCGGACGTGGCGGACAAGATCAGGATCGGCGCGTCCGCCGGGTTGACCTTGCGGTAGGTCGGCGGCGACGGCAGGGTCTTGGGCAACTGGCCCGAGGCAGCGTTGATGGCGCCCTGGACGTCGTTGGCGGCGCCGTCGATGTTGCGGTTCAGGTCGAACTGGATCGTGACCGATGCGGTGCCCAGGTAACTGGTCGATGTCATCTGGGCGATGCCGGGGATCTGTGCGAATTGCCGCTCCAGCGGCTGGGCGACCGAGGTCGCCATGGTCTCAGGGCTGGCGCCCGGCAGATTGGCGGTCACCTGGATGGTCGGGAAGTCGACCTGCGGCAGCGGTGCGACCGGCAGCAGGGGGTAGGCGACCAGGCCGATGAACAGGATACCTGCCATCAGCAGCGAGGTGCCGATGGGGTATTTGATGAAGGGTGCCGAGATGCCGCCGTTCATTCCTGCCGGACCTTAGCTGGCGCCGGCTCCGAGCTGGCCACCGCGGTGGTCACGACCGAGCCTGGCTGAACTTTGAATTGACCGCCGGTGATCACCTGCTGGCCGGGGGTCAACCCCTCTTCGACGACGGTACGGCCATCGAGCGAAACGCCGACCTTCACCTTGCGCAGCTCGGCCTTGCTGTCCGGGCTCACCGTGTAGGAATACAGCCCGTTGGTCGAATGCTGGACGGCGTCGTCGGGAACCACCGTGGCATCCTTCAGCGTCCGCACCAGCAGCCGCGTCGAGACCGACTGTCCGGGCCACAGCACGTGGTCCTTGTTGTCGAACACCGCCTTCAGCCGGATCGTTCCACTCGACGTGTCGACCTGGTTGTTCACGACCATCAGCTTGCCCTCGGCGAGCTGCTTCCTGCCGTCGGTGGTGAACGCGATCACCTTCAAGGGAGCGGTCTTCTGCGCCTCGTTGATGTAGGGCAACTGCTCCTCCGGCGCGGTGAAGATCACCGCGATCGGCTCGATCTGCGCGATCGAGACCATGCCGGTCTGGCTCGAGGCGTTGACGATATTGCCGATGTCGACCTGGCGGAGGCCGGCGACCCCGGAGATCGGCGCCTTGACCTGGGTGTAGCTGAGCTGGGTCTGGGCATTGGCGATCGCGGCGTCGTCGGCGGCGATCTGTGCCGTGAGCTGTGCGACGGTGGCGCGCTGGGTGTCCTGCTGCTGCCGGGTCGCGAACTCGCCGAGCTTGGTGGTGCGCTGCAAATCGAGATTGGCGTTGTTGAGATTGGCCTCGTCCTGCGCCCGCTTGGCCTTGGCCTGGTCGAGCGCGGCCTGGAACGGCCTCGGGTCGATCTCGACCAGCAGGTCGCCCTCTTTCACAAGCTGGCCTTCGGTGAAGGCGATCTTGTCGATCTGGCCGTCGACGCGGGTGCGGACCTGGACGGTGTTGAAGCCTTGCACGGTCCCCAGGCCGGTGAGGAAGACCGGGAAGTCCGTCTTCTCGACCGGCACGGTCGAGACCCGAACCGCCTGCGGTCGGGCCGATGTCTGCTCAGCGGTCTTTTTCGCTGCCTCGGCGCCCTGATGACGCTGCCAGCCGTAATAGCCGGCGCCGCCGAGAGCCGCGACGAGCAGGATCCAACCGAGGGTTCGTGATGTCTTCATGCTGGCCCACATGCTGAGACGAACAGGATAACCGGTCTTTAAAACCATTCCCAGCATGCCAGATATAGTACGCACGCAATTAATGTGTAAACACACGAGCGCGTGGACAAACCTAAACAATCGGCAAGCTTCGGGGAATCGCAAGGGAGTTCACAGCCATGTCGCTGGATATGAGACGTCAGCTCGTTGCGCAGCTTGTCGAAAGCTCGCGCATCCTGCGCAACTATATTGATCATCGTGCCAAACAGCGCGGCACGACCCGCGCCCAATGGGTGGTGCTGTTTCGGCTGCGCGCGCATGAGGGGATGTCACAGGTCGATCTCGCAGAAGTGCTGGAACTGCAGCCGATTTCACTGGTGCGTCTGCTCGACAGGCTGGTCGAGCAGGGGCTGCTGGAGCGCCGACACGATCCGAGGGATCGCCGCGCGAACCGTCTCCATCTCACCGCCGCGGGACGAGAGCTCGTCGATGATCTCGACGAGCTGCGCGATGCGATCGCCGGCGACGTTCTGCACGACATTCCGGACGAGGCCGTCGCCACCAGCCTGTCCACGCTCAGGGACCTGAAGGATCGGATCAAGATGCTGTCCGGTCCGAAAGCCGAGGTGGCGCTCAAATAGCCGAGCCGCGCCGCAGACCGTTCTGACCCCATCTTGAGTTGCGTCATATAGTAAAACATCTTGAGTGCGAAGAATGGCGGGGAAGCTTGCCGTTGCCGCGGCGTGGCCTGCGCGAGAGCAGGGCGGTCTGCGGCGATCCTCTGCCGCCATCGTCGGCTGGCGCGCCGCGCCGGACCATTCGCCGGCCGCGCGGGTCTCTCGTGCGAATGCCGCACTCCGACCTATTCTCGCCGTCTTGTCGCGCCCGATGGGAGCTGATTAGAAGCCGATGGGTCCCGCCGCCGTCATGGCGCCGTCGGGCCGCGGCAGGATTCAACCGGAGCGAGGCTGTGTCGCCGACGATGCGCCGTGCGACGATAGCGAATGGGGAGCTCACGATGGAAGAACTGAATGGAAAGATGCTCGCGTGCCAGATCCTGGTCACCGGCCTGATCGCGCGCGTCGCCAACGAGCAGCGCGATCCGTTGCGTTTCCTGACCGATTTTCGCGATGAGATCAGGGCCGTCGTCAAGGGCGTGCGGATCGCGGGGATCGATGATTCCGATCGCGTGCGCCAGATCGCGGTGCAGACCGTGGACGAGCTGTTCTCGCTGATGAAGCCGCCGAGCAGCGACGCGCCGGCTGGCTCGTCGAACTGACCTGCGCCGGGGTTACGCCCGACGCGGTGCTGATTCGACGGCAGCGCGAGTCAAATCGCGCTGTTTAGAACGATTTCAAGTTCCGCATGTTGTTAGTTGAGCGTTTTTAGAATTGTTTTGATCTGGAACTATTCAAGGCCAAATTAGGGCTCCTCAAATTGACCCCCTGAAACGCGCCCGATACCAACGACACATCGTCGCACTGCGAATGATCCGCGTAAGCGATGTGGAATGAAGATCTGGGGCGCGTGAAAATAAAATGGGACAGGTGATAGCACCGCGTTCGCTGCGTGGGGTCGCAGCGATGAGGTTCAATGACGGACGCGGAGAGGGGCCCTCCGTCACCAAGGTGTCGGCGGTGGCCGGGCTGATGGCGGTGGCATCGATGTCGTCGGCCGAGGCGCAACCGGCGTCCGACCTGCCGCCCGTCAACGTCGATGCGCCGATCGCGCGGGCCAAGCCGACGTCCTCCAAGCCGACCGCCGAGCAGGTCCGCGCGCGCAATGCCCTGCGCCGCGCGGCGGCCCGTCAGCAGTCGGCGCAGCAGGCCGCGGTGGCGTTCCCGAACGCAGGCGGACTGTCCGCGCCGGACGCCAACCCCTACGCGGACGCAGCCGAGCCCTACAAGGTCAACCGCGTGCAGGCGTCGGGCAAGTTTCCCGAGCCGCTCCTGAACACGCCGAAGACGATCACCGTGATGAGCAAGGAAGTGCTGGCCGACAAGCACGTCACCGCGCTCAAGGAGATCGGCCGTTCGACCGCCGGCGTCACGCTCGGCTCGGGCGAGGGCGGCAATGCGTTCGGCGACCGCTTCTTCATTCGCGGTTTCGATGCCCGCAACGACGTCTTCATCGACGGCATCCGCGATCCCGCGGTGTCGATCCGCGAGAACTTCTTCACCGAGCAGATCGAGATCCTGCGCGGTCCGGCCTCGTCCTATGCCGGCCGCGGCACCGCCGGCGGTGCCATCAACATCGTCACCAAGCAGGCTGGCGATACGAACTTCAAGCGGATGGATACCGAGTTCGGCACCGACCAGCAGAAGCGCGTCACGCTCGACGTGAACCAGGTGATCTCGCCGACCTTCTCGGTGCGCACCGGCGGCCTGTTCCAGGACTCCAATGTGGCGGGGCGCAACTTCGTCACCGATGACCGCTGGGGCGCCTTCCTCTCGACCAAGTGGACGCCGATCGACGATCTCAAGATCACGACGAACTATGTCCATACCGATCTGTCGGGTTATCCGGATTTCGGCGTGCCCTACTACAAGCAGGGCAACGTCCCCGTGACCTCGGCAGGCATTCCGCGCGGCACTTGGTATGGCTTCCTCAATCGCGACTTCCAGACCGCGCGGCAGGATTTCGGCACTGCCGCAGCCGAGTACAAGGTCAACGAGGCGATCACCCTCAGCAGCAAGTTCCGCGGCGAGCACTCGCTTCTCAACTATATCGGCACGCTGCCGCAAGGCCCCAACACGACCAGCCCGAATCCGCTGCTCTGGACCACGACGGCGAGCGCACAGAGCCGCTACCAGACGGTGGACGTGTGGGCCAACCAGAACGATGCGACGTTCAAGCTCGATACCGGCGGCGTCAAGCACACCGCGGTGCTCGGCACCGAGTTCTCGAACGAGAACATCTCGATCGATCGCTACACCGGACTCTCGTCCGAATTGTTCGGCGGCGGCTCGACCAGCTCGGGCGCGGTTACCGGCGTCAACGTGTACTCGCCGCAATACACCTACATCCCATTCAGCAATACGCCGTCGCTGATCGGCAACCCGACGCGCTACGGCGTCAACACCAACAGCGTCTACGTCATGGACACGGCCAACTGGCAGGACACGGTCATCCTGAACGGTGGGGTGCGCTATGACGGCTACAACATGAGCTCGTCGACCAATTCGCCGAAATACCTCAAGATGAACGCCGACCTGGTCAACTACAATGTCGGCCTGGTCTACAAGCCGATGCCGATCGGCAGCATCTACGCGGCCTATGCGACCTCGGCCAATCCGTTCGGCTCCGAACTCGACGCCACCGGCACCGATTACGGCGGCGTGCCCGCCAACACCGCGGTCCTGCTCGGACCCGAGCGCAACAAGGCGGCCGAGCTCGGCACCAAATGGGAGCTGGTCGACCGCCATCTGCTGGTCTCGGCCGCGCTGTTCCAGACCACCAAGGACAATGCCCGCGAGACCGTCGGCGGCCTGCTCACCTCGGGCGCGGCCTACCGCATCCAGGGCATCGACATCGAGGCCGAAGGCAGGCTCACCGATCGCTGGAGCATCTTCGGCGGCCTGGTGCTGATGCAGTCGAAGGTCACGCAGAGCGGCGTCGCCTCCAACATCGGCCTGCAGCTCGCCAACATCGCGCATCAGTCGTTCAGCATGCTGTCGAAGTACAAGCTCGACAATGGCTGGGAGATCGGCGGGCAGGCGGTCTACCGCTCCAAGGTCTATGGCGGCACCTTCGCGGCCAACACCGGCAACGAGCTGCCGAGCTACTGGCGCTTCGACGCCTTCGTCGAGAAGAAGCTCGACGCGAACTGGACCATGAAGCTCTATGCCCAGAACCTGACCAACAAGCTGTACTACGACACGCTGTATCGGAGCGCGGTGCCGTTCGTCGCCGTGGCCCCGGGGCGCGCCTTCTACATCGTCACCACTGCGAAGTTCTGATCATGCTGATCTGCATCCCGGACGTTCTGTCCAAAGACGAGGTCGCCGACTTCCGCCGCATCATGGATGCGGCGGAGTGGGAGGACGGCCGCTCGACGGCCGGGGCGCAGTCGGCCATGGTCAAGCGCAATGAGCAGTTGCCGCCCGACGGCGAGGCGGCGCGGGTGCTGGGCCAGCGCATCATCACGGCACTGACGAAGAATCCGCGCTTCCTGTCGGCGGCGATCCCGCTGCAGATCTTTCCGCCTTTGTTCAACCGCTACACCGCCTCGCGCGGCGACCATTTCGGCATCCATGTCGACAATGCCGTGCGCGGCGATCCGCGGACCGGCCTGCGCATCCGCACCGATCTGTCGATGACCTTGTTCCTGGCCGAGCCCGACAGCTATGACGGTGGCGAGCTTGTGATCGAGGACACCTACGGCTCGCACGAAGTCAAGTTGCCCGCGGGGCACGCGGTGCTGTATCCGTCATCGAGCCTTCACATGGTCACGCCGGTCACGCGCGGCTCCCGGGTCGCCTCTTTTTTCTGGATGCAGAGCATGATACGGGATGCCCACGTCCGGAGCATGATCTTCGATCTGGACGCGGCGATCCAGAGCTTGGCGGACCGCCTCGGGAGGGACGATCCCGATGCTGTCAAGCTGACCGGCATCTATCACAATCTGATCCGGCAATGGGCCGAGGTCTAATGGGCCGAGATATGATGACATCGTTCCTCGTTAGGTTTGCAATCGTCCTGTCATGTCTGTCTGTTGCTGCGGGGCTACCTGCACATGCGCAGCAGGAGCCGGCCAGGTCCGCCCCGGCGGTCTCGACCGATCTGTCCGCGCCGGCGCCGGGCACAGCCCAGACGATGGCCCCTCCCGCGTCGGGACAGGTCGCCCCAACGGCTGCCGCCCCGGTGGGCATCGAGACCGGCGCCCGCAATGGCAAGTCGGTGACCACCGGGCTGGACGAGCTGTCGCCGTTCGGCATGTTTCTCAAGGCCGACATCGTCGTCAAAGCGGTCATGATCATGCTGGCGCTGGCCTCGATCGCAAGCTGGACGATCCTGATCGCCAAGAGCCTCGAATTCTCCGTCCTGCGCCGCCGGCTGGTCGTCGCGCTGCGCAAGCTGACCGGGGCGAAGTCGCTGGCCGAGGCCCATCTTGCGCTTGGTCAAGGCAAGACCGTCGCGGCATTGCTGCTGCAGGCTGCGATATCAGAGGCACGGCTGTCGGCCGGGCTCGGCAGTGACGAGGGCATCAAGGAGCGCGCAGCCTCGAGCTTCACCGAGATCGTTCGCGCCGAAGCGCGCAGGGTCCGCACCGGCATGGGCCTGCTCGCCACCGTCGGCGCGATCTCGCCCTTCGTCGGACTGTTCGGTACCGTCTGGGGCATCATGAACAGCTTCATCGGCATTTCCAGATCGCAGACCACCAACCTCGCGGTGGTCGCGCCGGGCATCGCGGAAGCGCTGCTGGCGACCGCGATCGGTCTGGCCGCGGCGATTCCGGCCGTGATCATCTACAATCACTTCTCGCGGGTCACGAAGGGCTATCTCGAGCTCGTCAACCGCGCCTCCGGCACCACCGGACGATTGCTGTCGCGCGATCTCGATCGCAGCCATACCGGCCTTCACGTCCGGGCGGCGGAGTAGCCGAGGATGGCCGTCTCGCTCTCCGAAGGCGATCTCGACGACGATTTCGACGAGACCCACGACATCAACGTGACGCCTTTCATCGACGTCATCCTGGTGCTGCTGATCATCTTCATGGTGGCCGCGCCGCTCTCGACCGTCGACCTGCCGATCGACCTGCCGTCCTCGAGCGCCACGCCGCAGAAGAAGCCGGACAAGCCGACCTATGTCTCGATCAAGCCGGACCTGTCGCTGGCGATCGGGGAAAATCTGGTCAAGCGCGTCGATCTCGTGCGCGAGCTCGATGCCATGACCGATCAGCCGAAGGACCGGCCGATCTTCCTGCGCGCTGACAAGCTGGTGCCCTATGGCGAGCTGATGGGCGTCCTGGAACTGCTGCGCGCCGGCGGTTACACCAAGATCAAGCTGGTGGCGCTGGAAGCGCCGCCTGCCGCGGCCGTGCAGGTGCCGCCGGCCCAGCCCGCGCAGCCGTGAGGAGCGCCGGCTTGTGATGAGCGACCTCGACATCGGGCACTCCCCCTCGCGCCGTCTCTGGTTTCTGGCGATCATGGGCGCGCTGATCCTGCATGTCGGCGGGGCCGCGCTGGCGCTGACGCATCTGAACGACGACGAGGACGCCGGCGGCCTCGGCGCGGCGGGCGCCGAGGTCATCGACATCGATATGGGCTCGCCGAAGGTCGAGGACGACGAGGTTCCGGTCGGACAGGACTCGGTAGCGCAGACCGCCGCTCCGCAGATGCAGGAGCAGAAGGCCGAGGTCGAGCAGACCGATCTGCAGAAGGATGTGCCGACCACGACCGAGGAGGCCGACCGCGAGGTCACGACCTCTGACGTGAAGAAGCCGACCGAGGAGCAGAAGGTCGCGACGGTCCAGACACAGGCGTCGGAGGCGCAGGAAGCCTCCGAAGACAGCGCGCGCAAGGCCCTGGACGAGAAGGTTCCTGAAGCCGAGAAGACCAAAGCGCCGAATGCCGGTATCGGCAAGGACGTGCAAAGGCTGACGGCCAATTGGGGCCGCAAGATCAGCGCCTATTTCGAACTGCACAAGAAGTATCCATCCGGAAAGAAGGCCGCTGCCCAGCTCAAGCTGGCGCTCGTGCTCAATCGGCTCGGCCGTGTCGTCTCGGTGGACGTCAAGGAAACGTCCGGCGATCCGGAGTTCGATCAGGCCGCCCTCAGCATGGTCCGCCGTTCGGATCCCGTGCCAAAGCCTCCCGCGGGCCTCACCGACGACGAGTTCTCCTTCATCCTGCCGGTCAAGTTCAACCCGCCGAAATGAGCGGGTGGGGTTCGGCTGACCTCACTGCCAATACAGCCTGACTCCGACGTAGACCACGCAGAGCGCGGCGAAGATCAGCGCAACCGGCAGCTTGCGCGGAGCGGTCGTCCCGCTTTGCGCCGCCTTCTTCGGCGGCAGCTTGCGGAAGGCGGTGACATTGCCGGTCACCGGCTCGGCGGCGACCGGCTTGACCTCGGGCGGGGCGCCGCCGCCGCCCATCTCGGCATAATAGGCCTTGTACATCTCGCGGATGGTGGCCTCGGTCGCCTCGTCCTCCGGCATGTCGCCGAGGCGGGCCTTGTAGCTTGCCAGGAAGTCCTGCGCCGCCGGCGGCAGGCCGGAGGCGCCGTTCAGCTTGGCGATCATCTTCCAGGTCGCGAAATCGGCACGGGCGCGGGTGTCGGCGCGGCGTGCGATCATCATGTCAGCGGCTTTGACCAAGAGTGCCTCGGGGCTCGTTCGTTACCATCCCTGACGGGTAGATCTAGACATTACCCGTCAATAGCAGAAGCAGCTGCTTCAGAGAATCGGTCGTGGCGCGGAGCAGCCCCGACACGAGATCAAGATTGAGACCAAATTGGGAACCCGCCAGCGGCAGGAGGATCAGACATCCGATCAGAATCAGCATGCCATACGGCTCGAGCCGGGCAAGCGGCCGCGCCAGCGCCGCCGGCAGCACGCCCACCGCGACCCGGCCGCCATCGAGCGGCGGTATCGGGAGCATGTTGAACACGGCGAGCAGGATGTTGAACGAGAAAATATTCCACAGATTGCTGGCCACCCACCGCGCCGCCTCCGGTGGAACCAGCGGCAGGGCGTGGAACGCCAGTCCGGCCGCCAGCGCCAGCGCGATGTTGGTGGCCGGTCCGGCCAGCGCCACCATCACCATGCCGGCGCGCAGCGGCTTCAGATTGCGAAAATCGACCGGCACCGGCTTGGCGTAGCCGAACAGGAACGGCGAGCCGGACAGCAGCAGCATGCCCGGCAGCAGGACGGTGCCGAACGGATCGATGTGCTTGAGCGGGTTGAAGCTGACGCGACCGAGTCGCAACGCGGTGTCGTCGCCGAACCGCCAGGCGACGAAGGCGTGAGCAGCCTCATGAAAGGTGATGGCGATGATGATCGGCAGGATCCAGACGGAGATGCCGTAGAGCGAGATGTTCAAGGATCGGGGTTCCGGACGCGTTACCGCCTTACATAGGCACGATGGTTCCCCGATGCTACGCGGGATTCTCCGGAAATTGCGGCAGGCCGTCGCTGAGCTGCACCCAATCCATCTTTTCCGAGACCCAGATGTGCTCGGTCGGGGCAAAGGCGTTGCGGTCGTCGAAGCAGGCCAGGGCCACGCCGACAACCGGGCGCGTCCTGCGCCATGAGAACAGCCTGACGCCGCAGCGCGGGCAGAACATGCGATCGAGCGCGTCGGAGGAGGGGAAGCGCGCGGTTTCGCCGGTGATCGTCAGCGCGTCGTGCGCGAACAGCGCGCGGGCGAAGAACGGCGCGCCCGTCGCCCGCTGGCAGTTGCGGCAGTGGCAGACGCGTACGTTGATCGGCTCGCCGGTGCATTGGAAGCGCACCGCGCCGCAGAAGCAGCCGCCGTGGTGGGTCATGGTGGGACCTCCAACTGGTCATGATCTCTCGCGATCGTCAGCAGTACCGGAACGGTTCTGCCTATCGCCGTCATTGCGAGCGCAGCGGCGCCGCGGAGCAATCCAGGGCCGCGCGAGGAGCTCTGGAGTGCTTCGTCGGCTTTCGCCTCCTCGCAATGACGATTTCTCGGTGAGGACGGGCTCTATCGATCGGCACGCCGACTAATAAGTTGCGCGGCCACCGGAAATGTCGAATACGGCGCCGGTCGAGAACGAGCACTCTTCAGAGGCGAGCCACGACACCAGCGCGGCGAGCTCTTCCACCAGCACGAAGCGGCCTTTCGGGATCTTCGACAGCATGAAGTTGATGTGCGCTTCCGTCATCTGGTCGAAGATGGCAGTCTTCGCCGCGGCGGGCGTCACCGCATTGACCGTGATGTTGTGCTGCGCCAGCTCCTTGCCGAGCGACTTTGTCAGCGCGATCAGGCCGGCTTTGGACGCGGAGTAGTGCGCAGCGTTCGGGTTGCCCTCCTTGCCGGCGATCGAGGCGATGTTGACGATGCGGCCATAGCCCTGCTTCAGCATCACCGGCACGATCGCCTTGGCGCAGATGAAGGGACCGTCGAGATTGATGCGCAGCACCTTGCGCCACTCCTCGAGATCGGTCTCCCACACCGTCTTGTTGATGCCGGCGATGCCGGCATTGTTGACCAGGATGTCGATGCTGCCGAACGCGGCCAGCGTCGCGTCACGGGCGCCTTCGACCGCTTTGGTGTCGGTGACGTCGACCTGCAGCGCCAGCACCTCCGGACCGATCGCCTGCGCGGTCTTCTCCGCCAGCGCGATGTCGTGATCCCAGATCGCAACCTTCGCGCCCGACGACTTGAAGCGCTCGGTGATGGCGCGGCCAAAACCTTGCGCGCCGCCGGTGACCACGGCGCAGCGGTTGGTAAGGTCGATGTGGTTCATGATGTTTCCCCGGTCGATCTTTGTTGTCGTCATTCCGGAGCGCGCGCAGCGCGAACCCGGAATCTCGAGATTCCGGGTTCAGCCCTGCGGGCTGCCCCGGAATGACGGAGCAGAACTACAGCGTCCAGCCGCCGTCGATGGTATGCGCGACGCCGGTCGTGAACGCGCTCTCGTCGCTGGCAAGATAGACCGCGAGATGGGCGATCTCCTCCGCCGTGCCGAGCCGGCCCATCGGCTGGCGCGAGATGAACATCTCCAGCCCGTTCGGGCCGGCCGAGGCCGCGCGTCCCAGCATCGAGGGCGTTTCGATCGTGCCCGGGCAGATGCAGTTGCAGCGGATCTTCTTGCCGACGAAATCGGCTGCGACCGAGCGCGTCAGCGCCGCCACGGCTGCCTTGGTCGCACCGTAGACGTAGCGGTTCGGTGCCGCCTTGAACACGCCCGCGGCGGAGGCGATGTTGACGATGGCGCCGCCGCCCTGATCGAGCATCTTCGGCAGGAAGGCGCGGATCGTGCGATGCATCGACTTGACGTTCAGATCGAACGAGAAATCCCAGTCGTCGTCGGAGCAGTCGAGGATTGTGCCGTTATGCACGAAGCCGGCGGCATTGAGCAGGATCTCGACCTTGCCGACCCGCTCGGCCATCGCGTTCACGGCCGCGGTGTTGCGCACGTCGAGCGTCGCGACCTCGGCAATGCCTTCGCTCTTCAGCGTGTTCAGGCCGTTCTCATCGATGTCGGTGGCGAATACGGTGGCGCCTTGACGCGCGAAGGCAATGGCACAGGCGCGGCCGATGCCGGCAGCGGCGGCAGTGACGAAGGCGCGCTTGCCCTTGAGACGGTCGGACATGGAGTCTCCCTTGGGAATTGACTTCTTAGTTATCGTCATTCCGGGACATCGCGAAGCGATGGGCCCGGAATCCATAACCACGATCGGGAGTATGGATTCCGGGCTCGCGCTTCGCGCGCCCCGGAATGACGGCAGTTGGGTCTAGTGATTATGCCTTGCCACACCCACGGTGCCGGCGATGTTGTGATAGCGCGTGGCAAGCTCCATGCAGGCGCCGGTGGCCTGCTGGCCGACGGTGTTGCGATAGAGCTCCTGCCATGGCGTCTGGTTGGCGGGGTGCGGGAAGCCGCCCTTGGCCTTCAGCTCGGCGCGCCGCTTCGCAAGCTCCTCGTCCGAGATCAGGATATTGGCCGAGCCCTTGTTGAGGTCGATGCGCACGCGATCGCCGGTCTTGAGGATTGCGAGCCCGCCATCGGCGGCGGCCTCCGGCGACGCATTGAGAATCGACGGTGAGCCCGAGGTGCCGGACTGCCGGCCGTCGCCAATGCAGGGCAGGGACAGGATGCCGCGCTTGATCAGCGCCGCCGGCGGCTGCATGTTCACGACCTCGGCGCCGCCGGGATAGCCGATCGGACCGGCGCCGCGGATGAACAGCACGCAGTGCTCGTCGATCGCAAGCTGCTCATCATCGATGCGGTCGTGATAGTCCTCAGGCCCCTCGAACACGATGGCGCGGCCCTCGAAGGCGTTCGGGTCCTTCGGATTGCTGAGATAGCGGTCGCGGAACTCCTTGGAGATCACGCTGGTCTTCATGATCGCGGAATCGAACAGGTTGCCGCGCAGCACCAGGAAGCCGGCATCCTTCACCAGCGGCTTGTCGTAGGACCAGATCACGTCGCCGTCGGGCTTCGCTGCCTCGCGGCAATTCTCACCCATGCTGCGGCCGTTGACGGTGATGACGTCCTCGTGGATGCGCTTGTGCCGCATCAACTCGCCGATCACGGCCGGCACGCCGCCGGCGCGATGGAATTCCTCGCCGAGATAGAAGCCGGCCGGCTGCATGTTGACGAGCAGCGGCACGTCGTGGCCGACCTTCTGCCAGTCGTCGATGTCGAGCTCGACGCCGACATGGCGCGCCAGCGCGTTGATATGGATCGGCGCGTTGGTCGAGCCGCCGATCGCGGAGTTGGCGACGATGCAGTTCTCGAACGCCTTGCGTGTCAGGATGTCGGATGGCTTCAGGTCTTCCCACACCATGTCGACGATGCGCGTTCCGGTCTCGTAGGCGATCTGGCCGCGCTCGCGATAGGGCGCGGGGATCGCGGCGCAGCCGGGCAGGGACATGCCGAGCGCCTCGGCCAGCGCATTCATCGTCGATGCCGTGCCCATGGTGTTGCAATGGCCAACCGACGGCGCCGAGGAGGCGACGATCTCCATGAACTCCTCATAGCCGATCTCGCCGGCGGCGAGCCGCTCGCGCGACTTCCACACCACGGTGCCGGAGCCGGTGCGCTGACCCTCGTGCCAGCCGTTCAGCATCGGGCCGCCCGACAGCACGATGGCGGGGATGTTCACGGTCGCCGCGGCCATCAGGCAGGCCGGCGTCGTCTTGTCGCAGCCGGTCGTCAGCACCACGCCGTCGAGCGGATAGCCGAACAGGATTTCGACCAGGCCGAGATAAGCGAGGTTGCGGTCGAGCGCGGCCGTCGGGCGCTTGCCGGTCTCCTGGATCGGATGGGTCGGAAATTCCATCGCGATGCCGCCGGCGGCGCGGATGCCCTCGCGGACGCGGTGCGCCAGCTCGATGTGGTGGCGGTTGCAGGGCGAGAGATCGTTGCCGGTCTGGGCAATGCCGATGATCGGCTTGCCCGACTGCAGCTCAGCCCGGGTCAGGCCGTAATTCAGATAACGCTCGAGATAGAGCGCGGTCATGCCCGGATTGTGCGGATCGTTGAACCACGCCTGCGAGCGCAGCTTGCGGCTTTTGTCAGCGCCGTTGCCGGCATGCCCGTTCGAGTTCGTCATGTGTTTTCTCCCGCAGTGCAAACGTGGCGAGGCCGGTCCGTCGTCTGCGCGCCATCGGCCCGCTGTCGAAGATCGCCTACGTCTTTCGTTCAAGTCGTCGTTGGTTCGAGTGGTTCTAGTTCATGGCTTTTGGTTGCGCTACCATTTTGTTCCGGAAGCGCGCCCCGACGCGGGCTGCGGACTTGCGGCGGCGCGCTGCAAGGTCGAGCTCTGCCGTTCGATCACCTCGAAGCCGAGATCGACGACGCGCTGCGCCACGGGACGGCCTTCGACGGCGTCCATGATCATCGTCGCCGCACGCCGACCCATCTCGTAGCGATTGGTACGCACGCTGGTGAGCGTCGGAACCGCCGCGGCCATGAATTCCATGTCGTTGAAGCCGACGATCGCGATCTGCTCGGGCACCGCAATGTGCCGGCGCTGGCATTCGAACAGCACGCCGAGCGCGAGATCGTCGTTGGCGCAGAACACGGCGTCGAGATCCGGCGCCTTCATCAGCAGATCGGAGAACAGGCTGCCGCCCATTGTGGTCGAGGTCGGAACAGGCGCCGTGACGATGAGACGCGGGTCGAACAAGCCGGCCTCCTTCATCGCGTTCTGATAGCCCTGCAGCCTGCGCTGCACCCTTGGGTCCATGCGGGCGCCGATGAAGCCGATGCGACGGCAGCCCTGCGCGAGAAGGTGTAAAATGGCTGCAAAACAGGCATCGACGTGCGAAAATCCGATCATCATGTCGATCGGGTTGGCGCCGAGCTCCATGATCTGCACGACGGGACAGTCCGCTGCCTGGATGATCGAGCGGCTCTCCGCCGTCTGGTCGAGACCGGTCACGATCAGGCCGGCCGGCTTCTGCATCAGGAACAACCGCAGCAGGCGCTCCTCCTGCAACACGCTGTAGCGGGTGTTGGCGAGCTGGATGCTGTAGCGGCTGCCTTCGAACGCATCATAGATGCCCCGCAGCACGTCGGAGAACACGTTGTTGGTGAGGGACGGTATCAGCACGCCGATCACTTCGGTGCGCTGCGATGCGAGCGCGCGCGCGGCGAGGTTCGGCACATAGCCGAGCTCCTTGGCGGCACTCTCGATCCTCGTGCGGCGGCCGGCCGAGACCGTGTCGGGATTACGGAAGAAGCGTGACACCGTGATCGGGCTGACGCCCGCCAGTGCCGCAACTTCGGTCAGCCGGACTTTGCCCGGCTCGATGCGTTTCCGTCCCATGCCTCGCTCATAGCATAGGCGGTCTGGTACACAAGCGATATTGACAGCGCTATCACGCGGTTGCTAAGCGAGGCATTGCGGAAGCGAACTGAACTGCGGACAATGTCGGCCGCACTGGCCCTGTTTCGGAGCCAGTCGGAACGACCAGAGCCAACAAGACCATCAAAAACAAGACCACCAAGAACAAGACTGCACGACCAGGACTACAAAACGACAAGCGGCCTGATCAAACGGCCGAGAACAACGGTCAGAATGCCGCCGGCAAGCAGCCAATGCTGTCGGTCTTTGAGGAGGAAATTGATGTCGTCGGTGCAAATTCGCGACGTGCGCAAATCATTCGGCGGATTCGAAGTGCTGCACGGCGTGACGATTCCGATCGAGGATGGCGAGTTCGTCGTGCTGGTCGGGCCGTCCGGCTGCGGCAAGTCGACGCTGCTGCGCATGCTCGCAGGGCTCGAGAACATCACCGCCGGAACCATCTCGATCGGCGAGCGCGTCGTCAACAACGTGCAGCCGAAAGAGCGCGACATCGCGATGGTGTTCCAGAACTACGCGCTCTATCCGCATATGACGGTCGCCGACAACATGGGCTTCTCGCTGAAGCTGCGCGGCGCACGGCCGGAGGACATCAAGAAGGGCGTCGCGCGCGCCGCCGAGATTCTGGCGCTGACGCCGCTGCTCGACCGCTATCCGCGCCAGCTCTCCGGTGGCCAGCGCCAGCGCGTCGCGATGGGCCGCGCCATCGTGCGCGATCCGCAGGTGTTCCTGTTCGACGAGCCGTTGTCGAACCTCGACGCCAAGCTGCGCGTCGCGATGCGCACCGAGATCAAGGAGCTGCATCAGCGGCTCAAGACCACCACCGTCTACGTCACCCACGACCAGATCGAGGCCATGACGATGGCCGACAAGATCGTCGTGATGCATGACGGCATCGTCGAGCAGATGGGCTCGCCGCTCGATCTCTACGACAAGCCGGACAACCAGTTCGTGGCCGGATTCATCGGCTCGCCGGCGATGAACTTCCTCAACGGCCACCTGAAGTCCAATGGGTCGGTCTATGTCGAGACCGAGAACGGCGCCCGGCTGCCGATCCTCACCGCGCCGGCGGCCTCCGACGGCCGTCCTGTGGTGTACGGCGTGCGGCCCGAGCATCTCGAGCTCGCCAGCGACGGCATCGAAGCCGAGGTTGTCGTGGTCGAGCCGACCGGTTCGGAGACGCAGATCGTCGCCCGCATCGGCACCCAGGACATCATCGCGGTGTTCCGCGATCGCCACGAGGTCAATCCCGGCGAGAAGATCCATTTGCGCCCGCGCGCGTCGGCGGCGCATCTGTTCGACAAGGATAGCGGCCGGAGGATTTGAGCCGGCCGCTCGACGCAACGACACAACAAACAAAACAAGCAAAATACTCAACGGGAGAAAACTTCAGATGGCTCATTTCCCCACCGATCGACGGTCTCTGCTCAAGGGCGGCGCGACCTTGCTGGCGGCTGCCGCGACCATGTCGGCCGAGGACCTGCTCGGCTACGCCAAGGCCTGGGCGCAGACCTCGCCCTTCAAGCCCGAGCCCGGCGCCAAGATCAACATGATGCGCTGGAAGCGCTTCGTCGAGGCCGAGGACGTGGCCTTCATGAAGATCGTCGACGCCTTCCAGAAGGCCAACAACGTCACCATCAACGTCTCCAACGAATCCTATGACGACGTCCAGCCCAAGGCCTCGGTCGCGGCCAATACGGGGCAGGGGCTCGACATGGTGTGGGGCCTCTACACGCTGCCCTTCCTGTTCTCCAACAAGTGCGTCGACATGACCGACGTCGCCGATTACCTCGGCAAGAAGTGCGGCGGCTGGACCGACTCGGGCAAGGCCTATGGCATGCTCGACGGCAAGTGGATCGGCATTCCCGTGGCGGCCACCGGCGGTCTCATCAACTACCGCGTCTCGGCGGCTGAAAAGGCCGGCTTCAAGGAGTTCCCGAAGGATCTCGCGGGAATGTCCGAGTTCTTCAAGGCCATGAACAAGAACGGCACCCCGGGCGGCATGGCGCTCGGCCATGCCTCGGGCGACGCCAATGGCTGGGTGCACTGGGCGCTGTGGGCGCACGGCGGCAATTTGATCGACAAGGACAACAAGGTCGTCATCAACTCGCCGGAGACCGCCAAGGCGCTCGAATACGTCAAGGGCCTGTACGACAATTTCGTGCCGGGCACCGCGTCGTGGAACGATAGTTCCAACAACAAGGCGTTCCTGGCCGGCCAGCTCTACGCGACGGTCAACGGCATCTCGATCTACGTGACCGCCAAGAAGGAGGCGCCGCAGATCGCCGAGGACATGAACCACGCGCATCTGCCGCCCGGCCTCGACGGCAAGACCCGCGAGATGCATCTGGGCTTCCCGATCCTGGTGTTCAACTTCTCGAAGTATCCGCAGACCTGCAAGGCGTTCACCGCCTTCATGCTGGAGCCGGAGCAGTTCAATCCGTGGATCGAGGCGGCGCAGGGCTACCTGTCGCACTTCCTCAAGGCCTATGACGCCAACCCGATCTGGACCGTCGATCCGAAGAACACGCCGTATCGCGACGTCGCGGCGACCGCGACCACGCCGGCCGGCGTCGGCAAGCTCGGCGAGGCCGCTGCGGCCGCGATCGCCGACTTCGTCCTGGTCGACATGTTCGCGAACTACTGCACGGGCCGCGAGGACGTGAAGACGGCGATGGCGAGCGCCGAGCGCTCGGCCAAGCGCATCTTCCGCTGAGCGAGGCCGACCGGCGCGCGAGAGCGCCGGTCGCCATCGTCGGAGGGTGGGCAAGGCGCAACGCGCCGTGCCCACCCTCATTGCGAGCGCAGCGACATGTCCGCCATAGCCCGACGGGCGACGGCGGAAGCAATCCCGGGAGGAACGTCGGACTCTGGATTGCTTCGTCGCTTCGCTCCTCGCAATGACGGAGTAACTCTATCCGTCCCGAACGCCGGTGGGCGCGCGTCGCTCACCCCACGGTTCGAAGGGAGCTGCTGGATAAATGAGTACCATTCAGACCTCGTTGCCACGAGGCGCCGCCGTCGGCGAGCCCTCGGCATGGGTGCGCATCAAGACCAACCGCAACGTCATCGCGCTGTGGTTCATGCTGCCCGCGGCGGCTTTCCTGATCCTGTTCCTGGCCTATCCGCTGGGCCTCGGCGTCTGGATGAGCTTCACCGACGAGAAGATCGGCCGCAGCGGCGTCTTCGTCGGGGTCGAGAACTACGAATGGCTGTGGGACGACTCGATCTTCTGGCTGTCGGTGTTCAACACGCTGCTCTACACGATCGTGGCGAGCGCCATCAAATTCGCCATCGGGCTCTATCTTGCGCTGCTGTTGAACCGGCACATGCCGTTCAAGGCAATGATCCGCGCCATCGTGCTGATCCCCTTCATCGTGCCCACCGTGCTGTCGGCCATCGCGTTCTGGTGGATCTACGATTCCCAGTTCTCGATCATCTCCTGGTCGCTGATCAAGCTCGGAATCATCACGCAGAACATCAACTTTCTCGGCGACACCAACTGGGCGCGCGCCTCCGTCATCATCGCCAATATCTGGCGCGGCGTGCCGTTCGTCGCGATCACCTTGCTGGCCGGCCTGCAGACCGTGTCGCCCTCGCTCTATGAGGCCGCCACGCTCGACGGCGCCACCAGCTGGCAGCGCTTCCGCTTCATCACCTATCCGCTGCTGACGCCGATCATCGCGGTCGTCATGACGTTCTCGGTGCTGTTCACCTTTACCGACTTCCAATTGATCTGGGCACTCACCCGTGGCGGCCCCGTCAACGCCACGCACCTGATGGCGACGCTGAGCTATCAGCGCGGCATCATCTCCGGACGGCTCGGCGAGGGCGCCGCGATCGCCACCGCGATGATCCCGTTCCTGATGGCGGCGATCGCGATCTCCTGGTTCGGCATGCAACGGCGCAAATGGCAGCAAGGATCCGACCAATGACCGACACCACGCTGCACGCCAAGGCGCCCACCACGGCCGGCACCGACGAATCCGAGGGCATGAGCTATCTGGAGTCGCTGCCGCGGCGGCTGGTGACGCTCTATCTGCCGCTGTTCATCATCCTCGTGGTGCTGCTGTTCCCGTTCTACTGGATGGGGCTGACGTCGATCAAACCCGACGAGCAGCTGATCGACATGGAGAAGTACAATCCGTTCTGGGTGGTGCATCCGACCTTCAAGCACATCTCCAAGCTGCTGTTCGAGACGCAGTATCCGCGCTGGCTGTGGAACACGATGTATGTCGCGGTCGGTGCCACCACGCTGTCGATCTTCGCTTCCGTGCTCGCGGCCTATGCGATCGTGCGGTTGCGCTTCAAGGGCGCCGACACCGTCGGCGTGCTGATCTTCTTCGCCTATCTGGTGCCGCCGTCGATCCTGTTCATCCCGCTAGCCTCGGTGATCCAGGCCTATGGGCTGTTCGACTCGCCGTTGTCCTTGATCCTGGTCTATCCGACGCTGCTCATCCCGTTCTCGACCTGGCTGCTGATGGGCTACTTCAAGACCATCCCGTTCGAGCTCGAGGAATGCGCGCTGATCGACGGCGCCAGCCGCTGGCAGATCCTGGTGAAGATCGTGGTGCCGCTCGCCGTGCCCGGCCTGATCTCGGCCTTCATCTTCTCGTTCACCCTGTGCTGGAACGAGTTCATCTACGCGCTGACCTTCCTGCAGTCGACGCCGAACAAGACCGTGCCGGTCGCCATCGTCAACGAGTTCGTCGACGGCGACATCTACAAATGGGGATCGCTGATGGCCGGCGCCCTGGTCGGCTCGCTGCCGCTGGTCATTCTTTACGCCTTCTTCGTCGAGCATTATGTGTCGGCCATGACCGGCGCGGTGAAGGAGTAGGCGGCTTTGTCCGTGAGCCGGGTCAAGGCGTCGCTTGCTGCTCACGCGGATCTCAACTCCCGTCATTGCGAGGAACGAAGCGACGAAGCAATCCAGAGCCATTCCGATGACTCTGGATTGCTTCCGCCGTCGCCTTTCGGGCTATGGCTGACAAGTCGCTTCGCTCGCAATGACGAACGTTGAGACCACGCCCAATCGTTGCATTTGAAGGAGCATACCCTTGCATATTCTCGTTCTCGGCGCCGCCGGCATGGTCGGGCGCAAGCTGGTCGAGCGTCTCGTCCGCGACGGCCGCCTCGGCGACAAGGCCATCACTCGCATGACGCTGCAGGACATCGTCGCGCCGTCTAAGCCCGACACGTCCATCGCCGTCGACACCATCGCCGGGGACTTCGCCGTCCCAGGCTTTGCGGAGAAGCTCGTCGCCGGCCGTCCCGACGTGATCTTCCACCTCGCCGCGATCGTCTCCGGCGAGGCCGAGCTCGATTTCGACAAGGGCTACCGCATCAATCTCGACGGCACGCGGATGCTGTTCGACGCCGTCAGGCTGATCGGCGACGGCTACAAGCCGCGGCTGGTCTTTACCTCCTCGATCGCGGTGTTCGGCGCGCCGTTCCCCGAGGCCATCGGCGACGAGTTCGTCAATGCGCCGCTGCTCAGCTACGGCACCCAGAAGGCGATCGGTGAGCTCCTGCTGGCCGATTACAGCCGCCGCGGCTTCTTCGACGGCGTCGGCATCCGCCTGCCGACCATCTGCATCCGCCCCGGCGCGCCCAACAAGGCCGCCTCCGGCTTCTTCTCCAACATCCTGCGCGAGCCCTTGGCCGGCAAGGAGGCCGTGCTGCCGGTGTCCGAGGACGTCCGCCACTGGCACGCCACGCCGCGCTCGGCGGTCGGCTTCCTCCTGCATGCCGCAACCATGGACACGGCCAAGATCGGCCCACGCCGGAACCTGACCATGCCCGGCCTGTCGGCGACGGTTGGCGAGCAGATCGCAGCCCTGCGTCGCGTGGCAGGCGACAAGGTGGCGGATCGCATCAAGCGGGAGCCGGATCCCTTCATTGTGGGCATCGTCGCCGGCTGGCCGCGGAATTTCGAGGCCAAGCGGGCTCGCGAACTCGGCTTCACCACCGAGGAAAAGACCTTCGACGACATCATCCGGATTCACATTGAGGATGAGCTCGGTGGCAAGTTCGTGGCCTGAGACGGCCGCCAGCCTCTGGACTCACATGGCGCAAAGCGCCATTTGAGGGGCAGGGAGACATTCGGGAGAGAGAGCATGACCGCCAGCATCGTCGGATGGGCGCATACGCCGTTCGGGAAGTTCGACGCCGAGACCGTCGAGAGCCTCGTCGTCAAGGTCGCCAATGAGGCGATCGCCGACGCCGGCATCTCGGCCGGTGACGTCGACGAGATCGTGCTCGGCCATTTCAACGCGGGCTTCTCGCCCCAGGATTTCACCGCCTCGCTGGTGCTGCAGGCCGATCCGGCGCTGCGCTTCAAGCCGGCGACCCGGGTCGAGAACGCCTGCGCGACGGGCTCGGCCGCCGTGCACCAGGGCATCCGCGCCATCGCCGCCGGCGCCGCGAAAATCGTGCTGGTCGTGGGCGTCGAGCAGATGACGCGCACACCGGGCCCGGAGATCGGCAAGAACCTGCTCAAGGCGTCCTACCTGCCGGAGGACGGCGACACCGTCGGCGGCTTCGCCGGCGTGTTCGGCAAGATCGCGCAGGGCTATTTCCAGAAGTACGGCGACCAGTCCGACGCGCTGGCGCTGATCGCCGCCAAGAACCACAGGAACGGCGTCGCCAATCCCTATGCGCAGATGCGCAAGGATTTCGGCTTCGAGTTCTGCCGCTCCGAGAGCGAGAAGAACCCTTACGTGGCCGGCCCCCTGAAGCGCACCGACTGCTCGCTGGTGTCCGACGGCGCCGCCGCTCTGGTGCTGACCGACAGCGAGACCGCGAAGTCCTTCGCCAAGGCAGTGAACGTGCGCGCCACCGCACATGCGCAGGATTTCCTGCCGATGTCCAAGCGCGACATCCTCGCCTTCGAGGGCTGCACCGTGGCCTGGCAGCGCGCGCTGGAGAAAGCCGGCGTCACGCTCTCCGATCTCTCCTTCGTCGAGACCCATGACTGCTTCACGGTCGCCGAACTGATCGAGTACGAGGCGATGGGCCTGACGCCGCGGGGGCAGGGTGCCCGCGCCATCAAGGAGGGCTGGACGCTCAAGGACGGCAAGCTGCCGGTCAATCCGTCCGGCGGCCTCAAGGCCAAGGGCCACCCGATCGGCGCCACCGGCGTCTCCATGCACGTCATGACCGCCATGCAGCTCACCGGCTCTGCGCCCGAGGGCATGCAGCTCCTCAACGCCAAGCTCGGCGGCATCTTCAACATGGGCGGCGCGGCCGTGGCCAACTACGTGTCGATCCTGGAGCCAGCGAAGTAGGCGAGGTCCATCCTCCGTCATTGCGAGCGAAGCGACTTGTCCGCCATAGCCCGAAAGGCGACGGCGGAAGCAATCCGGGGCCGCGCGTGCCGCTCTGGATTGCTTCGTCGCTGCGTTCCTCGCAACGACGGTGATACAGGAGAGCTTCCGCCATGCGGAAGCTCTTTGTCATTGACTGGTCCGATTGCCCATCATGATCATCTCCACCGAACGCCTGACCTTGCGCGAGTGGCGCGATGACGATCGCGCGCCGTTCGCGGCGATGTCCGCCGATCCGGCCGTGATGCAATTCCTCCGCGCGCTGCCAACGCGGCAGGACTCGGACCGGTGGATCGATTTCCAGATCGCCCATCAGGCCGCGCACGGCTTCGGCTTCTGGGTGGTCGAAGACCGCGCCACCGGCACTTTCCTCGGCGCCACCGGCCTGTTCCGCGTCGCCTTCGATGCGCCGTTCACGCCGGCGGTCGAGATCGGCTGGCGGCTGGCGCGCGCGGCCTGGGGGCGGGGGATTGCGACCGAGGCGGCGCGGGCGTCGCTCACGTTCGGCTTCGATGAGCTCGGCCTCCACGAGATCATCGCCTATGCCGCGCCGGCCAATCAGGCGTCACAGAACGTCATGCGCAAGCTCGGCATGATCAGGAACGAGGCGTCGGATTTCGATCATCCGCGAGTCGAGGCGGACAGCCCGTTGCGCCGGCAGGTGATGTACCGGCTTCCGCGCGAGGTGTGGGCCAATGCCTCGTGCTGATCCTTCCTCCCAGTCATTCCGGGGCATTCGCGCGCAAAATGGCGAAGCCATTTTGAAGCAGCGCGAATGAGCCCGGAATCCATAACCACAGGACGAGGTGTGTCGAAGGCAGGCGCCACGAGCATCTCGCGCCCGACGGCCGGTTGTGGCTATGGATTCCGGGCTCGCGCTGCGCGCGCCCCGGAATGACGGAGGGAGGGAAGCCACGCGTGTATCAGCTCCGCCACACCTTTTCCTCGCTGAACCCCAGCTCGGCGAAATCCTTCGCCCGCAAGCTTGAATCATCCGCAGGGAAAAACTCGTCGAGCTGCGGCGGCTTGACGCTGGTGCTCGACAGCATGGCATGCGCCTGGCCGCGGTGATGGATGTCGTGTTGGAACAGGTGCAGCAGCAGCCGGTCGCAGCGCTCGTTCTGCACCCGGCTCTCGCGGTTGATGCGGACGGTGTCGTCGAGCCGCGCCGGCGTGAGCGCCTCGCAGAAAGCAATCAGCCGGCGGTCCATCGCGCCCTGCGCCTTCGCAAGATCTGCGAGGCGCGGGAACGGCACCTCGTTCTGCCACGCCATCGGGCCGAGCCAGCCGCCTTCCAGCGCGTCGATGTAGAACAGGTCGATGATGTAGATGTGGTTCAGCGTCCGCTGCAGGCTGGGGAAAAAGCCGCTGCGCTCGGCAGCGAAATCCTCGGCGCTGAGCTGGCCGCAGGCGGTCAGCAGCCGGTGATTGGCCCAGGCATTGTTGTAGGCGAACGCGCGGAAGGTCTGGACGAGATCGGCGGGCATTGATCAGGGCACCCCGTGATGGCTCGCCGCAGATCATACGGAACTCCGTGCTCCCTTCACCATCCATTTCCGCGGGCCGGAGCGCATCATCCCCATGCGCTTTTGCGGAACTCTGCCGGGATCGGCCAAGCGGCGAATTTCGCCAGCGCCTTCAAGCTGATTTGGCCTGTCCAGTCCCCTGGTCAAAAATATTCATGTTTCGCTTTTCCAGAAAATATGCTTCACTCTCCCCATCCTGCTTCGCCACGAGGGGCGCTTCGCGATCGTCACGAACGTTGAGGCAGGGAGGCGGTGGCCGCGACGTGTCGCAGCGTAGCTTGTCTGCGCGGACGAACGGCATGGCGCGGACGTGAAGTCGCGTGGTCCCGGCATCCCGACGCTGATGCCAAGTTCGCGGGGCATGATGATCCCCAAGGACGACGGTGGCCAAAAGCCGGCGCACCGAGGAGAGCGCGAAATAAGCGTGAAAACCATCGCGCAGGGAAGGCCGGGTCGGTCCGGCTGAACCTGTGGTTCTCTCCCCGTGCTTTCTTTCGCACGGGGGCCACGGGTGCCAGTCGGCACCCGGCCTTCCCTGCGCCCTCTGTTTCGAAGGGGGCGGCTTCGATCAGCACAGCTCGGACAGATCCTGTCGCGAGGCCATCGATGCTTGGGTGCTTGCGAAAAGCAGACCTTGTCTCACTCCGGCATCATCTCGCCGGAGCCGCCGAACTCCGCCGGGAAATCCTTCAGCTTCGGCAGGCCATCCCTGATGGGCAGCACCGTCTCCGCGTAGTTGACGTGCACACCGGGCGTGAACTTCAGCGTCGGAATCGTCGCGGCATAGACGTCGATCATGCCGAGCGGCGGGTGGTCGGTCATCAGATGCCCGCCACACTTGGTGCAGTATTTGCGGTGGCTCATGTCGGTCTTGTGATAGCTGCCGATCGCGTCAGCCCCCTTGGTCACCCGCACGTTCGCAGGCTTCCACAGGGTGAAGGCGTTGACCGGACCGGCCGACCAGGAGCGGCACGACGAACAGTGGCAATAGCCCATCGCCTCCGGCTCGCCATCGGCCTCGATCTCGACCGCGCCGCAGAAGCATTTGCCCTGATAGAGCGTCATGAGTGTTCTCCCTCGTGTTTGTTTTGGATGTTGGACCGGCATGCTGACACACCTGAACGCTGAAATGGAATCCTAGAATGCAGCTCGCGGCGGGGAACATCTGGTGCAGCGCGGCGGTCGTCGTCCGTGATCCGCGACACGGAATGTTGCGGCGGGGGATCTGACGCATGGCCCCATACCCGCGCGGCGGCTTGCTAGGGAACATCAGGTGCCGTTAGCTCTGGCGACAACAAGGATCGAGGGAGCCGACGCCACGATGGGACCGCTTGCGGGCATCAAGGTCATCGACATGACCACCGTGCTGATGGGGCCGTATGCCGCCCAGACGCTCGGCGACTACGGCGCCGATGTCATCAAGGTGGAATCGCCGGAAGGAGACGTCACCCGCAAGATCGGCCCGTGGCATCATCCGGGCATGGGGCCGGTCTATCTCAATACCAACCGCAGCAAGCGCGTGATCTGCCTCGACCTCAAGAAGCCCAGGGGACGCGAGGCCGCGCTGCGGCTCATCAAGGACGCCGACGTCCTGCTCTACAACATCCGGCCGCAGGCGATGGCGCGGCTGAACCTCGGCTATGACGTGGTCTCCGCGCTCAATCCGCGGCTGGTCTATGCCGGTGTGTTCGGCTTCGGCCAGGACGGTCCCTATGCGGCCAAGCCCGCCTATGACGACCTGATCCAGGGCGGGGCGGCGCTGTCGCATCTGATGGCGGTCGCCGGCGACGGCACGCCGCGCTACGTGCCCAATGCGCTGGTCGACCGCATCGTCGGCCTGACGGCGGTCGGTGCCATCTGCGCCAGCCTCGTACACCGTGACCGCACCGGGCGCGGCCAGCGCCTGGACGTGCCGATGTTCGAGACCATGTCGGCCTTCATCATGGGTGACCACATGGGCGGGCTGACCTACCAGCCCCCGCTCGACAAGGGCGGCTATGCGCGGCATTTGTCGCCCGACCGCAGGCCCTACAAGACCGCCGACGGCCATATCTGCGTGATCGTCTACAACGACAAGCAATGGGACGCGTTCTTCACCGCGTCCGGCCGCACCGACCTGCGCGCGGATGACAGGTTCAACAGCTTTGCCCGGCGTGCCGCCAACATCGATTTCGTCTATGCCGAGCTCGCGCGCATCTTTCAGACGCGCACCACGGCCGAATGGACCGATCTGCTGGATGCCGCCGATGTGCCGGTCATGCCGATGCACGACCTCGAAAGCCTGCTGAACGATCCGCACCTCGTGGCGACCGATTTCTTTCCCGTGGTCGAACATCCGACCGAAGGTCCGATCCGCAGCACCCGCGTGTCCGCGACCTGGTCCGAGACCAAGGCCGAGCCGCTGCGTCTGGCGGCACGGCCGAACGAGCATGGCGCGGTTATCCTGCACGAGCTTGGTTTCTCGGACGAGGAGATCGCCGCGATGATCCGCGACGGCGTGACGACGCCGGCGCCTGCCAGGGAGTGAGACGATGGATTTCGCGCTCTCCGCCAACCAGGAATCGATCCGCGATGCGGTGGCCAAAATCTGTGCTCGCTTCGACGATGCCTACTGGCTGAAGAAGGACAAGGAGGGCGGTTTTCCCGCCGACTTCCACAGGGCCTTGGCCGAGGCTGGCTGGCTCGGCATCTGCATCCCGGAGGCGTATGGCGGCTCCGGGCTCGGCATTCTCGATGCTGCGATCATGATGCGCACCATCGCCGAATCCGGCGCCGGCATGTCCGGTGCCTCGGCGATCCACATGAACGTGTTCGGGCTCAATCCGGTCGTCGTGTTCGGGACCAAAGAGCAGTGTGCGCGGATGCTGCCGGGCATCGTCGATGGCAGCGAGAAGGCCTGCTTCGCCGTGACCGAGCCGAACACCGGCCTCAACACCACCCAGCTCAAGACGCGTGCCGTGCGCAAGGGCGACCGCTACATCGTCAACGGCCAGAAGGTGTGGATCTCGACCGCGCAGGTCGCCGAGAAGATTCTGCTGCTGGCGCGCACGACGCCGCTGGAGGAGGTGAAGCGCCCGACCCATGGGCTCAGCCTGTTCTACACCGATTTCGACCGCAGCCGGATCAAGGTGCACGAGATCGAGAAGATGGGCCGCAAGCCGGTCGACTCCAATGAGCTGTTCTTCGAGGATGTCGAGATTCCGGTCGAGGATCGCCTGGGCGAGGAGGGGCGCGGCTTCGACTACATCCTGCACGGCATGAATCCGGAGCGTATCCTGATTGCCGCCGAAGCCGTCGGGCTCGGTCATCTCGCACTGTCGCGCGCGTCGGCCTATGCGAAGGTGCGCAACGTGTTCAATCGCCCAATCGGCCAGAACCAGGGCATCCAGCATCCCCTGGCGAAGAACTGGATGGAGCTGGAGGCCGCGTGGCTGATGGTGCTGCAGGCCGGCTGGCAGTACGACCAGGGCCGGCCTTGCGGCCCGGCGGCGAACGCCGCGAAATATCTCGCCGCCGAAGCCGGCTTCCACGCCTGCGAGCAGGCGGTGATGACCCATGGCGGCTTCGGCTACGCGCGCGAGTATCACGTCGAACGTTACCTGCGCGAATCCCTGATCCCCCGCATCGCCCCGATCAGCCCGCAACTGATCCTGTCCTTCATCGCCGAGAAGGTCCTCGGCATGCCGAAGTCGTATTGAGATGAACTGTTGCTGAAATGATGAACCCAATCGTGATGGACGCACGCTGCCCGCATTCCCTCCCCCCTTGTGGGGGAGGGGCAGGGAGGGGGGTACCCCACGACGACTCCTCGTGCGGCCACCCCCACCCCCGACCCCTCCCCGCAAGGGGGAGGGGAGCGCGGCGGTGCTCTTGGTGCGCCAGATGACCTACGTCACCGGCACCGGTCTCACGCCGTTCGGCAAACACGACGGCCGCTCCTCGCTCGATCTCATGAGCCTGGCCGCGCAGCTCGCGCTCGACGATGCCGGGCTGACGCGGCGCGACATCGACGGCATCCTGTGCGGCTATTCCACGGTGTCGCCGCACATCATGCTCGCAACCGTGTTCGCCGAGCACTTCGGCATCACACCCTCTTACGCCCATGCGGTGCAGGTCGGCGGCGCCACCGGGCTCGCGATGGTGATGCTCGCGCATCACCTGGTCGAAGCCGGCGTCGTCAGGCACATGCTCGTGGTCGCCGGAGAGAACCGGCTGACCGGGCAGAGCCGCGATGCGTCGATCCAGGCGCTGGCCCAGGTCGGCCATCCCGATTATGAGCTGCCGCTCGGGCCGACCATCCCTGCCTATTACGGCCTCGTCGCCTCGCGCTACATGCACGAATACGGCGTCACCGAGCATGACCTCGCCGAGTTCGCCGTGCTGATGCGGGCGCATGCGCTCGATCATCCCGGCGCGCAATTCCATGAGCCGATCACCATCGCGGACGTCATGGCATCGAAGCCGGTGGCGCGGCCGCTCAAGCTGCTCGACTGCTGTCCGGTGTCCGACGGCGGCGCCGCCATCGTCGTCAGCCGCGAGCCGACCGGAGCGATTGCGGTGCACGTGCGTGGCTGTGCCCAGGCGCATACGCATCAGCACGTCACGGCGGCGCCGGCCTTGAGCGAGCTTGGTGCCGAAATCGCGATCGCGAAGGCGAAGGCAGCAGCGGGTGTAGACATCAAAGACGTCGACTACGCCGCCGTCTATGACAGTTTCACCATCACGCTCTGCATGCTGCTCGAGGATCTCGGCCTCGCCGGCCGCGGCGAGGCGGCGGCGCGGGTCAGGGCCGGTCATTTCAGCCGCGACGGCGCCGTGCCGCTCAACACCCATGGCGGGCTGCTCAGCTACGGTCATTGCGGCGTCGGCGGCGCCATGGCGCATCTGAGCGAAGCGCATCTGCAGATGACGGGGCGCGCCGGACCTCGCCAAGTCCGCGAAGCAGCGCTGGCGCTGCTGCACGGCGATGGCGGCGTGCTGTCGTCGCATGTCAGCATGTTCTGGGAGCGTGTGCGATGAGCGAATCGTCCGACTGGACCAGGGGGGTTGCAGCGATTCGCTTTCAGCGCTGTGCGTGCTGTGCCCACCTGCAGTATTTCCGCCGCGGCTTCTGCGCGGCCTGCGGCTCGCTTGCGCTCACCGATCACGCGGCGACGGGCGAAGGTACCATCTATGCGGCATCATTGGTCTGTCGTGCCGCGACGCCGGAGACGCGCGCGCATGTGCCCTACAACATCGTGCTGGTGGATATGCGCGAGGGCTTTCGCATCATGGCCCATGGCGACCACGAACTTGCGATCGGCGATCTCGTCATGGCCCGCTTTGTCACCTTCGCAGGCGGCATCGTGCCGTACTTCGGGAAAGTCAAATGAAGATGGGGAACAGAACGACGTCTGAAAAGGTCGACCGCGGGCGGCCGAGGCGGGACGATACGCATGAAAAATTCGTCCCGACCCGGATCGCCGCGCGATTGACACAATACTGTTACGCTACGCCTACTAACTCAAACGCAACTCAACTCGGTCGTTCGCGTGAGCAATCAAGCTCACATTCCTACCTACGGGCGATGAAGAAACTGCGACGCAGAACCTCCAGACAGCCCTTCATCGCCCGTAGAACAGGACGCTGGCGATGACGATCATGGACGTCACCGCCAGCATATGCGCGAGTGCCTCCGACGTTGCCCTCTTAGTGGCTTCCTTCATGCCGTTTCCTCCCTGGACACTGGACACGACTCTCCGTGGCGCAAATACACACGCTACGTCGGCTGGAATTTTACTCGGAACACCCCACTTCGACGTTCGCTTCGCGAGTCCCCACTCGGCGTTCATCGACGGTTCAGAACATCGTCGGGTAATGCGGCGTGAATTGGGCTCGCTTATGGTTGTCCTGCGACCGAGTCCCGGTAACGTTTAGGCGAGCCCGTACAAATACGAGTGATGCGAATTATCGACCAGAAGCCGTTAGTTACTGTGAATTACAACCTTGAGTATTTGTTTGCTTCGACCGCGTGCGACGCTTCGATGACTGACTTCGACGCACTGAAATCAGTCTGCCGCGAGCAGGTTGAGCCGCGCATTGGCGACCGTCAGACGCTCGGCCAGCAGTTGCGCCAGATTGCGCATGATGCGCTCGCCGGCTTTCGGATGGCGCACGCGGAAACGCTCGAAATCCACCAGCGAGATCTCGAAAGCGGTGGCGGAGAAATCCGCGACGACGTCGGCGGAGCGCACGGGCTCCAGCAGTGCCATCTCGCCGAAGCATTGCCCTGCCGTCAGCGTCGCGAGCCGGATGCCGTCGGGCAGGGTGACGTGGACGACGCCGGAGCGCAGGAAGAACAGCGAGGCCGCAGCATCGCCGGCCGCAAGGATGCGTTCGCCCTGCCGATAGTGCCGGATGATCGCCAGTGCCGCGAGCTCATGGCGCTCGTCCGCGGAGAGCCCCGCGAGCAGCGGCTGCTCGGCGAGCTCGGTGGTTTCGAGGAAATCGATGGCGCCGCCATAGCGATAGACGATCTGGTCCTCGGCCCATTCGATCGCGGCGTCGAGCAGGTAGAAGTCGCGGACGTTCCTGATGTCGCCGGTGCGGGCCGCGATTTCCTGCCATTCCGGCGAGCTGCGGCGGATGCCCGACAGCACGACGGTCACGTCGAAGTCGGCGAGCTCGTGAAACAGCTCGGAAAGCAGGCGCACGCCTGCTTGTGTCATCGCGGTGACGCGATGGAGGTCGACGATGACGAATTGCGGTCGCGTGCTCGCCGCAAGCTGGCGCGAGACGTAGTCGACGTTGGAGAGCGACAGCGTACCGACCAGCTCGAGCACGCGCACCGCGTCCGGATGTGCGGCGAGGATGTTGCGCTCCTGCGCGCGGCGGCTGCGCCGCGACGGGCTGGCGCCGATGTCGTAGTCGGCGATGATCGTGGTGCGCGCATCGTCGGAACGGTTGAGCATGTGCAGGCCGTAATGCGCCGACAGCGCCTCGCAGACCTTGATGCCGCGCACGCTGTTGCCGTGACCGTCGAGCCTGGGCGAATAGCTGCCGAGCCCGAGCCGCGCGGGCAGGCTCGCCAGGATGCCGCCGCCGACGCCGCTCTTGGCAGGAATGCCGACACGGTAGATCCACTCGCCGGCGAAGTCATACATGCCCGACGAGGTCATCACCGACAGCGTGCGCGACACCGCATAGGGCGTCACCACCTGCTCGCCGGTGACGGGATTGATGCCGCGATTGGCGAGCGTGGCCGCCATGATCGCGCAGTCGCGCGCGGTGACGAGCACGGCGCATTGCCGGAAGTAGACCGCGAGCACGTCATCGACAGGCTCCCTGATGACCTCCGACGTCCGCAGCAGATAGGCGATCGCGCGGTTGCGATCGCCGGTGGCGGCTTCCGACGCGAACACCGCGTCGTCGACATCGAGCTTGCGGCCGGCGAAGCGGCCGAGCGCGTCGCGGATGGTCTCGAAGGCGTCATTCTGACGTGCCTTGCGGATCAGACCGCTGCACGCGATCGCGCCGGCATTGACCATCGGATTGAACGGGTGGTTCTCCGCATTGAGCCGGATGGAATTGAAGGGATCGCCGGACGGCTCGACGCCGATCACGCGCTCGACCTCGTCGGAGCCGAGCGTATCGAGCGCGAGCGCGAACACGAACGGCTTCGACATCGATTGGATCGTGAACGGCACGCGGCTGTCGCCGACCTCGTAGACGTGGCCGTCCAATGTGGCGAGGCCGATGCCGAAATGCGCCGGGTCGGCCTTGCCGAGCTCGGGGATGTAGTTCGCAACGGTGCCGTCATGATCGGGCCAGAAGTCGGCATGGCAGGCCGACAGGAAGCGCTGCAGCGGCGGCATCGCGGCCGTCGCCCAATGCTGCGGATGTCGGATCGGCCTCGGGTGGGTGGTCATGGCAAGCTCGGCGGGAACAAGGTCTCGCGCCGGTTATGTCGCAGCCGCGACGGCGCAGCCAGCCCACACTTGTCGCAACGCTGGTCAAATGTTGCCGCTGCTCACCGATTGAGCGGGTTTGCGGGCGCGATGACCGTCCCGTGTTGCCATGCGCGAGAGGCGATGCCCATCGAAAGCCGCCGCTACGGTACCGCGCGTTGGAACCGGCGACGATCGTCCCTCCCGCATCCTGCAGCCGATTGCCTGAGGATGCCGAGTCTTGTGCCAACACGCTGAAGAATGGCGGGTTTTGGAGACGGTCTGCTGTTGTGACGGCAAAACGGCTGGGCTAGCTTGTTCAACAAGCGGAATATCATTCCGCATGACGGAATTGGTGGGAAACGCATGGGACGACGGTCTGAGCGATTGAGCAGGGGCAGCATGCTGCCCGGAGATCTCGCCGGCGAGGGCGAGGTCATTCAGGTGGTGTCGCGGGCGTTCGACGTGCTTCGCTGTTTCGAGGGGCACGAGGCGCGGCTCGGCAATCTCGAAATCTCCAACCGCTGCGGCCTGCCGCGGTCGACGGTGTCGCGGCTGACGCACACGCTGACGCGCATGGGCCAGCTGGTCTACCTGCCGCGCGATCAGAAATACCGCATCGGCCCGAGTGCCGTGGCGATGAGCACGTCGATGACCAGAGGCTTGCAGCTGCGCAATCTGATCCGGCAGCGGCTGCAGGACGTCGCGGAGCAGTTGCCCGGCACCGTCGGCTTCGTGATTCCCGATCGCTTCCACCTCGTCTATCTGGAGTTCGGCCGCGCCGCGAATGCGCTCGGCCTGCATGAGACCACGGGCAGCCGCATCTCGATGGCCTCGACCGCGGCCGGTCATGCCTATGTCGCCGCGCTCGAGCCGGAGGTCGGCGACGCCTTGCTGGCCGAGATGGAGCGCGAGATGCCTGACGCGGCCAAGCTGCTGCGGCCGCGCCTCGAGCACAACAGGCAGTTTCTCAAGGAGCACGGCTACGTGGTGGCCTGCGGCTTGTGGAGCCCGCACATCAATGGCGTCGCGCTGCCGCTGTGGTCGCCGCAATACCAGACCTATGTCGTGCTCACGATCGGGCTGTTGTCTGCGATGTACGACGAGCAGCGGCTGCATGACGAGGTCGCCCAGCCGATGCGCGAGCTCGGCCGCAGCATCGCGGCGCTGCTGCAGGGCGCGGAAGCCGACGTCTTCAACAACCGGATGGACAGAAAACCGCTCCAGGTGAACGCGAAGACTAACCACAAGAACAAGACCATCACCGGGGCAGGGGGAACGAATGAGTTGGCAGCCGGAGCTCGAGGAACTGGCCCGGCGCGAGGCCTTCGCGCGGGAGATGGGCGGGCCTGACAAGGTCAAGCGTCAGCACGACCAGGGCCGTCTCACCGTTCGCGAGCGCATCGACGGCGTCGTCGATCCCGGCAGCTTTCACGAGATCGGCGCGGTCGCCGGCCTCGGCGAGTATGACGAGCAGGGCGAGCTCAAGCACGTCACGCCCGCCAATTGCGTGTTCGGGCGTGCCCGCGTCGACGGCCGCACCGTGGTCGTGGTCGGCGACGATTTCACCGTGCGTGGCGGCTCGGCCGATGCCTCAATCGCCGCCAAGCCGTTGATGGCGGAGGAGATGGCGCACGACTTCCGTCTGCCCATCATCCGTATCATCGAGGGCTCCGGCGGCGGCGGTTCGGTCAAGACGATCGAGACCAAAGGCGCGGCCAATCTGCCCGGCGGCATCGGCGGCAATCGCTGGTACCGCTACACGACCGAGAACATGTCGCTGGTCCCGGTGGTCGCGCTCGGCCTCGGCTCGGTCGCGGGGCTTGGCGCAGCGCGGCTCGCGGCGAGCCACTACTCGGTGATGACCAAGCAGTCGGCGATGTTCGTCGCCGGGCCGCCGGTCGTGAAGCGGCTGGGCCAGGACCTCGGCAAGATGGAGCTCGGCGGCGCCGACATCCAGACCAAGGCCGGCGGCGTCGACCACGCGGTCGACACCGAGGCGGAAGCGTTCGCCTGCGCGCGGCGCTTCCTGTCCTATCTGCCGTCGTCGGTCTACGAGCTGCCGCCGACCTTGCCTTGCACCGACGATCCGCAGCGCGTCGACGAGCAGCTCATCAGCGCGGTGCCGCGGGATCGCCGGCGCGTCTACAAGATGCGGCCGATCATCGAGTCCGTCGTCGACAACGGCTCGTTCTTCGAGGTGGCGCAGAACTATGGCCGTCCGATCATCATCGGCCTCGCGCGTCTCGAAGGCCGCGCAGTGATGGTGCTGGCGAGCGATCCCTATCACTTCGGTGGCTCGTGGACGGCGGATGCATGCCAGAAGGTGATCCGCTGGGTCGACTTCGCCGAGACCTTTCATCTGCCGATCGTCTACCTGATGGACTGTCCCGGCTTCATGGTCGGCCTCGAGGCGGAGAAGGCCGCGACCATCCGCCACGGCGTGCGCGCAATGGCGGCGGTCAACCAGTCGACGGTGCCGTGGTGCACGGTGATCGTGCGCAATAATTTCGGCGTCGCTGGCGTCGTGCATCAGCCGGCCGATCGATTCTCCATCCGCTATGCCTGGCCGTCGGCCCATTGGGGCTCGCTGCCGCTCGAGGGCGGCATCGAGGCGGCGTATCGCGCCGAGATCGATGCCGCGCAGGATCCGAAGGCCAAGCTCAAGGAGATCGAGGAGCGGCTGACCAAGCTGCGCTCGCCGTTCCGCTCGGCCGAGAAGTTCTGGGTCGAGGAGATCATCGATCCCCGCAAGACGCGCGCGCTGCTGTGCGAGTTCGCCCGCCTCGCCGAGCCGCTGCGCACGCCCGGGCCGCCCACGGCGATGACGACGCGGCCGTGAGCTTACGCCGCGGCGGGCTTCGCCTGCCGCGCGATCGCCAGCGCCAGAAGCGCCGCGACGATGCAGAGCGCGCCGGCGGTGAAGAACGCCGGCAGGTAGCTCTGGAGCAGTGTGCGCGACAGGCCGGCGCCGAACGCGGCGGTGCCGGCGCCGAGCTGATGTCCGGCGAACACCCAGCCAAACACCAGGTTGGCCCGCTCGGGCCCAAACCGCTGCGCCGTCAGCCGCACCGTCGGCGGCACGGTGGCGATCCAGTCGAGGCCATAGAACATCGCGAACAGCGACAGGCCATAGAACGAGAAGTCGGTGAACGGAAGGAACAGCAGCGACAGACCACGCAGGCCGTAGTACCAGAACAACAGCCAGCGATTGTCGTACCGGTCCGACAGCCAGCCCGAGACGATCGTGCCGACGAAATCGAACATGCCCATCGCGGCGAGCAGGCTCGCCGCCTGCACCTGAGGAATTCCGAAGTCGAGGCACATCGGGATGAGATGCACCTGGACAAGGCCGTTGGTCGAGGCGCCGCAAATGAAGAACGTCGCAAACAGCATCCAGAACACCGGCGCCCGCGAGGCGTCGCGGAGGGTGCCGAGGGCGGCGGCGAGGATCGGCGTGGTGACGGGCGAGGGGGCGGCGATCGGGTCGGTGTCGTTGTCGCCATAGGGTCGGAGGCCGAGATCACTCGGGCGATCGCGCATCAGCAGCAGCACGGCGGTGGCGGAAACGCCGAGCATGATGCAGATCAGCCCGAGCGCGACGCGCCAGCCGAGCCGCTCGGTGAGGCTGGCGAGCAGCGGCAGGAACACCAGCTGTCCGGTGGCGACGCTGGCCGTGAGAATGCCGACGACGAGGCCGCGCCGCGCGACGAACCAGCGCGTGGCGATGGTCGCGCCCAGCACCAAGGCGGTCATGCCGGTGCCGATGCCGATCACGACGCCCCACAGCAGCACGAGGTGCCACACCTGTGTCATCGCGAGCGACGCCAGCAGCGCCGACACCACGATCAACTGGGCCAGCAGCGTGATGTTGCGCAGGCCGTAGCGGTTGAGCAGGGCGGCGGCGAACGGCGCCATCAGCCCGAACAGCACGAAGCGGATGGAGAGCGCCGAGGAGATCTCCGCGGTGCTCCAGCCGAATTCCTGCTGGAGTGGCACGATGAACACGCCGGGTGCGCCCACCGTGCCGGCGGACACCAGGGCCGTGAAGAACGTCACGGCGACCATCACCCAGCCGTAATGGATGTTGCGCCGTCCAAGGATCGCTGCAAGTTGGTTCGAGATCATGAGGCTCTCAGTACAATGGGGTTGCGCGCCCATTCTGCCAGGGCGCCCAAATGACATAAATGGCTAAGTTCCCTCGTTTCAGGACATCAGGGTCGCTCCACGGCGATCGCAGTCGCCTCGCCGCCGCCGATGCACAGTGCGGCCACGCCGCGCTTCAGCCCGCGCGCGTCCATCGCATGCAGCAGCGTCACGATCAGCCGCGCGCCGGTGGCGCCGATCGGGTGGCCGAGCGCACAGGCGCCGCCGTTGACGTTCAGCCGGTCACGCGGGATGCCAAGGTCGCGCTGCGCGGCCATGGCAACGACGGCGAAGGCCTCGTTGATCTCGAACAGGTCGACATCCTCGACGCGCCAGCCGACCTTGTCGAGCAGTTTCCTGATCGCCGGAATCGGCGCCGTCGTGAACCATTGCGGCTCCTGGCTGTGGGTGGCGTGGCCCTTGATCTCCGCGATGACAGGCAGCCCGTCGCAATCGGCACGCGACCGCGCGGCGAGCACGAGCGCCGCGGCACCATCCGCGTTCGCGGAGGACGCTGCGGGCGTGATCGTGCCGTCCTTGCGGAACGCCGGCTTCAGCGCCGGGATCTTCACCGGATCGACCTTGAGCGGATGCTCGTCGTTGGCGACCAGGCGCGGGCCGGATTTCTCGACGATCGTGATCGGGGCGATCTCGGCCTTGAACGCCCCGCCTTCGACCGCCTTGCGCGCACGCGTCAGCGTCTCGATGGCGTAGGCATCCTGGTCGGCGCGGGTGAACTGATAGGCCTCAGCCGTGGCCTCGCCGAAATCGCCCATCGAGCGTCCGGTCTCATAGGCGTCCTCCAGGCCATCCAGCATCATGTGATCGAGGATCCGATCGTGGCCAGCACGATAGCCGCCGCGCGCCTTGGTCAGCAGATATGGCGCATTGCTCATGCTCTCCATGCCACCCGACACGACGATCTCGGCGGAGCCCGCCCGAATGACGTCGTGCGCCAGCATCGCGGCCTTCATTCCGGAGCCGCAGACCTTGTTGATGGTGGTGGCGCCGGTGGCGTCGGGCAGGCCGGAACCGCGCGCGGCCTGCCGTGCCGGAGCCTGGCCCTGGCCGGCCGACAGCACGTTGCCCATGAACACCTCCTGGACCGCATCGGGCGAAACGGTGGCGCGTTCGAGCGCGGATCCGATCACGTGCGCGCCGAGCTTGTTCGCACTCAGCGGCGAGAATTCGCCCATGAAACGGCCCAACGGCGTGCGGGCGGCGGACAGGATCACGACGGAATCGGACGAGGCCATGACAAGGCTTTCTGATGAAATATGATAATCATCATATAGTAATCTCTCGCAAGAGGAAACCCCGGCGGTCCCTGCTGAACCGTCGTGAAGCTGGCGCGAGGCTGCCGGGATCTGCGAGGCGAGACTTGGAGAAACTTGCTATCGCTTGCGGTCGATGAAATGTTGCATCAGCCGTTTCGGCTCGTCGGTGAGGAACGACCGTCCGAAGGCGCCGATCGATATCTCGATGGACTCCTTCAGCGGCAGCTCCTCCCATTGCCGCAGCAGAGCCTTCTGCGTCCGCAGCGCTTCGGGACCGCAGGCGAGCAGGGATGCCACGGCCTTCTCGACCGCGATGTCGAGTTCTCCCTCGGCGGCGACGGCATCGACGAGGCCCCAGGCGAGAGCGGTCGGCGCGTCGATCGTCTCGGCCGTCATCAGCAGCCAGCGCGTGCGGCCCCAGCCGATGAGACGTGGCAGCAGCGCGGCATGAATGACCGAGGGAATGCCGACACGCACCTCGGGCATGCCGAACTTGGCGTCGTGTCCCGCGACACGGATATCGCAGGCCGCTGCGACCTCCAATCCGCCACCCAGACACCACCCCGGCATCCGCGCAATCACGGGGGCAGGAAAATGTCGCACCGCTTCGCAGAGCCCGGCAAGTCGCGAGATGAAGGTTTCCGCTGAAGCCTGGTCCAGCGTTGCCATCTCCTTGATGTCGGCGCCGCCGATCATGCTCTTCCCGCTTTCGCCGGCCAAAACGAGAACGCGAATGGCGGCGTCGGAGGCGAGCGATCGCAGCCCGGCTTCCACGTCGAGAATCGCCGCCGAACCGAGAATGTTGAGCGCGCCTGCATTGCAGATCGTCAGCCGAACGACGCCTTGGCCGTCACGACTCACGCCGCAGTGGGAATTGAGCATGTCCATGGTCGTCCTCGTCGGGTTCCTGGGCAACAGGGGTGTGCCGGGAATAAATCAGGCCAGCGAAGTTGATTTAGATCAACTCGAATTCATCAAATAGCTGCAGCGAGCAGGACGCAGAGCTGTTATAGTATGACCGCAGACATTCAATGGGACGGCAATGCGTTACTCTCCGGAACACAAGGCGGAAACCCACGCGCGGATCGTGCGCAAGGCATCGGTGCGGCTGCGCGAGCGTGGCGCTCATGGTGTCGGGGTTGCAGACCTGATGAAGGAGGCCGGACTGACTCACGGCGGCTTCTACGCGCATTTCGATTCGCGCGAGGCGTTGGTCGTGGAGGCGTTCGGTTATGCGATCGATCGTTCGATGGAGCATTGGCGCAAGCTGCTGGACCAGTTGCCGCCGCAGAAGCGGCTCTCGGCCATCGTCGACGGCTATCTGTCCGCCGGCCATCGCGACGATGTCGGTCACGGCTGCGCGGTTCCTGCGCTCGGAGCGGAAATCGCCCGCGAGAGCGCCAAGACCCGCAAGGCCTTTGCTGCGAAGCTGGAAGAGTTGATCGACCTGTTCGCTGAGTACATCGTCGACGTACCGGCCAAGACTGCGCGAAAGCGGGCTTCGGCGATGCTCGCGACGCTGGCGGGGACGCTCGTGATGGCGCGACTCATGGGCAGCGGCGAATTGTCAGACGATATCCTGAACTCCGGGCGCGAGGTGGCGCTGGCCGTCGCCAGCGGAGGTGGGCCGGCGGGCAGGGCACCTGTGCGGGCACCCGCAAAAAGGCCCGTGAAGAAGGTGGTAGCCGCGAAGCGCTGATCCGTCGCGCGGCTCGGATGCGGGACGCGGCACGCTGCACGCCGCGGGGTCTGCCGTGATCGTGCCGACCGAGCGAAGGGGCGGCATTTTCGCAGCGCCGATCAGCGCTTAGACCCTTCCCAAACGCCGCAAAGACTGCAAGATGCCGGCCAATTCGGCACTGCTTACCCCTGCGGAGGATACCCCATGCGTTCGATCGGTCATTTTATTGGCGGCAAAGAGGTCAAGGGCACGTCTGGACGGACGGCCGATGTCTTCGAGCCCATGACCGGCGACGTTCAGGCCAAGGTCGCGCTGGCGTCCCGCGCCGAGCTCCGGGCCGCGGTCGAGAACGCCAAGGCGGCGCAGCCGGCCTGGGCCGCCACCAATCCGCAGCGCCGCGCGCGCGTCATGATGAAGTTTCTGGAGCTCGCGCAGCGCGATTACGACCAGCTCGCCGAGCTGCTGGCCCGCGAGCACGGCAAGACCGTTCCAGATGCCAAGGGCGACATCCAGCGCGGCCTCGAGGTGGTTGAGTTCGCCTGCGGCATTCCGCATTTGATGAAGGGCGAGTACACCGAAGGTGCCGGTCCGGGCATCGACATCTATTCGATGCGCCAGCCGCTCGGTGTCGTTGCCGGCATCACGCCGTTCAATTTCCCGGCGATGATTCCGATGTGGAAGTTCGCTCCCGCCATCGCCTGCGGCAATGCCTTCATCCTGAAGCCGTCGGAGCGCGATCCGGGCGTGCCGATGAAGCTCGCCGAGCTGATGATCGAGGCCGGTCTGCCGCCGGGCATCCTCAACGTCGTCAACGGCGACAAGGAGGCGGTCGACGCCATCCTCGAGGATCCGGACATCATGGCGATCGGCTTCGTCGGCTCGTCGCCGATCGCGCAGTACATTTATGAGCGCGCCGCCGCCCACGGCAAGCGCTGCCAGTGTTTCGGCGGCGCCAAGAACCACGCCATCGTGATGCCCGACGCCGATCTCGACCAGGCCGTCGATGCGCTGATCGGCGCCGGCTACGGCTCGGCCGGCGAGCGCTGCATGGCGGTGTCGGTTGCGGTGCCCGTCGGCAAGACCACGGCCGACCGGCTGATGGAGAAGCTGATCCCGCGCGTGGAAAGCCTCAAGATCGGCACGTCAGTCGACCCATCGGCCGATTTCGGCCCGCTGGTCACCCGCGAGGCGGTCGAGCGCGTGAAGAACTACGTCGACATCGGCATCAAGGAGGGGGCGACGCTCGCCGTCGACGGCCGCGGCTTCAAGATGCAGGGCTATGAGAACGGCTTCTACATGGGAGGCTGTCTGTTCGACAACGTCACCAAGGACATGCGGATCTACAAGGAGGAGATCTTCGGGCCGGTGCTGTCGGTCGTTCGCGCCAAGGACTATGCCGAGGCGCTGGCGCTGCCGTCGGCGCATGATTACGGCAACGGTGTCGCGATCTTCACCCGCGACGGCGACGCCGCGCGCGACTTCGCGGCCAAGGTCAATGTCGGCATGGTCGGCATCAACGTGCCGATCCCGGTGCCGATCGCCTACTACACCTTCGGCGGCTGGAAGAAGTCCGGCTTCGGCGATCTCAACCAGCACGGCCCGGATTCGATCCGCTTCTACACCAAGACCAAGACGGTCACCTCGCGCTGGCCGTCCGGCGTCAAGGAAGGCGCGGAATTCTCGATCCCGCTGATGAAGTGATGAGATGAACTGACAACAGTGGGAGCCCGCTAGGGCTCCCACTCCGTCATCGCGAGGAGCGGAGCGGCGAAGCAACCCAGGCTGCCTCCGCGGAAAGACTCTGGATTGCTTCGCTTCGCTCGCAATGACGGAGTGTGAAGAGGCGCCACTGCCAACAAACAAGACCAGGAAACGCGGAGAACGGATGCAGTTCGCTCTCGACGAGGATCAGATCGCGGTGCGCGACATGGCGCGCGCCTTCGCGGCGGAGAAGATCGCGCCGCATGCGCTGCGCTGGGACGAGGAGAAGCATTTTCCCGTCGATGTGATGCGGGAGGCCGCAAGCCTCGGCATGGGCGGCATCTACATCCGCGACGATGTCGGCGGCTCGGGTCTCAGCCGGCTCGATGCGGCGCTGATCTTCGAGGCGCTGGCGACGGGCTGCCCCACAGTGTCGGCCTTCATCTCGATCCACAACATGGCCTCATGGATGATCGACACCTTCGGTACCGAGGCCCAGCGCCAAGCTTACCTGCCGAAGCTCTGCGCCATGGACCTGATCGCGAGCTATTGCCTCACCGAGCCGGGCGCGGGCTCCGATGCGGCGGCGCTGCGCACGCGCGCGGCGCGCGAGGGCGACGACTACGTGCTCAACGGCCAGAAGCAGTTCATCTCCGGCGCGGGCGCCACGGATATCCTCGTTGCGATGGTTCGCACGGGAGCCGACGGTCCCGGCGGCATCTCGACCCTGGTGATCGATGCCAATACCCCCGGCGTGTCGTTCGGCGCCAATGAGCGCAAGATGGGCTGGAACGCGCAGCCGACCCGCGCGGTGATCTTCGAGAATGCGCGCGTTCCGGTGGCCAACCGGCTCGGCGAGGAGGGCATCGGCTTCAAGATCGCCATGGCCGGGCTCGACGGCGGCCGCCTCAACATTGCCGCGTGCTCGCTCGGCGGCGCGCAGGCGGCGCTCGACAAGACGCTGGCCTATACGAAAGAGCGCAAGGCGTTCGGCAAGCGGCTCGACGAATTCCAGGCGCTGCAGTTTCGCATCGCCGACATGGCAATCGAGCTGGAGGCGGCGCGCACCTTCGTCTGGCGCGCGGCGGCTGCGCTCGACCGCAAGGATGCTGACGCGACCATGCTGTGCGCTATGGCCAAGCGCTTCGGGACCGATGTCGGCTTCGAGGTCGCCAACCAGGCGCTGCAGCTGCATGGCGGCTACGGCTATTTGAGCGAATACGGCATCGAGAAGATCGTGCGTGACCTGCGCGTGCACCAGATCCTCGAAGGCACCAACGAGATCATGCGCCTGATCGTGTCGCGCAAGCTGATCGAGGCGGCGCGATGACCGAGGCTATCGAAGGCGACCTGATCGTCCGCCGCGAAGGCTCGGCCGGCATCATCCGGCTGAACCGGCCGAAGGCGATCAACGCGATGACGCTGGAGATGTCGATGGGCATCGACGCCGCGCTGGATCGGTTCGAGGGCGATCCGGCCGTCGCAATTGTCGTGCTCGAAGGCGCGGGCGAGCGTGGACTTTGTGCAGGCGGCGATATCCGCGGGCTCTATGAGAGCTCGAAGACGAATGGCGATCTCGGCAAGGTGTTCTGGCGCCAGGAATACATCATGAACGCGCGCATCGCGGCGTTTCCAAAACCCTATGTCGCCTATATGGACGGGCTGGTGATGGGCGGCGGCGTCGGGCTGTCGGCGCATGGCCGCCACCGCATCGTGACCGAGAAGACCAAGCTCGCAATGCCCGAAGTCGGGCTCGGCTTCTTTCCCGACGTCGGCGGCACCTGGCTCTTGTCGCGCGCGCCCGGCGAACTCGGCGCCTATTTCGGCCTGACGGGGCAGACCATGAACGGGCCCGATGCGATCCATGCGCGCTTTGCCGATGCCGTGGTGCCGACCGAGAAATGGCCGGCGCTGCGCGAGGTCCTGACCAAAGTCAGGCCGGGGACGCTGTCGATCGAGATCGACCGGCTGATCGCAGGCTTCGCGACGTCGGAGACGTCCGGCCCGGTGGCGGCGCAGCAGGCCAAGATCGACGCCTGGTTCGCCCATGACAGCATGCACGACATCTTTGCCGCCTTGAAAGCGGACGGCTCGGAGCTCGCGTTGGCGACGCTGAAGACGCTGCAGGAGAAGTCGCCGCGCGGCATGGTCGTGACGCTCGAGCTGCTGCGACTGGCACGCGGTGCGGCGTCCCTGGAGGAATGCCTGGTGCGCGAGTATCGTGCGGCGCTCGAAGTGTTCCGCAGCGACGATTTCCGCGAGGGCGTGCGTGCGGCGATCATCGACAAGGACCGCAATCCCAGATGGTCGCCGCCTGATGTCGATCAGGTGACACCGGACATGCTGGCGCCATATCTTGCCGAGATTGGCGCCGACGAGCTGACCTTTCCGCAGAGCAGATAACAATCAGGTCGAGGGGAGAGAACGAACCATGGCAACGATCGCATTCATCGGCCTCGGCAACATGGGTGGACCAATGGCCGCCAACCTGGTCAAGGCCGGCCACAAGGTGGTCGCGTTCGATCTGGTCGAGACCTCGCGCGCCCAGGCCAAGGCCGATGGCGCCGAAATCGCCGACAGCGCCGTCGCCGCGGCCAAAAGCGCCGATGCCGTCGTCACCATGCTGCCGGCCGGCAAGCATGTGCAGGCGGTCTGGAACGAGGTCGTGCCGGCGATGTCCAAGGGCGCGCTGATCATCGATTCCTCGACCATCGACGTCGAGAGCGCGCGCGCCGCGCATGCGCTGGCCACAAGGCACGGCATCGCCGCCGTGGACGCGCCGGTGTCCGGGGGCACCGGCGGCGCCAAGGCCGCAACGCTTACCTTCATGTGCGGCGGCGAGGAGAGCGCGTTCGCTGCGGCCAAGCCGATCCTTGAGAAGATGGGCAAGAAGATCGTCCATTGCGGCGGCGCCGGCGCGGGGCAGGCGGCCAAGATCTGCAACAACATGATCCTCGGCATTTCGATGATCGCGGTCAGCGAGGCGTTTGCGCTGGGTGAAAAGCTCGGCCTGTCGCATCAGGCGCTGTTCGACGTCGCATCGACCTCGTCGGGGCAGTGCTGGTCGCTGACATCCTATTGCCCGGTGCCGGGCCCGGTGCCGGCTTCGCCCGCCAACAACGACTACAAGCCCGGCTTTGCGACCGCGCTGATGCTGAAGGACCTCACGCTGTCGCAGGATGCCGCCAAGGCCGCCGGCGCGGCGACCCCGCTTGGCCAGCACGCGCAGGAGATCTACAAGGCGTTCGAGGCCGCCGGCCATGGCGGCGTCGATTTTTCCGGGATCATTCAGCACGTTCGCAAGCTCGCCGGGACCACCTGATGACGACATTCAAGGACGCACGCGCGTTTCTGCTGGCGCATCGCACCGACTACGATGCGGCCGTGAAGGGTTTCCGCTGGCCCGATGCCGTCCCGTTCAACTGGGCGCTCGACTGGTTCGATGCCGAACTCGCGTCCGATCCGGAGAGCCGCGACCGCACCGCGCTTTGGATCTTCGACGCCGCGCAGGACCGCCAGACCAAGCTGTCGTTTGCGGCGTTGTCGTGCCGCTCCAACCAGGTCGCGAATTTCCTGCGCGCGCAGGGCTTGAAGCGCGGCGACCATCTGCTGCTGCTGCTCGGCAACGTCGTGCCGCTGTGGGAGACGATGTTGGCGGCGATGAAGCTCGGCGTCGTCGTGATCCCCGCGACGACGCTGCTGACCACCGACGAGTTGCGCGATCGTCTGGAGCGCGGCCGCGCCAAGGCCGTGGTCGCGGCGCAGGATCAGGTTGCGAAGTTCGCCGATCTGGGCGCCGATGATCTCGTCCGCATCGTCGTCGGCGCGCCGGCCGCACCTGCCGGCTGGCTGCCGTTCGAGCAGGCGGCGGGCGCGGCCGAGGCGTTCACGCCGGATGGGCCGACGCAGCCGGATGATCCGATGCTGCTCTATTTCACCTCGGGCACCACGGCCAAGCCGAAGCTGGTGCGGCACAGCCATCGCAGTTATCCGGTCGGCCATCTCTCGACCATGTACTGGCTCGGCCTGCAGCCGGGCGACGTGCACCTCAACATCTCCTCGCCGGGCTGGGCCAAGCATGCCTGGAGCTGCTTCTTCTCGCCCTGGAATGCCGGCGCCACGGTATTCGTAGTCAATCAGCCGCGCTTCGACGCCAAGGGGCTGCTCGCGATCATCAAGCGCTGCGGCGTCACGACGCTGTGCGCGCCGCCCACGGTGTGGCGGCTGTTCATCCAGGAGCATCTCGCCGACTTCAAGGTCTCGCTGCGCGAGGCCTGCGGCGCCGGCGAACCGCTCAATCCGGAGGTGATCGATCAGGTGCGTGCCGCCTGGGGGCTGACGATTCGCGACGGCTATGGCCAGACCGAAACCGCGGCGATCGTTGGCAACTCGCCGGGCCAGAAACTGAAGATCGGCTCGATGGGGCGGCCGCTGCCGGGCTATCGCGTCGAGGTCGCCGACATCGACGGCAATCTCTCCGGCGAAGGCGAGATCACGCTGGCGCTCACCGGCGAGCGTCCGGCCGGCCTGATGCAGGGCTATCAGGGCGACGACGGTCAGCTGTCCGGCGCCGATGGCATGCGCTACCGCACCGGCGACGTCGTGTTCCAGGACGATGACGGCTATCTCACCTTCGTCGGCCGCTCCGACGACGTGTTCAAATCGTCCGACTACCGCATCTCGCCGTTCGAGCTGGAAAGCGTGCTGCTGGAGCATGAGGCCGTCGCCGAGGCTGCCGTTGTGCCGTCTCCGGATCCCATCCGTCTTGCTATACCGAAAGCCTATGTGTTGCTGACGGCTGGCGCGGAGCGCTCGCGCGCCACGGCGCTGTCGATCTTCACCCATTTGCAGGCGCGCCTGGCGCCATTCAAGCGCATCCGCCGGCTCGAGCTCGTGAGCGAGCTGCCGAAGACGATCTCCGGAAAAATCCGCCGGGTGCAGCTGCGCCGGCTGGAGCACGAGGACAACCGCACGGACCATCTGCGCGGCACGGAATTCAAGGAAGAGGATTTCCCGGAGTTGAAAACGAGGCCATCCGGGCACGAGGTGTAGGAACGCATGAACAAGATCTGGAAGAAGCCGCCGATTTCGCTTGCAGCCTATCAGGCTATGGTCGGCCAGGAGATCGGCGTGTCGTCATGGCACGTGCTCGATCAGAAGCGCATCGACACCTATGCCGACGTGATCGAGGATCATCAGTTCATTCACGTCGACCCCGAGCAGGCCAAGGCGACGCCGTTCGGCACCACGATCGCGCACGGCTTCCTGACGATGTCGCTGCTGTCGGTCATGTCCTATGAGGTCATGCCGGCGATCGAGGGTACTGCGATGGGCGTGAACTACGGCTTCGACAAGCTGCGCTTCATCTCGCCGGTGAGATCGGGAAAACGCGTGCGCGGCCGCTTCGTCCTTGCCGAAGCCACTCTGCGCAAGCCGAAGGAGCTGCAGTCGCGCACCAACGTCACGGTCGAGATCGAGGGCGAGGACAAGCCCGCGCTGGTCGCCGACTGGATCGGACTCATCTATCTGAGCTAACTCACCTCGTCACAACCCACCCTTCGTCATCGCCGGGCTTGACCCGGCGATCCATCAAGTCCGAGAGTCTTTCGAAGTGGATGGATGCCCGGGTCGAGCCCGGGCATGACGAGCGACAAATAGGAACGACACATGGCAATCAGATTCGACGGGCGCGTCGCCATCGTCACCGGCGCAGGCAATGGTTTGGGGCGCGCGCATGCGCTGGGGCTGGCGAGCCGCGGCGCCAAGGTCGTGGTCAATGATTTCGGCGGCGCGCGCGACGGCACCGGCGGCTCGATGACCGCGGCGGAGACGGTGGTCGAGGAGATCCGCAAGGCCGGCGGCACCGCGATGGCCGACGGCGCCGACGTCTCGAATTTCGAGCAGGTCACCGCGATGGTGGAGCGCGCCAGCAAGGAGTGGGGCAGCGTCGACATCATGTGCGCCAATGCCGGCATTCTGCGCGACAAGTCGTTCGGCAAGATGGAGGTTGCCGATTTCGCCAAGGTGCTGGATGTGCATCTGGTCGGCACTTTCTACTGCTGCAAGGCGGTGTGGAACGGCATGCGCGAGCGCAACTACGGCCGCATCGTCATGACGACATCATCCTCCGGTCTGTTCGGCAATTTCGGCCAGGCCAACTACGGCGCGGCCAAGACCGGCATGGTCGGCCTGATGAACGTGCTGGCGGAGGAGGGCCGCAAGACCAACATCCGTGTCAACATCATCTCGCCGACGGCCGCGACCCGCATGACCGAGGAGCTGCTGCCGCCGCAGGCTCTGGAGCTGATGAAGCCGGAATCGATCACGCCTGCGGTGGAATATCTGCTCAGCGAGGACGCGCCCACGCGCACCATCATGGGCGCCGGCGCCGGCTCCTTTGCGGTGATCAAGATCCTCGAGAGCGAAGGGATCAACCTGCCGCCGGAGGAGTGGACACCGGACGCGATCGCCGCGCATTTTGCCGAGATCAGCGACATGTCGAGGGCGCGGGCGCTGCAGGGTGCGTTCGAGCAGACACAGAAATACGTCGGTCAGGCCGCAGCGCGGCTGGGGATCAAGCTGTAAGGCAGCATACATCGCACCCTCCGCCGTCATGGCCGGGTCAAGCCCGGGCATGACGACCTGTTGTGTGGTGACGCCATGGCCCTAAACTCCAGTCATGACCTTATCCAAGCAAGTTGCCGTCATCGGAGCCGGGCCGGCCGGGCTGATGGCGGCCGAGGTGTTGGCTGAGCGCGGTGCCGCCGTCACCGTCTACGACGCGATGCCGTCGGTCGCGCGCAAATTCCTGATGGCAGGGCGCGGCGGCCTCAACCTCACCCATAGCGAAGAGCTGTCCGCCTTCCTGTCGCGCTATCGCGAGGCGGCGGCGTGGCTGGAGCCGGCCATCCGCGCTTTCCCGCCGCAGCGGCTGCGCGACTGGTGCGAGGCGCTCGGCGAGCCCACGTTCATCGGCTCCTCGGGCCGCGTGTTTCCGACCGCGATGAAGGCCTCGCCGCTGCTGCGCGCGTGGCTGCGCCGGCTGGCCACGCAGGGTGTGCGCTTCGAGCTGCGGCATCGCTGGACCGGCTGGGACGAGGCAGGGCGGCTGATATTCGAGACACCGGCAGGACTGCGCGCGATCACGGCCGATGCGACCGTGCTCGCGCTCGGCGGCGCCAGCTGGCCGCGGCTCGGCTCCGACGGGGGCTGGGCATCGCTTCTCGCCGCGAAGGGGGTCGCGATTGCGCCGCTGCGGCCGGCCAATTGCGGCTTCACTGTCGCCTGGTCGGACATCTTCCGCGGCCGCTTCGAAGGCCAGCCGCTCAAAGGCATCGCGCTGTCGTTTGCTGATCGCAGCGTCCGCGGCGAGGCTATCGTCACGCGCGACGGCATTGAAGGCGGCGCGGTCTATGCGCTGTCCGCCGAGTTGCGCGAGGCAATCGCTCTGGAAGGCGCGGCCATTCTTGACGTCGCGCTGCGACCCGATCTTGCGACCGCCGATCTGGTCAAGCGGCTGTCAGCGCCCCGCGGCAAGCAGTCGTTCTCGAATGTCCTGCGCAAGGCGCTGCAACTGTCCCCCGTCGCGATCGGCCTGCTGCAGGAGGCGGCAAAAGCGCAAGGCCTGTCGCTGTCATCGCTGTTGCCGGACCGTCTCGCTGCACTGATCAACGCCGTGCCGATCAAGCTGACGGGCACCGCCGGACTGGCGCGCGCGATCTCCAGCGCCGGCGGCATCGCGCGTGACGAACTCGACGCCGACTTCATGCTCAAACGCCTGCCCGGCGTGTTCGCCGCCGGCGAAATGCTCGACTGGGAAGCCCCGACCGGCGGCTACCTGCTGCAGGCGTCGTTTGCGACCGGGGTCGCCGCGGGGAAGGGCGTGTTGAAGTGGCGTGCGGGGGAAATGGCAGGCAATGTCTGACCAGCTTCCCGAGCCCTGGTCTTGGATGACGGACGATCAGCTCCGCGCCGCGTTCGAAGAAGAACTTGCGCGCGAAGTAGGTCCCAATCATGCGCTGGCTAATCGGTCCCTCAGGATCGTCGCCCGACGCGAGGACTGCGACGACGTTCTTGTAGCGCTCGGGGGAGGCTGCGTGGCTCAAGTCCATTTGACGTGGACACGGCGCCGCGAGCTTGATCCTCGCTGGCCCGAGGCCGTCATCTACGATTCCATGGAAGATTGGCGGAACAGCTGCAGTGAATAGCCGAGCGGGCGGCCACAAACACCGTCGTCATTCCGGGGCGCCCGGAGGGCGAGCCCGGAATCCATAACCACGATCGGGCGTATGGATTCCGGGCTCAGCCGCTAGTGCGGCTGCCCCGGAATGACGCTGCGAGAGAGTTTCGCCCTACAGCAGCTTGCCGCGGGCGGCGACCGGCAGCGTGCCCAGGATCTCCTCGCCGCGGACCATGACGACCTCGTCCATCATGTTGACGACGACGCAGACGTGGTTGGGGATGATGCGCACGACGTCGCCGACATTGGGACGGGTATTGCTGCGCGACAGGTCGAGGAAGCCGTGCTCCTCGGCGAAGCGCGCGATCTTCGCTTCCGGGTGCTCCAGGATCAGTCCGTGGCCGTCGAGGCCGCCGGTATCCGTCGTCAGCGTCTTAGAGCCGGCGTCGAGGATACCGCGCTCCGGTGCGGCGCGGCTGACGACGGTCGAATAGATGTGCAGCGCGCAGTCGTCCCAGGTCGCGACACCGGCGGCGACCTGCATGCGGTCGTTGTAGATGTAGGTGCCGGGCCGATGCTCGGTGGCGCCCTTGAGCTTGCCGAGATTCTTCAGGTTGGGCGAGCCGCCGGTCGAGACGATGGCCGCGTCCAGCCCGTCGGCGCGGACGCCGGCCAGCGCCTCGTCATAGAACCGCTGCGCCTCGTCCCAGCCGGTCTCGGTCGGATACAGCATGAAGCCGGCGAAGCGCAGGCCGTCTGACGCTGCGATCTGGCGCGCGAGCTGGATCGCTTCCGTCGGCGTCTCGACGCCGGCGCGCTTGCGCCCAGTGTCGCATTCGACCACGACCGAGAGCGTGCGGCCGGATTGTTTTGCCGCCTGCGGCAGGCCGGCGATCACGGTCGCGTTGTCGGCGGCGACCGTCATGTCGGCCTTGGCTTGCAGCGCGGCGAGGCGTGCCATCTTCTCCTCGCCGATCAGGTTGTAGCTGATCAGGATATTGTCGATGCCGGCACCCGCCATGATCTCAGCCTCGCCGATCTTCTGGCAGGTGATGCCTTGCGCGCCCGCCTCGATCTGCAGCTTCGCGAGCACCGGGCTCTTGTGCGTCTTGATGTGCGGCCGGTTGGCGACGCCCGCGGCCTCGCACTGGGCCTGAATGCGCGCGATGTTGCGCTCGACCCTGTCCATGTCGATGACGGCACAGGGCGTGCCGTACTCCCGGGCGATCCTGGCGGCGAGCGGGGTGGTCATGTCATTTACTCCATGTTGCCGTCATTGCGAGGAGCGAAGCGACGAAGCAATCCAGAGTCCGGCTGCAGCCCCGGATTGTTTCACGTCGCTCGCAATGACGAAGTGATTTCGATGAACGTTACGCGCCCTCGATCTCCTCGCGCAGCACTTCGAGCTCGAGCCAGCGGTCCTCGGCGGCGGTGAGCTCGGCTTGCGCAGTGGCGATCGCGAGGGAGGCGGCGTCGAATTTCTTGCGGTCTTTCGCATACAGCGCGGGGTCGGCGAGCACGGCCTGCTGCTTGGCGATCTCGGCTTGCAGCTTGGCGATCGTCTTCGGCAAGGTCTCCAGCGCGTGCTTCTCGTTGAAGGAGAGCTTGCGCTTCGGCGCGCTCGCAGGCGCCGTGGCCGCGTGCTTGGTTTCCTTCTTCTCCTCAGCCGCCTTGGCATGCTGGCGCTTTAGGTCGGCGCCGCGTTGCGCCAGCATGTCGCTGTAGCCGCCGGCGTATTCCTGCCATTTGCCGTTGCCCTCGGGGACGATCACCGAGGTGACCACGCGATCGAGGAAGTCGCGGTCGTGGCTGATCAGGATCACCGTGCCCTCGTAGTCGCCGAGCATGTCCTCGAGCACATCGAGTGTCTCCAGGTCGAGATCGTTGGTCGGCTCGTCCAGCACCAGCAGGTTCGATGGCTTGGCCAGCGCGCGCGCCAGCATCAGCCGGCCGCGCTCGCCGCCGGAGAGCACTTCGAGCGGCGTGCGCATCTGCTCGCGCGAGAACAGGAAGTCCTCCATGTAGCCGACGACGTGCTTCGGCTTGCCGGCCACCATGACGTGATCGCCGCGGCCGCCGGTCAGCGCTTCGGCGAGCGTCGTCCGGGGATCGAGGCTCTCGCGGTGCTGGTCGAGCGTCGCCGTCTCCAGATTGACGCCGAGCCGGATGCTGCCGCTGTCCGGCTCGCTGCCGCCGGTGAGCAGGTTGACCAGCGTGGTCTTGCCGGCGCCGTTCGGGCCGACGATGCCGATGCGGTCGCCGCGCTGGATGCGGATGGAGAAGTTGTCGACGATCTTGCGATCACCAAAGCTCTTCGAAGCGCCCTTCGCTTCGATCACCAGCTTGCCGGACTTGTCGGCCTCGGCCGCGGCGAGGTTGGCGGCGCCCGCCGTGCCGCGATAGTCGCGGCGCTGCTGGCGCAGCGCATGCAGGTTGGCGAGCCGCTTGACGTTGCGCTTGCGGCGGCCGGAGACGCCGTAGCGCAGCCAGTGCTCTTCGTTGACGATCTTGCGGTCGAGCTTGTGCTGCTCGCGCTCTTCTTCCGCCAGCACCTCGTCGCGCCACGCCTCGAACGCCGCAAAGCCGCGGTCGATCTGCTTGATCTGGCCGCGGTCGAGCCAGGCGGTCGCGCGCGACAGATTGGTGAGGAAACGGCGATCGTGACTGATCAGCACCAGCGCCGAGCTTCGGCCGTCGAGCTCGTTCTCCAGCCATTCGATCGTGGTCAGGTCGAGATGGTTGGTCGGCTCGTCCAAGAGCAGGATGTCGGGGTTGGGCGCGAGCACGCGCGCCAACGCCGCGCGGCGCGCCTCGCCGCCGGAAACATGCGCCGGATCTTCCTCGCCGGTGAGGCCGAGCTGCTCGACGAGATAGCGCGCCTGATAGTGATCGTCGCCGGGACCGAGCCCGGCCTCGACATAGGACAGCGTGGTGGCATGGCCGGAGAAGTCCGGCTCCTGCGGCAGGTAGCGCACGGTGGCGCCCGGCTGCACGAAGCGCGTGCCGCTGTCGCACTCGACGAGGCCGGCGGCGATCTTGAGCAGCGTCGATTTGCCGGAGCCGTTGCGGCCGATCAGGCAGACGCGTTCGCCCGGCGAGACCGACAGCTCGACGCCCTGCAGCAGGGCGGTGCCGCCGAAGGTCAGGCGGATGTCCTTGAGTTGGATGAGAGGCGGCGCCATGGGTCTAGCCTTGCTGCTGCATCCGCGCGGCGCGCTGGCGCTGCATGCGGCGGATGGTCTGATCGAGGGTGGAGAGGAAGGTGGAGCGGTCGCGCGGCGTGAACGAGCGCGGCCCGCCGGTGACCTCGCCGGACGAGCGCAGATCGGTCATGAGGTTGCGCACGGCGAGCGTCATGCCGATCGACTCCTCGGTGAACGCCTTGCCGTTCGGCGCGATCACCGCGCTGCCGGCCTTGACGCAGCGGCTCGCCCGCGGAATGTCCGCTGTGATGACGACGTCGTCGGCGCCGGCGCGCTCTGCGATCCAGTCGTCCGCGGCATCCATGCCGCTGCCCGCCGCCACGCGCGTGATCAGGGGATCCTCGGGCACGCGGATGAAGCCGCCCGCGACCACGATCACTGGCAGGCCGTGGCGGATCGCGACGCGATAGATCTCGTCCTTCACCGGACAGGCGTCGGCGTCGACATAGATCGTGACAGGGGCGAGCTCGGCGGTTTCGGTCGTCATCTGGCGTTCTGCTGGGGGTGGCCGGTTGGTACCCCATCGCCAGCCAAATTGCGAGCCAAACGCTGGCCTTGCCAGGACCTTTCCGGCCGTTACCATCGCCCGAAAAGGGTCAAAGGGAGGCAAGGATGGCAGACGGAATCGCGACCTATGCGGTCGAGGCGTTCAACACGGCCAAGCAGTCCGAGAACAAGATGCACGATGACAGCGTGGCGCGCCGGTTCGGCTTCGCGGGCGGCCTCGTGCCCGGCGTCGAAGTGCTGGCCTATATGCTGCATCAGCCGGTTGTGCGCTGGGGCCGGGCATTCCTGGAGCGCGGGCTGATCGAGGCGCGGTTCACCAAGCCGGTCTATGACGGCGAGATCGCCGAGGTCAGGGCGGAGGAGGTCGGCGACGGGCTCAGCCTGGAGGTCGTGAGTAAAGGTGAGATCTGCGCCACCGGTTCCGCGTCGCTGCCCGCGTCAGCGCCCGACATCGCTCTGGCCGAATATCGAGAGGTTCCAGCCGCGGCGGTGCGGCCGCTCGTCAGCGCGGAGTCGTTCGCTGTCGGCAGCTGGCTCGGCACGGCGGCACGCGCGTGGCCAGGGCAGGCGGCCACCGCCTATCTCTCTGAGATTCGCGAGCGCGATCCGATCTATGCAAACGAGCGGCTTGGTCACCCGGGCATGTTGCAGAGGGTGATGAACCGGCTGCTGGTCGACAATGTCGTCCTCGGCCCCTGGATTCACGTCGGCAGCCGAATGCAATTGCTGTCGGCGATTGCAGAAGCCGAGGAGATCACGGCGCGTGGCCGGGTGGTCGCGAACTACGAGAAGAAGGGCCACCGCTTCGTCGAGATCGATGCGCTGGTGGTCGCCAATGGCGACCGCCCACTCGCGCATTGCCATCACGTGGCGATCTATCAGCCGCGCGCGCAGGCGGCCGCCTAGCGGACGGACTTGGCAAGAGGCACGCGGCATCCAAAAGACAGCTGTCATGCTCCGCCTGCGCGGACGATGACGGCGAAGTTCTGGGTACGCTGCTTGCCCCACACTCCCGTCATTGCGAGCGCAGCGAAGCAATCCAGAGTGTTGCCGTGGAGGCAGTCTGGATTGCTTCGCTACGCGCTACGCTCGCAATGACGTGGAGAGGACCCGCGGCCCAATCTCGACAGTCCGTAGCCCGGATGCGCGCACGCCGGCGCCCAGCGGGTGCAGGCGGGAGCGACATCCGGGTTCACCGATACAGCCCGTGAGACCCCGCATGCGGGCTACGGGCTTTTCGTTTGGCAATGAGAGTTTTCGCCTCATCGCGAGCGAAGCGGCTACGCCGCGGTCCTCGCCTTGCCGTCCTGGATCGCGCGCCAGAGCTTTTCGGTGGTCAGCGGCATGTCGAGATGCTTCACGCCGTAGTCGGACAGTGCGTCGATCACCGCGTTGATCACGGATGCCATCGAGCCGGCGCAGCCGGCTTCGCCGCAGCCCTTGGTGCCGAGCGGGTTGGACTTCGCCGGCACCGGATGGTTGTCGACCGTCATCATCGGCACGTCGGAGGCGCGCGGCAGCGCGTAGTCCATCAGAGATCCCGTGATCGGCTGGCCGCTCTCGTCGTAGCGTAGATGCTCCATCAGCGCCTGGCCGATGCCCTGGGCGACGCCACCATGGAGCTGGCCGGCGACGATCATCGGGTTGATCACCGTGCCGAAATCGTTGATCGCGGTGTAGGCGACGATCTGCGCGACGCCGGTGTCCGGTTCGATCTCGACCTCGCAGACATGACAACCATTGGGGAACGTCGATTCCGTTACTGTCGAGTTGTGGTCGACGTCGAGCGAGGCTGGCACGCCGTCGGGCATCTTGCCCTCGCGCAGGCGGCGCGCCAGCTCCATGATGTCGATGCTGCGATCGGTGCCGGCGATGGTGAACTGGCCGCCCGCGAACTCGATGTCGGCTTCCGAGGCTTCGAGCAGATGCGCGGCGGCCTGCTTGCCCTTGGCAATGACGAGCTGTGAGGACTCGACGATGGCCTGGCCGGTCGCGGTGATCGAGCGCGAGCCGCCGGTGCCGTTGCCGAACCGCACGAGATCGGAATCGCTCTGCTCCAGCCTGATCTTCTCGAACGGCACGCCGAGTTGCGCCGACAAGACCTGCGAGAACGGAGTCGCGTGGCCTTGGCCGTAGTCCAGCGTGCCGGTCGTCAGGGTCACGCCGCCATCGGCGTCGAAGGTGATCTTGCCGAGCTCGCCCGAGGGCGGCGCGGTCACTTCGAGATAAGAGCCGACCGCGATGCCGCGCAGCTTGCCGTTCTTGCGGCTCTCGCGCTTGCGCTTGGCGAAGCCGGCGTAGTCGGAGACCTGCAGTGCCTTCTCGAACACCGCGGCGAAGTCGCCGGAGTCGTAGGTGACGCCCGACGCCGCCGGGAACGGCATCTGGCTCGGCTTGATGAAGTTGCGCTTGCGGATGGTGAGACGGTCGATGCCCATCTCGCGCGCGGCGGTGTCGATCAAGCGCTCCATGAAGTAGTTGGCCTCGGGACGGCCGGCGCCGCGATAGGCGCCCATCAGGGTGACGTTGGTCAGCACGGTCTTGATATCGACGCCGAGCAGCGGCGTCTTGTAGACGCTGGCGAGGTTCTTGCCGGTGTTGAGCGACAGCGGCAGCGGTGCGACGCCCATGATGTAGGCGCCGAGATTGCCGTAGCCGGACAGTCTCACAGCGAGGAACCGGCCGTCGGCGTCGAGCGCCAGCTCGCCATGGATGATCTGATCGCGGCCCTGGCTGTCGGACAGGAAGGCGGTGGTGCGCTCGTCGCGCCATTTCACGGGGCGGCCCAGCTGTTTGGCGGCGTGCAGGATGCAGACATATTCGGGATAGGAGACGTTCTTCATCCCGAAGGAGCCACCGACATTGGTGGTGAGGATGCGGACCTTGTCCGGCGCGACGTTCAGAATCTTCGCCAGCGTCGCCTTGTTGCCGGACACGCCCTGGGTCGGCACCTGCAAGGTGAAGCGCTCGGTCTTGCCGTCGAACGCCGCGAGCGCGACGCGCGGCTCCATCGACACCACGGCGACGCGGGTGTTGACGATGTCGAGCTTGGTGACGTGCGCGGCCTTGGCGAAGGCCTCTTCGATCTTGGCCGTGTCGCCGTAATGATAATCGAGCGCGACGTTGTTGGGGATATGGTCATAGAGCTGCGGCGCGCCGGGCTTGGCGGCTTCCTCGGCATTGGTGACCGCGGGCAGGGGCTCGATATCGAGCTCGACCGCCTCGGCCGCGTCGCGGGCCTGGGCCGCGGTCTCCGCGACTACGAACGCAACGGGGTCGCCGACGAAGCGGACCTTGTCGGTGGCGAGCGCCGGCCGGTTGGTCTGCAGCAGCGGCGAGCCGTCCCGGCCCTTCAGCGGCAGGCCGCAGGTGAACGGACCATAATTGGCTCCGGCGAGGTCGGCGCCGGTCCACACCCCGAGCACGCCGGGCATCGCCTTTGCGGCCGCGGTATCAATTCCCTTGATGATGCCGTGGGCGTGGCTGGAGCGCACGATCCAGGCATGGGCCTGGCCGGGCAGGTTGAAATCGTCGGTATATTTGCCGTGACCGCGCACCAGCGTGTCGTCCTCCTTGCGCCGGACCGGCTGCCCGACGCCGAATTTCTGCAGCGCGATCGCGTTTTCGAGGGAGGCCGGGGAGGTGTGATCTTGCATGGATGAGGACCCAAGGGGCTGAATTGGTCGCAAATGCGGGCTGTTCCCAGATAGTGCAGCGCCCGCGGCCGGACAACGGTTGATTAGGAATGGTGCATCACGCCTGATGGAGGGGCTGTTGCGCCGGCGCTATCCACTGATAATGTCTCACGAAAGAGAACTTCCATCTGGGCCGGTTCGGCCAGCGGAAAGACATTTGAATGATCAATGACACGCGGCTGCGGGAGAGTCCCGCGCCGCGCGGGAACTTGGAGCCCGGCTTGCGTCCGGGTCTGGACGTCGCGACGCCTTCCTGCGCCAGCAATGGCAGCAGCGTCTACGCGGCCCTGGACCTCGGAACCAACAATTGCCGGCTCCTGATCGCCTGTCCTTCGGGCGACAGTTTCCGCGTGGTCGACTCCTTCTCGCGCATTGTCCGGCTGGGCGAGGGCATCTCGACCACCGGCTGCATCAGCGACGCGGCGATGGATCGGGCCATCGCGGCGCTCAGCATCTGCCGGGACAAGATCCAGTCGAAGAAGGCCAGGCGCCTGCGGCTGATCGCGACCGAGGCCTGCCGCGCTGCGGCCAATGCCGAGGGGTTCCGCAGCCGGGTTGCGGCGGAGACCGGCATCGAGCTCGAGGTGATCGACCGCGAGACCGAGGCGGCGTTGGCCGTCAAGGGCTGCGCGCCGCTGCTCGATCCCGGCGGGCGAGGGGCGATCCTGTTCGACATCGGCGGCGGCTCCAGCGAGTTGGTCCGGATCGAGCGCGATGCGGGCGACCGCAACGCCGAGCCGCGGATCAAGGCATGGATGTCGATCCCGCTCGGGGTCGTGACGCTGGCCGAACGGTTCGGCGGCCGTGACGTGACGCCGGAGATCTATGCCGCCATGGTCGAGGCCGTGGCCGAGCATGTTGGCCCGTTCGCGGCCGAGAACGGCGGCGATCTCGCCGGCATGCATCTGCTTGGAACCTCCGGCACCGTGACGACGCTGGCGGGCATCCATCTCAACCTCGCGCGCTACGATCGGCGCCGGGTCGATGGCATCTGGATCAACGACGCCGACATCACGACGACGATCGGCAGGCTGCTGGCGATGAGCTACCAGGAGCGCGCCGAGAACAATTGCATCAGCATCGACCGCGCCGATCTCGTTCTGGCGGGCTGCGCCATTCTCGACGCCATCCGCCGGTCCTTTCCGCTGCCGCGCCTGCGCGTCGCCGATCGCGGCCTGCGCGAGGGCATGCTGGTCGAGATGATGCGCGAAGACGGCGCGCTGCGCACGGCGTAGCGACTTCACCCTCCCCTGGAGGGGGAGGGTGACCTTTGTAGTTCCGCCAGACCTCGAGCGTGGACGGATTTTCGCCTCCCGCGTCTGGTCACGACGACCGAGAAACACATGGCAAAAGACACCACCGGCCGCATGCATGTGCAGGTCAAGACCGGAGGCAAGCGCAAGCTGTCCTCGAAACTCTGGCTGGAGCGCCAGCTCAACGATCCCTATGTCGCGCAAGCCAAGCGCGACGGCTATCGCTCGCGCGCGGCCTACAAGCTGCTCGAGATCGACGACAAGCATCATCTGCTCAAGCCCGGCATGACGGTGCTCGATCTCGGCGCCGCGCCCGGCGGCTGGAGCCAGATCGCGGCGCGCCGGGTCGGGGCCGAAGCCGGGAAGGGCAGGGTGATCGCGATCGATCTGCTGGAGATGGGCGAGATCCCCGGCGTCACCTTCACCCAGCTCGACTTTCATGCCCAGGATGCGCCCGAAAAGCTCCGCGCGATGCTCGGCGGGCGTGCCGATGTGGTGATGTCGGACATGGCGGCCAACACCACCGGCCACCGCAAGACCGACCAGTTGCGCATTGTCGGTCTCGTCGAACTCGCCGCGCATTTCGCCAGCGAGGTGCTCAAGCCGGGCGGCAGCTTTCTCGCCAAGACGTTCCAGAGCGGCGCCGATGCCGACTTGATGGCGCAGCTCAAGCGCGATTACGCCAGCGTCCGTCACGTCAAGCCGGCGGCGAGCCGGCAGGATTCGTCGGAGCGCTACGTGCTGGCGATGGGGTTCCGCGGCGGAGAGCAGGCCGACCTGTTGTAATGGCGTCATTGCGGCCTTGACGCCCTGGCGATACAGAGCAGGGGCAATCACCGTCTCGGGAATCGGCCTGGGCCGGCGAGACGTCGATTCCGGAGGTCCTGCATGCGTGTCCTCAACTGGAGCGCCCTCGCGCTGGGTTTGGCGGTCGGGTCCGTCCTATCGGGCTCTGCTCACGCCCAAGCCTACGATCCGCGCTATCCCGTGTGCATGAAGGTCTATGAAGGCGGCCGGTTTGGCGGTGGCGAGTGGATCGACTGCAGCTATACGTCGCTGCCGCAATGTCGCGCGACGGCGTCGGGCCGTGCGGCGATGTGCGACCTCAATCCCTTCTACGCCCCGCCGTCGCCTCCGCCGCGCCGCGCGCATCGGCGGCATCGCTGAAACATTTCATGACGGAACGGCCGTTGCCGTGCCGCAATCGAACTGAAGATTCGAGACCCTCGTATCCATCGGGCTGCCGTGATGCCGCATCGTTTCATCGTCGCGATCGTGATGCTTCTGCTGCTGGTGCCCGCGATCGCGTCCGCGGCGCCGTCGCACAAGCGCAAGGCGCACCGTTGGCAGGGCTATGGCTTCCTGCCCGGCTACAAGCAGCCGCCCAACAACAGCCTGCCGCTCTATGCCGACAAGGAGGCCATGCGCAACGGGCCGCGCGGCAGCCGCCGCCATTGGTATATCGACGGTACGCCGAAATACATGCTCTACAACGGCGAGTGGCATTATTTCGGCCAGCCCGGCTTCTATCGCGGCCATTACAATGGCGGCAGCTTCGGCCCGTGCTGGACGCGGACGCCGGTGGGGATGGTCTGGACTTGCGGTTAGGCCGCTCCTCCCACAACCGTCTCGTTCTCCCAAGGCTGCTGCTGCAACGCGGGCGACGGCGCGAGCAATCCCGTCTGGACAGCGGCCGCATTTCCCGCTGAAATGCCGTTCCTCAGAGGCAAAAGAAACGCGAGCCGTTCGTTCGGCCGACCGTGGAGGACCGCTTTGAATTCGTTCTGTACGCGCCTGTTCGGCGCGGTCGTCGCTTTGACTGTGCTTGCCGGTACTCCAGCCTTCGCCCAGCAACTCGAGTTGAAGGTCATGGCGCCGGCCGCGCCCGGCGGCGGCTGGGACCAGACCGCGCGGGCAATGCAGCAGGCCTTCGTGGCGTCGGGTGTGGCACGCAGCGTCCAGGTGACCAACGTCGCCGGCGCCGGCGGCACCGTCGGCATCGCGCAGTTCGTCACCGGCGCCAAGGGCGACGGCAACCAGCTGATGGTCAACGGCTTCGTGATGGTCGGCGCGCTCGCCATGAACAAGTCGCCGGTGACGCTGGAGCAGGTGACGCCGATCGCGCGGCTGACCGAGGAGATCCAGGTCATCGTCGTGCCGGCCGCATCGCCGATCAAGACCGCGCAGGATCTCGCCGCGGCGCTGAAGGCCGACATCGCCAAGGTCACCTTCGCCGGCGGCTCGGCCGGCGGTGTCGATCACGTCATGGCCGCGCTGTTCGCCGGCGCCGTCGGGGCCGACGCCAAGAAGGTCAACTACATCCCGTTCTCAGGCGGCGGCGAGTCGCTGGCGGCGATCCTCGGCGGCAAGGTCACCGCCGGCATTTCCGGCCTGTCCGAGTATGACGGGCAGATCAAGAGCGGCAAGCTGCGCGCGATCGGCATATCCTCGGAGAAGCGCATTCCCGGCGTCGACATCCCGACCTTCAAGGAGCAGGGCATCGATCTCGTGCTCGCCAACTGGCGCTCGGTCGTCGCTGCGCCCGGCATTACGCCGGAGCAGAAAAAGACGCTCAGCGAGGCCGTCGAGAAGATGGTGAAGTCGGATTCCTGGAAGGAGATCCTGAAACAGAAGGGCTGGGATGACGCCTATCTTCCGGGGGACGCCTTCGCCGAGTTCCTGAAGAAGGAGAACGTGCGCGTCACCGACGTGCTGAAGTCGGTCGGCCTCGTCAAGTCATGACGACGGAGCGCGCCGGCACCGAGACACCCGCCTCGGGAGGCGTCGACAAGGCCGGCATCGTCATTGCGGCGCTCCTGGCGGCCGTCGCGCTCGTGCTGGTCTACGACGCCAATCAGATCCCGGCGACCACGATGTACGGCATGGGCCCGCAGGTCATGCCGGTCGTGATCGCGATCGGGCTCGGCATTCTTGCACTGGCCAATCTGATCGATGCCGTCAGAGGCAACCTGCCGCCGCGCGAGAGCTCCGATCCGGTCGCGGTGCTGCTCATTCTTGTCGGACTTGCGCTGCTGATCGCCATCATCGGCTTCGGCGGCGGCTTCATCCTGGCGACGACGGCGCTGTTCGTGACGACGTCGGCGGCGTTCGGCCGGCGCGCCTTTGTCACCGATTTCGTCATCGGCGCGGTGCTGACGACCACGATCTATCTCGCCTTCGACCGCCTCCTGACCTTGAGCCTTCCCGCCGGTCCGCTCGAAAGACTGCTCTGATGGACACCTTTGCCGCACTCGCGCATGGGATGGCGATCGCCGTCCAGCCCATGAACCTGCTCTATGCGCTGGTCGGCGTGTTCCTCGGCACCGCCGTCGGGGTGCTGCCGGGCATCGGGCCGGCGCTCACGGTCGCCCTGCTGCTGCCGGTCACCTACAAGCTCGATCCCGGCGGTTCGCTGATCATGTTCGCTGGCATCTATTATGGCGGCATGTATGGCGGATCGACCACCGCGATCCTGATCAACACGCCTGGCGAGAGCGCCTCGATGGCGACCGCGCTCGAGGGCAACAAGATGGCCAAGGCCGGCCGCGGCGGCCCGGCGCTGGCGACCGCGGCGATCGGCTCCTTCGTCGCAGGCACCATCGCCACGATCGGTCTCGCCTTCCTGTCGCCTTACCTCGTCGACATCGCCGTGCGCTTCGGGCCGGAGGACTACTTCGCGCTGATGTGCGTCGCCTTCGTCACGGTGTCCGCGACCTTCGGCGATTCACCGATCCGCGGCCTCACCAGCCTGTTCATTGGTCTCACGCTCGGCCTCATCGGCATCGACAAGCTCACCGGGCAGGCGCGGCTCGCCTTCGGCGTGCCCGAGCTGCTCGATGGTGTCGAGGTGACGACCTTGGCGGTCGGCCTGTTCGCGGTCGGCGAGGCGCTCTACGTCGCCTCGCGCCGGCATCATACCGAGGAGAAGATCGAGGCCATCAAGGGCTCGCTGTGGATGACGCGCGAGGACTGGAAGCGGTCGTGGAAGCCGTGGCTGCGCGGCACCATGTTCGGCTTTCCAATCGGCGCGCTGCCGGCGGGCGGGGCGGAGATCCCGACGTTCCTGTCCTATTCTGCCGAGCGGCGCCTGACCAAATATCCTGACCAATTCGGCAAAGGCGCGATCGAAGGCGTCGCCGGCCCTGAGGCCGCCAACAACGCCTCCGCCGCGGGCACCTTGGTGCCGCTGCTGACGCTCGGCCTGCCGACGTCGGCGACCGCCGCGATGATGCTCGCCGGCTTCCAGCAGTATGGTCTCAACCCGGGCCCGCTGTTGTTCGCCGAGCGGCCCGACCTGGTCTGGGGCCTGATCGCGAGCCTGTTCATCGCCAACACGATGCTGCTCGTCCTCAACCTGCCGCTGGTCGGCCTGTGGGTGAAGCTGCTCGCGATCCCGACACCATGGCTCTACGCTGGCATCCTCGTGTTCGCGACCATGGGCACGATCGCGGCAAAACCGTCGGTCGTGGAACTGTCGATGCTGGCCGGCTTCGGCGTGCTCGGCTTCCTGATGCGCCGGTTCGATTTCCCGATTGCGCCCGTCGTGGTCGGGCTCATCCTCGGGCCGATCGCCGAGAGCCAGTTGCGGCGGGCGCTCGCGATCAGCCTTGGGGACCCCATGACCCTGCTGCAGTCGCCGATCTCTGCAACGCTTCTGGTCGTCGCGCTGATTGCTCTGATCGCGCCGTTCATCTTGAAGGGACTCGGACGCTTCAAGGCGAATGAGGATTGAGCGCGGCCGCAAGCGGAAACCGCGCCATCGCACTGCAACATAACGTGACCGGAGGTGAGCGCGGAGATCGGGCGCAGCTTGAAACGATGTGCCCGCGATCTGGTTTGGGTTGAGCCATCGAGACCGGAGCCTGGAACTCCGGATCAGCCGAGGAAGCGTCTTTCGGGGCGTGTCACCCCAAACCGAAAGAGACCTGATGACCGATCGCTTCGATGACGGTTTCAAGCCAGCCCCCGCGCAACGTCCCGCCGCTCCGAAGACCGCAACCCAGCCACAGCGCCATCCCGTGATCCTCAGGGTGTCGGCGCTCGGCGTGGCCGGCATCCTCTCGGCGCTGATGCTGACCGCGGTGGTGCCGCCGATCGTGGCCGACCAGTCCGATCGCGCCGTGGTCGATGCGCCGGTGATGCTGCTGACGTCCCCGATCGCGGGCCAGGTCGATTCGCTCACGGCCAAGCCGGGTGGCGAGGTTCGGTCCGGCGACCGCCTCGCAGAGATCACCAATCCGCGGCTGGACCGCGCCACGCTCATCTCGCTGGAAGAAAAGGCGGGCGACGCGCGTCAGAAGCTCGACGCCACCCGCGCCAAGCATCAGTCCGACGTCGCTTATGTCAGCTCGCTCGATCGGGAGATCGCGAGCCAAGCCGGTCAGTTGAAGGCGCAGTTGCAGTCCCAGATCGAGGAGCTGCGTGCCCGCGTCGCGCAGTCGAACGCGCAGAGCAGCGAGAAGAAGGCCATCGTCGACCGCCAGAACCGCATGGTCGCGCGCGATGCCGCCAGCGTCGAGATGCTGAAGCCGACCGAGCAGCAATATGCGGCGGCGCTGCACGACACCGATGCGCAGACTGCCAAGCTGAACCAGAAGCTGACACAGCTGAAGGCGCTCGACGCCGGCGTCTATGTCGGCGAGGATCTGGTCGCGCTGAACATGCTCAGTCAGAAGCGCCGTGACATCGATCTCGATGCAAGGCGGATGGAGATCGAGGAGAAACAGCAGGCGGCCGTGCTCGATGATCTCGAGGGCCTGATCAAGTCGGAGCGCGCGCGGCTGGCGCGGCTCGCTGCCGCGGACGTGCTCTCGCCCGGTCCCGGCAAGGTGCTGGCGGTGGGCGCCGACACCGGACGCCACGTCAGCGCCGGCGATACGATCGCCTCGGTGGTCGATTGCGACAAGCGTTTTGTGGTCGCGATCTTCTCCTATCGCCAGGGCGAAGCGATGAAGCCGGGCACCAAGGTGCGCATCGATGGCGGCGGCTTTCATAGCGGCATCGTCAGCGCCGTGCTGCCGAAGACCAGCGACAAGGTCGACGAGCGCTTTGCCGTGCCATTTCCGCAGACCGAGCGGCGCGAGCTCTATGTCATGATTACACCTGATGCTGCCGACGAAAAACCGGCGGCGCAGCCGACCTCCGCGGCGACACCGGCCTGCACGGTGGGGCAGTGGGTCACCGTGACGCGCGACAATGGCATCGTGCCGTCGATGTCGGTGACATGGCGCCGGCTCGGCCACCTCGTTGCGTCGCTGACCGACCTGGACCCGTCTGAGCCGGACGAAGCGACGCGCCGTGCCGGTGTCACCAAGCTCGACTCCGCCTTGCGGTCGCACCCGGCGCAGCAGCCGGTATTGGACGAGCAGTGGCTTCCGACGGCGCGCGCGGTCTCGGCACAATGAGGCTTCTCTCCATGATGATGGCGGTGATCGCTCTGCTCGGCGGCGCATCGCCGATGCGGGCCGAGACTCCGCTCTGTGCGGGACTGGTGCAGGCCGTCGAGCCTGGCCTCGCCGGCCGTGACGCGGCGTTCATTCGCAGCTACGAGCCGGGTGCCGACGAGGAGGGGCTGCCGCTCGGCCTTTCGACGACGGCGTTCACCTATGACAACGCTCTGGCAGCGATCGCGCTGGTCGCATGCGGTCGCACCGACGAGGGCCGCGTGATCGGCAACGCGCTGATGCATGCCGCCGCTCATGATCGCACCTTCGGCGATGGGCGCCTTCGCAATGCCTATCGCGCCGGTCCTGTCGGCCCCGGGGCGGCGCTGCTGCCTGGCTGGTGGGACGACCAGAAGAAGATCTGGGGCGAGGATGCCGCGCAGGACGGCACCGCGACCGGCAACGTCGCCTGGGCAGCGCTGGCGCTGCTGACGCTGCATCAGGCGACCGGCGAGGAGGGCTACTTGTCCAGCGCGCGGCGCCTGATGGACTGGATCATTGCCAGCGCAACGAACGGAGCGGACGGCTTCAGCGGCGGTTATCACGGTTACGATCCGCAGCAGGTGCGCCTCAGCTGGATGTCGACCGAGCATAATGCCGATGTCTACGCCGTGGCCTCCTGGCTCCATCGTATCACATTGGAGCCGCGCTATCAGGATGCCGCGCAGACGGCGCGCCGCCTGCTCGATCGCACGTTCCGCGGCGATCGCTTCCTGCTCGGCACCAAGCCCGACGGCCGCCTCGCCGACGACAATCTGCTCGCGCTCGACGTGCAGCTCTGGCCGTGGATGGCGGTGACGGATGCGCCCGACTGGCGCAGCGCGCTGCGCTTTGCCGAAACTCATCTTGCCGTCGACGGAGGCTTCGATTTCAACAGCGATCGCGACGGCGTCTGGGTCGAGGGCACCGCGCAGGCGGCGCTGGCCTATCGCATGGTCGGAGATGCCGCTGCCAGCGAGGAGCTGCTTGCAGGGTTGCGTGCCGACCGCACGGCAACGGGACTGCTGAACGCGACGCGCAACGCGCGCCTCACCACGGGTCTGTCGATCGACCCGACGGGCGCGACCACCATCCAGGACTTCTTCTACTACAAGCGCCCGCATCTCGGTGCTACCGCCTGGGCCGTGCTCGCCGAGACCGGCTGGAATCCTTTCACCGGCGCAAGGGTCCCCTGATGTTTCCGCTCCCCAGCAATGACGCCTCGGTGTTGACCACCGATCTCGGAGTCCTGCTCGGGCTCCTCGTGATGGCGCGTCTGCTCGATCCGACGCGCCGGCGCGACCGCCTGCTGTTCGGCGCTACCGCAGCGTCGTTCCTCCTGATCTACACGCTGTGGCGCTGGCACGACACGCTGCCGGTGTTCGACCTGACCCTGCAGGCGCTGTGGCCGCGGCTGTTCATCACGCTCGAGATCGTGGCGATCTCCTACACGCTGATGTCGATTCTGATCTTGACCCGCAGCGTCGATCGCTCGGGACAGGCCGACGCCGCGCAAGCTGCGCTGGCCGCACGGGGCGAGCAGCCGGTCGTGGACGTGTTCATCTGCACCTATGACGAGCCTATGGAGATTGTCGAGCGCTCGATCCTCGCCGCGCTCGCGCTCGACTATCCCAACAAGACCGTCTGGGTGCTCGACGATACCAGGCGCGATCGGCTCCGCGCCTTCTGCGACGAGGTCGGCGCGCGCCATCTGACGCGGCCCGACAACAAGGGCGCCAAGGCCGGCAATCTCAACAACGCGCTTGCGGCGACGGCGCAGCTATCGAACGCGCCGGTGATCCTGGTGCTCGATGCCGACTTCGCCCCGCGCCGTGACTTCCTCCAGCGGACGGTCGGCCTGCTGCTGTCCGAGCCCGATATCGCCGTCGTGCAGACGCCGCAATTCTACTACAACCCCGATCCGATCCAGCACAATCTGCTGGCGTCAAGCCACTGGGTCGACGACCAGCGCTTCTTCTTCGACGTGTTCCAGCCGGCGAAGGACGCCTGGGGCTGCGCGTTCTGTGTCGGCACCTCCTTCGTCGTCCGCCGCGAGCGGCTCATGGAGATCGGCGGCTTCCCGCACGCGGCGATCTCCGAGGATCTCAACCTCACCTACACGCTGCTCAAGCGCGGCCATCGCACGGTCTGGCTGAACGAACCGCTCAGCTTCGGCCTCTCGGCGGAAGGCGTGCCCGAATACATCACCCAGCGCGCCCGCTGGTGCCTCGGCACGATTCAGGTCGCGCTCTTGCGCGATGGTCCGCTGCGCAGCCGCGGCTACAGCTTCACCCAGCGCTGGCACTTCCTGCATGGCGTGCTCAACTGGGCCTGCAAGCCGTTCATGGTGCTGCTTCTGATCGCGCCGCCGATCTACTGGTTCGCCGGGCTGCCGGCGTTCGAGGCCGACTATCTGTCGTTCCTGCGCTACGGCGTGCCGGCGCTGCTCGGGACGATCATCTACATGGGCTGGATCTCGCGTTCCAAGACCCTGCCGCTGTTCATGGAAGCGACCCATGCAGTGACCTGCTTTGCCGTCACGGTCACCTTGTTCAGCGCGCTGGTCCGGCCGTTTGGCCGCCCCTTCAAGGTGACCGACAAGGGCGGCGACCGCTCCAAGCCGCGCGTCCACGGCAAGCTCGCCGCGATCTTCGGCGGGATCGCCGCGAGCTCGGCGGCGGCCATCGTCTGGGCGTTCGTGTCGCCGAATGCAGCCAGCGAGATCTCGTCGATCGACTACTTCAATCTGTTATGGGCCGGCATCGCGATGCTGATCGCCTTCATCGCGTTTCTCGTCTGCTTCGAGCTGCCGCGCGGCGAGGACCTGTTTCCGAGCGACGAGGCGGGCTGGCTGGCGCAGAGCGGCGAGGTCGTGCCGTGCAAGATCGAGGCGCTGTCGCTGTCGTCGGCCCGCGTGGCCGGTCCACCGCATCATCGCATGACCCGGCCGGGCACCCGATTGCCGCTGCATCTCGACGGCCTCGGATGGCTCGAGGCGTCGGTCGAGGCCGTCTCCAGGACGACCACGCATCTGCGCCTGCAGCCCGACGAAGCGCAACGGCGGCAATTGGTGGTCCGCCTGTTCAGCTCATCCCGCGGCGTCATCACCGATCGCGCCCGCGTGCGCGGTGCGCTGGCAGGGCTGGCGCGACGCGGTTTCGTCGGGCGGTGACGTTGCCGATCGTGCTGTCGGGTAGGCAGAGAGGCCGCCGCAGGCGGCAGCGGGCCCGCCGTCGAACCGCGCACTTGGACGCGAGACGGTGGCACGGCGTTACCTCGAGCTCGCCTCGGAGAAGCATCACGGCAGCGCCTTTGCCTCCAGCTCGTGCCATCCGGCAGAGGCTTATCGGTTGGTTAAGACTAACGCGAGAATACCTCCGATGTCCTGGCAGGCGCCGACGGCGCTGCAAAGCCGGCTGCGATATGACTTGGGGCGCTGACTTCGCAGCATCGCGGACCGGACGCGGGCTGCGCGACAGAGGCAGGACAAGTCGGGCATGGATGCTGGAACGCAGAGGGCAACGGCTGACACCGCGCGCACGGCGTGGATCGATTTCGCGCGCGGCCTCGGTGTCATCCTGGTGGTGTACGGTCATGTGCTTGGCGGTCTGGTGCGCCCCGGCATCTTCCCGGATGGAGCCGTCGCGCGCTGGATGGACTACACGCTCTATACGTTCCACATGCCGCTGTTCTTCTTCCTGGCCGGCTTGAACGTGCAGCACAGCTTGCGGCGCGGCGCGCGTCCTTTCCTCACCTCCAAGCTCTGGACCATCGCCTATCCCTATGTGCTGTGGTCGCTGATCCAGGGCGGGATCACGATGCTGCTGGCGCGGGATGCCAACATCCCGATACATCCCGGCGATCTCACCGCGATCTGGTATCGTCCAATCGCGCAATTCTGGTTCCTCTACGCGCTGATGATCTGCCACGTGATCGCGGTGCTGGTCCCGTCGCGGACGGTTTTGACCACGCTCGCGCTGGCCGGGCTCGGCGTGTTCCTCGCGCTGCCGATCCGGCCGGACCTCGCGCTCACGCTGCATCATCTGCCGTTCTACGTCGCGGGTGTCTACGGTGTCAGCGTTGTGGCGGAATGGCGGCCGTCCGGCTGGTCCGCGTTGGCCGTGATCGGGATCGCGTTTGCGGCCGCAGTGGCGGTGGGCGGCCAGCTGTCCGGCATGGACGCCAACGGGCTCGCCTCCCTGCCGGCCTGTGTGCTCGGGATCGCCGGCACGGTCGGGCTCTGCAAGCTGCTCGCGCCAACGAGCCATCGCTGGCTTGCGGCCGCAGGCGTCGCGTCGATGACGATCTATGTGCTGCACATCCTTGCCGGCTCGGGCATGCGGATCATCATGCTGAAGCTGCACATCCCGCCATCGCCATGGGTCTATCTGCTGGCCGGAACGGCGGCCGGCGTGGTGCTTCCTCTGATCGCGCATGCCATCCTGCGGCGGCTCAATCTGCTGGCCGTCTTCGGGCTCGCACCGCCGGCCTCCCGCAAGCTCCAGACTGCGGCGATCACGCCGCGCGCTGCAACGTCCGATCAGGCGCCGGCCTGATGCTGCCGAGCGGCGACGGTGCGCCGTGCTCCGTCGGCCATCTGGTCGAGCGGACAGGCCATCGCGACGAGCATCCAGAACAGCGCCGAGACCTCGCCGGAGGAGATGCTGGTCAGCGGCAGCTGAATCAAGAGCGCACTGATGGCGAGCGCCCCGAGCACGGCGCCCTCGCGCGTCGGTATCCGCCACGCGGCGCCGGTGGCGGCGAGCCCAACCCAGACATAGGCCGCGAGGCAGATCAGTCCGACCGGAATGCCCATCGTCACCCAGCTTGCGATGATCTGCCCGTCGATCGGCATCGCGCCGGCGACGCCGACGTCGGTGATGGTGAAGCCCGATCCCAGGACCATGCTGTTCGGCGCATTCCACAGCGTGACGAACTCATCCAGCCGCTCGCTGCCGCTGCTGTCCTGCGACGCGCTGCCGAGCGATTCCAGACGGGAGGTGATGACCTCCGCGAACGGCGTGAACATGACGGTGACGATCACCGCGCCGACCAATCCGACCGTGATCGATACGGCCCGACGCCGCGTCGCGGGGAACAACATGCAGAACAGCACGCCCACCGCGAGCGTGATCCAGCTGGTGCGGTAGAGCGACAGCAACAAGCCGAGCGCCGCGGGCGCCATCGCCGCCATTGCCAGCCATCCCGGGCGCAGGAAGCCCACCAGCAGCAGGCCGGTGGCCGTGAAGGTCGCGTAGCTGGCCGGGCCGTTCATCGTGCTGAACACGCGCACCATGTAGGGCAGCGGATAGCCGGCCGAGGTGATGCTGGCATTCACCATCCAGAACCGATCCCAGCCTTGCGGATCGACATATTGCCAGATGCCGTAAAGGCCGGTGACGGGCAGCACCAGCAGGAATACGCGCGTGATTGCATCGAGCAGGGCGCCGTCGGATCGCGCCCGCTGCTGCAGGGCGATCGCATAGAGTACGGGCGCGGCCCATTTCATTCCGCCATTGGCGGCGTTGAACCAGTCATTCTGGAAGATCGACAGCGCGCCGCCATAGACGATGCAGGCGAGGACGATGAAGGGCGCCACGAGCCAGGGATTGCCCGGCCTGTCCTTGTCCGAGGGCGAAAGCACCAGACTCGGAACTGGCGCGATGATGAACAGCAGCGGGCCGCTCAGCATGACGCCGGACGAATCGAACCCTGCGGAGATGTCGACCAGGCGGCGCACGAAAGGAGCAAAGGCGAACATCAGGATCGCCGACTGCACGTGGGCCGCGGGGCTGCGACGCCACGCGAACCAGCCGGCCACCGCGCAGCCGAGGATGAAGGCTGGTCTGACGATGCCGCCGAGTGCCGGGGCGGCAAGCGCCGTCGCTGCCAGGAGAAGCGCGGACGGCCAACAGTTCATCGCCATCGCCGCGAGCGGCTGCGGATCGATTCGGCTCTCTTTCATGAAGTCGGACTATAATGGAAATCCGGTCTCCTCAGGCATGTTCGAGGCTGGGAGTCAGATGCCCGGCGCCTGAGGCGGCCGTCAACCGAGGCGACGAAAGAAGTGATCCGAGCATGATGCGACGCGCAATCGTGGCCACGCTTGTCGCAGCGTGGTTGGCCGTCTCGTTGACCGCGACGGCAGGAGCTGCGGAGGTGCTGCCGGCCCGCGACGTCTGCCAGCCGACCACCTCGGCCAAATCGCGCGACGGCAATTGCGTTCCCTGCGCCGTCGGACCCATCTCGACCGCCCCTGGGTTCCTGGCACTGCTGGAGCAGGTGCGCACGCGGCGCGCCGCCTTTGCCGACATCGACCGTCGTATCGATGGCGCGAGCGGCGACCCGGAGGTGCAGAGCCTGCTGCAGGGACGCAACCTGGCCCGTGCACTGTACGGTTCTGACGCGGATTTCATCGCGGGCGGCAACGCCTCGCGCTGCCTCCTGCCGGACAACGAGGCTGTGCGTGCCAGGGCCACGCCGATTGCCTGCGACGCGATTCCGCGCGAGGGGCTGGTGGTGCTTCTGACCGCGGGCCAGTCGAACATCTCCAACACCGGCGCGCCCGATCAGAGTGGCCGGCTCTATCAGCCTCACAACCGGTTCTACAATTTCGACCGCTTCGACGGCCGCTGCTACGTGGCGCGCAATCCATTGCTGGGAACGCCGGGCGAGGGCGAGAACGTCGCCACCCGGTTGGGCGACGAATTGATCGATCGCGGGCTGGCGAAGACGGTCGTGATCGCACCCGTTGCGATCGGCGGGACTTATCTCGAGGAGTGGCGCGCCCGCGGCGGCAAGTATTTCGAGGTGCTGCTCGCAACCGTCGCCGGCCTGCGCGACGTAGGTCTCGAACCGAGCGCGGTGCTCTGGCATCAGGGCGAGTACAACGCCTTCGCGTTCTCCACCAATGGTGCGGAGGACGGCGCGTCCCTGCACGTCACTGCGAAAATGAAGGAAGCGGGACGACTGTCCTACTTGCGCAATTATCTTGAGATCGTTGCCGGCCTGCGGGCGGCCGACCTGACGGCGCCGATCTTCGTCGCCACGGCGACGCTCTGCGGCAGTGTTCCCGACGAGATCATCCGTTCAGCCCAGGCCGCCGTGCCGAACCCGGCACTCGGCGTTTATCCTGGCCCGGATACCGACCAGATCGGGCTCAAGCTGCGCCACGATGGCTGCCACATGAGCCATGCCGGCACCGAGTTGCACGCGCGGATGTGGGCCGATCGCCTGGCCGACTACTGGAAGTCCGGGGCGAGGCGGCCTTGAGCCGGAAGCGGGACGATCAGCCGAGCTTCTGATCCCGCGCATCATGCGTGGTCTCGCTCGCCGATTTCCTGGCGGCCTTCTCCGCGCCCTTCTCGGCGCCCTTGCGGCTCGCGATCGCGGCCACCTTGCGGCCTGAGATCTCGCTGCCGGCGTCATCCGGCATCTGCCAGAACAGGATCGACGACAGCGCCGACGTGATCGCGACGACGATGAAGGCGGGCGCGAAGGACGCCGCGGTGAGCTGGCTCGCGCCGTGCATCCACATCGTGGTCTCCACCGAGAACGCGCCGACCGCGACGCCGGCGGAGATCGCGAGCTGCTGGTTGACGCTGGTGAGCGTCGTGGCGCGGCTCATCTGGGCAGTCTCGACCTCGGCATAGGCGACGGTGTTGATCGCGGTGAACTGCAGCGAGCGGAAGAAGCCGCCGACCACGAGAATGATCAGGATCAGCAGCAGCGGGGTCGCCGGCGTGAACAGCGCGCAGGCGGCGAGGAAGACCGAACTGACGACGGCATTGACGGTCATCAGATGGCGGAAGCCGAAGGCGCGGATGAGGCGCGCGGCCAGCGCCTTCATGCCCATTGCGCCGGCGGAGGAGCCGAAGGTGACGAGGCCGGACTGGAACGGCGACAGCCCGAAGCCGAGCTGCATCAGCAGCGGCAGCAGGAAGGGCAGGGCGCCGATGCCCAGGCGAAACATGAAGCCGCCGACGATCGAGGCACGCAGGGTCGGCAGCCGCAGCAGCGAGAAATCGAGCACAGGAGAGTTGGTGCGCCAGGAGTGGCGGACGTAGAGCGTCATCGAGATCGCGCCGATCGCAACGAGACTCGCGACCACCGGCCACGGCAGCAGGTTGAGACCGGCGACCGAGAGACCGAAGGCGAGGCCGGCGAGGCCGATGCCGGCCAGCACCATGCCATAGAGATCGAACGGCTCGGGATTGTCGCTCTTGATCGGATCGATGAAGCGCAGCGCCATGATGATGCCGACGATGCCGATCGGGATGTTGATCAGGAAGATCCAGTGCCAGGAGAAATAGGTGGTGATGAAGCCGCCGACCGGCGGCCCGATGACCGGACCGATCAGCGCGGGGATGGTGACCCAGGCCATGGCGCCGACGAGGGCGCTCTTGTCGACGGAACGCAAGAGAACGAGACGCCCGACCGGCGTCATCATCGCCCCGCCCATGCCCTGCAGGATGCGCGCGAACACGAAGTTCTCGACGGAGTTGGCGAGCGCGCAGCCGATCGAGCCGATCATGAACACGGCGACCGCGCTCGAGAACACCCGTCGCGCGCCGAAGCGGTCGGCGGTCCAGCCGCTCGCCGGGATGAATACCGCCAGCGACAGCAGATAGGAGGTGATGGCGAGCTTGAGCGTCAGCGGGCTGGTGCCGATGTCCCTGGCGATCGCCGGCAGCGAGGTCGCGATGACCGTGGAGTCCATGTTCTCCATGAACAGGGCGGTGGCGACGATCAGCGGAATGACGCGTTGCTTGTTCATCGGAGGTCGGCAGCGGGAGGAGGAGGGCGGGCGCCGGGGCTTTAACACCCTGCGACGAACGAGGCCATTGCGCTGCTGGCATGGCCCCCTAGATGCAGCGTGACGCTGCCGCGTCCCGTTTTGTTGGAGATGTGCCGATGATCTACCTGCTCGCCGCTTTGGTGCCGCCGCTGGGTCTGCTGCTCAACGGGCAGCCGTTCGCGGCGATCTTCAACCTGCTGCTGTGTCTGGTGTGCCTGATCCTCGGCCTGTTCTTCCACGTGCTGCTGCTGGTGCCCTCGGCGCACGCTTTGGTCGCCGTGCACACGCGGCGGGAGGACCGGCGACACCGCGAGGTGGTCGAGGCCATCCGCCGCTACGGGCCACCGCCGGGCGCATGGCGCTAGGCGCGGAACTTCTGCTCCGGAATGGGGGTCTTCGCGACCTTTTGTTGCGCGTTTCGGACCTGATCGGGGCCGGTCTGGGCCGTTCTTCGCAATCGCGGGAGGACAGCGGATCGGCCCTTTGATTCGTCACAGGCCCATGCTATCGACCCGCGTCAACCCCACCGATGGGCACCGATTCGACGGCGAGGCATGGTCTCGACGGCGGCGTCGCTCATCCGTACCCGCATCGCGGCCGTTTTGGCCGCAGACAAGGAGTTGACGATGGCGACCGTCCAGACACTTCGCGAAGCCTTCACCTTCGACGACGTGCTCTTGAAGCCGGGCCTGTCCGATGTGCTGCCCTCCGAGGTCGACATCCGCTCGCGCGTGACGCGCGAGATCCCGCTCAACATTCCGATCATGGCCTCCGCCATGGATACCGTCACCGAGGCGCGCATGGCGATCGCCATGGCGCAGGCCGGCGGTATCGGCGTCATCCACCGCAATTTCGATCCCGAGGGCCAGGCCGCCCAGGTGCGCCAGGTCAAGAAGTTCGAGTCGGGCATGGTGGTGAACCCGCTGACCATCGCGCCGGACGCCACGCTCGCCGACGCGCTGGCGCTGATGAAGGATTACGGCTTCTCCGGCATCCCGGTGGTCACCGGCGGCGGCAAGGGCATCCCGGGCAAGCTGGTCGGCATCCTCACCAATCGCGACGTGCGCTTCGCCACCGATCCGCGCCAGAAGATCTCCGAGCTGATGACGCATGAGAACCTCGTCACCGTGCGCGAGGGCGTCGGCCAGGACGAGGCCAAGAAGATCCTGCACAAGCACCGCATCGAGAAGCTGCTGGTCGTCGACGACCAGTATCGCTGCGTCGGCCTGATCACCGTCAAGGACATGGAGAAGGCGGTCGCCCATCCGCTCGCCTGCAAGGACGGCCAGGGCCGGCTGCGCGTGGCCGCGGCGACGACGGTCGGCGAGGGCGGCTTCGAGCGCACCGAAAAGCTGATCGAGGCCGGCGTCGACCTCGTCGTGGTCGACACCGCGCATGGTCATTCCTCGCGCGTGCTCGAGGCGGTCAACCGCATCAAGCGCATCTCCAACGCGGTGCAGGTGATCGCCGGCAACATCGCCACCCGCGACGGCGCGCAGGCGCTGATCGATGCCGGCGCAGACGCGGTCAAGGTCGGCATCGGCCCGGGCTCGATCTGCACCACGCGCATTGTCGCCGGCGTCGGCGTGCCGCAGCTCACCGCGATCATGGATGCGGTCGAGGCCGCCAAGAAGGCCGACGTACCGGTGATCGCCGATGGCGGCATCAAGTTCTCCGGCGACCTCGCCAAGGCGCTCGCCGCCGGTGCCGATGTCGCCATGGTCGGTTCGCTGCTCGCCGGCACCGACGAGACCCCGGGCGAAGTGTTCCTGTGGCAGGGCCGCTCCTACAAGGCCTATCGCGGCATGGGCTCGGTCGGCGCGATGGCGCGCGGCTCGGCCGACCGCTACTTCCAGCAGGACATCAAGGACACCTTGAAGCTCGTGCCGGAGGGCATCGAGGGCCAGGTGCCGTACAAGGGCCCGGTCGGCAACGTCATGCACCAGCTCGCCGGCGGCCTCCGTGCAGCCATGGGCTATGTCGGCGCCAAGGATCTCGGCGAATTTCACTCCAAGGCCGAGTTCGTCCGCATCACCGGCGCCGGCCTGCGCGAAAGCCACGTCCACGACGTGACGATCACCCGCGAAAGCCCGAACTATCCGGGTGGGGCGTAAGCCATACCCACGTCATTCCGGGGCAGCGCGACGCGCAACGCGCGGCGTGCTGAACCCGGAATCCCGATATTGTCTTGCATCATCACCTGCGCACCTCACCTCTGGATTCCGGGTTCGCGCTAACGCGCGCCCCGGAATGACGGAGGAGAGGGCACCGCTCCCTCAGCAAGCATAATAACATCAGGAGGAAACACCATGTCCCAAGCCAAGCGCATCGTTCTCGCCGCCCGTCCCGTCGGCGAGCCCAAGCCCACTGATTTCCGTCTCGAGGACTACGCCGTCCCGACGCCGGGCGCGGGCGAGGTGCTGCTGCGCACGATCTGGCTGTCGCTCGATCCGTACATGCGCGGGCGCATGAGCGACGGGCCGTCCTATGCCCAGCCGGTGCCGGTCGGCGGCGTCATGGAAGCGGGGACCGTCTGCGAAGTCGTGGCCTCCAACAATCCCGGCTTCAAGGCCGGCGATATCGTGCTGGCGCGCGCCGGCTGGCAGACGCACGCGATCTCCGACGGCAAGGGCCTCGCCAAGGTCGATCCGGCGCTGGCGCCGATCTCGACCGCCGTCGGCGTGCTCGGCATGCCCGGCATGACCGCCTACACCGGCCTGCTCGACATCGGCCAGCCCAAGGCCGGCGAAACGGTCGTGGTTGCCGCGGCCTCCGGTGCGGTCGGCTCGGCGGTCGGGCAGATCGCCAGGATCAAGGGCGCCCGCGCCATCGGCATCGCCGGCGGCAAGGACAAATGCGACTATGTGAAGAACGAGTTCGGCTTCGACGACTGCCTCGATCACCGCGATCCCGATCTCGCCGCGAAGCTGAAAGAGGCCTGCCCCAAGGGCATCGACGTCTATTTCGAGAATGTCGGCGGCCCGGTGTTCGAGGCGGTGTTCCCGCTGTTCAACGCCTTCGCCCGCATGCCGGTCTGCGGCCTGATCGCGCATTACAACGACACCCAGTCGGTCGCGCCGAAATGGGCCGGCGCGCTGATGCGCAACGTGCTGACCAAGCGGCTGACCATCCGCGGCTTCATCGTCTCCGACTTCGCCTCCCGCCATGGCGACTTCCTCAAGGACATGTCGGCCTGGGTCCGCGACGGCAAGGTCAAGTACAAGGAGTACGTCACCGAGGGCCTGGAGAACGCGCCGTCCGCGTTCATGGGCCTGCTCAAGGGCGCCAATTTCGGCAAGCAGCTGGTGCGGGTCGGACCCGACAAGGCCTGAGCACGCCTGATGTAATTCTTAAGCCTGTCTGGAAAAAAGCGGGAACCACGGGCGCTTATCGGGAGTCCTGAGGGAACCGGTTCATCCACGAGGGCCCGGCATCATGCCGGGCCTTCGACTTTCCCGAGGGGGATTTTCCATGTCGCTGACCATGGTGCTGCTGCCCGTCTTCGTGCAGGTCGGGCTCACCTTCGCGCTGCTGTTCTGGAACAGGACACGGGCACAAACCGCTGACGTCGCCGACGAATTCGGCCTGCCGACGCTGTTCTACGCGCTGATCGCGATTGCGCTGCCGCTGCGGCATGCCGATCTGGTCATCGTGCTGCTGTCCTGGGTGTTCGTGGTGACCCGCTTCGTCAATGCCGGCCTCGTCAGCGGCGCCAAGGACAGCCGCCAGCGCGGGCTCGCCTGGATCGCCTCGGCGCTGGTGCTGCTGGCGATGTGGCTGTATTTCGCCCTCAAGATCCTTCTCCTGATCTAGAACTGGACCTCCTGAATGACCCCCGCCGCCCGGCTGTCCGCCGCCATCGACATCATCGAGACCATCGAGGCCCAGAGGGCGCCGGCGGCCAAGGCCTTGAAGGACTGGGGCACCAGCCACCGCTTCGCCGGCTCCGGCGACCGGGCCGCCATCGCCGGCCTGGTCTGGGACGTGCTCCGCCGCCGTGCCTCCAGCGCCTATGTCATGGAGGACGACACGGCGCGGGCGCGGGTGCTCGGCATGCTCAAGCTCGAGCGCGGCCTCGATGTGCCGACCATCGCGGCGATGTGCGACGGCAGCCGCTTCGCGCCGCCGCCCTTGACCGCGCAGGAGGAGACGGCGCTGGCCTCGCGCACGACCGAGGGCGCGCCGCCGCCGGTCGCCGGCGACTATCCCGACTGGCTCGACCCGTATCTCACTGCGGTGTTCGGCGACGACCGCGTCGCGGAGGCCATGGCGATGGCCAGCCGCGCGCCGCTCGACCTGCGCGTCAACACGCTGAAGGCCAAGCGCGACAAGGTGCAGGCCTCGCTGAAGCATCTCGGCGCGGTGCCGACGCCGTGGTCGCCGATCGGCCTGCGCATCACGCTCGGTGCCGACGCGCGCAATCCCGGAATCCATGCCGAGGAGGATTTCATCAAGGGCGCGATCGAGGTCCAGGACGAGGGCTCGCAGCTCGCGGCGCTGTTCACGGCCGCCAAGCCCGGCGAGCAGGTCATCGACCTCTGCGCCGGCGCCGGCGGCAAGACCTTGGCGCTGGCCGCGATGATGGGCGGCAAGGGCCGGCTGATCGCCACCGACCACGACAAGCGCCAGCTCGCGCCCATCCACGAGCGGCTGTCGCGCGCCGGCGTCCACAATGCCGATGTGCGCAGCCCCAAGGGTGACGCCGATCCGCTCGCCGACATCAAGGCCTCGGCCGATCTCGTCGTCATCGATGCCCCCTGCACGGGCACCGGCACCTGGCGCCGCAATCCCGACGCCAAATGGCGCATGCGCCCCGGCGCGCTGGAGATCCGGCTGAAGGACCAGGCCGAAGTGCTCGACCGCGCCGCCTCCCTGGTCAAGCCCGGCGGCCGCATCGCCTACATCACCTGCTCGGTGCTGCAGCCCGAAAATGGCGACCAGGTCCGCGCCTTCGTGGATCGGCACCCGGCCTTCGCCATCCAGCCCCCAGACCAGACCGCCACCGTCCTCTGGGACAAGGCCGAGGCCTTCGCCGAGGCCGCGCTGAAGACGGAGGAGGGCTGGCTGATGACCCCGCGCCGGACGGGGACGGACGGGTTCTTCGTGTCGGTATTGAAGAAGCAGGCCTAAACTCCACCCACCGCCGTCATTGCGAGCGCAGCGAAGCAATCCAGGGTTGCGCGCGAGACTCTGGATTGCTTCGCTGCGCTCGCAATGACGGAGGAGGCAGCCGCGGCATCCTCCACCGTCGTCCTCTGCGAAAGCGGGGGACCCAGTAATCCACCCGCCGGTCGTGGCCGACCGAGACGCCGCGGCGTACTGGATACCCCGCCTTCGCGGGGTATGACGGCGTTGCCACAAGCACGCTGTCATTCCGGGACGCGCCCCTTGGCGCGGGCCCGGAATCCATACTCCCGGTCGTGGTTATGGATTCCGGGCTCGCGCTCCGCGCGCCCCGGAATGACGGGGAGGAAAGGGCGTCAACCCCGGCGAAGGGTTGCGGGACTCGTGCTCTCGGCGTAATTCCTTGCCATGACAGCCCAGCCCAACACCCCCGCCAGCGCCGCCACTGACACCTCCGTGGCCGCGCTCCACGACAAGATCCTGATCGTCGATTTCGGCAGCCAGGTCACGCAGCTGATCGCGCGCCGGGTGCGCGAGGACGGCGTGTATTGCGAGATCGTGCCGTTCCAGAAGGCGGAGGCCGCCTTCCGGCAGATGCAGCCGAAGGCCGTGATCCTGTCCGGCGGCCCCGAATCCGTCCACGAAGAGGGCTCCCCGCGCGCCCCGCAACTGATCTTCGACTCGGGCGTCCCCGTGATGGGCATCTGCTACGGCCAGATGACGATGGCCGCCCAGCTCGGCGGCACCGTCGAGGGCGGCCATCACCGCGAGTTCGGCCGCGCCGACGTCGAGGTGAAGACATCGAGCCGCCTGTTCGACGGCGTCTGGCAGCCGGGCGAGCAGCACCAAGTGTGGATGAGCCATGGCGACCGCATCACCCAGATGCCGCCGGGCTTCTCTGTCGCCGGCGTCTCGCCGAACGCACCGTTCGCCGTGATCCAGGACGAGCAGCGCAAGTATTACGGCCTGATGTTCCACCCCGAGGTGGTGCACACGCCGGACGGCGCCAAGCTGATCCGCAACTTCGTCCGCAACATCGCCGGTCTCGGCGGTGACTGGACCATGCACGCCTTCCGCGCCGAGGAGATCAAGAAGATCCGCGCGCAGGTGGGGAAAGGCAAGGTGATCTGCGGCCTCTCCGGTGGCGTTGATTCCGCTGTCGCCGCGGTGCTGATCCACGAGGCGATCGGCGACCAGCTCACCTGCGTGTTCGTCGATCACGGCCTGCTCAGGCTCAACGAGGCCGAGACCGTCGTCGACCTGTTCCGGCACCACTACAACATCCCGCTGGTGCATGTGGACGCCTCAAAGCTCTTCCTCGGCGAGCTCGCGGGGGTCACCGACCCGGAAGCGAAGCGCAAGACGATCGGACGCCTCTTCATCGACGTGTTCGAGGCCGAAGCCAAGAAGATCGGCGGCGCCGATTTCCTGGCGCAGGGCACGCTCTATCCCGACGTGATCGAGAGCGTCTCCTTCACCGGCGGTCCCTCGGTGACGATCAAGTCGCACCACAATGTCGGCGGCCTTCCGGCCCGCATGAACATGAAGCTGGTCGAGCCGCTGCGCGAATTGTTCAAGGACGAGGTCCGCGTGCTTGGCCGCGAGCTCGGCCTGCCGGATGTGTTCGTCGGCCGCCACCCGTTCCCGGGCCCGGGCCTCGCCATCCGCTGCCCCGGCGAGATCACGGTCGACAAGCTCGACATCCTGCGCAAGGCCGACGCCATCTACATCGACGAGATCCGCAAGGCCGGCCTCTACGACACCATCTGGCAGGCTTTTGCGGTGCTGCTCCCCGTCAAGACCGTCGGCGTCATGGGCGACGGCCGCACCTACGACTACGTCGTCGGCCTGCGCGCCGTCACGTCGACCGACGGCATGACGGCGGATTTCTATCCGTTTGATATGAAGTTTTTGGGCAATACGGCCACGCGCATCATCAACGAGGTGAAGGGCGTGAATAGGGTGGTGTACGATGTGACGAGCAAGCCGCCGGGGACGATTGAGTGGGAATAATTCGCGCCTATCCGAAGCTCGCCAGATCTATCCAAATCTACGCACTAACCATCTGAAATAAAAAATAAATTCTGCCGATACCTATCGCGGGCTATCGGTGGACGATGGTCCAGCGTGCCGGACTGTTTGGCGGCATCGGCTTCCATATTCCCACCCCGTTTTGATCGATACCGTCAGCTCGAAATGAGCCCTGACGGTATTTCTTTTGGTCCAACCAATTGAAATAGCGTCGCTTTCCTTTCAGATCCGCGGCCGAAATCGGCATGACGGTATCGAACCCAGAAGGCGGACAAATGCTGACCGATGCCGCGCTTAAGCATCTGAGACCAAAGGAAAAGTCCTACAAGGTGACCGATCGGGACGGCATGTACGTCCTCGTCAGCACGAAGGGCTCGATCTCGTTCCGGCTCGACTATCGGATGAACGGACGCAGGGAGACCATCACCTTCGGCAAATACGGTCCGGCCGAGCTGTCGCTTGCACGAGCAAGAGAGCTCTGCATCGATGCTAGGCGCGCCATCAAGGAGGGGCGCTCACCAGCCATCGAGAAGCAGCGCGCAAAACGGCGCCTGATGGAAGCCAAGGCATTCGGCGAGTTTGGTGAGAAGTGGCTCACAGGCGCTCCCATGGCTGACAGCACGAGAGCGATGCGTCGTTCAATTTTCGAGCGCGAGCTGTTGCCGCCTTGGCGGAGGCGATTGTTGTCCGAAATCACGCCGGACGATTTGCGGAAGCATTGTGCGGCAATCGTCGACCGGGGGGCGCCGGCAACCGCGATCCACGTCCGCGATATCGTCAAGCAGATCTATGGCTTTGCGATTCTGCACGGCGAGAAGGTCGCCAATCCAGCCGACGACGTCGGTCCATCATCGATCGCGCAGTTTGTACCCCGCGATCGCTCGCTGTCGCCTACAGAAATCCGGATCATGCTCAAGCAGCTGGAGCATGTTGCGACACTGCCAACGATCCGGCTCGGCGTGAGGCTGTATCTTCTCACCATGGTGCGGAAAAGCGAATTGCAGGATGCGACCTGGGATGAAGTTGACTTCGAGAATGCTGTCTGGACCATCCCAAAGGAGCGGATGAAGCGGTCGAAGGCGCATAATGTGTACCTCTCGCGCCAGATGCTCGATATCTTCATTGCGCTGAAAACCTGCGCCGGCAACTCGCGATATGTGCTTCCATCCAGGTATGATGCCGACAGCCCGATGTCGCGAGCGACCTTCAATCGTGTCACCACCGCAGTCGTCGAACGCGCTCGGAACGAGGGGCTGCCCCTGGAACATTTCACGGTGCACGACCTCAGGCGGACGGCGTCGACACTGCTCAACGAGCTTGGGTTCAACAGTGATTGGATCGAGAAGTGTCTGGCCCACGAGGATGGTCGCTCGTCGCGTGGCGTCTACAACAAGGCGGAGTACGAGCTGCAGCGGCGCCACATGATGCAGGAATGGTCTAACATCCTCGACGCCTGGGTCGGAGGAAAAAGTATTCTCCGGTGCTTATTCCGCCTTCGATGCCGATCTTCGAGCCCGATCCTGCTCTTTGACCGGACGGCTTTGTCGCAGTTTCACGTCTGGATGTGGAGCACGGGTGAGGGGCGCGCTCCGGCGCAGCGAAAGCCAGGCCTCCACTTCACTCAGGTCCCACACAACGCAGCGAGGAGAGAGCGCGAAGCGTCGTGGGAATTCGCCGCGCTGCTCCATTTCGTAGATGGTGCTGTCGGCAAGAGGCACCATTTCACGGAGCTGATGCCGTCGAATTGTTCGTCTTAGTCCCGTGCTTTCCTGGCGAGCCATGATCGTTATCCTTTTGCGAACCTCAGCAATTGAATTCGATCCAACTCGAATGAACAGCAATACTTTTATCGGTGCAGCAATCGGAAGTGCCCGCCAACGAACGAAAGCAATCGGCCACTCTAGCGGATTTCAGGCAGGAGCCTCACCGAACTTCATCGAACTCGCCTATCGGACGCCATCCGACTGGATCTGCGATCCATCGGTTGATTTCGGATTCATGCCAGCCTGTGCCGTTGGTGCTGATCTTGAGCTGGGCCGGGAACGTGCCATCGGCGATCTTGCGGTAGATCGTCGACCGGGACAGCCCGGTCCTGGCGAGGACGGTCTTTAACCGGACTATGCGGTCTGGTTCGCGCATGGCCGCGCTGCCTCTTGCTGGCTGTTTCTGACGGCTTCTGAGACCAGACAGGCCAAACAGTTGGGGGGCGCACAAGAGGATCTCGTACGTTGACTGGTGTAGCGTAGAGCCGGCGGCAGACAGGTCAAATCCCGATGCTCCGGCCTCTGCCGAGATCGATGCCATGCGCTAAGGCCAAATCCTGCCCGAGCCGGCGGCCTGATTCGAACGCGATGCCGAGGTCTTTCTTGCGGCTGGCGAGGATGGATTCCAGTTGCGGATCGCGTTCGAGGCTTTTCGCCATATCGCCCATCGCCGAGCGGGCGGCCTTATAGCCGGCCATGTCGCCCACTTGATACTGGCGCTGGCTGCTATGGTCGAGCTTCTGCCATTGCTCCACAAAGCGATCGGCGCGACGGCCCGGATCGATGCGGAGTTCGGTTTCGAGCTGGAGTGCGCGAACTGCGCGGCCGACCTGGCCGCCACCCGCCTCGCGGGCCAGTTCAGGGCTCTTCTTGTAGACGGTTTCTGCGTCGTGCGAGCCATAGGGCCGCACCGCCTCGAAGGCCTGACGGGCTTTCTGCAGCTCTTTCACCTGCGCAGGGTTGGCTTCGCCGCCCATCTCGTGCGCTGCGAAGATCGCATCCACAGCCCGGGCATGGCGCACGAGCGCTCGGGTTCGCGCGCGACGTAGCTCCTTGTCCGCCTCTTCGACCACGTTCCTGTCTGGCGTTTCGGCTACGCGCCGCTCGGCTCCCATACCGCTCGTTTCCCTTGCCGGGGTTGCCGGTTCCGGCCTCCGTCCGTCATCCGGGCCGGGCGCATCTGCAGGAGAGTGAAGGCCGTCCAACCTGTCGCGCAGCTTCTCCGGCACGACCTTGCGGACGATGTCGGCCACGCGCTCGCGGAACGTGATCCCACGCCGCTCGGCATAGCTCCGGACCGGATCGGCACGGTCGTAGTCCGAGGCCATGTCCTTGGCCCGATCGCGCGACAGGACGCGGACGAGCAGGTCCGCATTGGCAAAATCGTCACGGCCATAATGCAGGTCCACGCTGTCGCGGTGCCGCGACAGGGCAACATAGCTGCCATGGGCGTCCATCCCGGGCGTCGCCAGCACATGCGCGCGGTTGACCGTCATGCCCTGCGCTTTGTGGATCGTGGCCGCATAGCCATGGTCGATCCGATTATAATCCTTGAGGTCGAAGCGCACGGATCGGCCATCGTCGATCTGCACGGTCATGGATTGCGCGCTGACCTGTTCGACAGTCCCGAGCGTGCCGTTCTTCACGCCAAGGCCGCGTTCGTTCTGCAGGAACATGACGCGATCCCCGCTGGCGAAGGCTCTCGCGCCGCGCTCGACCGTCACACGCACATCGTCGCCAAGATCGCCTGCAGCCCGCATCCGCTCGCGCGCCGCCTCGTTCAGGATGCGAACCTCGTCGTTGGTGTGGGTCAGGATGATCCGGCTTCGATCCGGCGATGCCTGCCGGTCGCGCTCCCAGCGCCCGATCAGATCGCCGCGTGCCTGCTCGCGGGTCTGGGCCTCATGCACCATACGGTGGGCGCGGTAAGCTCCGAGCGCGTGGCTCACTTTGCCCGTCGCCAGATCGCGCGTGGCGTCGCGCTGCCAGTCTTCCCTCTGACGGCGCACTTCGCCGATCTCGGCGCCACCGTGACGCTCATGGATCGACCGGAATGCCGCGCCCGCCTCGATGGCCTGCAGTTGTTGCGGATCGCCGACCAGCACGACCTTAGCGCCCGCTTCGGCAGCATGGGACAGCACGCGCTGGAGTTGCCGCGTACCGACCATGCCGGCCTCGTCGATCACCAGGACATCGCGGTTCGTGAGCAGGTCTCGGCCCTGTTCCCAGCCATGCTCCATGCTGGCAATGGTGCGAGAGGATATGCCCGATCCGCTTTCGAGGTTTTCCGCAGCAATGCCGGACAGAGCCGCGCCCCGGACCTCGAGGCCTGCCGCTTCCCAGGCCTCCCGCGCTACCCCCAACATCGCGCTCTTTCCCGTCCCGGCATGGCCGAGGACGACGCTGAGATCGCGCCCGGCCGTGACATGCGCCAAGGCCTCGGCCTGCTCTGACGATAGGAGCAGACCGCGCGCTTCCGCACGCACCAAAGCGGCTTGGCGGTCCGCGTGGCGTACCTCACGGCGCTCCCGGTCCGCCATCAATTCAGCGGCGCGATGCAGTCGCCGTTCTGCCTCGATCATTGCGCGGGTGGTGAACCGATCCTCGCCGCGACCGTCCTTGCCGAGTTCGACCAGATCGGGCGCTCCCTGCATCGCGCCCAGGACCGCTTTGAACTGGTCGAGTCCGTCACTGTGCCGGTGCGCAAACTTTGCCATATCGCGGCGTGTGAAGGTCGATTGTTGCTGGGTGATTGAATCGAGCCCTACGGTGGGATCGGCGACGATCCGCGCGCCATTACCGCGCGCAATCTCGCGGTGTATCTCGGCACGATCGGCCTCACCCCCGTCGCCTGCGGTGCCCCGAACCTCGATCCGTTGAGCGGGCGCGCCGATCTGGCTTTGCGGCTCCAGCGCGATGCCCTGGGCTTCCAGACTGCGATGGTCGATCCGCGCGTCGATGTCGAGTTCGGCCAAGCGATCGTTTGCGAGCTCCGCCCAGCGTTCGCGCCAGCGCTCGACCATCTCGGTGCGGTTCCAATCCCGTACCTTCCGGCCAAACCCGTTCTCGTCCACCGCGCGCATGGTCAGCATGACATGGACATGGGGCTTGGGCATGCCGTCCTCGGCCATATCCCAATGCACATTGAGGTCGGCGACCATGCCCAGACCTACGAACTCGCCCCGAACGAAGTCGCGGGCCAACTCGATGCCCTGCGCCTCGCTCAGCTCGCGCGGAAGGGCGAACTCCACCTCCCGGGCAAGCTGCGCATCTTTCCGCACTTCGAACGCCTCGACATCGTTCCAAAGCCGTTCGCGGTCGCTCCACGCCCTCGGCGCGTTCTCTGGCAGCATCACCTCGGAATGGACAACTCCGCGTTTTCCGGAAAAGTCGTGGCTGCGCTCAAGCCGCTCATCACGCAGCCGCGAGGCGGAGCGGTAGGCGGCCGACGCCACCGCACTGCTCCCGGCCTTCCGGCCAATGACCTTGACGTGAAGATGATAGATCGCCATCGCGATCGGATCAGTGACACGGCAGAGCGCACGTCGGAACGACGTATAAGCGCGCCCTCCCTCGAAAAAATCTCGGGAGGGACTACCGCATCTCAGGCCGTCCTGACTACCTTACAACATTGTGCCGCGGGCTCGACTATCATCTCTCCATCAACACCGATGGAGACGATGATGCGCAAGCCTAGGGATTTTGATGCCGAACTGAAGGCACTTGAGGACAAGGCGCGCGACCTGAAAAGCCGCAAAGTGCAGCAGCTCGGCGAACTTGTCATCGCCACCGGGGCAGATGCGCTTAGCGCCAATGAACTGGCTGGTGCGCTGATCGTGCTGGCCGAGACAAAGGAGGCCGGAAAGAGGGAGGCATGGGCCAGGCGAGGGGCCGCCTTCTTTCAGGGACGGTCGCGCCGAACTGCGCCGGCAGCTGATCGCAACGCTAGTGGCCCTTCGGCGCAACCGGACGGCGCGCAACAGGCATCAAACCGCAAGGGCGCGACATGACATGCGCACATGGCAAGTCGAGCGCCGCAAGCGGACCCGGCATCTCATCGAACTCGGCGGTCTCGTCGTTAGAGCGGGCATCGTGGACTTGACTGGCGATGACCGTGCCATGATCTACGGCGCGCTGCTTTGGATGGCTGCCAAGCTCCAAAGCGGTCAGGCCGAAGAGGCGCGAGCACTTTGGACGGCAAAGGGGAAGCAAGCGTTCGAGGCGGGTCCGGGGACTCACAATCAGACTGATCGAACTGGTCTGGCGGTTCGTCGTTGATGCACGACTGTCAACCGGCGTTCAAAATTGACCCCGGATCGGCGTCCAACTTTGACCCCCTGGTGCCACGAGTCCTGGCGATAGCGCTCGCGGCGTCGGAGCTGGTCGGGGTTGCGGAGACGCCGCGAGCGCGGGTTGGGATATGATCTTCGTCGCGGCTCTTGAAGCGCCAGCTGTCATTGCCGGTTTCGATGATGTCGCAGTGGTGGGTCAGGCGGTCCAGCAGCGCAGTCGTCATCTTGGCATCGGTGAAGACGGTCGGCCATTCGCCGAACGACAGGTTCGTGGTGACGATTACCGAGGTGCGCTCGTAGAGTCGGCTGATCAGGTGGAACAGCAGCTGGCCGCCGGACTGAGCAAATGGCAGATAGCCGAGCTCGTCGAGCACGACGAAGTCCATGCGGGTCAGGTGGTCGGCGAGCCGGCCCTGCCGGCCATTGCGGGCCTCGGATTCCAGCCGGTTGACGAGGTCGACGACGTTGAAGAAGCGGCCACGGGCACCGGCACGGATGCAGCTGCGGGCAATCGCGATGGCCAGATGCGTCTTTCCGGTCCCGGTGCCGCCGATCAGGACGGCGTTACGCTGCTGAGCAAGGAAGCTGCCACCGGCGAGATCGCGCGCCAGAGCTACGTTGATCGGCGTACCCTCGAACTGGAAGTCGCCGAGATCCTTGGCCAGCGGCAGCTTGGCGATGGTGAGCTGGTACTTGATCGAGCGGGCCTGCTTCTCGCTGATCTCGGCGGTCAGCAGATCGCCGATGATGCGCTGGGGCTCATGCTGGCGCTTGACGGCGTTGGCCATGATCTCGTCGAAGGCAGCCTTCATGCCATGGAGCTCAAGCTCACCCATGAGATCGAAGAGTTCGGATCGTTCCATCAGACGGTTCTCCTGAGGTTGTCGTAACGGGCGCAATCGGCGACCGGGGCGTGGCGAAGGGTCAGTGCGGCGGGCGTGAAGATGGTGGGAGGCGGTTCCGGGTTGCGCCGGCGCGCCAGGATGTTGAGGATGACGTCGGCGGAGTGGACGCCTTCGGCGATCGCCTCGGTGCAGGCGGCCTCGACCGCCGGCAGGCCATCGGTCAGCACAGCGGTGAGGATATCGACCATTTGCCGCCCGCCATCCTCGACACCGGCGAGCCTGCGCCGCACGCGCTCCATCGCAGCCGGCAGCACCCAGTCCTTGAAGGGCGCACCATTGCGCAGAGCGCCGGGCTTGCGGGCGAGCACCGGGACGTAGTGCCAGGGGTCGTAGAGCGTCTCGCCTCGGCCGAACGCGCGGCTGTGCTCAGCGACGATCCTGCCGTCCTGGCGGATGAGGATGCGGTCCGCATAGGCATGGACCTCGACCGGGCGGCCGACGGCGCTGGCTGCGACCGAGTACTTGTTGTTGTCGAAGCGGACCAGACACGTCTTCGAGACCGAGGCCGGCACCGCATGGAAGCCGTCGAACCGACCGACATAGGGGACGAGCTTGGGGCGTTCGGCCTCGAACACCTCCCAGATCGTCTGCTCCGCCAACTCGGGATGGCGATGTGCCTTGGCGTAGGCGATGCACTTGTCGAGCAGCCTGGCGTTCAGCTCCTCGTAACTCCTGAACCGCAGCCGAGGCGTGAAGAAGCGCTCGCGGACCAGGCCGACCTGGTTCTCGACCTGGCCCTTCTCCCAGCCCGAGGCGGGCGTGCAGGCGACCGGCTCGACCAGATGATGGCTGCACATCTGAAGGAAGCGGCGATTGTATTGCCGGTCCTTGCCGACGAACACGGTCTCGACCGCGGTCTTCATGTTGTCGTAGATGCCGCGACGGCAGGCGCCCTTGAACAAGGCAAACGCCCGGTCGTGAGCGTCGAACACCATCTCCTGCGTCTCGCGCGGATAGGCGCGGACGAACAGCATCCGGCTGTGACAGAGCCGGACATGGGCGACCTTCACGGTCACCGTCACTCCGTTCAACAGGACGATCTCGTGGCTCCAGTCGAACTGGTAGGCCTCGCCCGGCGCGAAGCTCAACGGCACATCACGCGAACGGTTGACGCTGATCCGGATCTTCGAGGAGCTGCGCGGCCAAGGCTATGACGGCAGCTATGATGCGGTGCGGCGCTACGCCAGGCGCTGGGCCAAGGAACACGCCGACCCGTCTCGACAACCTCTATGCGACTCAACATCGCACTGTCCTTATGTACGTCCATAACGACAGTGAGCTACGAGGCCGACTTCTTCACAAGGCGGTCTTGCTCGGATGCGTACGCGACAACGGCAGCGAGCTCACGAGCAATGCCATCCTGACATGGACCGATCAGAGCCGTGTCGCCTGGCACTACATCGCGCCGGGCAAACCCATGCAGAACGCCTTCATCGAGAGCTTCAACGGTCGCCTGCGGGATGAACTGCTGAACGAGACGCTGTTCACCTCGCTTGCTCAGGCCCGCGTCGCGCTCCGATGCTGGCGGACCGACTATAACGACGCTCGGCCGCACTCCCAGCTCGGATGGAAGACGCCATCCGAGTTCGCCGCCACCTGCAATCCGCGTCGGGATCTGGCGCTGCGCTATGCCGAGAGCTCCGCGCCAGCTCCCGCCGCTACGACCGCCCAGATGGGCACATCAAACCGCCCGAACGAACTCAGATCTGGATAAAACTTGGGGGCAAGGTCACAGGTCATGCGGATCGAAGAGCCGCTGGACTGCCTTCCTTGGTGTGCAGGTGGCAGGAAATCCTAACAAGGTCTCTTTGGTCCCTGCCATCGGATGGTGGGATCACCACTTCCAGAGCAGCTCGTGTACCACGCGGTTGTCTGGGCAGGCTCGAATATAGCAAGACGGAATGCCCCCTTCGACTTCTTTCCTGTGTCAGGAACGTCAGGGACTTCCTTTGCCGCTGGTCCCTCCTTGGTACAATCTCCGTAGGTGGCGGGCACTAGGCGCTTTTCTCCCGTGTTCTGGCTTTTGACGCAGATATCGGCAGGGAAGGCTTGCGACGTCAAGTTCGCAACCATGACTGCGACGGCTATAAAATACCTGCCAAGATTTTGCATTTTATCCCCCGCTGCCGGGTCGATTGATGACACTTCGTAGCCGCTCGGTCTGAAACGCGGAGTCGAGCTCTTTTCGTCCGTTGAGAGTGTTCGGGCCCATCGTTATAAGAAGGTCATCCGTCTGTGTTCGCGTTGCACTCAGAAACGGAGACGTGTTGTTGGCCGTCACGTTTACGAGCTTCCACGTGGGAGTTGCACTTCCGCCTGCGATAACCTGAAACGTCACGTGATGCGTGATCGTATCAAACGGGCTGTCCTTTATGTGTTCGGATGCCAGGCCGTGATCCCAGGTCTCAAGAGCCGATTTTAAAGTCTCGTGGATGCCCAGGTTGCCGGCAATCGGCGCGTGGACATTCGTTTCGCGGCTGACCTCATCGCAATCAACTTGCCCGGGCGGCCGAATTGATCTGGCATTCAACAACTCATCGAAGGGCCAGAAATATGTGATCGTCAGCTCGCGGGTTGCGTTTGTCTCAAACTGGCCGCCAACCGCAAGAGTACGTGTTGCGGCGGTGTTGAAAACCGATACACCCGGATTAACGTCACCCTTGTCAAGAGCCCGAACTGTCAATGCGACCTTGGCTGCCCACTTGCCAATTGCGTTATGCCTTTTGTCGACATCGGAATATTCGAGCGCAACGGCGTTGCCGAGCTCACATTTCACATGGGCAGAAATACCCAGGACGAAATCCCTGAAGTCATTCTCTGTTGGCCTTTCGACCTTCATCACTGGAAGTACGGCGCCGCATCCTGCGAGCTCAAGTCCAAGCAATCCAATAACAAGAATATACAATGGCCGCACAAATGCCCCCCGGCTCGAGAGCTAGACGATACGTCGATTTTTCGAACCGTGCTAGTTCAGTTGAAATTTTTTTTCTGGCAACCGAGAGGCGCCTCGACCGTTGTTTCATGGAAGGGGAGCCGATTGTCGTCTTGCGGGATGTGATCCCACCCGAGAGACATGCTATCTGAGTGATTCTCAAGAAAAATCAACGCCTTGGATTGAGGGTGAGCTTTGAGGTGGTCAAGTCACTTGGATCGTCATCAAAAGACCAGCGCGGACTTGACGCGACCGATGGCTTCTTCGCAATCTGGGCGGGAGAGGGAGCGAGTATCGTTCCACTATAGCGAGGTTAGAAAAGCGAGGGACCAGCGATGACCAACTTCAATCGTCGAACTGCTTTGGGTGCATGTGTGGCGCTTGGCGGGATTGCTTTGGCCTCGACGAAGGCTGCATCGCAATCGGATCCGAGCAAAGCTGGACCGGTAAGCATGGAAAAATGGATTGAACTTGCGGAGAGCGCAAAATCCATCGATTCACCTTTGTACATGGGACGTTTCAGGGAGCCAATGTACTTTTTGCTCGAGCCGATATCGTGGACGCCGCGTTTTACAGAAGCGCGGAAGCTGAGCAACGTGACCGTTCCAAAAGGCTTTGTGACCGATCTGGCGAGCATACCGCCAATGTTTTACTCGTTCTTGAGGCCGGACGGCGAATACGCCTATGCGGCGATCATACATGACTATCTCTATTGGGAGCAGAACGTGTCGATAGACACAGCGAACGGTATCCTGAAGGCCGCAATGCAGGATCTAAAGGTTGATCCCTTCAAGGTGGAGGCCATTTATTCAGCGGTCTCGTGGGGAGGACAAAAGTATTGGGACCAGAACAAGAAACTGAAAGAGCAGGGGGAACGTCGGTATCTCCAGGAATTTCCGCCCACGGCGGCAGTTAGCTGGGAGGATTGGAAGAAGCGTCAAGGTGTCTTCCGCCCCTGAAATTGCGGACTATTGCGGCGCACAGCCAGCCATTCAGCCTATAGGACAATTGTCAGCGAGAACCCCTGTAGGAGGGTGTAGACATCGTACTCTGCAACCGATAGCTTTGCCGGATATTGGCCGCAATAGAATGTTGGTGATGGCTGGAAATCTTTTTCGGTTTGTTTTTGCATCAATTTTCGTTCTGTTGTTTTTGCAACAGGGCGTCGCTGCTGAAGCGCCGCAAACTGCGAGCGTCGAACGTTTTGCATTGCTTATCGGCGTCGACGACTACGCCCCATCGCCGCAGCAAAGCGGACGCGTCACGCCGCTCAAGGGGCCGGCGAACGATGTCGCCCTAGTAAAGCAGTTGCTGGTATCACAATACAAGTTTGCAGACGATGCTGCCCACATCGTGACGCTGATCGGCAAACAAGCGACGCGAGAGGCGATACTCAAGACGGTCAGGTCGCACTTGATCGAGAGAGCAGCAACGCATCCGCAGTCCACGATCGTATTTTATTTCAGCGGCCACGGTTCGCTGGCCAACAACGTTAGTCCCGGGGATGGCAGTACGCACAGCACGCTTGTAGCTTACGATAGTCGCGCGAGCGGAGGGAAGGATATTGTCGACAATGAGCTGATCGATCTTTTCGAGGAACTGCGCAAATACACAAGCAACATTACCTTCATCCTCGACAGTTGCCATTCCGGTAGCGCCATCAAGGGCATCGACTCCCCGACGCTGACGTCCAGGAGCGCGCCACCGAATCCGCGCCAATTCAGCGCCGGCGGCCGCGTAGATGGTCCCGCTGGGAAGTCCGGCGAGGCAACCGGTTCATTCCTGACACGCAGACAACAGTTTGCATTGCTCTCTGCTTCACATGCCGAAGAGCTGTCTTACGAGGACAAGATCGACACCACTTCAGGAAAAAAGTTCCACGGTTTCTTCACCTTCTATCTCGTGCAGGCTTTAAACAGCCGGCCAGCTTTAACTGTCGAACTAGCGATGAGGGATGTAGGTCTCTCGCTTGCAAGGGCCTTGCCTTATCAACATCCTCAGGCGGTCGGAAGAATTGAGGGGCGGATATTCGGCGATGCGTCCGATCGCGAAGACCCCTATGTCAAAATCGTTTCTCAACCGGCTAACGGATCTTTCGAGATCGAGGCAGGGCGGACGCTCGGCCTGCGCGAGGGAACATTTCTGGCGATCTACGCTCCCACTGCGAAAAGATTGACCGGAGAAAAAGACAAGATCGCTAATGCACAAATATCAAAACTGGGGGATGTGAGATCCACTGCTGCGGTATCAGGCCCGGTGGCAAAGCCCTTTGGTCAGGATGCAAAGGTGGCCATTGTCGCTCCCTACCTCGGTTCCGAGAAACTCCGCATAAACGTGAGTGAGCTGCCCGGGCAACAGATGGCCGGAGATGACGCAGGGCTTCTTCGTCAGTTATCCGAGATGCTGTCCAGCAATCAGCTGGTGCGACCAGCTGGCCGCAACGAAAGCTGGAATGTCGCTATTCGGCGGGGCTGCGCTGATGGTGGCAAGCTGGTTCTGTCGTCGGACCTGTCAAGAGCGGCCAAGGATTGTAGCGCGGTCTACTATCTGACCGAGAAGGGCGATCGCCCGCTCTTTCAGTTCCTTGTCCCCGCCAACAGCGCGTCCAGAGTTGTGGACCTGGTCGATCGTATTGAGCGATTTGCCAGGCAGGAAAACCTTCGCGGACTGGATAACGAGTCGTCCCCGTTTCGCGAACAGCTACAGGTGCGCCTTATAAAAGTGGATTTAAAGGCTGGTGCTGGTCCGGAGCCGGATGTTATTCCGCGGCCTGTTGACGGCGCCGACACGGCAGAACCCATGCGGATCGACCAGCGCTTTCAGATTGAGGTCAGGAACAACAGTGAGCGCGAACTTTATGCTGCGGTCTTCATGCTCGGTAGTAGCGGAAGAATTGAGCTTGTAACGAGCAATCCGAACGGAGATCTCGTGCACGCGCATAGCAACATGGTGATGCACTCGCCCAGAAAGATTGGGCTTCCGCTTGGCCGAGAAAGTTACAAGGTAATTGCCACGACAGTTTCCAGCGTAGACTTTCGTCTTCTCGAACCAATGACCGGTGCCAAAGGTGGCGGCGGTTCGCTCTTTGATTTCTACCAGGGAAAGGCAATTGGTGGAGCGGCCAAAGATTCGACTTCCGTCGATCTTGACAGTTGGGCGACCGCAATTGTCGATGTTCTGGTTGTACCTTAGGCATCATGTGCCTGTGCTGACAAACGAGCGGCTCCGGAAGGAGGTACAATCGCTCTTATGGCGAGGGTGGCTCACATGATCGTCGAGCGACAGATTGGGAAACCAGGCCATTTCTCGTGCCTGTGAGCTAAGAGGCTGCGCTTCATGAGAGGGCTGTCGCCGGGCAACAAGGGTGCAAGGTCCTACGCTCGAGCCTTATGCGCCCGGTATTGGGCGCTCGGCTCCGGTGTCCTTCTTTTGGTCGCCGCTCCGTTTGCTTCACACTCTGGTCTTCAACAAGCCAATGCCGCCGATGACGCCCGGCAGGTCGCGACCGAGCAGGCCTATCCGCTGGAGTCGCGCGAGGGAGCGCGACTTGTAGCGACGGTTGGTCACGTGCAGGGGATAACGAGCCTCGTCTGGAGCAGCGACGGCAAACAATTGTTCAGTGGTAGCGCCGACAATTCGGCCAAGTTATGGGATTTCGCATCCGGTTCATTGATCAGGAGCTTTTCCGGATCGAATGATGATGTTCGCGGAATGCGGAACAGCGTCAGTGCTGTGGCCTTTGGCAAGGGCGGAACCGAGGTCATCATTGGTGCGTCAAATGGGGCAACTCGCTGGGATCTCGGTACGGGATCTGCCCGAGGTAACTTGGAGGCACCTTCAAATCTGGTTACTGCCGTGGCGGTCGCACACGGAGGATCGCAAGTAGCCATCGCAGGCAATGGTCCTGCCAGCGAAGGCGCAAAGCCATTTGTTCACTTGCATTCGGATGTTAGTCGAAGCCTTCCGCTCATTGGCGACCATTCGATCAACGCCCTGGCCTTCAGTCGAGACGGCAAGTGGCTTGCCACGGGCGGAGCCGACAAGTTGCGCGAGGTGCAAGGCGGTGTGCAGGTAGAGGGCGCGATTCATATCTGGGACGCTCAATCCGCAGCCGGGGTCGCATCGTGGTCAGGCCCGAAAGATGGCATCAACTGGGTTCAATTTTCGCCGGAAGGTGATGTTCTCTACGCGCTTTCGCCGGGCACGTTATCCGTTCGCAGTCTGCCGGACGGCAAGGAAGTGCGCAGCTTTATGGCCTACAACGCCGCGTTGTCTCCTGATGGAGGCTGGCTGGCGCTGGACGCTGGTGATGGGAGTGATAGCCCAAATGCGCGCGTGGCAGACATTCGCAATTCCCGATCGGGTGATCTTGTTGTGTCTGTCCCCTGGCCGCCTTCCGACGATGAGAAAGTCCGAAGCCGGGTCCTGAGCCTGGCCTTCAGGCCGGACGGTTCGTCGCTCGCGATCGGCTTCAATAATGGCAAGATAGCCATCTGGGATTTCACTAGGAAGGCATTTAGCCTGGTCCGTGCCTCGCGCGAATGGGGCGCCTCAAAGCCAATCGCGATTGACGGTGCCGGGAAGAACCTGGTCGTGGCCGGCGACCGCGGTCTCGCGATCTGGAATTTTGACACGGGCGTTCGGAAACCGCTGTCGGTTAGCGCAAAACATGACGTGGATGTTGTCGCGATTTCGCGCGACGGGAACATCGTCGCCGCGGGCAGCAAACAGGGAGGAATCATTGTCTGGGACGCCGTTACAGGAAAGCAGATTGCTGATTTCCTGACGGGTCTTTCGGGCATAACAGCACTGGGACTGAGTCACGATGGAAAAAAGTTGATTGTGGGGACCTACTCAATAGCTCGGGTTTTGACCGTGAGCGGAGAAATTCTGGCGGACCTTGGAAATCGATTTCCGATCATACGCGCAGCAGCGTTCCGTCCTGGTGACACGGAGCTGGTCGTCGGAGATGAAGCTGGCGAGGTGTCAATCTTCTCTGGCTGGAGGTGGCAAAGAAAGCGCACGATACCGCCTCCGGGTATCAATGCCACGGTGCAGGATGTTGCGTTTGATGCCGGGGGGCATCGAATGATTGTTGGATACGGAAACGGGTACAACCGTGCCGTGGTTCATGACCTCGACAAAGGAAATGCGTTGTCGCTGGCTCCTCACAATGCGTGGATATGGTCGGTAGCGCTGTCACCCGATGGATCTCGCGCCATCACGGGCAGTGGCGATGAAACAGCAGCGCTGTGGGACCTCAACACGGGTAACCGTATCGCGACACTTGCGCGTCCCGGAGTTGTTCTTGGTGTCGGCTTTGCAATGAGCGGGACCGATCTTCTGGCTTATTCGGACAGGACGGTGACCCTGCATCCGTTGTCGTCGCCGGCTGATTTTCTGCAACTCGTCGAACTGGGCGTCGATCGCTGGGCTGTTGCTGCGCAGGACGGGCGCTTCGATACAAATGATCTCGATAACGTGCGTGACCTGAACTGGTTCATGCCGGATGACCCTTTGCGGCCTCTCTCGCTGGAGGTCTTTATGCGGGATTATCTCGAGCCGGGCCTGCTAGCGCGATCTGTCTCTTGCCGGCTTGCGATGGCGCAAGATCCAAAAGCGTGCGACAGCGAGTTTCCGGCAGTTGCGCAGATCTCGAAACTGAACCGTGTTCTGCCAAAGGTGAGTATCACCGGTTTCAGGGCTGGCGAGACCATTGATGACGTTGTCGTTACCGTTGAAGTGGAGCAAGGCAGGGATCCGACTCAAAAGAATGGGAAGATCTCTACTGACGCCTACGATCTGCGACTATTTCGGAATAACCAGCTGGTCAAGCGGCTGGCACCCGGTGTAGCGGCTGACTATCGGCGGAGTCCTTCATCCTGGCGCGACGCGATGAGGGTTGCCGGCACGAAGTTCGAATTCACGGTTCGACTTCCAAGGCGAAAGGTGCAGAAGGAAATCCGTTTCGCGGCGTATGCCTTCAACGAAGATCGCGCGAAGAGCGGTACTGCACACGCTAGCTATAGCGCGCCTGCGGATCCTTCCCTGGAAAAACCGAAGGCTTATGTGGTTACCATCGGAATCAACGACTACCTTGAGGGAGGTAGAGATCTGAAGTTCGCTACAAAAGATGCGATGGACACCGCGAAAGCCTTGCAAGCCATTCGTGGCTTCGATGTTGTAAGCACGTCTCTTCTCTCCGAGCGGCCTGTCCTGAATGCTTCCAAGAAAAAGCTGAGAGCCGCATTTCGGGTCCTCGCCGGAGATGAGTCTGCGCGAGCAATATTGGCGGATGTACCGGACTCAGGCCGTCTTCAGCAGGCCGCACCTGAGGATCTGGTCATAATCACCTTTTCCGGGCACGGTTACACTCAGCGCGATGGCACCTTTTATCTGGTTCCCAGCGATGCACGGGCATCTGCGGACGTAACCCCGGATGTTCTCTCGAGCTTTGTCTCAAGCGAAGAGTTGAGTGAATGGCTTGAGGGGGTCGACGCAGGACAGCTCGCTTTGGTGATCGATGCCTGTCATTCAGCCGCCAGCGTCAAGGCAGCCGGCTTCAAGCCGGGCCCTTTGGGTGACCGGGGGCTGGGTCAGCTTGCGTACGACAAGGGCATGCGGATTCTCGCGGCAAGCCAGGAGGCGCAGGCCGCGATTGAATTGGGGAAGCTCCGTCAGGGTCTTCTTACGTACGCACTCGTACAGGAGGGGCTCGGCGCGAGCGGTGGGCCGCTTCGGGCCGACACAGATCACAACTCCGAAGTGACACTGGATGAATGGCTACGGTACGGAGAGAGCCGAACGCCTCGACTTTACGATGATGCGCGCGCCGGAAAGATCCCCATCGTCGTACGGGATTCGACTGTCGATCCCTCGTTCATCACCGCAATGGTTGCCAGGCTTCAGACACCCGTGCTCTTCAATTACCACAGGGGCGTCGAGGAAGCGATCATCAGGAAGCGCTAGCTGCCGGGCGCCTGCGCACCTGCGCCGGGCGGTTCAGATCAGGGCACTGCGTCCTGCTTACGGAGGGAACGATGATCAGGCGGATGGCCATCTCTGCGAATGGCTCTGTTGTCGCGACTGGTCAGGGCTACAAGGACCAGCGACCAAGAGCAGAGCCGGAAGGAACGACGGAAAACAGGGTCGTAGCCTGGAATGTCAGCGACGGCACTCCCCTCTGGAGTGTGGTCGCACACCGCAACGACAAAGCCGCGCTCGAGTTTGTATAAAAAACTTTAGGCCGGAGAAGACCGGCGAGATTTCTGTTCAGAGAGGGCTTGGAGGAGTGGCTCATGATCACGCGAATTCGCGTTTTAAGACCCGGCCCGAACAACTTGGCTGCGATAGCGATCGCCTATGGAATCGCACTTGTTTGCAAGCTCAAACATGTCGCAAGGGTTGGCCCGATCGTCATTCTATTCTCGCTCCTTGCCGATACAAGTGCGAGCTCCCAATGTCCGGTAGCGCCGCCTTGGGACAGCACATTCCTTGCCGAGAACGACCTGGGACCTTTAGGCCTATCGAAATCAAGCGTTACGCGGCCACCGATAGCCGCTGCAACGAAATACGATGACCAATCAAATTGGCAGATGCGAGTTTGGGGCAATCAAGATCCCAAATCGCTGTGGGGTGATGTCAGGGATATTAGACTATTCTTCGTTTCGGCGGACCTGGCGGCCAGGTACTTCGAAACGCATCAGGAATTCTTGTCCGAGGGGGCGCCATTGGAATCGGAGATGACCCTGGATGAAGTCCCAATAAGGATCTTTGGCCCTCGAAATACTAAGGCGGCCGCCCTCGCGCGGTCGCTGGGTATACCGGAAGAAAAGTTCACAGGGTATGCGTTCATCTTTCAGTTCAAGAACCTGGTAGCAAAGCTGTTCATATTGAGGGGAATGGAATCTGAGGAGCGCGTCTCTTCACGCAGTTACATCCCGCTCGCGAAAGCGGTTCTCAAGAAGCTTCGAGAGGCTTGCAGATAGGTGGTAGGGCTTCCATGCGAATCCTGAAGATCAGTTTCCCAATGGGGCTCGTTCTCGGGTTGCTCAGCGCCTCAGCCGGGGCCGAACAGAGTGACGCACGTTTTGTGGTCCAGACGGGGCATCGGCTTAATTTAATAACTGCAGATATGTCGCCCAATGGGCAGACGCTCGTCACTGGATCAGCAGACGAAAGCGTCAAAGTGTGGGATGTCAGCTCTGATATGGAGGTTCGCTCTCTGCCGTTTAACGCCGGTCCTGTGGGGAAGGTGAGAGTCAGCCATTCCGGCAAGTACGTGGCGGTAGCAAGTAACTCGAACGGAACGGTTCAGGTATGGGAGATCCAATCCGGTACCCTTTTCTCAGAAATGACTTTGGCCGCTCGATACATCACGGGTATCGAGTGGGCGCCTGATGACTTGCAGCTCGCGATAGGAATCTCTGACTACAATCGCTCAGGCCACTCCCTGGCTCTTGCAGTCGTGAGTAAGACGCCAAAGGTCGAGATCGTGAATACCACGGGAGACGTGGCAACGTTACGTTACAGTCCGAATGGCAGCCTGCTGGCAGTGGGGATTGCTTCATCAAGCACAATAACCATCGTGCCAGCGCGCGATGGGCTCGCTTTACGCGACCTTCCTCTTCCAAAGACGTGTACGCCTGAGGATCATCAAAGGAAGGATGCGAACTGGCACGGAAAAATCAACTGGTACGACGGCGAGACAAAAATCGCGGTGGCTTGCGGAGCAACACTGCACATTATGGATAGTCAAAGTGGAGCGGAATTGTCGAGCCTGCCCGGTGCGGCTGGTGTCCGGGAGGTCATGTTGCTCGAAGGCGGAGGATACATTCTCGTGCGAGAGCATGGTTTCGACGCTTTCGCTGATGCCAAGCATGAAGTCCATGAATTCGCAAGTCTACGATATGTTACTTCCTCTTCAAATCAGCGCTACCTGCTATATTTTACGTCCAGCAGCGTTGTGATTGTTGAGCCGATGATTACCAGAACTGTTACGCGCCAAGTGACGACCCGTCGAACCATACTGGATAACGTTGGAAATTTGGAGAAGTATGGTTCGATCGCAGCCTCTCCAAGAGGCTCGGTGTTCGCGACCGGTGGCCTCGATGGTGTCCTCAACATCTGGAGTGGTCTTCCGTCCGGCCCGTTAAGCCGACGTGCTCAGGTTTGGTTGGGAAATCGGATTCGGGCTCTGACCTTCGATGCGCAGGGTCAGCGCATAATCTATTCAACGGAAGACAAGCTGGGCACCATTCGATTGGGCGCAAATGTGCCCGCGCAATCCATATCGTTGGAGATGCCAATCCGCGAGTTGGCTCCTGACCCCGCGGGTACTGGGAACGTGGCGGCGCTCGCCGAAAAGAAACTCCTCATGTTCAAATCTGATCCATTGCAACTGGTTGATCAGGCTGACGCTCCAACGATTCGGAACAATTGGGGTGGAGTCGGCCTCGCCTGGCTCTCTGACGGCACTTTGGTCACTGCCAGTGATACCAGTCTAATTTATTGGAGAGGGATGCGGGACAAGCAATACATGAATATGGACACGTCGATCACTTCCGCTGCTGCGGGAGAGGGGACACGCTTTTACCTGGGCAGCGGCACCACGAAATTTTTATTCGCCAAGGCGCCTCAAGGAGCGAGGGTTGAGTCATTTGACTTTCGCACGGGAAAAAGCGCCAGCAAAGACGCTAGAAGCATGATTTTCAGCATGGAAACCGATGCGTTGGGCCCTCGCGTCGTCACCGCTTCGGAGCAGCCTTCGCGCGTTCGCGCTTTGGCTTTCGAAGGATCGAGGAGATTGCTAGCAAGCGGAGCGGAAGATGGAAAGGTCACCTTGTTCCGGCTGCCGGAGTTGAATCGGCTAAAGGTCCTGGATGCGGGGGCAGGTGACGTGACTGACTTGGCTTTCCTGGCCGGTGGCAATCAGTTGCTGTCTTACGGATTGGATGGCGCAACTAGAATTTGGGATATGGAAAGCCTACGCCTCGCGGCTACGGTCTTCTCGCAGGGTGATCGGTGGACAGTAGCCACACCTGAAGGGATGTTTGATACAAACGCGATCGAAGAGTCTCAATCAGCTGGCTGGGTTCTTCCTGACGAGCCGCTGCGAGCGTGGCCACTGACGATCTTCATGAGACAGTACTATGAGCCGCACTTGCTGTCGAAGGTCCTCAACAGGGAACGGCTTCGACCGGTGCCGAACATTTCCGAGGTTAACCACCGTCAGCCTGAACTCTCAATCTCTGATGTGCAGATAGCTGACAGAACGACGGGCGCACTATCGGTGACGGTCAGAGCCCACATGCCGACCGGAAGGACCGGTGCCAGCGACGCCTCAAGGCCGCAATCCTTGTCTGGCGATGGCATTTACGATATGCGCGTATTCCGAAACGGACAGATAGTCGGCCAGTGGCCTCCGCCCCCAGATCCTACCGCTAAAACTGATCCGAATGACGTGGTAGCATGGCGAGAGATGAGTCGGTTGCCTACCAGCGGTAAGGAAAACTGGGTAGAACACACGTTTCGTGTCGCGCTACCCAGCGTCGATCTCGGCAAGCCCGTTACGCTGACGGCCTATGCGTTCAATGAAGATAGAGTAAAGAGTGAGACTGCGAAGTACGAATTTGCTGTGCCGAATGAAATCACATCGCGCCAACCCAGAGTGTATGTGATTGCCATCGGCGTCAATGCCTATACGTCAGAGAATAGGACGTTGCGGTTCGCCGTGCGGGACGCAGAGGTCATGCGCGAGAGCCTGTCCAGGCTGGACGGCTACAAGGTCGTTCCGGTGACCCTTACTTCGGAGGGACGGGATCCAACGCGCTGGTTTGCGACGAAGGCGAACATCCGGGCTGTTCTTTCCAGGCTGGCCGGGAAGCCGATAGCGCCAGGCGCGCTGGTGGGAGTAGAGGGGGCCGACCAGCTTGCGCAAGCCACGCCAGATGACCTGGTGATCGTCACCTTCTCAGGCCATGGCTATACGGCAAGGGACGGGGCGTTTTACTTGCTGCCCGCCGATTCGGGGGAGGCGCTTGACCCCGCCGGCAAGCCTGAAGTACTCGCCAGGTTCATCTCGAGCGAGGAGCTCAGCAGCTGGCTCCGGCCGATCGACGCCGGGCAAATGGCAATGATCATCGACGCTTGCCATTCGGCAGCGAGTGTTGATCAGCCCGGCTTCAAGCCCGGGCCGATGGGGGACCGGGGGCTTGGCCAACTCGCCTACGACAAGGCCATGCGCATCCTCGCAGCCAGCCAGGCCGATGATGTTGCGCTGGAGAGTGAGAAACTGAAACAGGGGCTGCTCACCTACGCATTGGTGCATGACGGACTGGCGCTGGGGCAGGATGGAAGGTACGCCGCCGACGCCAACCATGACGGCAAACTCACACTCGCAGAGTGGCTTCGTTACGGCGAGCAGCACACCCCGGCTTTGTTCGAGGACATCCGGGCAGGGCGGAAGGATGCCGTCTACGTGGGGCGCGACTCCGTCGTTGCGCCGGGCTTCGAGACAAAAGTCGCAGACCATGCACAAACCCCGAGTCTCTTCGACTTCGCCCGGCAGGACGAAGTGGCCCTACGACTGGGAGCTAATTGAGCGGGAATGATTCAGGCCGATCCTGAATTATCCCACCGACGCAGGCAATCGCCTTGGGCCGGTCGGTTTCCCTTGTAACGCCGGCCCGAGCAAACGCGATTCGAGACCATCCAATTTCCGATTGACATCCTAACGTTGCATCGCAAGTATTCACGCAAAAGGCGTTTGTCAGTCAAATTGATAGTTGGGCGACGGAATCGGAAGCTATTGCTCCGCGACCACGATTCAAGTCCGCTGCTTCTTGAGCCAAAGATTCGATGTGGTTCAGTTATGAGGACGCTAAGCGTTTCCGTTCTGCTTGCTCGAGGTGCCCTTGCGCGCCACCGAAGGTGGCCGGGTAAGTTCTTGTATCTGGCGACGAGCCGGTCGGCATTCGTCGCGCTCCAAACAAAGCAGTGTGAGAAGAGCTGAAAGTAAAGAGCAACATCGTGGATGGATAGCTCGCTCGAAAAGCGACGTAGATATAATACGGGAGTGAAATTTGATCGAGCGACGGACTTCAAGAATCTTCACGGCGTTTATTGTCACGCTGGTTGTCTCGGTCGGTGGAAATTCAATGGCCGCAGATCCCAGTGCATCGACGGGCCTTGACGCCCAAGGTGTTGCTGAATTTGTTCTCGACACGTGGAAAAACTTTGTAGAACACCAGGGCAAAGATGACACGCTTCTCCATAGCGAGAACAGCGCAGCCGTGCTTTGCGTGGACTGGCGGCAGTTCCGGACATCGGCAAAAGAGAAGGCGTTTGGCTTCTCGCGTTGGTGGGCCGAATGGGATAATGCCACGGCCGAGACGAGCGCCAACATAGCCCTCAAAAGTTGCGAGGAGTGGAGAAGTACCGAGCGATCTTCCTGTGAATGCCAGGTTATCGCCAAAAATCTGCAGCCTGCACTCAATGTGATGAGTGGGGCGATCGGAAGCGCACCGCGAAATCCTCCCGCTCATGATGTGAGTTCTATGGGATCACCTCGCCTGGTTCTCCAAGCTGGTCATACCGGCAATGTGAACAAGGCGATGTTTGGCCCGAATGGAGTGCAGATCGCCTACCAAAACGGACAACGAGCGTCGCTACCGCAAGAGCCCATGAAGCGGGTCGCTGGCCTCGATATCGTCGTCACTGAGGCCGATGGGGTACTGATAATTTGGGATCGCAAATCCGGGCGCGAACTCAGACGCACGCCCAAAGTTGGCAAGATTACATCGCTATCCATGTCTGCGGACGGCGTCTGGATCCTCGGGCGTGATGAGGGGAGCCTGGGACATCTTTGGAATACGATCGATGGGGAGGAAGTCAGGACTTTCCAAGGCGTTGACTTCGGAATCGCGCTTTCGCCAGATGCGACGCTTGCCGTTTTGAGCTCTCGAGACCCAAAATCAAATGGCGTTTACGAGACGGCCACCGGCCAACAGCTATTTCGAATGGATCTCGATCAAATCGCGCAGGCACAATTCTCCCCGGACGGCGATCGAGTGCTGACCTCTAGCTCCGGCAGCATCAGCCTTTGGGATATCAAGCGAGGACGACTTCTGTTCAGGACCTACGTTCCAGCGCTTGATGAGGTATGGCTGGATCAAACCGGACAACGTATCATCGCCCGGGCGTCTCAAATCCGTGAAAATGAAAAGCACGAGCATGAGGCCTTCGGCACACGCGTTCTGGTGTGGGACGCCAACGGGCAGCAGCTCTTCGAGTTGCGGCGTGATGAGACGGTTTTCCATGTGCGCCCAACGGGTGATCCGGATCATTTGCTAATCGTCGGTGCGGAGGCTCAGTTGTGGAGCCTCTCGATGTCTAAGCAACTACAGGTGTTCGCTTCGGGGCCACAGAAACCGCCGACAAATGATCACTTTGACCTGCCTGATTTAAACGACGCGGTCGTAACTCCGAGTGGGCGTTCAGTCGTAACGCTTCACCGTAGCGGAACCATGCGCATCTGGAATTTGTTGACGGGAGCGCAAATCGGACTGGTTGAGGACGCCTCGCTGAAGGACGCCGGCGCGCTATTGGTGAGTTCAACAGACGACGAGGTCCTCACTCTTGGGAATCTGAGCGAGCCGCCGCGATCCTGGTCCCTTACGGAGCTGCAACTGCTACATGTGTTTTCGCGGAATGATCGTCTTCCACGGCTTTCAGGCGTTGGGTTTACCTCCGACGGCAGACTCGAAGTGACTAGCGAGGGCCGAACGGTGGTGTGGGATTTGGAGTCTGGGCGTCCTGCCTTTGAGTTTCGATCAGCACCTGTAGCGGCCGGTGATCGTGGAATTTACCTTGTCGGTGATGCGGGCCAGGTGGTCTCAACCAGGACGGGCGAGCCGATAACGCACATCAAGCACCCAATGGCCCCTCTGAACGTTTCGGTAGGCTTAAATGGGACCCGGCTTGCTGCCGAATATAGGAGTGGGGAGGTAGGCCTTTGGGATCTCACCAGAGGGCAAGCCAAGTTTATTTTGCCTGCGGCTGTCAAAGAGACGTCAGCTTTTGATGAGTGGCACACATCGCGAATTCTTCTATCCGCGGACGGGCAGTTCACGGCCATCAGCCGTGGCAATTCGGTCGAAGTTCTGAGAGATGACGGTACCTCGCTTTCGACTTTGGCCTCACCTCAAGCGTCGGAAGCCCGACCTCTTGCCTTTTCGCCATCTGGCAAGAGGTTAGTAGTGGGATGTGAAGATGGGCTAGCCCGTATTTTCAAAATCGTTAGTGGAAGGCTCGTTGGCCAAATCGATCTGAGGTTCGGGGAGAAGGTATTTTCTTGGGATGGTGACGAAGTTGTACAAGCCACATTTTTGAGTGACGAAGTCGTCGTTGCACGTAGCAGGAACGGTGTGTTTCGCGACTGGCGGGAGGTGGGGAATCCGTTGATCAAGGTGGATCATGCGATCGAGCAAAGCATGGCGGACTCTCCTGCGGGTCAAGGTGTAGCTACGTTGTCTGTCGAAGTTCCTCGCGTCTCGGCGTTCGCGGTATCCCCAGATGTTAAGTTAGTTGCGACCGGTGGTGCCGATGGAACAATACGGCTTTGGAACAGTGCAACGGGGGAGAGACGTGCAGTCCTCGCTAACAATTCTGCTCTTGTGGGCGTCGCCTTTTCGCCAAAAGGAGACCTGATTGCCGGTGCTGGTGAGGACGGCTCCATCAAGATTTGGAAGTTGCGTTCGGAGGGGGCTGTCGAACTTGCGACAATCGTAAACTTCAAAGACAGTCAGTGGTCAGTGTTTTCTCCCTCGGGACGATTTGATACCAACCGTATCGAGGAATTGGTCGGGCTTGGCTGGGTGCTTCCGGATACCCGGTTCCGGACGTTTGCGCCGGAATTATTCATGCGCGACTACTTTGAACCGCGATTGATCGGCCGCGAATTGCAAAATCCCGAATTGGTTCGGCCCGTTCCTGACGTGGCCTCTTTAAATAGATTGCAGCCCATTGTGCGGGTCCTGAGCGCCGGTGGAGGCGCGACGTTGGACGAAGCTGTGGTGAGGGTTCAGGCTTCGGCGGTGGATGATAATTCGGCGCCAAATGGCAAGACGCGTACGGATGCGTATGACCTTCGGCTGTTTCGGGACGGTGAATTGGTGGGACAATGGCCGGAAGCGTCAGATGGTAGCGACGAGATTGGGGCTTGGCGGCAGAGGACGTATCTCAGGCCAGAGGCGGGAGCGAAGACCGTAACGCATGACTTCGTGGTCAAGCTGCCGACCAGAGGACGGAAGGGGAGCAGCGTCTTCTCGGCGTATGCTTTCAATGAGGATCGGGTGAAGAGCGCGACGGCGTCGCTGGAGTACCAGGTCCCCAGCGACGTCGCACGGCGGGAGGCGAGAGCCTATGTGGTGACGGTTGGAGCCAACAGTTACGATGCGAAGGAACGCCAGTTGCACTTCGCCGTGCGTGATGCAGAGGCTATGCGCGAGAGTATGTCCAGGCTGGACGGCTACAAGGTGGTGCCGGTGAGCCTCACATCGGACGGAGACGATCGAACCAGGTGGGACGCGACGAAGGCCAAAATCCGGGCGGTCCTTTCGAGGTTGGCTGGGAAGTCAACGCCGTCGGGATCGCTGGCGGGGGTGAACGGCGTCGACCGGCTTGCGCAGGCCACACCGGACGACGTGGTGATAGTTACCTTCTCTGGCCATGGCTACACGGCCAAAGACGGGGCGTTCTACCTGCTGCCCTCCGATTCAGGGAAAGATCTGGATCCGGCCACCAAGCCTGAGGTGCTCGCCCAATTCATCTCGGGCGAGGAGCTCAGCGAATGGCTTCGTCCGATCGATGCAGGCCAGATGGCGATGATCATAGACGCCTGCCATTCGGCCGCGAGCGTCGATCAACCTGGCTTCAAGCCGGGACCAATGGGAGACCGGGGTCTCGGCCAGCTCGCCTACGACAAGGCGATGCGCATCCTGGCCGCCAGCCAGGCCGACGACGTGGCGCTAGAGAGCAATAAACTGAAGCAGGGTCTGCTGACCTATGCCCTGGTACACGACGGGCTGGCTGCGGGCCCCGACGGAAAGCGCGCTGCTGACACCAACCACGACGGCAAGGTCACGATCGCTGAATGGCTCAGATATGGCGAGCAGCACACTCCGACCCTATTCGAGGATATCAGGGCCGGTCGCAAAGACGTTACCTACGTCGGACGTGACTCCGTCGTAGAGCCGGGCTTCCAGCAGAAGGTCGCCGACCACGCTCAGACCCCAGCCCTCTTCGACTTCGCTCGCGAGGACCCAGTCGCCTTTCACCCCTAACTCACTCGTCTCTTAACTGGGAGAGGCAATACTCATCACGGCGAGATCTACTGAATGATGCCGATAGTGGGTGAACTCACAGAAAAGTTTTCGTGGCAATTTCCGTATTGAAATCAAGAGCGTAGCTTCTTGACGGCCCCGTCGACGGAATATCATCAGCCGCAAGAAGAAAATCGGAAGAATTTCAATACGCTAGTGCGATTTGAATAATCGAATGGGAGTGAGGTTTTTGAACGGCCGAAGTCGCTGAGCTGCCACCGAAGTTTCATCCAGCAGAGTTTAGAGTCCGGGTGGGTTGTACGCCGAGTGGCGCGGGTGGAGCAACGGGCGATTGGCGGAGCTGGTCGGGGTTGCGCAGCCGATCGCCCGTTGCGGTGAGGTTGGCGGCAAAGGCCGCAGGGGTCTGGTATCTCAGCGAGGAATGCGGCCGCGCGTTGTTGTAGTCGGCAACCCAGGCGGCGAGCCTGCGCCTGGTATCATCGAGACCGAAGAACAGCGTTTCATTCAAGAACTCGTCGCGCATCCGGCCGTTGAAGCTCTCGACGAAGGCGTTCTGGATCGGCTTGCCCGGTGCGATGAAGTGCCAGTCGATCGCGTTGTCCCTGCACCAGGCCAGCATCGCGTTGCTGGTAAACTCGGTGCCGTTGTCCGAGACGATCGAGCCCGGCTTGCCGCGCCGGGCGATGATCGAGGTCAGCTCCCGCGCCACCCGCCGCCCCGAGAGCGAAGTGTCGGCAATCGCGCCCAGGCACTCCTTGGTGACGTCGTCAACGATGTTGAGGATGCGGAAGCGCCGCCCGCCTACGAACTGATCGGACACGAAGTCCAGCGACCAGCGCGCATTCGGCCTCGCATCGACCAGGATTGGCACGCGGACGCCGCAGGCCTTGCGGCGGCTGCGGCGCTTGCGCACCGTGAGCCCTTCCTCCCGGTAAAGTCGATGGACGCGGTTGATCCCGGACGGCTCGCCCTCCCGCCGCAACAGAATGAACAGCCGTCGATAGCCGAAGCGCCGCCGCTCGCTGGCGAGCTCGCGCAAGCGGCCCCGAAGCGCGGTGTCGGGGGGCCGGCGGGACCGGTAGCGGACCATCGTCCGGTCCGCTCCGACGATCGAACAGGCCCGCCGTTCCGACAGGCCCAGCTTGGCCTGCAGGTGCGCCGCCGCGGCGCGCTTGGCGGCAGGCCTTACCATTTTTTTGAGAGCAGCTCCCGCAGCGCGGCCGCATCGAGCATCTGCTCGGCCAGCAGCTTCTTCAGCTTGGCATTCTCGTCCTCGAGCGCCTTCAGCCGCTTGGCTTCGGAGACGTCCATGCCGCCGAATTTAGCCTTCCAATTGTAGAACGTCGCTTCCGAAATCCCGTGCTTCCGAGCCAGATCGGCCGTCTTCGCACCGGCCTCGTGCTCCTTCAAAACCGCGATGATCTGCTCTTCCGTGAACCGCTTTCGCTTCATCTGTCCGTCCTTCGTCAGGCCGGACTCTAAATCGTTCTGGAGGAAATTCTTAGGGGCAGGTCATCGCCGATCTAAGATCTGTGAACGGCTTATTTGAAGAGTACGCTGGCCGAGACGAATGCGCAGTTCCGTCAACCATTAGCCTCCGCCGGCGCAGCTTGCTGACAACGGCTGGTGCCGTCAGCGCTCATATGCTACTAGAACGGGAAGTCGAGGGGAGTCTCTTTAATTAAGGGTTTCGAGACTATTGAGGTGGAAATGGCAGATTTTGTTTTTGACATTCGAGAAGTGACCCGCGGCGGCTTCATCGCATGGGAGGCTGTTGAGGAGGGCGCGGCTCACGTGATCGATCTCGCAAGCCCTACCTTGATCGCTGGAACCTATCCGGAAATTTCGTCCCATCTCAAGACGCAGCACAACCTGAATATCGATGTCGTGTACGACGCTGGTCAGGGTGATCATCTCGTAGGGCAGACTTGGACCTATCAGCGCGGCCCGAATAGAGTTATTATTCGCGATATTCCGCGAACTATACTCCGTCTTTCTGGGTTGACGGCTTAAGCTCCGCATCGCGCTCGAGTTATAGCAGTTGCACGCAAGGCGGCGAATAGGGGGCATATGTTCGCAGACAATCCCGATAAGGATTCTCAGGCGCCGTCGAACGTTTTCGCGCTAGCCACACCCCAGCACTTGTTGATCAAGCTCGCATGGGAAATTGGACAGCTCCGACGTTCGTTTGAGGTGGAGCAGCCTATCGCTTGGACGCATGCGCCAGCGTACCATGCCTTCAATTGTGCGGTTACTTGCTGGCACCTCTCTGATTGGACCTGGGAAGCGATTGATAGCCAAACGAAGCAAGTCGTCGCGGAACGCCTTGGCGCACGCTTAAGGACTCTCGAAGATTTTCAGGGCGCGCTTCGCACACGTCATCGCGCGCTGCACATTTGTTGGCAGATCGCCAACGGCTCAAAACATTTCCGTCTACGAAAGACTGATGTTGATATCCAGACTCAAAACGTTTGGGAGTATCAGCCTGCGATGGCAGGTTCGATGCAGGCGGGTGAACCGCTTGGCTCCTATCGATATCGCCTTGTCCTGACCGACAAGGGCCAGCCTATTGAAGCTCTCGCTCTATTTGAGGAGTCGGAAGGCATTTGGGCGAGAGAGCTTGCCTCATGGTTCTTGATTGAGCCACAGGGTTATGTTGAGGGAGTGCCTCTCAGACGGCTGTGATATCCGGGGCAGCCTTCGCCAATGCATCGCGCTGCGGAGGTATCGCGCAAGTTCGTGTGGTGTCGTCTGATCTAGAGTGCTGTTTTTGACCGTTCTTGCTGCATGGCTTTAGCATGATAGTCCTAAGAAGGAAGCGTTATGGACGTACGTCAAAGTGATATTGAGGGGCTCGAAGAAAAAGTAAAGAAGCTTTCTTACGAAAAGTACTTGCCGAGTCTTCGACTCTCGAATGTTCGAAGCTTTATAAATCAAACTATCAATTTCGATTTTCCGGTGACTGCGATCATTGGTACAAATGGTGGCGGAAAGTCTACTATTCTGGGGGCCGCCGCGCTTGCATATAAGGACGTTAAGCCCGGTGATTTCTTTCCGAAGTCGAACATCGGTGACACCAGTATGGCTAACTGGCGCATTGATTATGATATTTTGGACAGGAAGATAAACAAGGCCGGTACTATCCCGAGGAATGCCCGGTTTGTATCCGCAAAGTGGCGTCGCGAGAATGTTCTTGAGCGGGACGTCGTTGTTATACCGATCCAGCGCACGGTTCCTGCTAATGAACAAACAAGATTTAGGCAGTTTGTCGGTATCACGCAAAATACTGAGGTTGTTAAGTCGCCAATCGACGCAGCCGTAATCGGTTATGTTAGTCGTATCCTCGGGAAGGACGCCAAAAACTACGGGCGAGTATCCCTCAAATCAGATTCGTCCAAAAGTATCCTCGTTGGCATGCATCAAGAAAATGACTACTCGCAGTTTCATTTTGGTGCGGGTGAGGCGTCAATTATCGAGATGGTCTCACGTATCGAAGGTGCAGACGATAATTCGCTCATTCTGATCGAGGAGATAGAGAACGGACTTCATCCATTGGCGACACGTAAGATGGTTGAGTACTTGTTTGATGTTGCGAAGAGAAAAAAAGCTCAGATCATTTTTACTACGCACTCCGAATACGCCCTTGCAGTGTTGCCGCCGAAGGCAATTTGGGCGTGTATCGATGGGGTGGCGTATCAAGGAAAGCTTACTATTGAGAGCCTTCGTGCGCTGACCGGTACAGTTTCAAAGGGGGCTGCAATCTTCGTCGAGGACGACTTCGCTAAAGACTTAGTAGAGGAAATGTTGCGGCAGTATGCTCTCGATGTCTTCGACCAAGTGCAAGTACATAAAGCTGGTGGATATCCCTATGTTGTCGAAGTATTAAAGCACCATAACGCAAATCCCACGATCACCGCGCCGGCAGTCGCGGTCATCGACGGTGATAACCCGCCTCTCACCGAGGCGAACGACGATATCGTCGTTTTGCCTGACGGAATGCCGGAGTCGATAGTATTCGGCTTCATTTGCGACAATGCCGATGCGATGTCGGCATTTATACAGCAGCGATGTCAATGTCCGACAGTTAAGCAAGACGCAATCGTGGCGGCGATCAAATCTGTCAAAATTGACACTACGGATGCTCATCTTTACTTTGCGAAGTTAGGAGAGAGGCTCGGATTCATATCAGAGATAATCGTTCGTAGGGGGCTGAATTCAATTTATGTGGAGAATAATCGCGCCATTCTTGAGCCGAAGGTAAATTCGATCAGGACGCGTTTGAAGCTTGAAGGATCGCCCGGAATTACGGGGTAACGTTGACAGTGCTGGACTGCGCCCCTCAAGTGAGACACGATAATCTCAGTGAGAGGCATTCCCAGGATGACCTGGGTCAGCAAGAGGGGGTTACGGTGACAGTGCACGAAACCTTGCTGAACGGCGGATTTGGAGCGAGGGTAGGCGCGGTCGGCGCGGAGCGCTCAGGCCTGTGCCTCCTGCCAATGCGGATAGGTGACGTAGGCAGTCAGCGCTCCCTCGTCGTGCGATTGGATCGTGACATGCTCGCCTTTCGGCATATGGATGATCTCGCCCGGCCCGGCGGTTTCGGTGCCACCTGCGGTCGAGACCGATAGTCGTCCCTCGATCACGATCATGACGTCGTCCACCGCGAGCCTCTCGACAAGACGTTGATTGGGCGCGTAACGCCCGTAGCCGATCGTGATCGGCGCACCCTGGCGTTGGTCGACGACATTGCCTGCGAACACGTCGCCATCCTGTCCGGGCGAGCGTTCGAATGTTGCGTCGGTCGGAGCAAATTTGCGGACCGTCATGGCGTCACCTGCGTTGTCCGGCGGATGGTTTGAAGCTGTAGCAGTTAACGCCGGAGCAAAAGTTTGGTTCGCTGTCGCCGCATCCTCCATGGTATTTGAGACAGCCTGCTCAAACCGCCCGACGGGCAATCCCTGCATGCCCCGCATGCATCAACTGCCCGTCGTGCCAGTTTGTCGCGCACTTCTCCCTTGTCACGTCGGGCAAATCACATCCACATTTCCGCGCATCCCGGCTCGCTGAAGAGGGACGTTTCGCGATCGTCACGAGCGTCGAGCCGGAGATGCGACGGGCGCGTTGCTCTGCAGCCGGGTGTCACAGCCCGCGCCGACGAACGGAGCGATGCGACGGCGAAGTGGTGTGGTCCTGGCATCGCGGTGCTGATGCCAAGCCGGCGGTGATGATGATCCGCCGGCGACGGGGGCAAGACAGCCGATCCCCGGGGAGAGCGCCTATAAGTCGTCAAACCGTCGCGCAGGGAAGGCCGGATATTGGGCTGAACCTGTGGTTCTGCCGCGTGCTTTTTGCTGCACGCGGACCGCGGGTATCAGCCGATACCCGGTCTTCCCTGCGCCTCTTCTTCGGACGAAGAGGTTCACTCAGGACAGAACTCGGGCGTAGACCGCCGCGAGACGGCTCAGCCATACCCGCTGTTTGAAACGTATACAACGCACCCGTGCCATGTCCTGATCAGGTGGACAGTCGCAGGGTGATCTGCCGTCTATCCAGTGGCGTCAAAAGCACTGCGCGGCAGCGTCGCCAGGACACGCCCGCGCCACCGATCTTGTCTGCATTCGCGGGCATTGCGGGATTATCGATCAGTTGAGGTCGGCCCGGCCGTCAGGGCGACGTTTGAGCACGCCACCGAGAGCGGTCCGGCGAGGGGATCATGCAGGAAAGCTCCCGCTCGGCAAATCGACAATGGCGACGAGCAGCTCATCTTCAGGCAAAGCATCGAGTCTGCCGCCCGGGCGGGTACAATCTAGAGGGCTGTGATCAGTTCCTGATCGCGTGGCACCGCAGCCTGGAGGACTTTACCCGCCGCTCGTGGAGGCCGGTAGCTGCCGTGTTGGACCGGCCGTGACCTGCCCCTAAGAATTTCCTCCAGAACGATTTAGAGTCCGGCCTGACGAAGGACGGACAGATGAAGCGAAAGCGGTTCACGGAAGAGCAGATCATCGCGGTTTTGAAGGAGCACGAGGCCGGTGCGAAGACGGCCGATCTGGCTCGGAAGCACGGGATTTCGGAAGCGACGTTCTACAATTGGAAGGCTAAATTCGGCGGCATGGACGTCTCCGAAGCCAAGCGGCTGAAGGCGCTCGAGGACGAGAATGCCAAGCTGAAGAAGCTGCTGGCCGAGCAGATGCTCGATGCGGCCGCGCTGCGGGAGCTGCTCTCAAAAAAATGGTAAGGCCTGCCGCCAAGCGCGCCGCGGCGGCGCACCTGCAGGCCAAGCTGGGCCTGTCGGAACGGCGGGCCTGTTCGATCGTCGGAGCGGACCGGACGATGGTCCGCTACCGGTCCCGCCGGCCCCCCGACACCGCGCTTCGGGGCCGCTTGCGCGAGCTCGCCAGCGAGCGGCGGCGCTTCGGCTATCGACGGCTGTTCATTCTGTTGCGGCGGGAGGGCGAGCCGTCCGGGATCAACCGCGTCCATCGACTTTACCGGGAGGAAGGGCTCACGGTGCGCAAGCGCCGCAGCCGCCGCAAGGCCTGCGGCGTCCGCGTGCCAATCCTGGTCGATGCGAGGCCGAATGCGCGCTGGTCGCTGGACTTCGTGTCCGATCAGTTCGTAGGCGGGCGGCGCTTCCGCATCCTCAACATCGTTGACGACGTCACCAAGGAGTGCCTGGGCGCGATTGCCGACACTTCGCTCTCGGGGCGGCGGGTGGCGCGGGAGCTGACCTCGATCATCGCCCGGCGCGGCAAGCCGGGCTCGATCGTCTCGGACAACGGCACCGAGTTTACCAGCAACGCGATGCTGGCCTGGTGCAGGGACAACGCGATCGACTGGCACTTCATCGCACCGGGCAAGCCGATCCAGAACGCCTTCGTCGAGAGCTTCAACGGCCGGATGCGCGACGAGTTCTTGAATGAAACGCTGTTCTTCGGTCTCGATGATACCAGGCGCAGGCTCGCCGCCTGGGTTGCCGACTACAACAACGCGCGGCCGCATTCCTCGCTGAGATACCAGACCCCTGCGGCCTTTGCCGCCAACCTCACCGCAACGGGCGATCGGCTGCGCAACCCCGACCAGCTCCGCCAATCGCCCGTTGCTCCACCCGCGCCACTCGGCGTACAACCCACCCGGACTCTAAACGCTGCTGGATGAAACTTCGGTGGCAGCTCAGTGCAGGGACAACGCGATCGACTGGCACTTCATCGCACCGGGCAAGCCGATCCAGAACGCCTTCGTCGAGAGCTTCAACGGCCGGATGCGCGACGAGTTCTTGAATGAAACGCTGTTCTTCGGTCTCGATGATACCAGGCGCAGGCTCGCCGCCTGGGTTGCCGACTACAACAACGCGCGGCCGCATTCCTCGCTGAGATACCAGACCCCTGCGGCCTTTGCCGCCAACCTCACCGCAACGGGCGATCGGCTGCGCAACCCCGACCAGCTCCGCCAATCGCCCGTTGCTCCACCCGCGCCACTCGGCGTACAACCCACCCGGACTCTAAACTCTGCTGGATGAAACTTCGGTGGCAGCTCACACTCCACCGAGAGCGGTCCGGCGAGGGGATCATGCAGGAAAGCTCCCGCTCGGCAAATCGACAATGGCGACGAGCAGCTCATCTTCAGGCAAAGCATCGAGTCTGCCGCCCGGGCGGGTACAATCTAGAGGGCTGTGATCAGTTCCTGATCGCGTGGCACCGCAGCCTGGAGGACTTTACCCGCCGCTCGTGGAGGCCGGTAGCTGCCGTGTTGGACCGCCCGGCCCGCACGGAGCTGGCAAGCCGTCCCATCAAGGACAATTCTGGTCCAGTGATAATGCCAAAAACTGGCACTGTTGAATGGGGCAGGCCTGACCTAAATCGCTCGTGAACCGCCTCCTGACACAAGGGCAAGCCATCATGAGCAAGGACAGCGCTCACCCGAACTCCGAAACGACCGCTGAGGCGCCCGTCTACAAGAGTTGGACATGCGTGCTCTGCGGACTCGTCTACAATGAACGCGACGGATGGCCCGACGACGGCATTCCACCCGGCACGCGTTGGCAGGACGTGTCCGAAGACTGGATCTGCCCCGACTGTGGTGCAGGCAAGAGCGACTTCGCGATGGTCGAGGTCTGAACAAATCCTGACAATGGCTGCGTGACCGTCAACGGTGACGTGGCGTTCTCTTCCTGCCGAAGGAGTTGCAATGTACGTTCCCTCGCACTTCGACGAAGCCCGTTCTGAGATGCTCTGCGATCTGATCGAAAAGAATCCGCTTGGCATTTTGATCACGCACGGCAAGAGCGGCTTGGACGCCAATCATATTCCGTTCGAGCTGAACAGAGCGCAGGGGCAGTGGGGAACGTTGCACTGCCACGTGGCGCGCGCGAACCCGGTGTGGCGGGATCTGGACACTGGCGCTGAGGTGCTCGTGGTGTTCCGCGCGTCTGACGCCTATATCTCCCCTCAATGGTACCCGAGCAAGCAGGATTTCCACAAGCAGGTGCCGAGCTGGAACTATCTCGTCGCGCATGCGTACGGGCGCGTGACCATTCACGACGACGAACGCTACGTGCGTGGCAATGTCGCCCGTTTGACACGGAAGCATGAGGCGTCTCAACCGGTCCCTTGGAAGATGACTGACGGTCCGAAGGACTATATCGACACGATGCTCAAGGCGATCGTCGGGCTGGAGATCGCAATCACGAACCTGGTCGGAAAATCCAAGCTGAGCCAGAACAAGGAGGTGCGGGACATCCGCTCCGCAGGCGAGGCCTTGAAAGAACGAGGCGAGCATCTCATCGGAGACGCCATGCTGGCGGCCGCAGCCGTCAAGGCAAGCCAGGAGTAGAGACGCGGCAATCAGGCGATAAGAGCAGCGCGCGAGCGATCCAGGCTTCGTATTTGTCAGTATTTGTCAGCGTCCCCATGCGGGGCGAGGAGACGTCCGGCGCGCCGGTGTGAGCATGAGCGACTGTCTCACGATCTGACCGCCTTCAGCGGCGCGGGCTTGGATGGGCGAGCCGTCCCCGTGGCTGCGACGCATGCATCGAGGACACCTCTGAGGCGGACGACGGCGGACTGTAGCTCCGCAATCGAAAAGCCGCCGAACCCGAGCATGAGTCCGCCACGAGGCGGGGTGGCATGGTACATGGGCGAGATCGGTCGCACCACCAGCCCCGCTTTGTGCGCCTGCTCCGCAATCGTGACATCGTCGAGGCCGGGCGGAAGCCAGAGTAACAGGTGCATGCCCTGGTCGCTCGGCTGCAGCGTTGCCCAGGACGGTAGGTCCTTGACAAGGGCGGAGATCAGGGCGGCGCGTCGTTCTGCGTAAGCGCCGCGAATGCGCCGGATGTGGGCTTCGAAATGGCCTTCGCGCATGTACTTCGCGAGGACGTGCTGGTCGACCGCCGGCGAATGGCGATCGATGAGGGCGCGCGCACCAGCGAACGCGTCGACCAGGGGAGGGGGAACGATCGCATATCCGATCCTCATCGAGGAGAACAGGACCTTACTCATCGTCCCAAGGTAAACGACGCGCGCGGGATCGAGTCCCTGCAACGATGGAAATGGATGTCCGGCGTAGCGAAGTTCGCTGTCGTAGTCGTCTTCGACGATCCAGGCATTGTTCTGCCGCGCCCACGACAGCAACGCGGTGCGTCTCGCCATGCTCATGGGCATGCCCAACGGATACTGATGCGAAGGTGTGACGAAAGCGACCCGGGCGTTCGGGCACTGGACGAGACCGTCTTGGACGTCGATGCCCTGATCATCCACGGGAATCCGGAAAGTCCGGACATTGAAGTTTTCGAGCACGGCGATGATGCCGGGGTAGGCCGGGTCTTCGGCCCACACGGCATCGCCGTCAGAGAGAAGGACGGTCGCCGATATGAAAAGCCCCTGTTGCGTGCCCGCCGTAACGATGACCTGATCGGGCTCGCATTTCACGCCCCGAGCCTTCCGTACATATTCGGCAATTGCGATCCGCAAATCGGGTAATCCTTTCGGATCAATGTAGCCCGACGGGGCGGCTGCCCGCAGAGCCCGGACACGATTGCCAAGCCGTCGCCATTGGTCGCCGGGGGCAACTGCACCCGCGGGATGAGCGATCGCAAACGGCGCCGGGTCTTGAGGCCGGAGAGTCCGCGCGACCTCAGCAAGACGGGCGACTTTCTCCGGCAACAGAGGACTGGGGTCTGCGCGTTCGATCAACGCCGGAGCGCGGGTCATCAAATCGGTGTCGGCATTGACGTTCGCGACGATCGTGCCGCCTCGGGCCCGGGCCTCGAGGTAGCCTTCTGCATGGAGCTGATGAAACGCCTCGATGACGGTTCCTCTCGCGAGCTGCAATGAATTGGCAAGGGCGCGAGTGGATGGCAGTCGCTCGCCAGGCTTCAAGATCCCCTTCGATATCGCCTCGCGAAGCGCTTGAGTCAGTTGGTATCCAACGCGGCCGGCAGTCCGGTCGAGCGAGCCCAGCGAGGGAATTGCGATGATGGTTCGGCGTCGTGCCATCGGTTCTCTGGTCCAACTGTTCTCCCGAATCTTGAACCAAACAATAGATCAGTTCCAGACGCCGGTGTCGGATTCGCTCCAATTGCGAGGGTTTGCGAAGGTTTGAACTGAGAAAGAACCCGATCAGGGTATCGGGCTACGAATTCGCATACCGGAACCTGCCGCTGGTAGCGGGTCGAAGAGGCGCTGGACATGCGGAGATGGAGCGCGACGCCGAAGCCCTGCCTGGGCTGACCAGCAACGCTGGCTATGCAGCCATCTTCGCCAATTGGCTAAGTCGCTGCCAACTTCCTTGCCGTGCTCCAAAGACTCTCAGCGGCATGGATCATCCGCGCCCGCGCGCGGATGAGGCATATGCTGATCTTGATGTCCCAGTCCTTCGGGCCGGCTCTCACCAATCGGCCGCTCTGGAGATCGAGCTCGACCAGGCTGCGTGGAGCCCAGGTGATCCCGCGGCCTTCTCGGGCCATGTTGATGAGCAGCATCACCGGTGCTGAGAAGCTGGGGAGCAGCATGGCGCTCGGCTGCTTCGTCGCGAGGAAGGCGGTCACGATGCGGCCCACGCCGGAACCCGGATGATAGGCGAGATAGGGCAGCGGCTTGTCCGCAGAGCCAGGCAGCGCAAACCGCGGCATCGATTGCCGCCGGCGACCGCTGCGCGTGACGGCCTTGTAACCGGTCGCGCTGATCGGGACCAGGACGTCGTCGGCGAGATCGATGCGCTGAAAGCGATCGTTATTCAGACGGCTGGCGAGCGATGGATGGTAATGCGCCAGCATGAAATGGGCATGGGCCTCGAGCAGGAGCTTCTCACACCCGGCGAAGTTCGACGCCACGAGCTGAACGGCGGATCCGGATCGCGCGCGGTCGACCCGGCGGATCCAGTCCGGAAAGAACGTCTGCGACAGTGCGTGGGTGGCGACGAATTGAACGGTCTCGGCCTTGAGGCGCGCCGCTTCCAGGGCCTCCTCGCGGCCGTTTGACAGCCTGCGAATGACGTCCTCCGCCACCGGGCGAAAACTCTCCCCCGCCGGCGTCAGCTTCACGACATGGGTGCTGCGCTCGAACAGAGGCGCTCCAAGCCACGCTTCCAGCGACTTGATCCGCCGGCTCAAGGCCGGCTGCGTCACGTGCCGGCGCAGCGCTGCGCGGGAGAAGCCGCCGTCCTCCGCAATAGCGAGGAAATCCTCGATCCAGCTCAGGTCCATGATGCCAGCTTGTTATTGAATTATTCCAATACGGCATTAGCACCGCGGCACCGGCTGGTCCAATGTCAGGCCAAAAGAAGGGCCGCGGAGACGCTGTTTGCAGCGCCGAAGAGCACGAGGCGGGAGGACACGGAATTGACGATCACAACGACTCCTTTGTCCGAAGCGCTCCCGACGCAGGCTGCTGCGCCCCGTGCCGGCTCGCTTTGGCGGGAGCCTTATGTCCTGATCGTGGCGGGCGCCGTGCTGGGCGCACTCGTCGGCGCGCTGTTTCCGGCTGCAGCGCTCGAATTCAAGCCGCTCGCCGACGGCTTCATCTCGCTCATCAAGGTCACGATTGCGCCGCTGGTGTTCCTGGTCGTGGTGACCGGCATCGCGCAGGTCGGCGACATGAAGGCGGTCGGGCGCATCGGACTCAAGGCCTTCCTGTATTTCGAAATCGTCACGACGCTCTGCCTGCTGTTCAGCTTCATCGTGGTGCGATGGGTCCAGCCCGGCGCGGGTGTGGCGCACGCCACCCCGCAACAGGCCGAAGCCGTGGCCCGCTATGCGCAGACCCATGTCGGCTCGTTGTCGGCCTATATCCAGCACATGATCCCCGAAAGCTTCTTCGGCGCCTTTGCCAGCGGCGACGTGCTTCAGGTTCTCGTGCTCGCGCTGCTGTGCGGCATTGGCCTCCTGATGCTCGGCGAAAAGGCGCTGCCGTTGCGCTTGGGCATGGAGCGGTTGACCGAGCTCGTGTTCAGCGTGGTCCATGTCGTCGTCATGCTGGCGCCGATCGGGGCCTTCGGCGCCATGGCTTTCACGGTCGGCAAATTCGGCGCCGCCACATTGTACGCCCTCGCGCTCCTGGTCGGGACGGCCTGGGCGATGATGGCGTTCTTCATCTTCGTCGTCCTGGGAATGATCTGCCGTCTGGTCGGCATCCGGCTGATGGACCTGCTCCGGCTGTTGCGCCCCGAGCTTCTCGTCGTGCTCGGAACGTCGTCGTCGGAGACGGCGATTCCCGGAATGATGGAGAAGCTGCCAAGGGCGGGGGTGGGACGCGCCGTGACCGGTCTCGTCATTCCGTCCGGCTATTCCTTCAATCTCGACGGCGTGGCGCTGACATTGCCGCTGAGCACGATCTTCGTGGCGCAGGTCTACGGCATCGAGCTGAGCACGGCGCAGCAGTTGAGCCTGTTTGTCGTGATGCTGTTCACCAGCAAGGGCGCAGCCGGTGTCACGGGCGGGGCGTTCGCCGCGCTGGCGGCGACCGTCGTTGCGGCCGGGCTGCCTGTCGAAGGCCTCGCGCTATTGCTCGGAATCGACCGCTTCATGTCGCTGGCGCGCGCGATCACCAACACCATCGGCAACGCAGTGGCCGCGATCGTGGTGGCGAAATGGGATGGTGAATTCGACCGCGACGATTGGGGGCGGGTCGTCCAGATGAAAGCAGCGAAGTAGGATCCATGGTTCTCAGTGAAGACTTGCCGATCGTGGCGCTGGTGCCCGGTGATTGCACCGGTATCGGTCCTGAGCAGACGGCGCGAATCCTCTCCGATCACCGGCTGGCCGATGCGGCGCGCCTCGTCGTGGTGGGCGATGCCCGCGTGCTGGAGATGGGAATGGCGCATGCCGGCGTGAGCCTCGATATCGAGCGGATCGGCTCCCCCAGCGAGGCTTCCTGGGTTTCCGGCAAGATCCAGCTGATCGATCTCGGCAACACCGACCCGTCGAGGCACCCGATCGGAAAGGCCAGCGCCGAGTCCGGGCGGCTCACCGGAGAGACGCTGTCGCGGGCGATCGATCTCGCCAAGGACGGCGCGATCGATGCCATCACCTTCGCGCCCTTGAACAAGCGGGCGATGTTCGACGGCGGCTGGAGGTACCCGGACGAGCACAAGATGTTCGCGGACCTGCTCGGGCACCGTACGTATTTTTCTGAAATGAACGTGTTGGATGGACAATGGATGTCGCGCGTCACCGGGCACCAGTCCCTGCGCGAGGCGCTGAACGACATCAGCCCGCCGCGGATCACCGATGCGGTGGTCCTCGTCGACAGGATGATGCGGAGATCCGGAGTCGCCGCGCCGCGGATCGCCGTGGCCGCACTGAATCCGCATGCCGGCGAGGGCGGCTTGTTCGGTCGCGACGAGATCGAGATGATCAAGCCGACGGTCGAGGCGATTGCGAAACAGGGCATTGTCTGCAGCGGTCCGTATCCGGCGGATACGGTTTACATTCGCGCGTTTGCCGGCGAGTTCGACAGCGTCGTCGCGATGTATCATGACCAGGGGCAGATCGCGACGAAGCTGCGCGGCTTCAATCGCGGAGTGACCGTCACGGCCGGCCTCGAGACCGTCTTCACCACGCCCTCGCACGGCACGGCGTTCGACATCGTCGGCAAGGGCGTCGCAGACACCGGCGCGCTCGAAAGCGCGGTCCGGCTCGCCGCGCAATTGGCCTCGTTCAAAGCCCGGGAGATGTCACATGCACACTGATCGCAGGACCCTGCTTCAGGCCGCCGCCGCTCTTCCCTTGTCCGCGGTCGGCGCGACTACGGCATTTGCACAGGCTCAGGCACCGGCGGCGCCCGCCGCGGCGCCGCCCAAGGAGGTCACGCGTACGCTTGCGCGGTACATCGTCTCGGCGGGATATGATGTTCTGCCGGTCAAGGTCGGCAAGGAAGGCGTGAGGACGCTGCTGAACTGGGTCGGCGTCGCGATCGGCGGGTCGCGACACGAAACGGTCGATATCGCGGTCGCGGCGTTGGCGCCGTTCTCCGGCCCGCAGCAGGCGTCGCTGTTCGGCCGGCGCGAGCGGTTCGACATCATGAACGCCGCCTTCATCAACGGCGTGTCCAGCCACATCTTCGATTTCGACGACACCCATCTGAAGACGATCATCCATCCGGCCGGCCCGGTGGTTTCGGCGATCATTGCGCTCTCGGAAATGCAGCCGGTCTCCGGAAAGGAGTTCTTGAATGCGCTCGTCCTCGGTGTCGAGACCGAGTGCAGGATCGGCAACGCCGTCTATCCGAACCACTACGATGTCGGCTGGCACATCACCGGGACTGCCGGGGTGTTCGGTGCGGCTGCGGCTGCCGGCAAGCTGTTGAAGCTCAACGAGCAGCAGATGACCTGGGCGCTGGGCCTCGCCGCGTCGCAGCCGGTCGGCCTGCGCGAATCGTTCGGGTCCATGAACAAGAGCTTCAACCCCGGCCGTGCGGCGTCAAACGGCATATTTGCCGCCCTTCTGGCGTCGAAGAATTTCACGTCGTCGGACGGGATGATCGAGGCGAAGCGCGGCTGGGCCAACACGATCAGCACGAAGCAGGACTATGGCGAGATCGTCGGCGATCTCGGCAAGCGTTACGAAGCCGCCCTCAACACCTACAAGCCGTTCGCCTGCGGCATCGTTCTGCATCCGGCGATCGACGCTGCGATTCAGCTGCGCAACGAGAACAGGCTGACGGCCGACCAGATCGACCATGTCGATCTCAAGGTCAACCCGCTCGTGCTCGAGCTGACCGGCAAAAAGACGCCGCAGCAGGGGCTCGAGGGCAAGTTCAGCATCTATCACGCGGTGGCCGTGGCGATCGTGGAAGGCGCGGGCGGAGAGAAGCAGTTCAGCGATCGCGCGGTAACCGATCCGACGGTGCTGTCGCTGCGTAGCAAGGTCATTCCGGTCATCACGCCCGAGATCAAGCCGGAGCAGGTCGAGATGATGATCGTGCTGAAGGATGGGCGGAAGCTCAGCCGCCGCATCGAGCACGCCGTCGGCAGCGTTGAAGTGCCGATGACCGACCAGCAGCTCGAGGCGAAGTTTTCCGATCTTGCCGACGGCATCGTTCCTGCGGCGTCGATCCGGCGGATCATGGACGCCTGCTGGAATGTCGAGGGTCTGTCGAATGCTGCCGATATCGCGAAGATGTCGGCGTCGGCGTGACCATGGCGAGGAGGTCCATGCCGTCGCGCCGCCGTCTCCTGCAATCGGCGGGCGGGTTCGCTGCCGTCGCGGCCATGCCCATCCATCAGGCCTGGGCCGCAAGCCCGGGCGTGACCGAGCGCCTGGCGCGCTACATGGTCGCGGCGCGTGACCAGGAACTGCCGGAGCAGGTAATGCTCGCATGCAAGCACCGCCTTCTCGACACGCTCGGCGCCATGGTGTCCGGCGCGCGCATGCATCCGGGCGAGATGGCGCTGAAATACGTGCGCAGCCTCGGCGGTGAGTTGCAGGCGTCCGTCGTCGGCTCCGACGTCCGGACGACGGCCGTCAATGTGGCGATGGCAAACGCCATGTGCGCTCACGCCGACGAGACCGACGATTTCGAACCGGTCACTAAGGCGCATCCGGGGTGCGCGGTCATCCCCGCCGCGCTCGCTATGGCTGAACGGGAGCATCGCAATGGGCGCGACGTGATCCGCGCCGTTGTGCTCGGCTATGACCTGACCTGCCGCCTTCTGATGGCGCTCGGACCGGAACTGGTGCGTGGCTCGCATCGCAGTGCCGAGGGCACGTCGTCGACATTCGGTGCGCTCGGCGCGGCGGCCTCGCTGGCGCGACTGGACGAGCGTGGCATGCGTCACGCCATCTCCTACTCGGCACAGCAGGTCTCGGGGCTGTGGAGTTGGGTGAAGGACAAGGACCATATCGAGAAGGCGTTCGATTTCGCCGGCATGGGCGCGCGCAACGGCGTGATGGCCGTCGACATGGTGATGGCCGGGCTCACCGGCGTCGATGACGTGCTCGATGGGACCCACAATTTGTTCATCGCGCTGTCGAGCGATCCGAAGCCGGAGGAGATGGTCAGGGATCTCGGCAGCCGCTTCTACGTCACGGAGACGGCCATCAAGACCTTTTCGGTCGGCTATCCGATCCAGTCGCCGCTGGATGCGCTACTTACGCTGCGCCGACAGCACGGGCTCACTCCGGACAACGTCCGCAGCATCCTCGTCAAGCTTCCGACCGACGCGATGGGAATCGTCGGCGACAGCGCCATGCCCGACGTGAACTGTCAGCATCTCGTCGCGCTTGCGTTGGTCAAGGGGGCGGTCTCGTTCGGAGACAGTCATGATGTCGCGCTGATGCGCGACCCGACGATCCTGGAGCAACGGGCGAAGGTGACGCTCGCAGGCGACAAGGGCTTGATGGATCCGGCTGCGCCACGCGGTGCGATCGTCGAGGTGACTCTGGTCGATGGCCGCAAGGTCGATCATTTCACCAGACACCCGCTGGGCACCAAGGAGAATCCGCTGGGCACGGAGGCCGTCAACGCCAAAGCCACGGATCTCATGGCGCCCGTGCTGGGGAGTGAAAAGACGGAGAGGCTGATCGACATGGTCGGGCGGCTCGAAGAAATCGACGACATCGGCCAGTTGCGCGCACTATTCGCGGCGTGATCGGCTGTCATGGCGATGAGAGGCGAGGGAACGTCATCGTCTGATCCGTTCCCTTGGCGGCGAGGCGAGCAGCGCGCCGGCTCGGTCCTCTCCGGTGCATTCTGCGGATGACGAAAAAAGAAGACGAAGCGGGAGGGACGAGACATGAAGCAGAGGCGGATGCAGCGGCGGAGAAGGCGACCGTGATCGGATTCGACTTCGCGTTCCCGTCGGTCGGACACGTCGAGAAAGACGGCGCCGGCTATCGGCTGATCCCATCATCGTGGAATCCGACGCTATGAAAGACCGGCATTTTATCAGCACGGCGGTACCGATGTCGGATCGCGCCAGACCACGCATGAAATCGACCGGTCTGCTCGCATCGCTTTGCTTTGCCATCGCAAGTGTTTGCTTGGGCCTCTCGGCCATGATGGCGGGAGCAGCTGCGCAGGATGCGCGCGAGATCGCTCCGACCGGCGTGCTGCGCGTCGCTGTTGCGGTCGGGCCGGCCGCCTCCGCGTTCTGGACGACGCGCGATCCGGCGACAGGCAAGCCTGTCGGCGTGACAGTCGAACTGGCCAAGGCGGCCGCGGGCAAGCTCAATGTGCCGCTTGAGCTCGTCGAATATCAGAGCTCGGACGAAATCGCGGCCGCCGGCAGCAAAGGGGCGTGGGATCTGTCCTTCATGCCGGCGGATCGCAAGCGGGAGCAGTTCGTCGATCAAGGACCTGCCTATGTCGCCTACATGAGCGGGTATCTCATTCGCGCGAACTCGGACATCACGGCCGTCGCCGATATCGACCGTCCGGGAATCCGGGTCGGCTGCATCGAAGGCACCTCGACGTCCAGAACGGTCGAGGCGAGCATGAAAAGTGCCAGCGTGACGAAATTCGTCAAACCCGAATCGGCCGCTGATTTGATCGGTCAGAGTCGGCTCGACGCCCTCGCCATGGGCATGGAAGCACTGGAGGAGCTGTCGCGGCGACTGCCGGGCAGCCGGGTCTTGAACGAGGTCATCCAATCAACGGGCGTCGTCGTGGTCGTCCCGAAGGGCAAAGTGACGGCGCGGGAGTGGGCGGCCGGATTTCTTGCAGATGCCAAGGCGAATGGCACAGTACGCCGAGCGCTCGATCAAAGTGGATTTGTCACCGCCAAGGTCGCCCCGTGATGCCGTGGTGAACTCCGGCCAAGCCATATCTTTGGCTTATGAGCGCCAACGCCAAATCGTATTTTGGCTGTGCTGGAATTCCGTCTATCTCCAATCGGCGGGCGATGAAGCTGTCGGCAATCATGATGGACACGACCGGCAGGCACGCTCGGAAAGTGCGCCTGCATGGTCCATGCGGCCACCCGATTGTACTGCACTCGCGGTTGTTCTCCCGGCCAACGAAGAAGCGCATCTGGTTCGAGTCCTGGCCTGAAAGTGAACGATCATGAAACTGGGCTGGTATTCCGAACTCGACGAGGTCGAACGCCGGACGTATTGGGCTTGCTTCGCGGGCTTTGGTCTCGACTCGCTGGATTCGACGATCTACGCGCTGGTCATCCCGGCGCTGATTGCAACAATCGGACTGACGCGCCCTGAAGCCGGCTATCTCGCGACCGCAGCCCTCGTCGGTGCAGCCATCGGTGGCTGGGGCGGGGGGATCCTTGCCGATCGCATCGGCCGCATCAAGGTCCTGCAACTGACGATCCTCTGGGTTGCCCTGTTCACGCTCGCATCGGCTTTCGCGACCGGCTTCAACTACTTGCTGATCGTGCGTTTTCTCCAGGGCCTCGGCTACGGCGGTGAGGCGGCCGTGGGTGGCGTCCTGATCAGCGAGGTCGTCAGGCCCGCGCTGCGCGGCCGGGTGGCCGCGTCGGTGCAGAGCAGCTACGCGGTGGGTTATGCGGCTTCCGTCGCGCTGCTCCCCGTCATTTCATCGCTGTTTCCTGAAGAGCTCGGCTGGCGCGTGTTCTTTGCGGTCGGCATCGCGCCGGCCTTTCTCGTGTTCTTCATCCGCCGCCTTGTGCCGGAGTCCGGGCTTTATCGTCAAGGCCGCGCGGACAAGACAGCCGGACGGCCCGCCTGGACGATCTTCACCAGGGCCCATGTGCGGCGTACCGTGGCGGCGGTCACGATGGCCACCGGCATTTTCGGCGGTGCCTATGTGATGATCACGTGGCTGCCGACCTATCTGCGCACCGTCCTCAACCTGACCGTGGGGAGCAGTGCAGGCTATCTTGCCATGAACATCCTGGGTTCGTTGGTCGGACCGTTGCTCTATGGCTGGCTTTCGGATCGCACGGGCCGGCGTCCCGCATTCATGATCTTCCTGCTATGCCAGGCCGTGAACGCGAGCATCTATCTACTAGCTCCGATCGGCGCCAACACGACGATCCTGCTCAGCTTCTTTCTGGGCGCGTTCCAGGGTGGGTTGGCATCAGGAATGTTGCCGACCTTTGCCGAATTGTTTCCGACCGAGATTCGTGCGAGCGGGCAGGGTTTCTGCCTCGGTGGCGGGCGTGGGTTCGGCTCGGTCGTGCCTGCGACCGTGGGCCTGCTTGCTGCGTCGCATCCTCTTGGCTTGTCGATGGGCCTTTGCGCGCTCGCCGCCTATGGACTTGCTTTCATCGCCGCGATGGCTTTGCCCGAGACCAGCGGCGCTGACCTGCAGCGTATGACTCCGTTGGAGATGCAAGCAGGGCAGCCGGGAGATCTCGGCAACCTCCAAGCACGGCCGTCGGAATGAGGAGGCTGAGAACGACACGCCTCGTCGAGCGAAACAAGGCGCCCAGGCTGGCCGACGAGAGCACGGAGAAGGCAACAGGGTCGGGAGGAAGACATGCACTATCGGACCATTTTGAGCGTCATCGCATGCGTCGCAGCTCTGCACTTATCGAACAGCCTCGCCCAGACATCGAACACCGACAATCCCAACGACGCGGTCGCGGATGCACTGACTCCGCCTCCTTATGGCGAGCCGATCAGCCTGGAGATGGCCAAGAAGGTGGCTGCTGCGGCCGTTGCCGAGACGACGAAACGCAATTGGAACGCATTCTGCATCTCCGTGGTCAATCCGAGCGGCGATCTGGTCTATTTCGAAAAGCAGGACAATTGCCAATATGCGTCGATCGGCCTGTCTCAGCACAAGGCGCGCACGTCGGCACGTTATCGACGCCCCACGCTGGTGTTCGAGACGTTGCTGGGCAAAGGTGCGTATTTCGCCTATCTCGCCACGCTCGATGACATGATCGCATCGCGAGGCGGCAATCTGCTGGTCGTGGATGGCAAGATCATCGGTGCCGTCGGTGTGAGTGGTGGGTCGGGCGCCCAGGACAACGTCGTATCCCTGGCCGGGCAAGCGGCGCTGAAGTAGACGAGACCGGGCCGGAGGCGGGGCGTGATGCAGTCGCGACCGCCGGTCAGACGGTCGGCGCGTGCGCTAGGCCGCCGGCGGGATGGCGGAAGACATGGAGTCGTCGACCAAGCTGACGCCGCGCCATTGTCCGGATGTGACGAGCGTTCGCGCAGTATCCTGGAGTTCCTTGGCGACGGCGAGGGCTGCAGGCGCCAGCAGGTCCGGCTTGATCGAATAGACATAGTTGCGTCGCGTGATCCGGGCGTCCGAGATCGGCAGGGCGCGCCAGTCCTCGCTGCTTCGTCCTCCTGCCTGCAGCGCCGACATCGGCTTGATGGTGACCCCGATGCCCTCACCGACGCAGCTCATCACCAGCGAGAGCGAGTCGATCTCGGCGACCACATTCGGCGTGATGTTGCGCCGCTCGAACTCCGCAGCTACACGCCGGCGCAGGCCATGAGTTCCCGTCGGCAGGATCAGGGGCAGCTCTGCAACTTCTGCAACTGTGATGCTGCAACGGTGGCGCGGCACCAGCGGGCTGTCGGCAGGGAGAAGCACGAACAATTCCTCGTCGAGCAGCGGAATCGCGTCGAGCTTGGATGACACGTCGTTGTTGAACAGGATGGCCAGGTCGAGCTGGCCAAGCCGCATCATGTGGGCGATGTGGCCGCTCATTCCCTCGACGACGTTGAGCAGGATGCCGGGATATTTGGCGCGGATGCACTTGGTGAGCGGCAGCCCGATCGCGAGCACGGTCGTCGCGGGCAAGCCGACCGATACCATGCCGCTGACCTCTGCCGAATCCTGGCGGGCAATCGACAGCGCATGGTCGAGCTGCCGCAGCATGAACCGGGCGTGATGGTAGAGCGCAAGGCCGTTCTCGGTCGGGATCACGCCGCGCGAGGAGCGCTGCAGCAAGGGCCTGCCCACTTCCTCCTCGAGCTTTGCGATCTGCTGGCTCAGTGCGGGCTGCGCAACGAACAGGCAGCGCGACGCCTTCGACAGGCTGCCGCTCTCGACGATCTGGGCGAAATAGCGCAACTGACGCAAATCCATGAGCGGGAACCGCACTGCTTGGGAAGAACGAGACCTTGCCGCCGGGCTATATGCTCAGCTTATGGCAACTAATCCAAAACAGTATTTTTGCTAATGTCAATTTCTCTCTAAGGACGAGGGTAACAGGTGTGAAGACCCTTTGGGAGGAACCAGACGATGGCGGACGCTGCGGTTCAGGGACAGGCGTCGGCCGGTCTGCCATCGTGCCGCCTCTTGATCGCCGGGGAATGGGTGAATGGTCCGCACACCATCGCCGTGCTCGACAAATATCGCCTGCGGCCCGCCATGTCCGCGCATCTGCCGTCGCGCGAGCAGGTCCGCAGCTGCATTGTCGCCGCGGAGCGGGCGTTCGAAGCCAATGTACTGACGCCCTATGATCGCGGCCTCATCCTCGATCGCGCTGCGGTCGAGCTTGAGAAGCGTGCGTCGGAGCTGGTGGAGGTGCTGCGCCAGGAGGCGGGCTTTCCACGCCGCGATGCAATGGGCGAAGTCCAGCGTTGTGCGACGACGTTTCGGCTCTCCGCCGAAGAGGCGCGGCGGCTGGCCGGCGAGATGGTGCCGATGGAAGGGGCCGCAGGCCAGAAGGGCCGCATCGGCTTCACCATCCGCGTGCCGCTCGGCGTCGTGGCCGCGATTACGCCGTTCAATGCTCCGCTCAATACGGTGGCGCACAAGGTTGCGCCTGCGCTGGCGGCTGGTAACGCCGTGGTGCTGAAACCGTCGCTGCATACGCCGATGACGTCCTGCATCATGGCGGAGTGCCTGATCGCGGCAGGTCTGCCATCGGGCCTGATGTCGGTGCTGCATGGCGATAGCGAGGTTGCCGATTGGCTGATGAGCGAAGCTGCCGTGAAGTTCTTCGCTTTCACCGGCAGCACGGACATCGGCCGCATCATCCAAAGCAAGGCGGGACTGCGCCGCACGCAGATGGAGCTCGGCTCGATCTCGCACTGCGTGATCTGCGAGGACGCCGATCTCGATATTGCGTTGCCGAAGGTCGTCAACGCGGGCTTCCGCAAGGCCGGCCAGGTCTGCACATCGATCCAGGTGCTGCTGGTGCAGCGTTCGCTGATCGGGCAGGTGGAGCAGAGACTTTCAGAGCTCGTTGCCGGGCTGCCCTACGGAGACCCCGGCGAGGACGACACCGTTGTTGGGCCGGTCGTCAGCGAGGCCGCCGCGCAGCGCATCGAGTCCTGGATCGCGCTGGCCGAGCAGAGCGGCGCGCGGCGTCTGGTCGGCGGCGCGCGGGTGGGCGCCGTGGTTCCTCCCACGCTGCTCACGAATGTCGACAAGGCGACCCCGCTCGGCTGCCAGGAAGTGTTCGGGCCTGTGATGTGCGTCGCGCCCTTCGATGTGCTGGACGAGGCGATCGCGCGCGTCAACGACACACCTTATGGACTTGCCACGGGCATCTTCACAAAACGCCTGGACGAGGCTCTGCAGGCCGCGCGGCAATTGCAAGTCGGTGGCGTTCACATCAACGAGACTCCGAGCTCCCGCGTGGACCTTATGCCGTATGGCGGCTCCAAGGATTCCGGGTTCGGCCGCGAAGGGCCGCATTACGCGATCCGCGAAATGAGCGAAGAGCGTATCGTGACGATCCTCGCATGACGCGAACCGTCACCTGACAAGGATCTGACCATGACCAAGATGAAGGGCGGCGAAGTCATCGCCGAATATCTCGTCAAGCAGAAGGTGCCCTTCGTAATCGGCATCTGCGGACACGGCAATGTCGGCATTCTTGATGCGCTCTACCAGGTGCGTGACCGCGTCAAGCTGGTCTCGCCCCGCCACGAGCAATGCGCCGGCCACATGGCCGACGCCTATTTCCGCGTCAAACACAGTCCGGTCGCGACCCTGACCTCGACCGGGCCGGGCTCGGCCAACATGGTGATGTCGCTCGCAACTGCGTTGTCGGACTCCTCGAGCTTCCTTGCGATCACCGCCAATGTTCCGACGTCGCAGGCCAATCGCGCGCCGTTCCAGGAATTGTACGCGCACAACCAAGCCGATTTCGCCCAGGTGCTGCGCCCGGTGGTGAAACGCTCGTTCCAGCCGAGCCGCGTCGACATGCTGCCGCTGGCGCTGCGCCAAGCCTTCGACACCATGGTCACGGGACGTCCCGGCCCGGTCAATCTCGATATCCCGTACAATGTTTTCCAGGAGGAGGCCGACGTCGAGCTGCCGGCGCTGTCGCATGTTCACGGCAGTCACCGGCCGAGTGCGAGCGAGGCCGACGTCACCAGGGCGCTCGATCTGATCGAAGCCGCCAAGCGGCCGGTGTTCTTCATCGGGCAGGGCACGACCCTCTCCGAGGCCGGTCCCGAGATCGGCGCGCTGCAGAGCCGCCACGGCATTCCGGTCATCACCTCGCCCAATGGCATGGGCTGCGTGCCGGCGGATGATCCGTTGACGCTCGGCTTCATCGGCCGCAACGGCGCCTATCCGGCCAACCAGGCCGGCCGTCACGCCGATCTCGTGCTCTGCATCGGAACGCGTTTCGACGATCGCTCGTCCTCGAGCTGGCACCAGGGCTACTCGTGGAATTTTCCGTCGACGAAGCTGTTGCAGATCGACATCGATCCGGCGGAGCTCGGCCGCAACTATCCGCCGACGCTCGGCATCATCGCCGACGCCAAGACCTTCGCCGCGCAATTGCTCGCGGCGCTGGAGCGTCGCCCCGCGATCCGCCGCGAAAATTTCGCGGCGTGGCGCGACCAGATCGGGACCTGGAAGGCGGAGTGGGAGGCGTTCGTGCGGCCGCACTTCAGCGCCGACACCACGCCGATCCGGCCGGAATATGTCGTCGGAGCCCTGCAGGACGTGCTGCCGGACGACGTCATCCTGTCGCTCGATTCCGGCGTGCATCACAATTGGTTCATGCAGTTCTGGCAGCCGAAGCGGCCGCAGAGCATGCTGAACAGCTGGGGCTTTTCGTCGATGGGGTTCGGCGTCTGCGGCGTGCTCGGCGCGCAGCTGGCCGCGCCCGACCGTCCCTGCGTCGCCGTCGTCGGCGACGGCGGCTTCATGATGGCGCCCTATGTCGTCGCCACGGCCGTCGAATATGACCTGCCGTGCATCTGGATCGTCTGGAACAACTTCGCCTGGAGCGCGATCCGCGATCTGCAGTATGGCCTGTTCGAGGGCCGCGAGCTCGGCACCGCGTTCTATCGCGGCAATCAGGGGCCCGGCGGAGATCGCTACAACCCCGACTTCGCGGCCTGGGCGCGCGCCTGCGGCGCTGACGGCGTGACGGTGACCCGCAGCGCCGACCTGCGCGGTGCAGTCGAGACCGCGATCAAGAACCGCCGGCCCTGCGTGATCGATCTGCATGTCGACGCCGAGGTGCGCCCGCCATCGACGGGCACCTGGGAGCTGCCGCCGATCCCATTCAAGGAGCCGGTGTTCGGCAAGCCTTACAAACGCGACTGACGATACAAAACAAAGATAACAACATTGAGAGGGAGGAGCACCATGTTGAAGCGTGATCTGAACCGGCGATCTTTCATGCGCGCGTCGGCCGGCGTGGCTGCCGCATCCGTGCTCGGCGTCGGCGGTCCCGCGCGAGCCCAGTCCGATGGGCCCGTCCGCATCGGCATGATCTATGCCAAGCAGGGGCCGGGCGCCTCGATCGGTGAGTACCTGCAACGCGGCAGCGCGCTTGCGGTCGAGCAGGCCGGCGGCAAGGTGCTGGGCCGCCCGATCGAGCTGGTCTGGCTCGACGAGCCCAATCCCCAGGTGTCGCAGCAGAACATGCAGCGGCTTGTCGACGAGAGCAAGGTGGTCGCCGTGGTCGGCGGCAACTACTCGTCCTCGGCGCTCGCCATGATGAGCGTTGCCAATCGCGAGAAGGTGCCGCTGATCCTGACCGGCGCCGCGGCCAGCGAGATCACCGGCAAGAGCTGCAGCAAGTACACGTTCCGCACCCAGGCGACCGTGCCGGTTCAGATGGCCGGCCTGATGCCCTACGTCTCCAGCATCGGCAAGAAGGTCTATTTCATCACGGCGTCATATGCCTTCGGCCAGGACATCCTGCGCGCCTCGCGCGCGATGCTGAAGCAGGTCGGCGCCACCGAGGTCGGGGTCGACGAGGTGCCGATCAACACCGCGGACTACAGCTCCTACATCCTCAAGATCCGCCAGGCCAAGCCGGACGTGATCGTCGGCGGCCTGGTGGGCGGCGACTTCTCCAACTTCCTGAAGCAGTGGAACGAGATGGGGATGAAGGACAAGATCCCCTATGCGGCGGTCGCCGTCACCGACACCGACTTCTGGGACGTCGGGCCGCAGGCCTCGACCGGCATCTACATCAAGCCGTGGTACTACAACAATCCGAAGAATACCGCCGCCGAGCAGAAGCTGATCGAAGATTTCAAGAAGAAGTACAATCAGCCGCCATCGGACAAGACGTGGTCGGGCTGGATCGGCATGCGGGCGCTGTTGGAATCGATCGAGGCGGCGAAGTCGACCGAGGCCGCTCAGCTCGTGGCGCATCTCGAGCAGTGGAAGAACACCGAAGGCGAGTTTCCGTTCTTCTTCCGCGACTGGGATCACCAGCTGGTGCGCCCGGCCGTCATCGTCCAGATCAAGAAGCAGATCACCGACAAGTTCGACTATTTCGACGTGCTGAAGAACACCTCGGCGACCGCCGAGGAGACGGCGAAGGCGTTCGGTACCAAGGAGGATATCGGCTGCAGCATGCCCTCGCTCTGAGGCGGCGGCGACCCTTGTTCCTGCAGCGTACTGACAGGTTCGAACGATGCTCGACACTCTCGTCTCCCAGGCGGCCAATGGACTCGTGCTCGGCTTCATCTACGTGCTGATCGCCGTAGGTCTGTCGATCACCTTCGGCCTGCTCGGCGTCATCAACTTCGCGCATGGCGCCTTCTTCGCGCTGGGGGCCTACGTGGCCTGGCAGCTGTTCCAGCTGTTCGGCTGGAGCGCCGTGATCCTGGCGCCGCCGGTGGTCGGGCTGATCGGCATGGCCGTGGAGGTGACGATCATCCGCCGCCTCTACGGCAAGGAGCCGCTGCTCAGCCTGATCGTGACCTTTGCGCTGGCGCTCCTGATCGAAGCGGTGATCCGCTACGCCTGGGGCGCCGACGGCAAGCCGTTCAATCCGCCGCCGACCTTTGCAGGGATCGTCGAAGTTGGTCCTCTCCTGATCACCAAATATCGCGTGGCCGTGCTCGGCGCGACCACCGCGACCTTGCTCGGCCTATGGGGCTTCCTGGCGTTCACGCCCTATGGCCGGATCCTGCGTGCCGGCAGCCGGGACCCGGAGATGGTGGAATTGCTCGGCATCAATCTGCCGCGGGTGCTCACTGCGGTGTTCGGGCTCGGCTGCATGCTGGCGGCGATCGCCGGCGTGCTGGCCGCGCCGCTGTGGACGGTGTCGCCGTCAATGGCTGCCAATGCGGTGATGCCAGCGTTCGTGATCGTGGCCATCGGCGGCCTCGGCTCCTTTCGGGGCGCAGTGGTCGCCGGACTCGCGGTTGGAATCGTCACCTCGCTGACCATTCAGTTCTGGCCAGAGGCGGCCGCCGCATCGATGTATGCCTTGATGTTCGCGATCATGCTGCTGCGGCCGCGCGGGCTATTCGGCGAGCGCTGGGAGCGTTTCGAATGACGACGGCCAAGTCCGTGCTGCAGCGGCTCGCAAGTCACCCGGTGCTGGTGGCGGCCGCGATACTGGCGCTCGCCTCCGGCATCGCGCTCGCTGTGGGCATGCCGATCCATCGCGTGACCCAGATCGCGATCTACACGCTCTACGGCGCGGAGGTGAACTTCCTGATCGGCTATCTCGGCCTGGTGCCGTTCGGCGCGTCCTTCTTCTTCGGCTGCGCGAGCTATGCGCTGGCAATCGGCCTGGGCTTCATGCCGGCCGCCAATGAAATCACCGGTCTGGCGATCGCGGTGGCATTTTCGCTGCTGCTGGCGCTGATCGTCGGCGCCATCATCCTTCGCCGGCGCGGACTCTACTTTTCGCTGCTGACGCTGGCGTGCTCCCAGATCGCGTTCGAGATTGCGTTCAAATGGACCTCGGTGACCGGAGGCGAGAACGGCCTGCAGAACGTCGCGCGTCCGCTGTTTCGCTCCGCGCTTGCCTTCCACGGCTTCACGCTCGTCGTGGTGATCGGATCATTGTGGATGCTGTGGCGGCTAGCGCATGCGCCGTTCGGCCGGCTGATGCAGGCGTTGCGCGACAATGAGCAGCGGGTCGTAAGCCTGGGTTTCGACACCTACCGCACCAAGCTGATTGCGCTCGTCATTGCCGGCGGCGGCATCGGCGTCGCCGGCGGTTTGATGGCGCTGCTGCTGCAGGGCGTCTACGCCAACAATCTGAACTGGGAACATGCCGGTGATCCGGTGCTGATGGCGGCGCTGGGCGGCGTGCATCATTTCCTGGGGCCGTTGTGGGGCGCCATCGTCTTCATCGTTTTGGAGGACCGGCTCAGCGCCATCACGGAGAATTGGTGGCTGGTCTTCGCCCCCATCATCATCGCCTTCGCGCTGCTGTCAGATGAGGGCATTCACGGCATCTTCCAGCGTATCGCCGGCCGCAGCCGCTGGACCCTGACGCGCAATGTCATTCCACCGCGGCCGCGCGACATCATTCCCTATGCGCCGGATCGTGCACGTCAGGCTGCGGCGACGGCCTCACAGGTGCCGATTCTCGCAATCCGCAACCTCTCCAAGCATTTCGGCTCGATCGTGACCCAGAACGACGTGTCGTTCGAGATGAGCCGCACCGGACTGCACAGCCTGATCGGCCCCAACGGCGCCGGCAAGACCACGTTGTTCAATCTGCTGACCGGTGTGCTCCGGGCCAACGCCGGCACGATCCTGTTCGAGGGCAAGCCCATCGATCAGCTGTCGCCGTACAAGCGCGCGCGGCTCGGCATCGCCCGCTCGTTCCAGATCCTGAGCGTCTTTCCCAATCTCACTGCGTTCGAGAACGTGCGTATCGCGGTCCAGGCTGCCAACGGGCAATGGACGGGTCTTTGGCGCGATGCCTATGATGATGCGGCTGCAAACGCGAAGGTGTGGTCGCTGCTCGATGCCGTCGGCCTTGCCGATCGCGCCGCCGAGCTTTGTTCCGCGCTGGCGCATGGTGAGAAGCGGCTTCTGGAGATCGCGGTGTCGCTCGCGATCGACGCAAAGCTCCTGCTGCTGGACGAGCCGCTGGCCGGTCTGGCGGAGTCGGACCGCAAGATCGTCGGAGAATTGATCATGCGGCTGGCGAAGTCCCACGCCGTGCTGTTGATCGAGCATGACATCGACCGTGTGCTGGCCATGTCCGACCGCATCACGGTGTTGCATCAGGGGCGGCTGATCGCCGACGGCAAGCCGGTGGAAGTGGCTGCCCATCCCGAAGTCGTCACGGCCTATCTCGGCACGGCCCATGGCCAGGTCGCGGCGGCTCCGTCGCGGGCGACCAATGTGACGCCGCTTCCCGGCAGCGCCGCCGCCGAGCCGCTGCTCAGGCTCGAGGGCGTGCGCGCCGGCTACGGCGGTGGCACCGTGCTCGACGGGCTCGACCTGGCCGTGCGGCCTGGCGAAGTGGTGGCGCTGCTAGGGCGCAACGGCGTCGGCAAGACCACCGCGCTGCGGGCCATCACAGGCACGGTGCCGGCGAGCGGCGGTCGCATCACGTTCGACGGCAGGCAGCTCAACCGGTTACGGCCGGACGAGATCAACCGTCTTGGCATCTCGCTGGTACCGGAAGGACGCCGGCTGTTTCCGAATCTGACCGTGCAGGAGAATCTCAAGCTCGCGAGCCGCGCCGGCGGCGCGTCGCTCGACGACGTGTTCGATCTGTTCCCGAAGCTCCGCATCCTGCACAAGGCGCGTGCCGAAAATCTCTCCGGCGGCGAGCGGCAGATGGTGGCGATCGCGCGCGCGTTGATGGTGCCGAGCCGGTTGATTTTGCTCGACGAGCCGTTCGAGGGCCTGGCGCCCGCTGTGGTGCAGGAGGTCCGCGACGCCGTGTCCAAATTGAGGTCGCGCGCGAGCCTCGTCATCGTGGAGCATCATGCCGAGAGCGTGCTGGCGATGGCGGACCGCGCCTATGTGCTGGTGAATGGGCGCGTGGCCCATGTCGGCGATGCTGCCGCGCTCGCGGCCGATCACGAACTGCAAGGGCGTTTGCTTGGCATCACTCAGACCGCTGATGCAGTGCAACGGGCGGCAAACGGGTCATGAGCAGCTGCGAGTTCGTGACCATCGGCACCGGCTGGCCGGCCCAATCTGAACCTTCCTGAGGAGATGAGACATGACCATCGTCGTTCCCGGACCGAACGCCTACGCGAATGCGGCGACAGAGAAGAAGGCGGTGACGCGCAATCTCGCCGAGATTTTCTGGACCCAGTATCCGGGCCACTATAACCAGGCGCTGTCGAAGGCGATCGTGACGCCGGACACCACCGGCAGCCGCTTCTTCGACCATCGCATCTCGTCCTACGAGCCCGGCGCGCATGTCGAGAGCCATTCTCACAAGGTGCAGGAGCAGATCTATCACGTGCTGTCGGGCGAGGGCATCTTGATCCTCGACGGCGAGCGCCGGCTGGTCCGTGCCAACGACGTCACCTACATTCCGCCGGGCGTGGTGCACGAATTCCACTGCACCGGCAACGACCCGCTGCTGTTCCTCGTGATCACCAGCCCGCCGACCGACGAGGAGCCGGCGCCGCGGTGAGGGGCCGGGCATGACCACGAGCAAGACCATTCTGGTCACCGGCGCCTGTGGCTGGCTCGGCTCGGCGATCGTGCATGCGCTGCTCGCGCGCGGCGACCGCGTCGTGGCGGTCGACCTGATGGTCTCGCCGGCCATGGCTGCACTCGCCTCGCAACAACAGCTGCTCGTCACCGCGGCGATCGATCTCGGCGAATGGCATGAGGTGTTGCGGGCGTTCCAGACATTTCGTCCCGACGCCGTCATCCACGCCGCCGCGGTGGTCGGCGTGGTTCAGGCCGCGGATATCCCGCTGAAGGCGCTGCGGGTCAATGTCGAGGGCGCGATCAACCTGTTCGAGGCGATGCGGCTCTCCGGCGTCCGGCGCGTCGTGCAGATCTCAACCGAGGAGACCTATGGCGACTTCCAATCCGCCGTGATCGACGAGGATCACCCGCAGAAGCCGGCCAGCGTCTACGGCGTGACCAAGCTCGCAGCCGAGCACTATGGTCGCGTCTATTCGCGCGATCACGGGCTCGAATGCATCAATGTGCGGACCTGCTGGGTGTACGGACCGCATCTGCCGCGCCTGCGCATGCCCCGCACCTTCATCGAGGCCGCGTTGCGCGGCGAGCCATTTCATCAAGAGGACGGCGGCAATCTCGCGGTCGATCAGGTCTATATCGACGATACCGTGGCCGGCGTGCTGCTCGCGCTCGACAAGCCGCATCACAGCTTTGACGCCTACAACGTCGCGACCGGAGTGGCTCCGACGCTGCGCGACACGGCCGACGCCGTCAATCGCGCCATTCCCGGTGCGAGGATCACGGTCGGCGACACCGGTCCCTATCATCATGGCGGCCGCGTGCTGAGCGCCGTCAAGGGCGCGCTCGACATCGGCCGCGCCAAGGCGGAGCTCGGCTACCAGCCGCGCTACGATCTGCAAAAAGGCATCGAGGCGACGATCGAAGCGACGCGGGCCGCGATGGCGAAGACACCATCTGCATCAGGGAATCGAAAATGACCACCTCTTCTCCGATCGTTCTCATCTTCGGCGGCTCCCGCGGCATCGGCGCCGCTTGCGCCCAGGCGTTTGCCGTCGCCGGCTGGCAGGTGGCCTCGACCTACGCCGCCAGCCCGTCGGACGGAGGGCCCGGCCGGCAATACAAGGTCGACATTCGCGATGCCGCGTCGGTCGCGCAGGTCTTCGCGCAAGTGGCCGCCGATTTCGGTGGTGCGCCGCAGGCCGTCATTGCCAACGCCGGCATCAACGTGCCGGCAGGTCCGCTGGCGAGCTTCAAGCCGGAGGACTTCCGGCTGCTGATGGAGGTCAACGTCGTAGGCGCCTTCAACGTGCTGGCGGAGGCAGCGCGGCGCGTGCGCGACGCCGGCGCCATCGTCGCCATCACGACGTCGCTGGTCCGTCACGCGGTGCCGGGCACCGGGCCCTATGCGGCGACCAAGGCAGCGGTCGAAAGCCTGGTGCGGTCGATGGCGAAGGAGCTCTCGGCGCGCGGTGTTCGCGTCAATGCGGTGGCGCCCGGTCCCGTCGACACCGAACTTTTCAATGCCGGCAAGACCGAGGAGGCCAAGCAGCGCATGGCGGCGTTGAGCCCGTTCAATCGCATCGGCAAGCCGGGCGAGATTGCGGAGGTGGTGCGCTTCCTGGCCTCCGGCGAGGCCTCCTGGATCCAGGGACAGATCGTGCAGCCCAATGGCGGCATGGTGTGAGCATGACGGCGGCGGTGCACGCCGGCGAGACGTTCGATGTCGTGGTCGTCGGAGCCGGCGCGGGCGGCATGACGGCGGCGACGATCGCGGCTGCTGACGGCTGCTCGGTGCTGCTGCTGGAGCAGGCCGAATTTATCGGCGGCACCACCGCCATCTCCGGCGGCATGGTCTGGATTCCTGCCAATCACAAGGCGGCCGCGGAGGGGCGGGCGGATACGCTGGAGGCGGCGCGCACGTATTTGGCCCGGACCGTGCCGGGGCAGGACCGCACGCGGCTCGAGACGTTCCTTGCATTCGGCGACGAAGCCTTGCGCGATCTCGAGGCCCGCACTGCGCTGCGGCTGCAGCCGGTGCCGACCTATCCGGATTATTATCCCGACCTGCCAGGTGCCACCGCGGGAGGCAGGGTGCTGGAGCCGCTGCCATTCGATGCGCGCGGCCTCGGCGACGCCTTTGCGCTGCTGCGCGATCCGCTGCCGGAGTTCATGCTGTTCGGCGGCATGATGATCAGCCGCCAGGATATCCCGCATCTGCGCCGTGCCGGCCGATCGTTGCGCTCGGCTCTGCATGCGGCCAGGTTGATCGCGCGCTATGGCCTGCAACGGCTCACGGCGCGGCGCGGCACGACGCTTTATCTCGGCAACGCGCTGGCGGCGCGGCTGCTGCGCTCGGCACTCGATCGTGGCGTCGTGATACGGACCGGCACCTCCGCCCAGCAGCTTGAGGCCGACGCGCAGGGCAGGGTCTCGAGGCTCGAAATTGTCGATCGCTCCGGCCGCTCCTGGATCACCGCAAGGCGCGGCGTGGTGCTCGCGACCGGCGGGCTGTCGCATGATGCCGAGCTGCGCCGCTGCTATGTGCCGCAGGGCGCCGGCCTGCTGTCGGTCACCGTTGACCCCGGCGCTGCACCACGCGGTGCGCGGCTGGCCATGGCCCTGGGCGCGTGCCTGTCGGCACCGACGAAAGCGGGCGCGTTCTGGGTGCCGGCTTCGACCTTCACACGGGCCGACGGCAGAAGCGGCGTCTTCCCGCACACGGTCACCGACCGCGCCAAGCCCGGCCTGATCGCGGTCGATGGCACCGGCCGCCGCTTCGTCAACGAGGCGGTGTCCTACCACGAGTTCGTGCGCGCGCAGCTCGATCACGCTGCGGCCATTCCCGCCTGGCTGATCTGCGATCGCCGCTTCCTGTGGAGATACGGCCTCGGCAAGATCAAGCCGTTCACGCGCAGTGTCGCTGACGACGTCGCCGCGGGCTATCTCAAGCGTGCCGACAGCCTGGACGCGCTCGCGGAGACGATCGGCGTCCCCGCGCAGGCGCTGACTGCGACCGTCAACCAGTTCAACGCCGGTGCGGTGCGCGGCGAGGATCCCGCCTTCGGCCGCGGCGGCGACATCTATCAGCGTGCGCTCGGCGACGCCGATCAGCATCCCAATCCCTGCGTCGCGCCGATCCTGGAGCCGCCTTTCCATGTCGTCGCGGTTTATCCGGCCGATCTCGGCATGTCTGCGGGCCTCGTCACCGATGCGCGCGGGCGGGTGTTGCGCGCGGATGGCTCACCCATTCCTGGCCTGTTCGCCTGCGGCAACGACATGGCCTCGATCATGGAAGGGGCCTATCCCGGGCCCGGCATCACGTTGGGTCCGGCGCTGGTCTTCGGCTGGCTCGCGGGCAGGAACGTCGCCGGCGCGAACGTTTGAGGACTCTCATGCTCGTGAGCTCGCAGGCATGGCTCGATGTGACCTCTCGGAGCCTGGAGGCATGAGAACGACTTGGTCGCACTTCGCGGCTTGTGAAAGTCGGCCACGGGTCGTTGCCTGAAGTGGGGACGCGGCAGTGGTTAGGAGGACTGTTGTCGTTGTCCAGGGTAGGGTGGCCTTCCCCACCCGCCGCCCGGCCAACGCTCGCAAATGGCTCGCTAGTGGAGTCGCGCCGCTTCGGATCCCCGCCGGCTCGCTACGATATCGCGTGCAACACGGGATCAACTTGGAAAGTTTGCAATTGACGAACGGCTCGGGCCGCCGCGAGTAGCGGACGGTGCTCGTGTTTGGGCAACTCGAGATGATATGGTTGCGCGTCCCCGTAACGAGGCGCCTTGAGCATCACGCGCCTCTGCGGCCTTTTCCTGATATCGCCTGGCCGACGCGCTGCTTTCGTAGTTGAATTGTCGTTTCCGCTCAGCTCTCATTGATGAGCTGCTGGCACCAAGGTCAGAAGTTGCTCATTGCCGTGTAGGCAATAGCAGCCGATGGTTGCCGAACGGGCGCTCGGCATGAGCCGCCCATCCGCCGTGTGGAAATTCCGGTTACGACAATCCGGAGTTGCCGGCTTTGTTCCGGGCCTGCGGCCGCGGCCCTGGAGGAGCGTCCGCGTGCATCGGGACCTGTTGTGCGCGGTGAAGTCAGGCCGTGGATGGTTGCCGGTGGGATGGCGGCGTCGTACGCTCGCGCGCCACGTGACAGGTGGCATGATCGGGGACCGGGTCGTTTCAGGATGAGGCGCTGATGGCGCGGAGGGCAGCTCGCGTGATGGATGAGGACGACCCGAGCGGAGAGATATCCCGGATCGAGGCGCGGATCGACGAGCTTGCCGAGATGGCGGAGCGGTGCCGAAAGATCATCCTGGCCTCGAAAATCGCGATAGCGGGCGGCGCCGCATTGCTGCTCGGCGCGGTGCTGGGCCTGCTCGGATCCGATGCGGTCGCGCTCCTCGGCGCCATTGCGGCGCTGCTCGGCGGCATCGTGTCGCTCGGATCGAATGTCAGCACGTTGCGACAGACAATGGCGGCGATGGCCGCCGCTGAAAGGCTGCGCTCGGACCTGATCGGCAGCATCGATCTTCGCTTGGTCGGCGAGAGGCGAGGGAGCGTGTAGTTCGCGATGGGATGATGGCGTGACGCGCTCCAGGTGTTTGGCAGCAGTTGCCCTTGGCCGATGGCCCGGCGACCTGGTCCGGTCGATGAAAATGACAGGGAGACCACATGCTCAAGGGGATCGATCCACTGCTCAATGCCGACGTGCTCCATGCGCTCCGCGCGATGGGGCATGGCGACCGTCTCGTGATCTGCGACACCAATTTTCCGGCGGATGCGATCGCGCGGCAGACAGTGTTCGGCGGGCTGCTGCGCATCGATAATGTCAGCGCGGCGCGCGCGGTCCAGGCCGTGCTGTCGGTGCTGCCGCTCGACAGCTTCATCGACGATGCCGCCGTGCGGATGGAGGTCGTGGGCAGTCCTGCGGAGGTGACGCCGGTGCAGCAGGAGGTGCAGGCGGTGATCGACCGCGCCGAGGGCAGGTCGTGGCCGCTGGTCGGCGTCGAGCGCTTCGCATTCTATGAGATGGCCAGATCAGCCTATTGCGTGATCGCCACCGGCGAGCGCCGGTTCTACGGCTGCTTCATCTTCAGCAAGGGCGTCATCCCGCCGGATGGCGCATCGGGATCATGATGCCGGCTGGCGCGCCGCATTTGGGCAGCGGTGCGCATGCCGGCAAGGGTATCGCGATCGGTCATCCGCCTCGCGTTCGACGCGTAGCGCCCGCCGCGGCTCAATGGGCTTCGGGGAAGCGACCCGGCGAGAGATCGGTCCCGCATGTCGCTGCGCTCATGGCAGGTTACGGGACTGATCGCGACGGCAGAGAAGCGAGTCCAGCGCCGGGCGAGCGCCGCGAGACCTCGCCCGATGCCGCGTCGAGGTTTCAATTGGACGCGGTCTCAGCGGCAATTCCAGGTCGTGCCCTGCGCGCAGACCGCGTTCGGGCTGTCGCCGCCATAGACCTGATAGGGGTATTCGCCCTTGCGGTAATAGCCATAGGCGTGGGGGTTCACGCCGTAGTAGGACGGAGCCGCGTAATAGGCCGGGCCGTCATAGACCGGGCCATCGTAATAATCGTAGGCGTCGCGGCTTGCGGCGATCGCAAGACCGGTGCCGATGGCACCCGCCGCGAGCGCCGCGCCGATCGCAGCGCCGCCGTGCCAGCGCCCATTTCGCGCGTCGGCACTGGTCGGGGTGAAGGCGCCGATCGCGAGTGCAGTCAATGAAGCAATTGCGGCCGTGCGGCCGAGCAGAGCTAGTTTGGTCGACATGTCAGGCCTCCAGTGAAGTGCGCCGTGATTGGCTGATGTCTCCGGTGTCCGGCTCTGCCGAGAACTGTGACGAACGTCAGAGCCGTACAATGCCGGCAAACGGATGATCGATTGCGGTTCTGGACCTGACCTCGCCGAGGAGCTGGCGACGGTCCAACGCGAATGGCAGGTCCATCGCACTAGAACCGCCGTCCCGCTTTGGAGTTCCGGCCCCGCCCGAACTTCCATGCGATCGGACCAGTGCCGCTGGGCACGCAGAGGAGGAATGGCTCGTGCTTTGCCGACCCGGCAGCCCGGTGCCGGAGCCAACTCATCACTGTGACGGCGCATTCCAATCACTGCAGACGTTTGAAGGGCGTCGATGAGACTGGGCCGCTGTGACCCGACGAGCTCGCGCCATCCCGAGCTGCACGACGGGCAATCTCTGCCTGGGTGCCATCCGCCGCGGGAGCGCGACGTCATGGCCTCGCTGTTCGACCTGTTCGGAACATGCGCGTTTGCTGGCGAGCCCGTCATCACGACGTTGCGCGGGAGCAAGGAGATTGCAGCCATCCAAGTGCGTGTCCGGATGGCGTCGTCTCACCCCATCGTCGCCAGCCTGACCGCCAGCGCACACGCCCGATCGTATTCGTCCAGGTTGATCCATTCGTCAATCGTGTGCGGCTCGTTCTGGCCGGTGCCGAAGGTCACGGTGGGGATGCCGTGGCGGACCATCCAGTTGGCGTCGAGGCCGCCATTGCCGGCGCGCAGGGTCGGCGCGGCGCCGATGTCGGAAACGGCAGCCATGGCGCGCTTGACGACGGGAAGGGTCTCCTTCATCCGGAACGGATGATAGTCGGTCTCGGCCTTGAACTTGACGCGGCCGGACTTGCCTTCGCTGTTGGTGACCTGCTTGGCCGCCTTCTCGAAAGCCGCCTTGTAGGCCTTGGTGATCTCGCGGATGAATTTGGCATCGTGGCTGCGGCATTCGCCGCGGACGTGGACGTAGTCAGTGACGACGTTGGTGGCGTCGCCCGCGGGGCGGCCTTCGCCGCCGGTGACCGGACCGACATTGCTGGTGCCAAGCCTCGCGTCCTTGCCCTTGCCCTTCACCACCTTGCCGAACCAGCCGCCGGCTTTCACCTCGGCGAGCGCGAGCGCCAGGATCATGGTGGCGCTGATGCCGCGCTCAGGCGCGACGCCGGCATGCGAGGCGCGGCCGAAGATCTCGACCTCCCAGCGGTCGGCGCCGACAGCGCCGATCGTGACGGCGGAGGCGGAGCTGCCGTCGAAGTTGAACGCCATCTCGGGCGCGCCGAGGTCGTCGGTGTTGACGTGCCGCGCGCCATAGAGCCCGCTCTCCTCGCGCACGCAGAACAGCAGCGTGATCGGCGGATGATCGAGCTTCTGCCGGATTAGCTCGGCCGCGAGCGTGACGAGAATGCCGCAGCCGCAGCGATTGTCGCCGCCGAGCGCGGTCCTGGCCTGGTTGACGATCTTGCGACCGGAGATCTTCGGCTGCGCGCCGGCGCACAGTGGCACCGTGTCCATGTGGGTCATGAACATGATCCGCGGCTGATTGTGCTGGCTGCCGCGGCCGGGCAGCTCGACGATCAGGTTGCCGGTCTCGGTCGGCAGCGGAATGCGCGTATTGGCATCGTCGAGCCGCATCGCCTTGGCCGGCACGCCGGCCTGCTTCAGCGCCGCCATGATCTCGCGCCCGATCGCCTTTTCCTGTCCGGTCACGCCCTGGACGGCGAGAAAACGCATCAGACGATCGGTGGCGGCGGTGGTGTCGACGGACATGAAGCGATTCCCGTGATGAACGATGTGCCCGGAGCATCCAGCCGGGCGGCCGGTTGCGCAAGGGGGCTCGCATTGGTTTCGCCGCCTGACTCTTTTCCGATGCCTCGATCGTTTTCATGTCATCTGGACATTGGAGCATCATCATGAGCCTGAAAGACAAGACGATCGTCGTGACCGGCGGAAGCCGCGGCCTTGGCTTGGGAGTCGTGGAGGCCCTCGTCGATCGCGGCGCCAAGGTGACCGTCGTCGCGCGCGGAACCGAGGCGCTGAACGCGATTGCTGCGCGCCTGGGTGTGGCCACGATCGCGGCCGACGTCACCGACGAGGCCGCTGCGCATCGCATCGTCGGCGATATCAGCCCCGACATCCTGATCTTGAACGCCGGCACAACGCCGCACATGGACCGGCTGGATCGGCTGACCTGGAGGGATTTCTCGGTTGCCTGGGAAACGGACGTCAAGGCGGGCTTGTACTGGATCCAGGCGGCGCTCAAGCTCCCCCTGAAACCAGGAAGCCGCGTCCTGGTCGGATCGAGCGGCGCGGCGGTGGGCGGTTCGCAGATGTCAGGCGGCTACGGCGGCGCCAAGCGCATGCTCTGGTTCATGGCGAAATACGCCAACGGCGTGTCGCAGGACGACAGGCTCGGCATCCGCTTCCAGGCGATCGTGCCGCGTATGATGATCCTCGGCACGGGAGTGGGGGATACGGCCGCGGGTGCTTATGCCGGGTCCATGGGCATTGCGCCGGAAGCGTTCGTTGCCCGCTTCGGCGCGCCGATGCCGCCACGGGCGTTCGGCGATCGTGTGGTCGCAGTGCTGGAGGACCCGCGGTTCGTCGACGGCGTCGTGTTCGGTCTCAACGGAGATTCCGGCGTGACGGTGATGGAAGGAGCGGCAGCTTGAGCGACGGCGGACATGCTTCGCGCGGCGCGCGCAGCGCCGAGCTCGTGGCCCTCGCAGAGCAGCTGCGGCCCGAGCTGCATCGTTATTGCGCGCGCCTGATGGGCTCTGTGATCGACGGCGAGGACGTCGTGCAGGACACCCTGACAAAAGCGCTCGTCGCGGTGGACGAGATGCGCGACGTCGTGATGCTGCGTGCCTGGCTGTTCCGGGTCGCGCATAACCGGGCGCTGGACCTGCTGCGCAGCCGTGCGATCCGGGCCGCCGAACCGATGGAGGCGGCTGACGGTGTCGCCGACGACACCGTGCCGGATGCCGTGGAGGCGATGATGCGCGACGAGGCGATCCGGACCGCGGTGTCGCGCTTCACGGAGCTTCCGATCCCTCAGCGGAGCGTCCTCGTTCTGAAGGATGTGCTCGATGAGTCGCTCGCCGACATCGCGGCGCTGCTCGACCTGACGGTGGACTCGGTGAAGGCACATCTCGCCCGCGCCCGGGCGCGGCTCTCCGAGATCAACGCTGTGGCCGAGGCGCGGCCGGCGGCGAGACCAGCCTCCGATGCGGCAACACGCTATGTGAGCCTGTTCAACCGGCGTGATTGGGACGGCCTGCGCGCGCTGCTGGCACACGACGTCAAACTGCACCAGTCCACTCATCCCGTCCGTGTCGGCCCGGCCGATGTCGGGATGTTCTTCAGCATCTACGCCGGGATGGACGGCGTCTGGCTGGCACCGGCCTGGCTCGAGGGCCGGGAAGTGATCGCCGTGTTCGAACGCCAGGGCGATCCGCGGCCCAGCTACGTCATGTGGCTGAGCTGGCGCGACGGCAAGATCAGCTTCATCCGCGACTACCGCTACGTCCGCTATGTCATCGCCGATGCAGAGCTGGCACTCGCCCCGCCGTCCTGAGCACCCAGACCGGCAAGGGCTTGATCCACATCAACGAGGGACGGTCGCGCCAGGAGCATCTTTTGACCAAAGAGGTCTGAGATGCAGCTCTTCAACTCGACGAGGGATTACGGGGCGATTCCGCAGACGCTGCATTGGCTGACGGTCGTTCTCGTGGCCGTCGCCTGGGCGCTTGGGGTCTTCGGTGACGTGCTGCCCAAGGGCGCGCCGCGCGAGTCCGGCCTGCTCGTCCATGTCACGGCTGGGATCGCGATCCTCATGCTTCTGGCGGTGCGCCTGGCTTGGCGGCTGGCCGATCCTTCTCCGCCGCCCGAAGCGACCGAGTTCGCCACATGGATGGGAAAGTGGCAGGATCCGGCCGCGCGTTTCGCGCACTACGTTCTCTATGCGCTGCTCTTTGCCGTGCCTGTCGTTGGCATCGTGTTGCAGTTTGCGCGCGGTGATTCCTTGCCGCTGTTTGGCATTGCCGAGATCGCGTCGCCCTGGCCCAAGGACCGCGCGTTTGCTCACAACGTCAAGGAAGTGCATGAAATTCTCGCCCACGCCCTCGTCATCGTGGCCGCAATGCATGCGGCCGCCGCGCTGATCCATCACTGGATCTTCCGGGATCGGACGCTGCTTCGCATGCTGCCTCACTCGGACGACTAGGGAAGGCGACACGCCTGTCGGAAACCATGGATTGCGCCGGTCGCTTCTGCCGCCGTAACCGGACGGTCGCGATCCGATCGATCACTCCGCTCATGGTTCGGATTGCCAACCCCAAGGACACGCGGCCCGGAGACTCCTCCAATGCTAGAGTATCGCGTCAACGCCCGACGGATCGATGCGCATGAAAGCGTGGCTGACTGCAAGGATGCGACCGTGGTGCTCGACACCGATGTCCAGGGACGGCGGGATGCGTTCAACCCGGCCGAGCTTCTTCTCGCCGCGGTTGCCGCCTGCATGATCAAGGGAATCGAACGCGTGACGCCGATGCTCAAGTTCCATGTTCGTGGCGTCGAGGTGCGACTGATCGGCTTCCGTCAGGACAGCCCGCCGATGATGGCGTCGATCGATTACGAGCTGATCGTCGACACCGACGAAGACGACCGCCGGCTCGAGCTGCTTCATCAGAATGTCAGGAAGTATGGAACGATTTCCAACACCGTGGCGGCCGCCACGAAGTTGCAAGGCGTGATCAGGAGAAAGACATGAGCCGCCTTCACGTCCACCCCGAAAGCCATCTGGTGGCGCGGATCGGATGGCTCAGAGCGGCCGTTCTGGGAGCCAATGACGGCATCATTTCGACTGCGAGCCTGATCGTCGGTGTTGCTGCGGCAGCAGCGACACGAAACGACGTCCTGATCGCAGGCGTGGCGGGATTGGTCGCCGGAGCGATGTCGATGGCCGCCGGTGAATATGTCTCCGTCAGCTCGCAGTCGGATACGGAGCAGGCCGACCTGGCCCGGGAACGCAAGGAGCTGAGCGACAACCCCGCATTCGAACGCGACGAGCTTGCCGATATCTACGTCAAGCGAGGTCTGGATCAATCCCTTGCGCGGCAGGTGGCCGAGCAGCTGATGGCGAAAGACGCACTGACGGCTCATGCCCGTGACGAATTGGGAATCTCGGAGATCACCGCAGCGCGGCCGATCCAGGCTGCCCTGACCTCGGCCATGATGTTTTCGGTGGGGGGCGCCATGCCCTTGCTGATGGTCGTCGTGTCGCCCGCCAATTTGCTGGTCCCGATCGTCTCCGCGGCTTCTCTCGCCTTTCTCGCGGTGCTGGGAGCGATCGGCGCAAAGGCAGGCGGGGCCAACATTCCGCGCGCCACCTTTCGCGTGACGTTCTGGGGGGCCTTCGCCCTGGGTCTCACCGCAGGCATCGGAAGGCTGTTTGGGGCCGTTGTTTGAAGCGCTGGCAAAGCTTGCGCGACGGTCAACGGCGTTACCCCCGTCTCGTGTCGAGGCTGCGGCGGTGTCGCGGTGTCGTCGACACGGGCATTATTTCGAGAAATTGAAGACCCAATTCGGTCCAGGCGCCATTATCAACCGGCCCGCGAGCCGCCACATCTCGCGTCACGGGCATTCGATGGGTGCGACTCTTACGTCAAGAGGATGCCGCCGAGGCGGCAACGCGCCCCATGCCGTGGTCGTGAGGAGCGAGTGGTGGACGGACAGCAAGCGCCGGGTGGATCCCGGCCGGTCATTCTGCATCGGGAGTGTCCCCCGGCGGAGCCGCGCGCCAGGGCGTCCGCAGCACGTGCGCTGTGGTTGCTCGCCGCGCTCAGCCTGATGTTCGGAATGCTGGTCGCGGTGCCGTGGATGGTCGAGTATGTGACCGTGGGCCAATATCTGGTTCACACCGATGACGCCTATGTCAGTATGAACGAGATCCCGGTCAGGTCGGCGGTGTCCGGCCTGGTCAGGGACCTGCTCGTGACCGACAACCAGGAGATCGCTGCGGGACAGGTTCTCGCGCGGATCGAGCACCGGGACGAGCGCGCTTCGACGGTCGCGCTGAACGACGTCATCGCTCCCGTCGCCGGCGTCGTGGCTGCAAGCGGTCTCCATGTCGGCGACGCCGTGACGACAGATCGGTCGTTGATGGCGGTGGTCACGCCAGGCGAGCCCCACGTCATCGCAGCTCTCGCGGTTTCCGAGATCACCTATGTCGCGATCGGACAGGCGGTCACGATCGACGTGCCGGGCCTTCCCGTCCGGCTCTATGGACATGTCGCGGATGCTGAGTGGATCGGCGCGGCGTCCGGCTCGCCAACCGGCGAAGCGCGGATCGCGCTGAAGATCAGCCTGCTGAAGGCGGCCATGCCCGCCGGATTGCGATCGGGCATGGCTGTCGGCGCGACGATCCTGACCGGCCTGACCGGGACCGAGCGGATGGTCTCGCAGATCCTGCGGGAGAGGGCGCAGAGGACCTGCCACTGCGAGCAGGATCTCCAGCCCGCGTCGGTGCAGCGGCGCATCTGACCACGGCCATTCCTGCGCGACGGGCAATCCGTGCATGCCTCTCATGCCTGAACTGCCCGTCGTGCCAGTTTGTCGCGGACTCATCACTTGCACCGTCGGGCAAATCACCCTCACATTCTCGCGCATCCCGGCTCGCTGAAGAGGGACGTTTCGCGATCGTCACGAGCGTCGAGCCGGAAGATGCGATGGGCGCGTTGCTCCGCAGCCGGGTGTCACAGCCCGCGCCGACGAACGGAGCGATGCGACGGCGAAGTGGTGTGGTCCTGGCATCGCGGTGCTGATGCCAAGCCGGCGGTGATGATGATCCGCCGGCGACGGGGGCAAGACAGCCGATCCCCGGGGAGAGCGCCTATAAGTCGTCAAACCGTCGCGCAGGGAAGGCCGGATATTGGGCTGAACCTGTGGTTCTGCCGCGTGCTTTTTGCTGCACGCGGACCGCGGGTATCAGCTGATACCCGATCTTCCCTGCGCCTCTTCTTCGGAGGAAGAGGTTCACTCAAGATGACAACTCGGGCGGATGCCGCCGCGAGATGGCTCAGCCTTGCCTGCTGTTTGAAACGTACAACACGCGGTCGTGCGATGTCCCGCACCAAGTGGGCAGTCGCAAGGTGATCTGGGGCCCTATCTCGACGTGATCGAGAGCGTCTTCTTCACCGGCGGCCTGTCGGTGACGATCAAGTCGTAACACAAGGTCGGCGGCCTGCCGGCGCGCATGAACATGAAGCTGGCCGAACCCTTATGCTCAGCGGTCGGCGAGAGGTTGGTGATGCTAATGGCCTACCGTTTACCAGGTCGAGTGCCAAGACGCCTCAACTTGGCATCCCCGCCGACAAGCGCTGCGCAGACGGCCAAGTCGGCATTGTCGACGATGAGTGACCCATTCTGTGACTCCGAGCCTCTGCCGCGCTTCTTGAACGCCCGGAGCTCTAGTGCCTTGGGCTGGCGAACAAAGTCGCCTCCAGTCCGATGTGGTTCGAAAGGTAGTCCTGCGGGCCGGGGGTGACGACCCAGCGAATGCGTGACTTGAAAGCACGCCGGCGCACACGTGAGACGTCGAGATTGAAGCCGTGAAATGCAGTCGCACGTTCCATGAACAGGTAGTCGATCCTCGATCCGGTGGGATTCGCGTCGTCTGGCTGCATGTCGTCGCAGTAGTAATCGACATCATCCGACATCGTCGGCGTGGCAACGGCCGGATCGTAGGCTTGCCGATATGCCTCGCTGGCGCGATAGACCTTACAGTTGGTATTGAAGTCGTTGTAGATCGGCTCGTCGCCCTCGCCGTGACGGTCGGTCAAACCGTCGCTTTTCATCGTATCGTACGGGACGCTCCACAGGTCATAGAAGCCGGCCTGCTCCATCGCCGCGACCAGGTTGTGGTATTCGTCGGTATCAGCACCGATGTTGAAATCTCCGGCGACAATGGCCACGTTGGATGGAAGGTGCGTCGCCTTGATGAAGGCAATCAACTCATCAATCTGCGTGCGCCTGACGTCGATCTTCTCCGCGTCAGTTGGGCCGGGCGGCAGAAGGCCGCCATCCCCGGCATAAACATGCGTCGAATAGAGCTCGATCGCACCGAAGCCGACCGGGATACGCGTGAGTTGCACCCCTTTGTTCGCCCATTTGTCAGAATCGAACATGTAGCCCATCTCGCATCCGCCGGGCATCACTCGCGACACGCCGTCCGCGGCATAGACATGCCCGCCGCCATTCTCGATCGTCCGCGTCGGGCTGAGGACGAGGATCCCGCTCTGCAGTTGCTTGTAGGCGAGGGAGCCGGTCGGTCCGTCGACATGCTGCGCGGTGCCATGTGCCAGGATCGTATCCCGCGTATCCTGGTCCCAAGCCTCGACCAGCGATACGAGGTCGTAGGCGAACACCCTCCGGCCGATTTCGTCGGCGCGCTCGGGGATGACCGGCTTCTCCATGACACTCACTTCGAACACGCCAAGCACCGGCGCGACCAACTGCATCAGCACCTCGAATACGACCTCCTCGGGGATCGAGAAGAGGCTTATCAGCCAGTCGAGGTCGGAACTGAGATTTTCGATGATGTATCCGCCGAGCGAGAGGCTGTCGCCCACCAGCTTGCAAGTGCCGTTCAGCGGGTTGGCGGGCACGCCGCAGACTTCCACGATCGGCGGGAAGATGCGGTCGCAGACATCTCCGATGTCGGCTCCGATCATCTCCAGTGCCTTGCCGATGAACTCAGCCGATGAGACCCCAAGACAAGCCGCGAAGTGGCCCACCCCTCCGGCAGCGGCGACGATCTCCTTCAATCCGATCTTCGCGCGCAGGCACCAGATGTTGTAGTGGAGGAATGAAATTCGTGTCGTGGAGGGGCCCGACAGGCGCCAAGCCGCCTCGGCGAACGAAGCCGTCGGCAGGGTCGTTCCCGGTGCCGCTCCGGGGTAGCGCAGCCTGGACAACAGGCTGTGCATCGACTGCGGCGGGTAAAGTGCGTCGGCCTGCTGCGCGAGCTGATTGAACGACGTGGTGGGCATGCGCGCGTCCTCCTGACTGGTGAATCAGCTTGCCTGGAAGCGATAGGCGAGCGTCGGCCACGACAGCCAGCGTTCCGGCGCCCGTCTGACTTCCTGCTCGATCTTCTGGTTCACCCAGGCAGCGAGATCCTCCGGCTGCTTGCCGGCGGTGGGCAGTGTCGCCACCACTTCCACGCGGCTGTCCCTGGGCGCTATCAGCGCCAGCGTGTAGCCGTTGCGGATCGCAAGCCTCAAAATGGCGGCCGGAGTCTTGGCGGGGCGCCCGAAGAATGGGCTGCGGATGAACTCGGTGCCCGGATGAATATTGTCCATCATCGCGAACACGTTGCGGCCTTCGCGCATGTACGCGGCGAGCGCCGCCGCACCGCCTTCGGCCCGGAAGTTCAGTGTGGTGCCTGCGTCCTTCAACTCGGAGAGCCAGGGAGCATCATTCGATACCAGAACGACCACATGCTTTTTTTCCGCAGTGCCGAGCAGGCTCGCGAGATCCGGGAAGTACCATCCGACAATCAGCAGCTTCCCCGATGCCGGCAGGTTCAGATCGATCTGCCGCGTCTTCCATGCACTTAGATTGCTCATGGCCTCGAGCCAAGCCCGCTGATGAGCCGAGCTGAAATCGGCGCGGGCTCGAACGTGGGGCGTGGGGAGCAGCTTGCCTGCCCAGGCGAAGGCATGGTCCGCGCAGGCCGGAACCGACCTCTCGACTGCGTCGACCTTCAATCCGTGAATGCCGCTCAGGACGGTGTGCAGATCATTGGGCATTTCAAGACCCCGCCAGTTCCCATGTTCTGAGCGCGGCCTGGCGCGCGCCAGAACATCCTACTTCGTAGTTAACGGTCGCAGGCGCCAGCCGATGGAGCGTTGACGTGAATCAAACTGCGGCGGCCGAGTTGACGATATTTTAAGTTACATCTTCAGCGGGAGGCGGCGAACATGACGAGCGACATCAAACTCACCGACACGTCGGTCATCCTGGAAGGATCAACGACTGTGCTGCAGAGCGGCAATGTCAGGGTTCCCGTCGACGCGCAGGGCTATCCCGGCATGCTCAGAATCGAGTTTGACGGCGCGGCGGCCCACGCGGGACGTCTCTTGCTAGCCCCGGCTTGGTTGGGGCGAGCGATAATGGCATGCAACGTCGAGACCGTGCAGCTCCAGAGCCCGAAAGTGCCTCCGGCGGCGCGCGCGGCGCTCTCTCACTCCCAGGCTGACGAACTTGTTCTCAACGATGGCAAGCATTACGCCGGGGGCGTTTCGATTCACGGTGCGGCGAAACTCGAAGACGTGACCGTTAAAGGCGCCGCGCGGTTCGAGAAAACCGTTACCGCTCCAGACGGAATTGTCGCGGGTGGCGTTACGATCGCAGTCCCCGCACCGCCCGCATTGCAACCGGGTCTATCAGTTGCGAGCTCCCGCACCAGCATGGAGATCAGCTCGTCGACCATTCGTGTGACAACGAGCCATGTCGGGATGATGGGGCATCAACCCGCGCCGGACGTCCTTGACCTGGTCGCGGAGATCCGCAGCCTTCGCGACCGGGTGGCCGCGCTGGAGAAGAAAGCCGGGGTTCCCGTGCCGGCCTAGTTTCGAGAGGCTCCTCGGCTTGGTCGCGCCGTAACAAAGCCAGATGCCATGCGTTGGTGTGATCCAAGGCCTGTAATATCTCAGATGATCGCGAGCTTCATCAAGGTCGATGCCTCACGGCCGCAAACCATCTCTTGGATTGTCCAACCAATGGCCGTACGTTGGTGGGCGGGGACGGAATTAGCCCAAAGCAACACCGTGGAGAACAGTTGGTCTGATGGATGAGGACGACCCGAGCGATCAATCTCCCTCATCGAGGCGCGGATCGAACAGCTGGCCGACGCGGCCGAGCGGTGTCGAAAGATCATCATGGCCTGGAAGATCGTGATATCCGGCTGCGCCGCGTTGCTGCTCGGGGCGGTGCTGGGCCTGCTGGGGTCCAATGCGGTCGTCGTCCTCGGGACGATTGCCGCGGTGCTCGGCGGCATCGTTTCGCTCGGATCGAACGTCAGCACCTTGCGACAGACCATGGCGGCGACGGCCGCCGCTGAAACGTTGCGCTCGGACCTGATTGGCAGCATCGATCTTCCGGCCCCGCCCGAACTTCCATGCGGTCGGACCAGTGCCGCCGGGCACGCGGAGAAGTAGAATGGCTCGTGCTTTGCCGACCCGGCAGCTCGGTGCCGGAGCCAAGCTCATCACTGTGACGGTGCATTCCAATCACTGAAGACGTTTGAAGGCGTCGATGGGACCGGCTGCTGTGACCCGACGAACTCGCGCCATCCCGAGCTGCACGACGGGCAATCTCTGCATGGCGCGTATGCGCCAACTGCCCGTCGTGCCAGTTTGTCGCAAACTCATCACTTGCACCGTCGGGCAAATCACATCCACATTTCCTGTTATCCCGGCTCGCTGAAGAGGGACGTTTCGCGATCGTCACGAGCGTCGAGCCGGGGAGGCGACGGGCGCGTTGCTCCGCAGCCGGGTGTCAAAGCCCGCGCCGACGAACGGAGCGATGCGACGGCGAAGTGGTGTGGTCCTGGCATCGCGGTGCTGATGCCAAACCGGCGGTGATGATGATCCGCCGGCGACGGGGGCAAGACAGCCGATCCCCGGGGAGAGCGCCTATAAGTCGTCAAACCGTCGCGCAGGGAAGGCCGGATATTGGGCTGAACCTGTGGTTCTGCCGCGTGCTTTTTGCTGTACGCGGACCGCGGGTATCAGCTGATACCCGGTCTTCCCTGCGCCTCTTCTTCGAGGAGAAGGGGACTTCAGTTGCATAACCCGGGCGTCATCAGCGGCGGGATCGCGAGGCCATGTGTGAGCCATGTGTGCCGTCTGATCGTCGAGCGAAGGAGCCGCGGTGCTGCTGGACGATGGCCGGCTCAGGCGCCCGCATCATGCGCATTGATCACCGCCACGAAGGCCTCGCCGTAGCGCGCGAGCTTGACCGTGCCGGCACCGGGGATGCTCGCAAGCTCCGCGACGGAGCGCGGATGGCGGGCCGCCATTTCGGCCAGCGTCTTGTCGTGGAAGATGACATAGGGCGGGACGTTCTGCGCCTTGGCGAGCTCCATCCGGCGTACGCGCAGCTTCTCGAATAGGTCGCGGTCGAGGTCGGGAAATGCCGCCGTGGTCTGCCGCTCCCGGGATTTGCGGTCGCGCCGCGACTTCTTCAGCACGCGCAGGCTGAGCTGCGGCTTGTCGCGCAGGAACTGGCGACCCTCGGGCGAGATCGACAGGCCGCCATGGCCGGCGACGTCGACGCTGATCAGACCATGCGCGACGAGCTGGCGGACGATCGAGCGCCAGGCGTTGCGGTCGTGCTCCTTGCCGATGCCGAAGGTCGAGAGCTTGTCGTGGCCGAGCCGTTCGATGCGCTCGTCGGTCTCGCCGAGCAACACCGCGACGACGTGGGCCTGGCCGAAGCGCTCGCCGGTGCGGTGGATGCAGGACAGCAGCTTCTGCGCGGCGATGGTGCCGTCGAAGGTCTCCGGCGGGTCAAGACAGATGTCGCAATTGCCGCACGGCGCGCAATCGTCGCCGAAATAGCGCAGCAGCACCTGGCGGCGGCACTGGCAGGTCTCGGCGAAGCCGAGCAGCGCATCGAGCTTGCGGCGCTCGGTGCGCTTGCGCGCATCGGGCGCGTCGGACTCATCGATGAAGCGGCGGCGCAGCGCGATGTCCTCCGCCCCGTACAGCATCAGAGTCTCGGAGGGCAGGCCGTCGCGCCCGGCGCGGCCGGTCTCCTGGTAGTAGGCCTCGATGCTGGAGGGCAGATCGGCATGAACAACGAACCGCACGTCGGGCTTGTCGATGCCCATGCCGAAGGCGATCGTGGCGACCATGATCAGGCCCTGCTCGAGCTGGAAGCGGCGCTGGTTCTTCTCCCGCGCCTTCATCTCCATGCCGGCATGATAGGGCAGCGCCGGGAAGCCATGATCGCTGAGCGAGGCGGCGACTTCCTCGGTCTTGCGTTTGGACAGGCAATAGACGATGCCGCTCTCGCCCTCGCGCGATTTCAGGAAGGCCAGCATCTGCTGCATCGTGCTGGTTTTCTCCGCTGCGCCATAGCGGATGTTCGGCCGGTCGAAGCCGGCGATGAAGCTGTTGCCGTCGCCGATCGAAAGATGCTCGACGATCTCGGCCCGCGTCGGCGCATCGGCCGTGGCGGTGAGTGCGATGCGCGGGATGGTCGGGAACAGCCCGGCGAGGCAGTCGAGGGCGCGGTATTCGGGACGGAAATCATGGCCCCATTGCGAGACGCAATGCGCCTCGTCGATCGCGATCAGCGACAACCGTGCGGTCTTGAGCCGCTCGAGGTTCTCCGCCTTGAGCAGCGTCTCGGGTGCCATGTAGAGGAGATCGAGCTCGCCGCGTTCGATGTCCTGCCACAGCAGGTCCTTCTCGGCGCCCCAGAGCCGCGAGTTCAGCGCCGCGGCCTTCACGCCGGCCTGCCGCAGCGCCGCGACCTGGTCCTCCATCAGCGCGATCAGTGGCGAGATGATCAGCCCGAGGCCGGGACGCGCCAGCGCCGGGATCTGGTAGCACAGCGACTTGCCGCCGCCGGTCGGCATCAGCACGAAGGCATTGTGGCCGGCGATCACGTGCTCGACGATGTCACGCTGCCGGCCGCGGAAACTGTCGTAGCCGAACACGGTCTTGAGGATCGAGAGCGGATCGGCGGCCATGGGAATGCACTTCTTCGGCAGACAGAGGGACTGGATAAGTCCCGTTGCAGCCCGCTGCCGTCAAGCAAAAGCTGGCCGGTGACGCGCATGTCAGCGGGCCCGAAAAGCATGGACCGGGGGACAGCGGCAGGGGCGCGTTGGACAAGCCGGCGAGTTATGGCAGAATCGACTTGCATCGCAGTATGTTCTGATCCTGATCCAACCATGGGCTCCCGGGGGGAGCCGGGTGCATTGGCACCTCGCCGGGCGCAAGTGCTGGTCGATGCCGATCCGCAGTGGTCGGTGGTGCAGCTCGCCGAGCGGCAGCGTGCGCTCGCCATGCAAAGCTCGGGGGCGTGGCGCCGCGAGATCGCGAGACATGTTGAATCGTTGGAATTCGCTTCGATGTCGCCGTGTCGTATACGGTGGCGGCCGGTCGAGGCCGGTCCGCAAAGAGACGCGCGCGCAGAGTTGGTGATGTGAGTGCTTGCAAATCTGTTTGACGGTCCGGTCGTGGTGGCGGCGTCCAGCCTCTCGCTGGCGGAGGATGAGCTGTTTCCCGAAGAGCGCGCGCATATCCAGGCCGCGGTCGCCAAGCGGCGCGCCGAGTTCGCGACCGCGCGGATCCTGGCGCGCAGGGCGCTGGCGTCGCTGGGAGCTTCGCCGGTCGCGCTCGTCCCGACGCCGGATCGCGCGCCGGTGTGGCCGCCGGGCTATGCGGGAAGCATCTCCCATTGTGCCGATCATTGCGCCGTGGCCGTGGCCCGAAGCAGGGATGTCCCGTCGCTTGGACTGGATGTCGAGGACCTGCGCGAGCTCGATCCGTCGATGCGCGATCTTGTGCTCACGCCGGCCGAGCGGCAATGGCTTCGTGGCCAGCCCGACGCGGTGCAGCCGATGCTGCCGATCGTGATCTTCAGCGCCAAGGAAGCCTACTACAAATGCCAGTATCCGCTCACGCGCGGCTTCCTGGATTTCCAGGATGTCGAGCTCGCGATCGCATGGGCGGCGGGCACGTTCGAGGTGCGTGTCATGAGAGAGGACTGGCCGGCCGCCGTTGCTCGCCTTGCCGGACGCTTCTTCATCGCTGACGGCCGGGTCAGTTGCGGCGTGACGTTGGCGAAGGGCTGATCACGCGGATGCAGCCTGGAGTTGGGCCGCGCCTGCGTCCTGGCGGCGGCGCCGGAGAGCCGCGCCATCGCCATTCCCGGCAAACCTCCGGACGACGAGCAGCTTACCGCAGTCGCTAAACATGATGCGCTGCAAACGTCGCGAAAACGCGCTTGACATGTTTAGTCGTTCGCAATCTACTAAACAAAATACTTAACTCGGACGGATGATCCGAGGGCCAGGGGAAACGCTTGCGGCTCGCGCTGTCGTTGTGACGGCGTCGCTCGCCGCGGGCCATGCATCGCCGTCACCCACGCGAAGCGGGGACGGCGCCAACAGGGAGGGAGTGCCAGATGAAGTTGCTGCAGACATTTGCACTGGCGGCGACGGTCGCCGCCGCGACCGTGCTCGGCGCGTCCGCGCCGGCACGCGCCGAAGGAAAGACGATTACGTTGTGCTGGGCCGCCTGGGATCCGGCCAATGCGCTGGTCGAGCTGTCCAAGGACTTCACCGCCAAGACCGGCGTCAACATGAAGTTCGAGTTCGTGCCGTGGCCGAACTTCGCCGACCGCATGCTCAACGAGCTCAATTCCAAGGGCAAGCTGTGCGACCTGATGATCGGCGATTCCCAATGGATCGGCGGCGCGGCCGAGAATGGCCAATACGTCAAGCTCAACGAGTTCTTCGACAAGGAAGGCATCAAGATCTCCGATTTCATGCCGGCCACCGTCGCCGGCTACGCCGAATGGCCGAAGGGCTCGCCGAACTACTGGGCGCTTCCGGCGATGGGCGACGCCAACGGCTGGACCTATCGCAAGGACTGGTTCGCGCGGCCGGAGATTCGCGAGGAATTCAAGAAGAAATTCGGCCGCGAGCTCGAGGTGCCGAAGACGCAGGAAGAGCTGAAGGACATTGCCGAGTTCTTCCAGAAGCGGGTGATCGACGGCAAGACCGTTTATGGCGCGGCCATCTTCACCGAGCGTGGCTCGGAAGGCATCACCATGGGCGTCACCAACGCGCTCTATCCGTTCGGCTTCAAGTATCAGAACCCGAAGAAGCCGTATGACATGCAGGGCTTCGTCAACTCGGACGATGCGGTGAAGGGCCTCGAGTTCTACAAGGCGCTGTACAAATGCTGCACGCCGCCCGGCTATTCCAACGGCTACATGCAGGAAGGACTCGATGCCTTCAAGTCCGGCCAGGTCGCGCTGCAGATGAACTGGTTCGCCTTCTTCCCGGGCCTTTACAAGGATCCCAATGTCGGCGGCGACAAGATCGGCTTCTTCGTCAACCCCGCGCAGAAGGAGAAGGGCTCGCAGCTCGGCGGGCAGGGCATCTCGGTGGTGGCATATTCGCCTAACCGCGCCGAAGCGCTGGAATATATCAAGTGGTTCGCCGCGCTCGACACCCAGAAGAAGTGGTGGGCGCTCGGCGGCTACAGCTGCCACAAGGGCGTGCTCAACGATCCCAACTTCAAGAACACCGCGCCGTTCGCCGCCGACTTCCTGGTGGCGATGGACCAGGTGGTCGACTTCTGGGCCGAGCCGTCCTACGCCCAGCTTCTGCTCGCGATGCAGAAGCGCGTCCACGACTATGTCGTCGCCGACCAGGGTACGGCGAAAGGCGCGCTCGACGGGCTGATCGCCGACTGGACCAAGGTGTTCAAGGAGGACGGCAAGCTGTGATGGAGGCGGCACCTCTCGCGCAAGCGAGATCCGCCACGACAATCCCTCCGGCGAGCTTCGGCTTGCCGGGCGGACCAGCCAGTCTCACCGCCAGCCCGAAGCCGCCAGTGAAGCAGCCCCTCGCATGACCGACCAAACCGGACTGAGCAGCCTCGTCGACCGCGCCGCCCTGGTGACGCCGCCCGCCGTGGCGGGGCGCGTGCGCGGCCTGTCCGAGCGCGCCATCGCCTGGCTATTCATCATGCCGACCATGCTGCTGCTGCTCGCGATCAACATTTTCCCGTTGATCTGGACCATCCGGCTGTCCTTCACCAATTATCGCGCGAACCGTCCGAACGCCACCGTGCTCGATATCGGACTCGCCAACTACCAGTCGATCCTGACCGATCCGGACGTCTGGGCGGCGATGACGGTGACCGCGCGCTTCGTGTTCTGGACCATCCTGATCCAGACCCTGCTGGGCTTTACGCTAGCCTGGCTGATCGACAAGAAGTTCCGCGGCCACGGCCTGTGGACCACCTTGATCCTGCTGCCGATGATGCTGTCGCCGGCTGTGGTCGGCAACTTCTGGACGTTCCTCTACCAGCCGCAGATCGGGCTCTTCAACTACGTCATCTCCGCCGCGACGGGCGCGCCCGCATCGTCTTTCCAGATGCTGGCGCAAGTGCCGCTCGCGCCCTGGGCGATCGTCATCGTCGACACCTGGATGTGGACGCCTTACGTGATGCTGATCTGCCTTGCAGGTCTCCGCTCGATTCCCGACTACATCTATGAGGCGGCCGAGGTCGATCGCGCCTCGCCGTGGCGGCAGTTCTGGTCGATCACTTTGCCGATGGCGCTGCCGTTCATCATGCTGGCGGTGCTGTTCCGCGGCATCGAGAACTTCAAGATGTTCGACATGGTCAACCTCCTGACCGGCGGCGGTCCAGGCTCGACGACCGAGGTCGCCTCGATCACCCTGAAGCGCGAAGCCTTCGAGAAGTGGCGGACCGGCTATTCCTCGGCTTTCGCCATCATCCTGTTCGTCACCGTGTTCGGCCTCGCCAACATCTACGTCAAGGCGCTCAACCGGGTGAAAAGCCGATGACCGGTCTCGCAACCGCCCATTCCGTCGTCGATCCGTCGCCGCTGACCAAGCGGATCGCGGCAACCGTGGTGATCGCCTATGCGCTGATCACTCTGGTGCCGCTGCTGTGGATCTTCATGACCGGCTTCAAGTCGCCGTCGGACGCGATCGCCTATCCGCCGAAGCTCGTCGCCGAGCCGAGCCTGGAGGGCTATTGCAACCTGTTCACGACCCGGACCCGGCAGGCGCCGGAGTACATGGCCAAGCTGCCACCGGCTGCCAGTCTGTGCGACCGCATCTCGCGCGGCCGCAACATGGTGGTCGCGGGTCCATCGAACTACATCCCGCGCTACGTGAATTCGCTGGTGATCGCGTTCGGCTCGACGGCGCTGTCGGTCGTGCTCGGCACGCTGGCGGCCTACGCGTTCTCGCGCTTCAAGGTGCCGTTGAAGGATGATCTGCTGTTCTTCATCCTGTCGACCCGGATGATGCCGCCGATCGCGGTCGCGATCCCGATCTATCTGATGTATCGCGAGCTCGGCCTGTCCGACACGCGGCTCGGCATGATCCTGCTCTATACGTCCGTCAACATCTCGCTCGCGGTCTGGCTGCTCAAGGGATTCATGGACGAGATCCCGCGCGAATACGAGGAGGCGGCGATGGTCGACGGCTACACCCGCCTGCAAGCCTTCTTCAAGGTCGTGTTGCCGCAGGCCACCACCGGCATCGTCGCCACCGCGATCTTCTGCCTGATCTTCGCCTGGAACGAATATGCCTTCGCGGTGCTTCTGACCTCGGGCACGGCGCAGACCGCGCCGCCCTTCATCCCGATCATCATCGGCGAGGGCGGCCAGGATTGGCCGGCGGTCGCGGCGGGCACCACGCTGTTCCTGATCCCGATCGTCGTGTTCACGGTGCTGCTGAGAAAACATCTGTTGCGCGGCATCACCTTCGGAGCGGTGCGCAAATGACCGAGATGGCACAAGATCAGCCGGCCGATGCGGCGCACTCGCGCTGGCCACGGGCGCTGCGGCGCGGCCCGATGGAGACGCTGGCAACGATCCTCATTGCGGCCGGCGTGCTGATGCTGCTGCAGCCGTTCGCACTGGTGCTCTACACCTATTCCTTCATCACCACGCTCGCCGGCGTCGTGATGTTCACCATCGTCTCCAAGTTTCCGGACTGACGCCATGGCCGAGATCCGGATCGAGAATCTGTTCAAGGAGTTCGGCGGCTTTGCCGCCGTGCGCGGCACAAGCTTCACGATCGCCGACGGCGAGTTCTTCTGCCTGCTCGGTCCGTCCGGCTGCGGCAAGACCACGACGCTGCGCATGATTGCAGGCCTGGAGCTGCCGACCTCGGGGGCGATCAGGCTCGGCGGCGAGGACGTCACCTTCCGCCGCGCGCGCGAGCGCGACATCGCCATGGTGTTCCAGCTGTTCGCGCTCTACCCGCACATGAACGTGCGCCGGAACATCGCTTTTCCCCTGGTCTCGATGGGGGTGCCCAAGGGGGAGATCCGGCGGCGGGTCGAGGAAGCCGCGCGCATCCTGCGCATCGACCATCTGATCGACCGTCCGGTGAGCGGGTTGTCGAGCGGCGATCGCCAGCGCGTCGCGCTCGGCCGCGCCATCGTCCGCGAGCCGAAAGCGTTCTTGATGGATGAGCCGCTCGGCGCGCTCGATGCGGAGTTCCGTCACATCATGTGCGGCGAGCTGCGCGCCCTGCACGACCGGCTCAAGGCCACCACCGTGTTCGTGACTCACGACCAGCTCGAGGCGATGTCGATGGCCGACACGATCGCGGTGATGAATCGCGGCGTCGTGGAGCAGCTCGGAACGCCCCAGGAGATCTACGACCGTCCCGCCACCATGTTCGTCGCGGACTTCATCGGCTCGCCGGCGATGAACTTCATCCGCTTCGCGGGCAGGCTTGGCGCCGGCACGAACTGCGTGCGGATCGACGGCGCCGAGATCGGCGTGCCCGAGCTGCGCGAGGATGCCGGGAGCGACGAGTTGGTCCTCGGTGTGCGGCCGGAGCAGGTGGCGCTCAGCGCCGAAGGCGGGCTGCGCGGCGAGGTGTTCGGCGCCGAATATCTCGGCACCACCCAGATCATCACCGTCACGACGTCTCATGGCATCGTCAAGGCGCGCGCGCCCGCGGCGGTCCGGGTGCAGCGTGCGGAGCCGGTCGGGCTCAGCTTCCGCGCCGACCGGCTGTCGCTGTTCGACGCCGCCACGGGCCGCGCGGTCCGCACGGCGCTGTATGAGCAGCCGGTGAGAGGAGGGCGCCATCATGGCTGAGACGCGGCTCAACGCCGTCAGCAAGTCGTTCGGTTCCAAGCCGGCGGTACGGGATTTGTCGCTGACCATCCGCGACGGCGAGCTCGTCGTGCTGCTCGGGCCGACCGGTGCCGGCAAGACCACGACATTGCGGCTCGTGGCCGGCCTCGAGATGCCGGATCGCGGCAGCATCACCATCGGCGGCGTCGACCAGACGAAGGCGACGCCGGCCGCGCGTGACGTCACGTTCGTGTTCCAGCAATATTCTCTCTATCCGCATCTGTCGGTGTACGACAATCTGGCTTTCCCACTGCGCTCGCCGGTGCGCAAGATTGCGGAGGCTGAGATCAGGCGCATCGTCGGTGACGTCGCGGCGATGCTCCGGATCGAGGACAAGCTCGGCAACCGCGCTACTCAGCTCTCCGGCGGCCAGATGCAGCGCGTGGCGATCGGCCGCGCGCTGGTGCGCAGACCTGCGATCGCGTTGCTAGACGAGCCGCTATCCTCGCTCGACGCCAAGCTGCGTTCCGAGCTGCGCATCGAGCTCAAGCGTATCCAGCAGGATCTCGGCGCCACCATGCTCTACGTCACCCACGACCAGATCGAGGCGATGACGCTCGCCAACCGCATCGGCGTGATCGAGCAGGGCCGGCTGGTGCAGGTCGGCAGCCCGCGGGAGGTCTATGAGGATCCGGCCAATACCTATGTGGCGACCCGGCTCGGCAGTCCCGGCATCAATCTGCTGCCGCGCGGGCTGTTTCCGGATCTTGCGGTGCCGGGCGACGTCGCGACGATCGGCGCGCGCACCGAGCACATGACGGTCCGGCGCGCCGAGAGCCGTGCAGACGCACGGGTGAAATGGATCGAGCATCTCGGCGATCAGAATCATCTGCATATCACGCTGCAGGACCAGACCATCGTCAGCCTGGTGGAGCCGGATACGGAATTGAAAGTCGGCGACTCCGTCGCTATCGAGTTCACCCGGCCGCTGCTGTTCGACCGGGCGGGCCAGCGGGTGAGATAGACAATGGACCAGGCGTTCAAGCGCAAGCTGATCGTGGCGATGGCCGATGCCATCATCGCCCATGCGGAGGAGCTGACCGCGCTCGACTCGGCGATCGGCGACGGCGATCACGGCCTCAACATGAAGCGCGGCTTCGAGGCCGTGCTCGCCGATGTGGACAATATCTCCGCCAAGCCTCTTCCCGAGGCGCTGAAGGCGGTCGGCATGGCGCTGGTGATGAAGGTCGGCGGTGCGTCCGGTCCGCTCTATGGCACGCTGGCGATGGGACTTGGCAAGGCGCTGCCATCAGAGCCATCTGCCGCCGAAGCGGCGGCGGCGCTCGGTCGCGCCATCGCAGACGTCAAAGCGCGTGGCAAGTCGGAAGCAGGGCAGAAGACCATGCTCGACGTCTTGATCCCGGTGCAGGCAGCTCTTGCGGCCGGTGGCGACGATCTCGATTCCCGGCTGCCCGCGATCGCCGCCGAGGCCGCCGACGCGACGGTGCCGATGCTGGCGATCCGCGGCCGCGCTTCGTTTCTCGGCGAGCGCTCGATCGGGCACATGGATCCCGGCGCGCGCTCGTCCAGCCTGCTGGTGCAGGCGATCTGCGGCGTATTCAATGAGGCCTGGACATGAGTGAGCAGAAGAATGTCGGCATCGTTATCGTGTCGCATTCCGCCAAGGTGGCGGAAGGCGCGGCCGACATGGTCCGGCAGATGGTCGGCGACAGCGTGCCGCTCGCGGCGGTCGGCGGCAATGCCGATGGCGGGCTCGGCACCGATGTTGGCGCCATCATGGGCGCGATCGACAAGGCATGGTCGGAGTCAGGTGTTGCGATCCTGGTCGATCTCGGCGGCGCCGAGACCAACAGCGAGATGGCGGTGGAGATGATGCCCGAGGAGCGGCGCGAGCGCATCGTGATCTGTAACGCGCCGCTGGTCGAAGGCGCCGTGATGGCGGCGACGGAAGCCTCCGGCGGCTCGCCGCTCGATGCGGTGCGCGCGACCGCCGAAGAGCTGATGGGCGGATGAGCAGGAACGACAATGGCTGACGGTGGAGAGATCGGCATGCAGGAAGCGAAGGCGCATGCGCTGCTGACCAACGAGGTCGGGCTGCATGCGCGGCCCTCGGTCAAGCTGACCCAGCTCGCCAAGCGCTTTGCGTCGAGCATCGAAGTCGCGATCGCGGCCGACGGGCCCTGGACCGACGCCAAGAGCCCGGTGAAGGTCATGCGCGTCAAGGCGGCCAAGGGTGAGACGCTGTTCCTGCGCGCCAACGGAACTGACGCCGAGGCGGCCATCGCGGCGCTGGTCGATCTGGTCGACCGCAAGTTCGACGAGGAGTGACGATGGAGCGGCGCATTTTCGGGCGCGGAGCGTCGGACGGGCTGGCCATCGGGCCCGCCGCGATCCTGCATGCGCTGGAGGGCGCCAGCCGGAGCAAAGGGGCGATCGCCGAGGAGCATGAAGCGCTCGCCACAGCGGTCGCACATGCACGTGAGGCCGTGGCCGAGCTGATCGACGGGCTCGAGGGAGACGCGGCCGAGCTGATCGGCTTTCAGCTCGCACTGCTCGAAGACGATGCGCTGACAGAAGCGGCTTACGTCCAGATCGAGGGCGGCGTCGCTGCGGATGCGGCCTGGCGCGCGACGATGGCGGAGGAGATCGCGGGATACGAGTCCGCTGAGGACGAGTATTTTCGTGCTCGCGCCAGCGACCTCGGCGACATCCGGGACCGCGTGCTGCGGCACTTGTTTGGCCTGCCGCAGAACGGCGAAGTGCCGAAAGGGGCGATCGTCGTCGCGCATGATCTGGCGCCATCGGCTTTTCTCGCCATCGACTGGACCAGCGGCGGCGGCATCGCGCTCGGCGAGGGCAGCCCGACCAGTCACGTCGCGATGCTGGCGCGCGGCCGGGGCGTGCCGATGGTGGTCGGGCTCGGTCACGATTGGGACAAGCTGACAGGGGATTTGCTGGTCGATGGCGGTCGCGGTGTCGTCATTGCCGATCCCAGTGCGCAGCGTATCGCTGCCGCCCGGGCGGAGGATGCGACCGCCTCGCGCCGTAAGGCGGAGGCGATTGCGCGGCAGCACGAACCGGCACTGACGCGCGACGGCACCCGCGTCTCGGTGCTCGTCAACATCTCCGGCCCGGCCGACATGACGCTGCTTCCGGCCGCAGCCTGCGACGGCATCGGTCTGGCACGCACCGAGTTTCTCACCGGCAACCTGCTTCACGACGAGGAGGCGCAATATCGCGCCTATGCCGAGCTCGTGCGGTGGGCCGAAGGCCGGCCGGTCACGATCCGCACGCTCGATGCCGGCGGCGACAAGCCGATTCCGGGCTACACGATCGATGGCGAGAGCAACCCGTTTCTTGGCCTGCGTGGCCTCCGTCTGTCCTTGCGTTACCCCGAGATATTCCGCGTTCAATTGCGCGCGTTGGCGCGCGCCGCTGCGCTCGGACCGCTCAAGGTGATGCTGCCGATGGTGACCAATGCAGCGGAGCTGGACGTCGCGCGTCGCCATCTCCGCGCCGTGCTCGCCGAATTGGCCGCCGGAAACGTCGCGTTCGCCGCGCCGGCCTTCGGGATGATGGTCGAGGTGCCGGCTGCTGCGTTGGCAGCGCATGACTTCGCTGCGGACTTCTTCTCGATCGGCACCAATGACCTGACCCAATACGCGACTGCTGCTTCGCGTGACGGCGCCGAGGTCGCCGACTATGCCGACGTGCTGCATCCCGGGGTGTTGGCGATGATTGCCCATGTGGTGCGCGCCGGTCTTGCGCGGGGCGTGGACGTCTCGATCTGCGGCGACGCCGCCGGGGATGTCAGAGCCATTCCGGCGCTGCTTGGGGTCGGCGTGCGCGCGCTGTCGGTCGCGCCGGGCCTGCTGCCGCTGGTGAAGGCGGCGATCCGCGAGCTTGACCTCGCCAAGGGCACGGAAAAGGCCGCGGAAGAGGGCGCATGAGTGACCAGGATGCATCGGAGGCCGCGAGCCCGCTCGCCGAATACAAGGCGATCCTGCGCGCGGTGATCGACAGCCGTCCCTCCGGCACACGGCAGCGGCTGGCGGAGGCGATCGGCAAGAATCGCAGCTTCATCTCGCAGATCGTCAATCCGGCCTATGCGACGCCGATCCCGCTGCAGCATCTCGAGACCATCTTCCACATCTGTCACTTCTCGCCGCATGAGCAGCAGGCGTTTCTGACCGCCTACCGCGCCGCCCATCCGGGCCGGCTGGACGAGGTCGAGGCGCAGCGGCCGATGCGGCGCCTCGTGGTCGAGCTGCCGGACTTCGGCGACCCCGCGCTCAACGCCCATGCCGACCGCATCATCACCGGCGTCGCGCGCGGCATCACCGCGCTGATCTCAGCCAACGAAGACAACGACGACGCCGAACCGGGAGGGAAGCCATGAAGAAGCTGATCAACGCCGTTTCCGACGTGCTGACCGAGAGCCTGCAGGGTTTTGCCGCCGTGCATGGCGACATCGTCACGCTGGGCGAGGACAACAAGTTCGTTCGCCGCAAGAGCCTCAAACCGGGCAAGGTCGCGCTGATCTCCGGCGGCGGCTCCGGCCATGAGCCGCTCCACGCCGGCTTCGTCGGGCCGGGCATGCTCGATGCCGCCTGTCCGGGCCAGGTTTTCACCTCGCCGACGCCTGACCAGATGCTCGCGGCCGCGCAGGCCGTGGACACCGGCGCGGGCGCGCTGTTCATCGTCAAGAACTACGAAGGCGACGTGATGAATTTCGCGATGGCCGCGGAGATGATGGAGGGCAAGGTCGCGACCGTCATTACCGACGACGACGTCGCGGTCGAGACCTCGACCTATTCGACCGGCCGCCGCGGCGTTGCCGGCACGCTGATCGTGGAGAAGATGCTGGGTGCTGCGGCCGAGCAGGGCCGCGATCTCGACGCGCTGAAGGCGCTTGGTGACGACGTCAACAGGCGCACCCGCTCGATGGGCGTGGCGCTGACCTCATGCACGGTGCCGGCCGCGGGCAAGCCGACCTTCACGCTCGGCGAGGACGAGATGGAGATGGGGGTCGGCATCCATGGCGAGCCCGGCAGGCGCCGGGTCAAGCTGGCGTCCGCGGACGCCATCGCCGAGGAGATGATGGGCGCGATCCTGGCCGATCTTGCAGCGAAGCCCGGGACTCCGTGCCTGCTGCTGGTCAACGGCTTCGGGGCTACGCCAGCGATGGAGTTGTACGTGATGGCCAATGCGGCGCGGCGCATCTTGGAAGGGCGCGGGCTCGCCATCGCGCGCGGGCTGGTCGGCTCCTACGTCACCTCGCTCGACATGGCCGGCTGCTCGCTCACCGTGACCGCGCTCGATGATGCATCGCTGGGACTGTGGGACGCGCCGGTGCACACCGCGGCGCTGCGCTGGGGCTGCTGAAGCGATACGTGCTCAGCGGATCTCGTTCGAGTAGTAGTGTTGCGCCGTCGTGGCGCGGTGCTGGCTGAGGATCGCCAGCGCGCCGGTCTGGTCGTAGGCCTCCTCGTCGATCACCAGCACGGCGCTCGGAGAGGGCAGGCCGAGCAGCTTGCGGTCCTCCTTGGTGGCGACCTCCGCCGTCACCTTCTCGCGCACCGCGGCGATCCGGATGCCATAGGCCTCGAGCAGATGCCGGTAGATCAGGGCAGGGACCTTCTTCGGCTCGGCCGGAAATCCCGCCACGCGGCTCGCGACCATCGAGATCCGCGAATGCAGCACCGGCGCGCCAGCGACGCGGCGGATGCGATGAAGATGCAGCAGCGGCCCGCCCTCGGCCATCGCGAACAGCGCGGCTTCGCGTGACTCGGCGGCGCGTGTCGTCACCGACAGCACCTCGGCCTCCGAGTGCAGCAGGCTGCCGTCCGCGGCGAGCAGGCGGAAGTACTGGAAGAAGAAGCTGAGCCCATGCTGCGACGCGCGGCCCGTCACCACCGTGCCGGTCTTGCGCCGGCGCATCAGCATGCCGCCCGCGGTGAGATCGGCCAGCGCGCGGCGGATAGTGCCGACGGCGACGCCATATTGATTGGCGAGCGCGACCTCGCCGGGCAGCACTGTGCCGGGCGGCATGTCGCCGATCAGGATCGCCTCGGCGATCTGGCGCTTGACATGCTCGTAGAGCGGCACCGGCAGCGCGCCTGGACCCGCCCCCACCCCGTCTGCCGCTTTGCTGGCCACAGCTGCCTTTTTCATGGAATTGACAAACGCCGCGTCGTGAATTCTATTTCTGTATAGAATATAGGATAGAGCTGGCGGCAAATGATTTCTGAGGGCATTCCAGCGGACCGGGGCGCGCGCAGCCTGGCCAGCGCTTTTGCCGCGATCGACGCCATGGCCGAGACGGCGGTCGAGGACCTGCGGAAGATGGTGGCGGTCGACACCAGCTTTCCTCCGGGGGCCGGCTACGATGCATTTGCCGACGTGATGGAGCAGCTCGCTGCCCCGCTGGCACTGGATAGCGAGCGCGTGATCGTTCCGGAGGACCTATGGCGCGCACCGGGCGCGCGCGGATCGCGGACGAATCTGATCGCACGGCGCCGCTCCGGCAGACCGGTGCTCGGGCTCTATTTCCATGTGGACACGGTACCGGCGGCGCCCGGCTGGGTCACCGATCCGCTGCAGCTGAGCCGCGACGGTGACCGTCTGATCGGACTCGGCGCGGCCGACATGAAGGGATCGATTGCGGCGGCGCTGCTCGCACTCCGCGGCGCGCAGCACACCGGATTGCCGCTGGCCTATGATCCGATGTTGCTGCTGTGCACGGACGAGGAGGCAGGGCTTTATCCCGGCGTGCGTTACCTTGCCGAGCAGGGCCGTCTCGAAGGGCATATTCTGAATTTCAACGGCAGCGCCATGCCGCGGATCTGGGCCGGCTGCTTCGGCCTGTTCACGCTCACGGTGCGGGTTCACGGCAAGGCAGCGCATGCCGGCGAGCAGCGCCGCGCCGGCGCCAACGCGATCGAGGCGGCGCTGCCGATCCTCAATGCGCTCGCGGCCCTCGAGCCGGTCATCGCGCAGCGGACGTCGGCGTTGCCGCCACCGCCGCAGGCGGCTGGACCGCTCGCCGCGAGCCTCGACATCTCAGCCATTCATGGCGGCCAATGCGGCGGACAGATCCCCTCGCTGGTCGAGATTCTCCTGTGCCGCCGATACACGCCCGAGGAGGACTTCGCCGCTGCACGCCGCGAGATCGAAACGGCCGTCCGGCAGGCGGCCGGCACCCTCGACGTCGAGATCATCCTCACCGGCCATCTGATGCCGACATCCGATCCCGGCGGGCCGCATTGGTCGCGCTGGCAGCAGGCGCTGTCGGCCGGCTTCGGCTATGCCGCGGATGACTTCGCTCGCTGGGGGGCGGCCGGCTGCTCCGATTTCGGCTGGGTGCAGCAGGCCACGGGCGTGCAGGAGGTGCTGCTCACGGGCCTCGGCAGGCCCGATAGCCGCATTCATGCGCCGGGCGAATCCACGACGCTCGCCGACATCGTCGCATTGGCGAAATCGGTGCTCGCCTATCTCGCAGCCGAGTTCCGTCCCGAACTCTGTCCCGAAGCCATCACGCCTGAAAAGGACTTCGCCTGATGCCGTCCGTGACCCGTCGTCATTTCCTTGCCGGCTCCGCGCTCGTGCTTGGTGCTCTGCCGCAAGTCTCTCTCTCGGCCGAGGCGCCGAAGCGCGGCGGCGTGTTGCGGATCTCGGTCGACCAGGGCGCGGCGGTCATTCATCCGCTGCTCGCGCGTGTCAATCCGGAATACCTCATCACCGAGCTGCTCTATTCCAACTTGACCCGGTTGAAGCCGGACATGTCGGTCGAGCCGGACCTCGCCTTGTCGTGGCAGGCCGGCGCGGGGCTCACCGAGTGGACGTTCAGGCTGCGGCCCAATCTCAGCTTCCACGACGGCTCGCCGCTGACGGCGGAGGATGTCGTCGCGACCTTCAAGGCGATCCTCGATCCGAAGACCGCATCACCGGCGCGCACCAATGTCGGCCCGATCAAGGATGTCGCTGCCGTCGATGCGTCGACCGTGCGGTTCACGTTGTCGGTTGCCTTTGCCGATTTTCCGGTCGCGCTCGCCTACAACAATGCGCGCATCGTGCCTGCGAAAGTCGTTGCTGCCGATCTCGCCAGCCTCGCCACAAAGGCGAATGGTTCAGGGCCGTTCAAGCTCGTGTCCTATGAGCCGGACCGCAAGATCGTCGTCGAGCGCAACCCGGCGTATTACGATCCGGCGCGGCCTTTGCTCGATCGCGTCGAGGTTCTCGTCTATCCCGACCGCACCGCCGAAGCATCTGCTCTGATTTCGGGCGACATCGATCTCATGTTGTCGACCACGCCCGGCGAATATGAGCGGCTCGGCAAGGCCAGCGGCGTCAAGGCGGTGCGGGTCCCCTCGGGGCAGTTTCTGAACGTCAACATGGGCTGCGATCAGAAGCCGTTCAACGACGTTCGCGTGCGCCAGGCGCTGGCGCTGACCATCGATCGCGAGGCCATGGCCGGCTTCGTGGCCGGCGGCTACGGCACGCCCGGCAACGACACGCCGCTGAGCCCCGCCTACCGGTTCTATCAGGACAGCAAGCTGAAGAAGCCCGACATCGCGAAAGCCAGGCAATTGCTCGCCGATGCCGGCTATCCCTCCGGCATCGACCTGACGATGGTGGCATCCGACAAACCGGACACGCGCACGCAGCTCGGCGTTGCGATCCGTGAGATGGCGGCACCGGCCGGCTTCCGCATCAACGTTCAGACGATGCCGCACGCGACCTATCTCGACCAGGTCTGGAAGAAGGGCAATTTCTACGTCGGATTCTACAACATGCAATCGACCGCCGACGCGATCTTCAAGCTGCTCTACACCTCGGATGCCGCCTGGAACGAGACACGCTGGAACAATGCGCGCTTCGACGAGATCGTCAATGCGGCGCGTAGCGAGACCGACGATGCCAATCGCGCGGCGCTCTATGCGCGGGCCCAGACGATGATGAGCGAGGAGGTGCCGTCGGTCATTCCGGTCTTCTTCGACATCCTGGCGGCGCAGCGCGCCTATGTGGAAGGATACCAGCTGCATCCGCGCGGATCAGTGTTCCGGCTCGATCTCGTCTCGCTCGGCGCAGGCGCGCCCAGGCGCAGCTGAGGCGGGGATCCGAGCGGTGTCATTCGCCTGGCTGCTGCGGCGGCTGCTCCTGATGGTCTATACGGTCGTCGTCGTCAGTGTGCTGGTGTTCGCCATCACACAGGCGCTGCCGGCTGACGCAGCGCAGACGCTGCTTGGCGAGAACGCTTCGCCGGAGGCGCTGGCCGCAATTCGCAGCCGGCTCGGGCTCGACGACCCGGTCTGGCTGCAATTCACGCATTGGGTCGCGCACGCGGCCATCGGCAATTTCGGTGTCTCCATGCGCACCGGCCTGCCGGTCGCGCCGGAGATGCTGACGGCGCTGTCGCGCTCGCTGCTGCTGGCAGCGGGCGCACTCGTCGTCACCCTCCTGATCGCGGTCCCGCTCGGAATCTTCGCGGCGCTCCGCAAGGGGCGGCCGGCGGATACGGCCACCAGCGTGGTCGCCTATCTCGGGGTCTCCCTGCCGGAGTTCGTCACGGCAACCGTGCTCGCGCTGCTGCTGACCGACATTCTGCCATGGCTGCCGGCGACCGGCTACGTGTCGCCGCTGGAGGATGCCGGGCCGGCGCTGCGCCATCTGATCCTTCCGGTCCTGACCGTCTCGGTCATTCTCGTCGCGCATGTGATGCGCATGATGCGTTCGGAGACGCTGGACGTGCTGCAGTCCGACTACGTCCGCGCGGCGCGGCTGAAAGGCCTGCCCGAGCGGACGGTGCTGGTGCGGCATGTGATGCGCAACGCGCTGCTGCCGGTCATCACCATCGTCGCGCTCGACGTCGGCTATCTCCTGGGCGGCATCATCGTCATCGAGGAGATTTTCGCCGTTCCCGGCATCGGCCGGGCATTGATGATCGCCATCACCACCCGCGATCTGCCGTCGATCCAGGCCGGCGCGATGATCATGGCGGTCACCTATGCGATCACCAACACGCTGGCGGATGTCGTCTACGCGCTGCTCGACAGGCGGATCAGCTATGACTGAGCTGCTCGGCAGGATGATCCGCAAGCCGCAGGGGGCGATCAGCGTGATGCTGCTCGTTGCCCTCGCCATCGTCTGCATCCTCGGCCCGTGGCTCGCGCCCTATGGGCCGGAGAAGATGGATTTTCTCGGCCGTTTCCGCCCGCCGGGATGGCAGAACTGGCTGGGCGCCGATCAGTTCGGCCGCGACGTGCTGAGCCGGCTGCTGTCCGGCGCGCGCGCCACCGTTCCGATGGCGCTCGCGGCGACGCTCGCCGGCAGCGCGATGGGCGCCGTGATCGGCGTCGCATCGGCCTATCTCGGTGGCAAGGCCGACGAATTCATCATGCGCACCAACGATGCTGTGATGGCCATTCCCGGTCTCCTCATGGCGCTGCTGCTGGTCAGCACGCTCGGAAATGGGGCTGTCAACGCGGTGATCGCGATTGCCTTTGCGTTTGCGCCGGGCATGGCACGGGTCACGCGCTCCGTGGCGCTTGCTGTGCGCAGTCAGGACTACGTCAAGGCCGCCATCGCGCGCGGCGAAGCGGCATCGCAGATCATTTTCCGCGAGATGCTTCCGAACGTGATGGGCCCGATCATCATCGAGGCCACCATCCGGGTGTCATTTGCGGTGATGCTGTTCGCGACGCTCAGCTTCCTCGGCCTGGGTGCACAGCCGCCGGCATCGGAATGGGGCCTGATGGTGGCCGATGCGCGCCAATACATGCACCGGGCGCCATGGATCCTGATCGCGCCCTCGGCCGCGATCGCGCTGTCGGCGATCGCCTTCAATCTCGTCGGCGATGCCCTGCGCGACGCGCTGAATCCGCGGGACGATCGATGAAGCCGGCGCTCGCCATCACTGGTTACGGGCTGGACTACGTCACCCCGGCGGGCGCTGTGGAGGTGCTGCGTGACGTGTCGCTCGAGATCGCGCCCGGCGAGGTGCTCGGCCTCGTCGGCGAATCCGGCTCCGGTAAGAGCTCGCTGGCTTGGGCGTTGATGCGGCATCTGCCGGCCAATGCCCGCGAGGTCTCGGGCTCCCTGTGTCTGGGTGACCTCGACCTGCGGTCCCTCAGCCTGAAGCGACTGACCGCGGTCCGTGGCCGCCGCATCGGCATGGTGTTCCAGGATCCGTCGACCGCGCTCAATCCGACATTGACCATCGGCCGCCAGATCACCGAGGCGCTGATGCGTCATCGCGATCTGAATGCGCGGGCCGCCAGGAACCTCGCGATCGAATTGCTCGGCCATGTCGAGCTGCGCGACCCCGTGGCGGTGCTGCGGCGCTATCCGCACGAGATCTCCGGCGGCGAGAAGCAGCGGGTAGTCATCGCGACGGCCTTTGGGTGCCGGCCCGATGTCATCCTGTTCGATGAGCCTACGACGGCGCTCGACGTCATCACCGGCGCCCGCATCATCGAGCTGTTTGCGCGGTTGCGTGCGGAGACGGGCGTCGCTGCGCTCTACATCTCGCACGATCTCGCGATGATGACCCGGGTCGCCGATCGTGTCGCGGTGATCCGGCACGGCCGCATCGTCGAGCAGGCGCCCGCGTCTGACATCTTCAGGACGCCGCAGCACGCCTACACCAAGGCTCTCATCGCCGCCGTGCCGCGTCCGGAGCGGCGGCTCGTGAACGATCAGCCGGGCGCGGCCCTGGTGCTGGACGCACGCGGCATCGAAGTCCATTACGGCAGGGGCGGGCTGTTCCGTGCGGCTCCGCCACCGGCGACCAGGGCCGTCGATGTCCGCGTCCGTGCCGGCGAAATCGTCGGCCTCGTCGGTGAATCCGGCTCGGGGAAGTCATCCGTCGCTCGCGCCCTCACCGGGCTTGCCCGCTTCGACGGCACGATCAGCTTCGACGGCCGAACGTTGCGCAGGGCCGGTGACATGAACCGTGCCTATCGGCGCGATATCCAAATCGTGTTCCAGCACCCGGATTCCTCGCTCAATCCGCGCCATCGGATCGGTGAGATCCTGTCGCGCCCCTTGAAGCTCTATGGCGGCGACGTCGCCGCCGTGCCGCGCCTGCTCGAACAGGTCCGGCTGCCGGCGTCGTATGCCATGCGCTGGCCGCACCAGCTCTCGGGTGGCGAGAAGCAGCGCGTCGCGATCGCGCGTGCTTTTGCGGCGCGGCCGCGCCTGGTGATCTGCGACGAGATCACGGCGCCGCTCGACGTCTCGGTCCAGGCCCAGATCATCGAGCTGCTGCTGGCTTTGCGCGCCGAGACGGGGGCGGCCTATCTCTTCATCACCCACGATCTCAACCTGATCAGGCAGATCGCGCACCGCATCGTCGTGATGCGCCACGGCCGGCTGGTCGACAGCCGTGCCGTCGATGCCTTCGGCGCAGACGACGTTCACCCTTACACCCGCGAGCTGATGGCGGCCTCGCCAGCGCCCGTTGGCTGACCGCAAGGATTGCCCCCATGGATCGCAACGACCTGCTCGCCCGCATCGACATTCCAGCTTCGCTCGCGCTGCTGTCGCGCATGGTTCAGCACAAGAGCTATTCGAAGACCGAGGGCGAGAAGCAGCTCGCGACCTTCATGGCTGAACAGATGAGCGCGATCGGCCTGGATGCCGCGGTCGCCCCGTTCGGGGCCGAGGGCCGTGTCAACGCGGTCGGCCGCTGGCACGGCACCGGCGGCGGCAAGAGCCTGCTCTTCAACGGCCATGTCGATACAAATCCGGTGACCGAGGGCTGGACCCTCGATCCCTGGGCGGGGAAGGTGGACGACGACTTCGTCTACGGAATCGGCGTGTCAAACATGAAGGCCGGCGACGCCGCCTATTTCTGCGCGGTCAAGACGCTAATCGAGGCCGGCGTCAGGCTGAGGGGTGATGTCGTTCTGACCTATGTGGTCGGCGAGCTGCAAGGCGGAGTCGGCACCTATTCGTTGCTGGAGCAGGGGCTGCGCGCGGACTATTTCATCAATTCCGAGCCAACCGACCTCAAGGCGATGACGATGCATGCCGCGGCATTCATGTTCATCATCGAGCTCGTCGGCAACACGCGGCATCTGTCGAAGCGCGAGGAGGCGGTGGACGCCATCACCGCCGCCTGCGATCTCATTCCGCGCCTCAATGCGATGCGGTTCTCCGGCGCGCGTTCGCCGGCACATGAGGCCATCAATCGCGTCCATGTCGGCGTCGTGCACGGCGCGCTCGGTCGTGAGTTGCACGAATGGCGGACGCCGCAGGTCGCGGATTTCGTCCGCATCAAGGGCTCCGGTCGTTACGCTCCTGGGCAGACCGAGCAGGGCGCGCTCGCGGACATGCGGCGCGAGCTCGATGCGCTGGAGGGGCGTTTTCCCGGCCTGAAGGCCCATCTGATGTCGGAGGACCGCGCCGGCGTGCCGACCATGCCGCCGTTCGAGGTCGCACCGGACAGCCCGATCGTCCGTGCCGTCAACAATGCCTATCGTGTCGTGCGCGGCGCCGCCCAGCCGACAGGCCCGGTGACGCCGAGCTGCTTCTATGGCACCGATGCCGGCCATCTTTATACCTATGGCGGCATGGAGGGCATCGTCTGCGGACCGGGCGGCCGCTACAACACGATGCCGGACGAGCGCGTCGACATTCCCGACTATCTCGACATGATCCGCATCTACATGCTGGCCATTCTCGATATCTGCGGCTGAACCCGCGCTCAGGCGGCGGCTGCCTGTTGCTGGAATTGCTCGAACGCCGCAATCGCATCGGCGGCATACATCAACGACGGTCCGCCGCCCATGTAGATCGCCATGCCGAGCGTCTCCTCGACCTCCTGCCGGCTTGCACCGAGACGGACGAGCGCCTCCGCGTGAAAGCCGATGCAGCCGTCGCACCGAACGGCAACCCCGATCGCCAGCGCGATCAGCTCCTTGGTCTTCTTGTCGAGCGCGCCATCAGCGGCGGCGGCCCTCGCCAGTGCAGAGAAGCCCTGCATGACGTCCGGAATGTCCTTGCGCAGCGTCTTCAGGTTACCCGAGATGTCCTTGCAGATCTCGCTGTACAGTTTGGTCATGATAGCTCCTACGACATCTTCGTGGTGGGTTTGCCAGGCTCGCGCAGTGCGATGTAGATCGCGGGGATCACGAGTACGGTGAGCAGGGTGGAGGAGGCCAGGCCGAACAGCAGCGAGATCGCCAGCCCCTGGAAGATCGGGTCGAGCAGGATCGTCGCAGCACCGATCATCGCCGCGAGCGCCGTCAGCAGGATCGGCTTGAAGCGCACGGCGCCGGCCTCCAACACGACGTCGCGCAGGGTCTTGCCCTCGCCGCCACTGTGCCGGATGAAGTCGACCAGCAGGATCGAGTTGCGGACGATGATGCCGGCCAGCGCAATGAAGCCGATCATCGACGTCGCCGTGAACGGCGCGCCCAGCAACCAGTGGCCGAGCAGGATGCCGATCAGGGTCAGCGGGATCGGAGTCAGGATTACCAGCGGCAGCCGGAAGCTCTTGAACTGTGCCACGACCAGAACGTAGATGCCGAGGATGGCGGCGCCGAATGCGGCGCCCATGTCGCGGAAGGTTACGTAGGTGATCTCCCATTCGCCATCCCACAGCAGCGTCGGACGGGACTCGTCCTTGGGCTGGCCGTGGAAGCCGATCACGGGCTTCGGCAGCTTGCCCCAGTCATGGGCGTCGATCCGGTCGGCGACCGCGAGCATGCCGTAGAGCGGGGCCTCGAAGCGGCCGGCGAGTTCTGCCATCACCATGTCGGCAAAGCGGCCGTCGCGGCGGAAGATCATCGGCGACCCCTCTTCCATCGTGGCCTTCACGACTTGGCCGAGTTCGACGACGGTCTTGCTGCCGGGCACCGTGTTGGCGGGCACCGGCGTCGATGCCAGGGCCTGGCTCCAGCTCTTGTCGTGCTTCGGCAGACGCACGGCGATCTCGATCGGATTGCGGTCTTCGCCGCGATGCGAGTAGCCGACCGAGACGCCGCCGAACAGCGTCTGGATCGTGTCGTAGACGTCGCGCTGCTCGACACCGAAGAATTCGAGACTGTCCTGGTCGATCGACAGTCGCAGCCGCGGCCGGCGCTGACCGATGGAATCGTCGATGTCGACGATGAAGGGAACGTCGGCGAAGACCTTCTTGAGTTCGGTGGTGACGGCGCGCCGGGTCGCCGCGTCCGGACCGTAGATCTCCGCCAGCAGGGTGGCGAGCACCGGAGGCCCGGGCGGCACTTCGACCACCTTGATGCTGGTGCCGGCCGGCACAGGGATGCTCTTCAGCCGCTGGCGCAGCTCGAGCGCGATGTCGTGGCTCGCGCGCTTGCGGTCGCCGCGCGCGGCGAGATTGACCTGGAGCTCGCCGAGCTCGGGCCGCTCCCGCAGATAGTAGTGCCTCACGAGACCGTTGAAGTTGAACGGCGCCGCCGTGCCGGCATAGCTCTGCACGGTCGTGATCTCCGGCAGCCCGTGCGCAATGTCGGCGGCCGCGAACAGCGTGCGCTCGGTATCCTCCAGGCTCGCGCCTTCGGGCAGATCGACCATCACCGCGATCTCCGACTTGTTGTCGAACGGCAGCAGCTTGACGGTGACGGACTTGGAGGCGAACAGCGTCATCGACAGCAAGGTGGCGATGCCGACGCCGAGCAGGAAGATCCAGGCGGAGCGCTTGCTGGCGACGATCGGGCGCGCGACGCTGCGGTAGATGCGTCCGAGACGGCCTTCGCCATGCGCGTCGTGAGAGTCCGCCGAGGCGCTGGTCGACCTCGGCGCCAGCCGCAGCATCAGCCACGGCGCCACCACCATGGCGACGAAGAACGAGAACAGCATCGCCGCCGAGGCGTTGGCCGGGATCGGCGCCATGTAGGGGCCCATCAGTCCCGACACGAACAGCATCGGCAGCAGGGCGGCGACCACGGTCAAGGTCGCGACAACGGTGGGGTTGCCGACTTCGGCGACCGCCTCGATGGTGGCCTGCAGGCGCGGCCGGCCGTCATGCATGCCCCAATGGCGCGCGATATTCTCGACCACGACGATGGCGTCGTCGACCAGGATGCCGATCGAGAAGATCAGGGCAAACAGGCTGACCCGGTTGATCGTGTAGCCCATCAGATTGGCGGCGAACATCGTCAGCAGGATCGTGGTCGGAATCACCACGAAGGTGACGAGGGCTTCGCGCCAGCCAATGGCGACCGCAATCAGCACGACGATCGAGATCGTAGCGAGGCCGAGATGGAACAGCAGCTCGTTGGCCTTCTCGTTGGCGGTCTCGCCGTAGTCGCGCGTCACCGTGACTGCGACGTCGCTCGGAACGAGACTGGCCTTCAGCCCTTCGAGGCGCTGCGCGATGTCGTGAGACACCACCACGGCATTGGCGCCGGCGCGCTTGGCGAGCGCGAGGCTCACCGCCGGCACCCGGTGCCAGTCGCCCTTGTCGGTGCGGGCGTCATCCCAGACGCGATGCTCTGCGAGGTTGGGGCCGATGACGACGGTGGCGACGTCGCGCACATAGACGGGACGGCCGTCGCGCGTCGAGATCAGCAGCAGGCCGATGTCCGGGATGCCCGTGAGCGTCTGGCCCGCGGCGACGTTGCGCACGATACCGCCGTCGCGAACGTCTCCGGCCAGGAAAGAGCGGTTCGCGTCCTTCACCTTGGCGACGAGCTGCTGCAGAGTCACGCCGAACAGCGACAGCTTTTCCGGATCGGGCTCGACCCGGATCTGCTGGGCGCCGCCGCCGGAGATATAGGTCAGGCCGATATTGTCGACCTTGGTCAGCTCCGCACGCAGCTTGTCGGCGAGCTCGTAGAGGTCCTTGTCGGACCAGCGCCCGGCGGCTTCCGGCTTCGGCGACAGCGTCAGCACGGTGACGGCGACGTCGTTGATGCCGCGGCCGACGATCAGCGGCTCGGGAATGCCGACGGGGATGCGGTCGAGGTTGGCGCGTAGCTTCTCGTGGACGCGCAGGATCGCGTCCTCGAACTTGGTCCCCACCAGGAACCGCGCGGTGACCATGACACGGTCGTCCTCGGTCTGGCTGTAGACGTGTTCGACGCCGTCGATCGCCTTGACGATGGTCTCCAGCGGCTTGGTCACGAGCTCGACGCCGTCGGGCGCACGCAGGCCGTCGGCGCTGACGCGGATGTCGACCATCGGCACGCTGATCTGCGGCTCTTCCTCGCGCGGGATCACGACGACGGCGATGAGGCCGACCACGAGCGCCGCGAGCAGAAACAGCGGCGTCAGCGGCGAGGCGATGGTCGCCTGGGTAAGCTTGCCTGAGAGTCCGAGTTTCACGGCTGCACCAACTGGTCGCCGGCGCGCAGGCCGGACAGGATTTCGAGTCCATCGGGGAGATCGGCGCTCGGCAGAGCGCGGCCGCGCTGCACCGGAACGCTCACCTTCTGCGTCCCTTGCTGCAACTGGACATAATCGATGCCGAACCGTGTTGTGACGTAGCGCTGCGGGATCACGTAGGCATCGCGTTGGCCGCCGGAGATCCAGACCCGGAGCCGGTCGCCGACGAAATACTGGCCGAGACCGGAGACGATCGCGTCGGCCACGACACGGCCTTCCTCGATCTGCGGATAGACCAAGTCGATCACCCCCCATTTGTCGGCGCTGTCGCCGAACTCGGCACCGTCGACCCGGACCTTGTCGCCGGCCTTGAGAAAGAGAGCGTGGCGCTCGGGCACGCGCAGTCGCAGCTTGAAGTTCTGCTGCGCCACCGTGACCACGGGATCGCCGGGCAGAACCACAGATCCGACGGCAACCAGCTTCTTCAACACGCGGCCGTCATCGGGAGCCAGCACCTGGCCCTCAGTCATCTGCTGGTTTACCACGGCACGCTCGGCAGTCTTGGCCCGCAGCCCGTTCTCGGCGACGTTCAGCGCCGTGCGCGTCTCGTCGAGCTTGATGCGGGGCAGGGTGCCGCGCTCGACGAGGCCCTCGGTGCGGGTGAAGTCGATCTGCGCCTGGTTCGCTTGCGCCTGCAGCGCCTCGATCTGGGCGTCGAGCGATTTGATCTGCAGGGCCAGTTTGTCGTCGCCGATCGAGGCGATGGGCTGGCCGCGCCTGACCGGGTCGCCTTCGCGCACCGAAAGCTGCACGATGGTGCCGCCGATGCGGCCGCGGGCAGGGACCACGCTGATGCTCTCCACCGTCGCGAACACCGCCTTCTCGTCGGCGACCTGCCGCGGCGCCACCGTCAGCGTCTCCGCAAGGGCCGGCGCTGCCTGCCACGCCATCGCGGCGATCAAGCTCAGGACCGATAATCTGCGCATCAGCCTATTCCTGTCTGGTTTGATTCGATTTGTGAGGTTCGGGCGAGCCGTCCGCAGCCGGCTGCAGACATCTCACCTGGATGGGAGTTCCCGTTTGATATCGGTCAAGATGCCGGTCCGGCATCCTCATAGTCTCGGTAACGGTCTCGGCCCGCAGTACACCTGATAGAGCGTCTTGAGGACCTCGCGGGCCGGATCGCTTGTGATCGAATAGTAGATCGTCTGCCCCTCGCGCCTGGCGGTGACCAGGCCGTCCTTGCGCAGGAGCGCCAGGTGCTGCGACACGGTCGAATCGCGCAGGCCGAGAAACTCGGCGAGTTCTCCGACCGACCGCTCGTCGTCGACCAGCTGGCAGATGATCAGGAGGCGATGGCGGTTCGACAGCGCCTTCAGCAGGTCGCTGGCCTGGTCCGCCGCCGCCTCCATGATGTCAGCGTTAATTTTCATAGTTGCGTATATACAGATATTCGAATATATAGTCAAGGCCGGCGGCGGCGCCGCGGTGACATGAAGCAAGAATGAATCAAGTGCGGATGGAGGATCCCAATGGCGGAAATCGTGGTGATCGGGGCGGGGCTGAGCGGCTCGCTGATGGCTTATGAAATGTTGCCGCAACTGAGGAAGGAGGATCGCGTGACCGTCGTCTCGCAGGGCTCCTCCTATCATTTCGTGCCATCCAACCCCTGGGTGGCCGTGGGCTGGCGCAAGCGCGACGAGATCGAGATCGATCTGGTCGACGTCATGCAGCGCAAGGGCATCCGGCTGCTGACGCAGGGCGCCAAGCGCGTGCATCCGGCCGAGAACCAGGTCGAGCTGACGGACGGCGGCATGGTGGCATACGATTATCTCGTCGTCGCCACCGGTCCCGAACTCGCCTTCGACGAAATCCCGGGGCTTGGACCCGATGGGCATACGCAATCCGTGTGCCACGTCGACCACGCCGCTCATGCCAAGGCGGCCTTTGACAGGCTCGCCGAGAAACCCGGGCCCGTGATCGTCGGTGCGGTACAGGGCGCCTCATGCTTCGGCCCCGCTTACGAATTCCTGTTCATCCTGGAAACCGAGCTGCGCCGGCGCAAGATGCGCGATCAGGTGCCGATGACCTTCGTGACCTCCGAGCCCTATATCGGCCATCTCGGCCTCGACGGCGTCGGCGACACCAAGGGTCTGCTGGAAAGCGAGATGCGCGAAAAGCACATCAAGTGGATCACCAGCGCGCGCGTCACCAAGGTCGAGGATGGCCGCATGTTCGTGGAGGAGGTCGCCGACGACGGCACCGTCCGCAAGACGCACGAGCTACCGTTTGCCTATTCGATGATGCTGCCCGCCTTTCGCGGCGTGGGAGCCGTCCGCGGCATCGACAAGCTCACCAATCCCCGCGGCTTCGTCGTCGTGGACAAGCATCAGCGTAATCCGACCTTCCCCAACGTGTTTGCCATCGGCGTCTGCGTTGCGATTCCGCCGATCGGGCCGACGCCGGTGCCGGTCGGCGTGCCCAAGACCGGCTTCATGATCGAATCGATGGTGACGGCGACGGCCTTGAACATCGGGGCGCTGCTGCGCGGCCAGGAGCCAAAGGCCGAGCCGACCTGGAACGCGATCTGTCTTGCCGATTTCGGCGATTCCGGCGTCGCCTTCCTGGCCCAGCCGCAGATCCCGCCGCGCAACGTCAACTGGTCGTCGAAGGGAGAGTGGGTGCACTATGCCAAGGTCGCCTTCGAGAAGTACTTCCTGCGCAAGATGAGGCGCGGGACGCCCGAGCCGTTCTACGAAAAGTTCCTGCTCGACCGGCTCAACATCGCCAAGATCAAGGAAGTCAGGACCGGCACATGAGCAACGGTTTGCAGATCGTGTGCGGCCATTGCGGGCAGATCAACCGTCTGCCCGCGGACCGGGCGCCGACGCAGGGGAAATGCGGCAAGTGTCATACGCCGCTGTTCAGCGGCCATCCGATCGAGGTCGACCAGGCCGCGTTCGAACGCCATGTCGCGCATAGCAGTCTGCCGCTGCTCGTCGACGTCTGGGCGCCATGGTGCGGCCCGTGCCGCGCGATGGCGCCGATGTTCGCGCGCGCTGCGCAAGAGCTGGAGCCGCGTGTGCAGCTTCTGAAGCTGAACTCGGACGAGGCGCCGGAGGTGTCGGCGCGGCTCGGCATCTCCGGAATTCCGACCATGCTGCTGCTGCAGCAGGGGCGGGAGCTGGCGCGAATCTCGGGTGCGATGGACTCGCAACGAATCGTCGCCTGGACACTGTCCGGCCTGCGGCAGTAGCCGTACGGCCGGGCCGGCACTTGCTTGATTACGCTCAAATGCAACCATGAAGGAGTATGTCATGAACGTCGACAAAGCAGTTCTCACCTTCGCGGGCGTCGTCGTCCTGCTCAGCCTGACGCTGGGCTGGTACGTCAGTCCCTACTGGTTCTTGCTGGCGGCCTTTGCGGGCGTGAACATGATCCAGGCCTCGTTCACGGGCTTCTGCCCGGCGGCGATCGTCTTCAAGAAGCTGGGGCTCAAAAGCGGCAACGCGTTCTCCTGAATCGGTCGGAAGGACGGCAAGATGAAGCGGGGATATCATGGCTGACTCGGACGAAACCTATATCGTCGGGCCGCTCTACAAGGCGCGCGACAAGGTCTATCCGGCGGCCGTGCACGGCCGCTTCCGGCGCATCAAGTGGACGATCCTGTGCATCACGCTCGGCATCTACTACCTGCTGCCCTTCGTCCGCTGGGATCGCGGACCCGGCATGCCGAACCAGGCGGTGCTGGTCGATTTCCCGCATCGCCGGTTCTACTTCTTCTTCATCGAGCTGTGGCCGCAGGAGGTCTACTACTTCACCGGCCTGCTCATCATCGCGGCGGTCGCCCTGTTCCTGATGAACGCGGTCGCCGGCCGGCTGTGGTGCGGCTATCTCTGTCCGCAGACGGTGTGGACCGACCTGTTCTACGCCGTCGAGCGCTGGGCCGAGGGCGACCGCCGTGAGCGCATGCTCAGCGACAAGCGCGGCTGGACCTTCACCCACATCCGCCAGGCCGCGCTGAAGCATTTCCTCTGGATCATGATCGGCTGGTGGACCGGTGGCGCCTGGGTGCTGTATTTCGACGATGCGCCGACCCTGGTGAAGGACCTCGCCACCTTCCAGGCGCCGTTCACCGCCTATCTCTGGATCGGCATCCTGACGGCGACGACTTATGTGTTCGCCGGCCACGCTCGCGAGCAGGTCTGCATCTACATGTGCCCGTGGCCGCGCATCCAGGCGGCGCTGACCGACGAGTGGGCGCTCAACGTCACCTACAAGGGCGACCGCGGCGAGCCGCGCATGTCGGTCAAGAAGGCGGAAGCTGCACGGCTGCAGGGCGCACCCGCCGGGGATTGCATCGACTGCCATCAATGCGTCAACGTCTGCCCGACCGGCGTCGACATCCGCCACGGCATCCAGCTCGGCTGCATCCAGTGCAGCCTGTGCATCGATGCCTGCGACAGCGTGATGACCCAGATCGGCCGTCCGACGGGCCTCATCGGTTACGACACCGACATCAACGTCCAGCGCCGCAAGGAAGGCAAGCCCGAGATCTACCGGATCATCCGACCGCGCACGATCATCTATGCGACCTTCATCGCGATCGTCGGCGGGATCATGCTGTACTCGCTGGTGACGCGCGGCACGATGGGCATCAACGTGCTGCATGAACGTAACCCGCTGTTCGTGCAGTTGTCGGATGGCGGCGTCCGCAACGACTACACGGTTCGTCTGCTCAACAAGCGCGGGCCGCGCGACTTCGTGCTGGACGTCGTGGGGCTTCCGAACGCCAAGGTGACGGTGGCCGGCGAAACGCGCGAGCAGGACGGTCGTATGGTGATCGACGTCGGCCAGGATCAGACCCGCGAGATCCGCATGTCGATCGAGGCCAAGGGGGCCGACCTTCCCTCGGCGCCGGTGGACATCGAGATCAAGATCACGGATCCGGCGACCGGGACGTCGGTCAGCAAGCGCGATCACTTCGTTCCGGGGACACGATAGAGCAGCGTCGTTCGATCGCCGACTGTAAGGCGTCGGCGACATTCTGTCGGCTCATCGGGATTGATCGAGGGAGGAGCAGGTCGCTCCTCCCTCGATTGCTGAGTCCGGTTGTTCCAAATCAATGCCGGCTCGAAGCCGCAGGCAGAGCATTCTCGCGTCAAGGGATCGGAAGCTTTCCTACTGACGGAGAAAGACAGATGTTCAAGGTCGCAATTCTCATCTGGGTCATGCTGGGCACGGTGCTGGCAGGCAGCGCGGTGACGGCATTGTTGACGGTGCAGGGGCTGGTCGCGAGTCCGATGAAAGACCTGCCGTTGGCGGCGCTGGTCGGATTCGTCGTCGCCATGCCGCTATCCTATCTCGTCGCCGCGAAGATCAAGGGCGGGCGCGGCCGGACGGCGTGACGGTCATCGACGACGGGCCGGATCATCGTGCCGGTCCGGCCTGATCGTCGCGCAGGAGCCGAGGGAGCGCCAGCCTGGCGCCGTCCATGAAGAGGTCGATCGCATCACGCACGGTTTGCTCGAGATCTGATGGAACCGGTGTCTCGTAGATGAACTTTCGGATCGCGAGATAGAAGATGCGTCCGTGCAGTCCCCAGAACATCTCCGTCTCGCGGCTGCCGAGAGGGTAGGTGGCGGCGTCTGGCAGCTGCAGTTCATGCCGCAGCTCGATCGCGGCAGGCTCGATGATCTCGTGCCGGACGAGGTCGAGATAGCGGCCGGTGATGCCGAACGACTTCATGCCGGAGAACACGAAGATCCGCACCCAGTTGTATTCGAACACGCGTGCCACGTAGTCGAGATAGAAGCCGGTCAGTCGCGTCTTGAGTGGATGGCTGCGATCGCGGATCAGCGGGCCCCAGTCCTGCGACCAGCGGCTAAGATAGACCTCCTGATAGACGCGCTCGATCAGGGCTTCCTTGCTGGGGAAGTGCCGGTAGATCACCGAATGCGCGATGCCCATGCGCTTGGCGAGCTCCCGCGTCTGGCCTTCGAAGCCGCGCTCGGCGAAAAAGCGGATCGCTTCATCCACGATCACGCGCTCGCGGTCGGCGGCGCGCATGTTGCGGCGCCTCGCCTGAGGACGGTTCTCGGACCTGCGCGGGCGTCCATCAACTCGGCCTGTTGTCTCAGCGCTCGCTGTCTTCGGGGTCCTAGCCATGGTCTCTATCGATTGCGGCGACAGTCTGCTTGATAGCCGAAAGCTGATTTGTGACCAATCGTTCGTTTCTGGTTGACCGCGGTGCCGCTGCGTGCAACTCTTTTGAGACCAGATGGTCACAAATTTGGGAATCCGGGCTGGCGAGCCCTGGCGGTGAGGAAACGGATGAAAGCGAGGGCTTTCAGCTATTTTCGTGCACACACGATCGGCGAGGCGCTCGAAGCTCATGCGGGCGCCGGCGACGATGTGCGTTTCATTGCTGGTGGTCAGAGCCTGGTTCCGGCGCTGGCGTTGCGTCTTCAGGCCCCGCGAATTCTGATCGATATCAACCACATTGCAGAGCTGCGCGGCATCACGCGGGACGGCGAATGGTTGCGGATCGGCGCCTTGACCCGGCACTGCGAGATGCTGACCGATCCGCTGATCGCTGAGTTTGCGCCGCTGTTGCGCGCCGCAGCCCCGTTCGTTGCGCATCCTGCCATCCGCAATCGCGGGACCTTTGGCGGCAGTGTCGCGCTGGCCGACCCAGCCTCCGAGTTTCCGGCGATGGTGCTGGCGCTCGACGCCGAGATTGAGATTGCCGGCGCGTCCGGCCGGCGCCGCGTCAAAGCCGATGACTTCTTCACCGACCTTTTCGAGACGGCGATCGCGCCCGGCGAGATCCTCGTCGCGGTTCATGTTCCTCTCTTCCAAGCGGGCCAGCGCATTGCGTTCGATGAGCTGGCCCGCCGGCGCGGCGACTATGCACTGGTCGGTTGCGGCCTGCTCGCGACCTGCCAGGGCGATCTGATCGAGCGCATAGGCATTTCATTCTTTTCGGTCGGCGACGTCCCGACCCGTGCGAGGCATGCGGAGACAGCGCTCACCGGCAACCGGATCGATGCTGCACGGATTGCGGCGGCGCAGGCTGCGCTCGACGCCGATCTCGCGCCCGCTGACAGCGACGATGTTCCGGCGGCGATGCGTCTGCATCTGGCGCGCGTTCTGCTCGGCCGGCTGCTGGGACGGATCGGAGAAGCCGCATGAGCCCGCCGGTCGACATCGAGACCGAGGAGCAGGTCCGCATTCGCCTCATCGTCAACGGCCGCAAGGTGGCGTGTGACGTCGCGCCTCGCGACACGCTGGTGGATTGTCTTCGCCAGCAGCTCGAGCTGACCGGCACGCATGCCGGTTGCGAGATGGGGGCCTGCGGCGCCTGCCTGGTTCAGCTCGACGGCGCTGCCGTGCATGGCTGCCTGATGTTCGCCGTGCAGGCCGATGGCGCGCGGATCGATACGATCGAGGGGCTCTCGGAGAGCGGCGTGATCGCCGACCTGCAAGCCGAGTTTCATCGGCGCAATGCGCTGCAATGCGGGTTCTGCACGCCGGGCATGCTGATCACCGCTCATGAGCTGCTGACCCACGTGGCACGGCCGAGTCGCGAGACCATTCGCGACGCGCTCTCGGGCAATTTCTGCCGCTGCACCGGATATGAAGCGATCGTCGACGCCATCGCCGCGGTCGCCGCGGCACGGGCAGCAACGGCATCGCAGGGCGCGGAGGGCTCGTCGCCATGAGCCCGCCGCTGACGTCGCTGGACCGCCCGAATTCCTATATCGGCCGCTCCGTGCCGCGACCGAATGCGAAGCGACTGCTCGCCGGACGCGGGCGCTATGTGACGGACATTCGCCTGCCGCGCATGCTGTATGCCGCCTTCCTGCGCACCCCGTATGCTCATGCACGGATCACCGGCATCGAGGTCGATGCGGCGCGGGCGCTTGCGGGCGTGCATCTGGTTGCGACCGGCGCCGATCTGGCGAAGATCTGCACACCGTGGACCGGGACGCTCGATCATTTCAAGGGCATGACGTCCGAGCCGCAGCTGCCGTTGCCATTGGATCGCGTCGTCTGGGCTGGGCAGGCCGTGATTGCCGTGGTCGCCGAGAGCAGGGCGATCGCGGAGGATGCGCTGGAGCTGATCTCGGTCGACTACGAGGAGCTGCCGGCGGTGGTCGATCTCGACGCCGCGCGTCGGCCGGGGATGCCGCTGGTCAATCCGGTTGCGGCGTCCAACATCTGTTTCCGCACGCAGCTCGACAGCGGCCGCGTCGATGAGGCCTTCGCGTCGGCCGCGCATGTGATCGAGGAAGAATTCAGCTTCGGCCGTCATACCCCGGTCACGCTCGAGCCGCGGGCCATCGTCGCGGACTATGATTCCGAGAGCGGCGCGCTGACGGTGCACCACGCCACGCAGACGCCCTACCAGTTCCAGGATCTGTACGCTCGCCACTACGGCATCCCGGAAGCCAGCGTGCGCGTGATCGCGCCCGATATCGGCGGGTCGTTCGGCATGAAGCTGCATGTCTACCACGAGGACATGGCGGTTGTCGGGCTGTCGATCCTGCTCGGGCGCCCGGTCAAATACGTCGCCGATCGCATCGAGTCCTTCGTGTCGGATATTCATGCCCGCGATCACCACGTCCGCGCGCGCATGGCCGTCGACGCCGACGGCAAGATCCTTGCCATGGACGTCCACGATGCCACGGCGATCGGCGCGTTCTCGACCTATCCGCGCACCAGCGTCGTCGAAGGCAATCAGGTCATCCGCCTGATCGGTGCGCCGTATGATTTCAAATCCTACCGCGCCGCGCTCGAGGTCGTGTTCCAGAACAAGGTGCAGACCAGCCAGTATCGCGCGGTTGGACATCCCATCGCCTGCGCGGTCACCGAGCGCATGGTGGATCTCGCTGCTGCCCGCGTCGGGCTCGATCCATTCGCGATGCGCGCCAGGAACGTGATTGTCGACAGCGCCTATCCGACGGCATCGCCGACCGGCTACAGGTTCGAGGCGCTGTCGCACGAAGTCTGCCTGCGGCGGCTGCGCGGGATCATGGACTATGACGCGCTCCGCGCCGAGCAGGCCGAGCTGCGTCGGCGCGGCATCTATCGCGGCATCGGCATTGCGACCTTCGTCGAGATCACCAATCCGAGCCCTGCGTTCTACGGCGTCGGCGGCGCGCGCATTTCCTCGCAGGATGGCGCGACCGTCAGCCTGACGCCGTCGGGCGAGGTGCGCTGCGCGATCTCCGTGACGGAGCAGGGACAGGGCACCGAGGCGATCATCGGCCAGATCGTCGCCGACCAGCTCGGCCTCGCCCAGGAGCACGTCAAGATCATCACCGGCGATACCGAGGTCACGCCACATGGTGGTGCGACCTGGGCCTGCCGCGGTGCGGGCATCGGTGGCGAAACGGCGCTGCAGGCCGCGCGGAAGCTCAAGGCGAACATTCTGGAGATTGCCGCGCTGGTGCTGCAGGAGCAGCCCGCCGCGCTCGACGTCGTCGACGGCCAGATCACCTCTGTCGCGACGGGGCAGCCGCGTATCCCAGTCGCCGAGATCGCGCGCATCGCCTATTTCCGGTCCGACACCTTGCCACCGGGCACTCAGGCGCAGCTGACTGTCAGCCATCATTTCGCGCCCCAGGGCTACCCCTTTGCCTTCACCAACGGCATCCAGGGCTGCTACCTCGAAGTCGATGTCGAGACCGGCTTCATCAAGCTGCTGAAGCACTATGTCGTCGAGGATTGCGGCCGGATCATCAACCCGATGCTGGTCGACGAGCAGTTGCGCGGCGGTGTCGTGCAGGGTCTTGGCGCTGCGCTGTTCGAGGAGTGCCGTTACGGTGAGACCGGCCAGTTGCTCAACGGGTCGATGGCCGACTATCTGGTGCCGATGGCGATGGAGATGCCAGACATTACCATCGATCACGTCGAGACGCCGACGGCGGACACCATTCTCGGCGCAAAGGGCTGCGGTGAGGCTGGCACCGCGGCCGCGTCGGCCTGTGTGCTGAATGCGGTCAATGATGCGCTGATGCCCTTCGGCGCTTCCATCAACACCATTCCCATCACGCCTGCGCGCGTGCTCAAGGCGCTCAACCGGTTCTAAGAAAAACGAATGAGGGAGGAGATCATGCCAAACTACGAGACAAGGCTGCGACGCACAGGAATATCCCGCCGTACGGCGCTGATGGGGATGTCGGCAGGTGTCGCCACGCTCGCGATGCCGCGCCTGGGACGCGCCGCCGATGACACCATCCGGATCGGCTTTCCGACGCCGCTGACCGGTCCGTTCGCCGCCGAGGCGCGTGACCAGGTCAAGTGCGCCGAACTCGCCGTCAAGCTGGTCAACGACAAGGGCGGCGTCGCCGGCCGCAAGGTCGAGCTGCTTGTGCGCGACGACAAGCTCAACGCCGGCGAGGCGGCGACGCGGACGCTCGAGCTGATCGAGAAGGACAAGGTGCACGCTATCGTCGGCGCGCTCTCCAGCGCCGTCCAGCTTGCCGTCAACGAGGTGACGCGCGCTCGCGGCGTGATCTACGTGTCGATCAGCCAGTCCGACACCATCAACGAGGTCAAGGATTTCAGCAAATATACCTTCCACGAGGCGCTGAACCCGCACATGACCACGGCGGCCGTGGCCCGCCAGACCATCAAGAAGGGCATGAAGGTCGCCCATCTCGTGGCCGACTATGCCTATGGCCATGAGATGCTGCGCGGCTTCAAGCGGGCGCAGACGGCGATCGGTGCCGAGAGCGTCGGCGAGATCCTGCATCCGTTCGGTGCGGCCGACTATTCGACCTTCATGCCGCGGCTGATGTCGCTGCGGCCGGACGTGCTGTGCATCAGCAATTTCGGCCGCGACCAGGCCAACGCGATCAAGCAGGCGGTGGATTTCGGCATCAAGCAGCAGATGAAGATCGTGGTGCCGGTGATCCTACACAATCAGCGCCTCGCCGTCGGGCCCGACGTGTTCGAGGGCGTCGTCGGCGGCGCCAACTATTATTGGGGTCTTGAGACACAGAACAAGACCGCGGCCGAGTTCAACAAGGCGTTCCGGGCCGCCAATGGCGGCGCGATCCCGACCGACTACGGCGCCTATGGCTACTCCGGCGTCGGCTCGCTGCTGCAGGCGATGCAGGCCGCCGGTGGCACCGACACCGATAAGGTCATCGCGGTGCTGGAGGGGCTGCAATACGATCTGACCAAGGGCCCGCAGCATTACCGCAAATGCGACCACCAGTCGGTGCAGTCGGTGCTTGTGCTGGAATCCAAGAAGAAGTCGGCGATGGCGAGCGAGAACGACCTGTTCGCGATCGTGGCCAGCGATCCCGGGGCGGACGAGATGCTGCGCAGCTGCGGCGAACTCGGCCACGCCACCTGATCCTGATCGCATGGACCTCTCGCTGATCATCATGCAGCTGTTTTCCGGCATCGCCCTTGGGGCGGTGCTGGTCATCACTGCGCTCGGCCTGACCATCGTGTTCGGCATGCTCGGCGTGGTCAATTTCGCCCATGGGGCGCTGTTCATGATCGGGGCCTATGCCGGTCTGTATCTGGCATCGCTGACCGGCAGCTTCTGGTGGGGCTTGCTGCTCGCCCCAATTCTGGTCGGCGCGTTCGGCATGCTGATCGAACTCGTCCTGGTCCGGCGCCTGTATGGCCGGTCGATCGATGATCCATTGCTGCTCACCTTCGGTCTCAGCTACATCCTGGTCGAGGGGGTGCGCATCGTGTTCGGCAGCGACGGTATTCCGTTTCCGACACCGTCCCAATTGATCGGCGTCGTCGATCTCGGCGTCGGCTTCTTCCCCAAATATCGTCTGTTCGTGATCGCGCTGGTCGCCGTCGTGCTGCTGGTGCTCTGGCTGATGCTGGAGAAGACCCGGGTCGGCCTGATCGTGCGGGCCGGCGCCCGTGATCCCCTGATCATGCGGGTGCTCGGGGTCGACATCGGCAAGGTGTGGCTCGCGATCTTCGGCCTCGGCGTCGGCCTTGCCGCGCTCGGCGGGGTGCTGGCGGGACCCATGCGCAGCGTCAATCCCGAGATGGGAACGCTGGTGCTGGCCGAGGCCTTCGTCGTCACCGTGATCGGCGGCCTCGGCTCGATCGTCGGCGCCGTGGTCGCGGGGCTGATGGTCGGCATCTGCATCAGCATGGTCGCGCTGTTTGCGCCCGAGATGGCGACGATCGTGATGTTCGCGCTCATGGCCGCGGTCCTGCTGATCCGGCCACAGGGTCTGTTCGGCCTCAAGGGGAGAGCGTGATGACGGTGCATTCGACCGGCGAAGCACCGCCGCTTCCTCAGGCGCAGCGCCTCTTCGCGCTTCTCGCGGATCACCGCGTGCTGGTCTCGCTGGTCGCGCTGGCGCTGCTGCCCTGGCTGCTGCCGTCGAAGGCGCTCGCCGTGAACGTCCTGATCTATGGCGTCGTGGTGATGGGCTACAACCTCCTGTTCGGCTACACCGGGCTGCTGTCGTTCGGCCACGCCGCCTTCTTCGGCACCGGCGCGTATCTGACCGGCATCGCCATCGGCCGCTGGGGCCTGCCGTGGTTTGCCGCAGTGCCGCTGGCGATCGCGGCGAGCATGGCGCTCGCCGCATTGATCGGAACGATCTCGACGCGCACCCGCGGCATCTATTTCTCCATGGTCACGCTCGCGCTGGCGCAACTCGTCTACTACGTGGCGCTGCAGGCCTCCTCCTTCACTGGCGGCGAGAACGGGCTGCGCGGCTTCACGGTCGACCACATCGGTCTGTTCGGCGCGCAGGTCAACTTCCTCGATCCGGTGAACAAATATTACGTGCTGATGGTGCTCGCGGCGATCGCAATCTGGGTGCAGTCGCGCATCCTCAACTCGCCATTCGGCGCGGTCATCGAGGCGATCCGCGAGAACGAGCAGCGCGCGCGGGCCTGCGGCTACGACGTCGAGCGCTGCAAGCTGATCGTGTTCATGCTGTCGGGCGCCATCTCCGCCGTCGGCGGCTGCATGTCGGCCCTGCATTTGTCCATCGTTCCGCTCGACATCCTGCACTATCAGACCTCCGGCATGATCGTGATGATGGTGCTGCTCGGTGGCGCACGCAGCTTCTTCGGGCCGTTCGTCGGGGCCGCGGTCTTCCTGATCCTAGAGGACGTCGTGTCATTGTGGACGCCGCACTGGCAGATCGTGGTCGGCGCCATCTTCGTCGTGTTCGTGCTGTTCCTGCCCAAGGGCATCTGGGGCACGTTCCTCGATGTGCTGCCGCTCGCGAGGCAACGCCGATGAGCACCGAGTTATTGCGCGCGGATGGGATCGGCCGTCGCTTCGGCGGCTTCGTCGCGCTCGAAGGCATCTCAGTCGCGTTCGCGGCCGGTGAGCTGACCTCGATCATCGGCCCGAACGGGGCAGGCAAGAGCACCTTCTTCAACATTCTCTCCGGCACGCTGTCGCCGAGCAGCGGCACCCTGCGGTTCAAGGGCCGCGAGCTGAACGGCCTGCCACAGCATCGCTTCGTGCATCAGGGCATCTCGCGCTCGTACCAGATCACCAACATCTTTCCCGATTTGTCGGTGCACGAGAATGTCCGGGTCGCCGCCCAGGCCATGCGGGTAAGCTACGACATCTGGCGCAAGCGCGCCGATCTTGCCGAACTCCGCGAACGCGCCGATGCGGCCCTGATGGCGGTCGGCCTGATCGGCAGGTGTGGCGAGCTCGCGAAGTATCTCGCCCACGGCCAGCAGCGCGCGCTGGAGATCGCCATTGCGCTGGTCTCCGAACCGGAGCTTCTGCTGCTCGATGAGCCGACCGCGGGCATGGGGCCGGAAGAGACCAAGGAGATGGTGGCGCTGCTGGAGCGGCTGGCGGAGAAGCGCACGGTGCTGCTGGTCGAGCACAAGATGAAGATGGTGCTCGGCCTGAGCCAGCGGGTGCTGGTGCTGCATCACGGCCGGCTGCTCGCCGACGGTCGTCCTGAGGACATCCGATCCAACCCCGACGTGCGCCGGGTCTATCTGGGACAGAGTGAAGGCTATGGCTGAGACCGCGTTGCTCGAGCTCGACGGCCTCCAGGCCTGGTATGGCGCCAGCCACGTCCTGCACGGCATCTCGCTGCGCGTGAGCGAGGGCGAGGTGGTCGCGCTCGTCGGCCGCAACGGCGCCGGCAAGACCACGACATTGCGCACCGTCATGGGGCTGATGCCCCGGGCCGCGGGGCGCGTGCGCTTTGCCGGCCATGATCTGCTGCCGCTTGCGGCCCACAAGCGCTTTCATCTCGGGCTCGCTTATGTTCCGGAGGAGCGCCGCATCGTGCCGGGCCTGTCGGTGCGCGAGAACCTGCGGCTTGGGCTGGTCGCCGCCAGCGCCGATATCGAGGAGCGCGCGGCGTTCGCCGAGGTTGCGGAGACCTTTCCACGATTGAACGAGCGGCTGGATCAGGAGGGCGTCACGCTGTCGGGTGGCGAGCAGCAGATGCTGGCGATCGCGCGGGCCTTGATCGCGCGGCCGCGCATGGTTCTGCTCGACGAGCCGTCCGAAGGCATCATGCCGGTGCTCGTCGAAGAGATGGGCGTGCTGTTCCGGCGATTGCGCGACCAGGGCAAGACGCTGCTGTTGGTCGAGCAGAACGTCGAATGGGCGCTGCGGCTCGCCGATCGCGCCGTCATCATCGACCAGGGCGAGGTCGTGCATGAGAGCAGCGCCGCGGCGCTGCTGGCCGACAAGGATATCCAGGACCGCTATTGCGCGGTGTGATGTTTCGGACTGCGCCGGCATCATGACGCGCCATCTCCATCCGGCGCCGGCAGCTGCGGCAGCCGGGCGAGGCTGACGCCGGCGGCCTGGTGGAGGAACATGCGCTGGATCAGTTCGGCCGCCTGGCTCGCCGCATCCGCCGGTGCGAGGCCGCCCTGGCGGACGTTGGAGATGCAGTTGCGTTCGGCATCGACGCGGCCCCGGCGCGGCATCCAGGTGAGATAGAGGCCAAGGGAATCGGCCGCGCTCAGGCCCGGGCGCTCGCCGATCAAGATGATCGAGGCCGACGCGCCGAACAGCTCGCCAACATGATCGGCGAGCCCGACGCGGCCCTGCGAAGCAACGATCACCGGCGACAGCCGTCTGCCGGTTGCAGCCAGGCGCGGCATCAACATGTCGAGCACGGGCAGGGCGTTGACCTGGACCGCGCGGCTGCTCAGGCCATCAGCCACCACCAGCACGATGTCTGCCGGCGCGCGCGGCTCGGACAACAGCGCTTCCGACGCCGGCGACAGCAGGCGCCCTGCATCGGGACGCTGCAGATAGGTCGCGCGATCGGCAGCGCGGCTGTGCACGGCAAGGGCCGGCCAGCCATGCGCGGTCGCCTCGGCGGCAAAGCGCTCGGCGTCGAACGGCTTCAGCACGGCATCGCGCGCTTCGGCGTGGGCAGCCTGGAAGGCGAGATGTGCCGATGTCGGCAGGCCAGGACCGCAGCGTCCCAACGCGATCCGCGCTTCGGTATAGCGTGACAGCCAGCGCCAATCGTCCGATGACGACGTTGCCGGCGAGTCGCTCTTGTCGGAGCCGCCCATCACTTGGCCTCCAGCAGCGGCAGCGCCGGCATCAGCCGCGCCGGCTCGAAGCGCAGCTCGCCTTTGGCATCGCTGAGGCCGGTGGCCGCGAGCCAGGTCTCGAACTCCGGCGCCGCGCGCTTGCCGAGCACCTTGCGCACATAGAGCGCGTCATGGAACGAGGTGCTTTGATAGTTCAGCATGATGTCGTCAGCGCCCGGCACACCCATGATGTAGGTGCAGCCGGCGACGCCAAGCAGGGTCAGCAGCGCATCCATGTCGTCCTGGTCGGCTTCGGCGTGGTTGGTGTAGCAGACGTCGCAGCCCATCGGCAGCCCCAGCAGCTTGCCGCAGAAATGATCCTCCAGGCCCGCGCGTATGATCTGCTTTCCGTCGTAGAGATATTCCGGACCGATGAATCCGACCACGGTGTTCACGAGCAGCGGCCGATAGCGCCGCGCGACCGCGTAGCAGCGTGCTTCCAAGGTCTGCTGGTCGACGCCGCAATGGCCGCCGGAGGAGAGCTCGCTGCCCTGTCCGGTCTCGAAATACATCACGTTGCCCCCGACGGGGCAGCGCTGCAGGCCTTCGGCCGCGGCGAGCGCCTCGTCGAGCAGCGACAGCGTGATGCCGAAGCCGCGATTGGCCTCCTCGCTGCCGGCCAGCGACTGGAACACGAGATCGACCGGCGCGCGGCGCTCGATCGCCTTCAGCGCCGTCGTGACATGGGCCAGCACGCAGGACTGGATCGGTGCATGCGAGGCAAGCCGCAAGGTCTCGATCAAGTCGAGCAGCCGCACCATCGTCTCGACGTCGTCGCTCGCCGGGTTGATGCCGATCGTCGCGTCGCCGACGCCGTACATCAGCCCGTCGAGGATCGAGGCCGCGACGCCCTTGGGATCGTCGAGCGGGTGGTTGGGCTGCAGCCGTGTCGACATCCGGCCCGGCAGGCCGATGGTGCAGCGGAAGCGCGTCACGACCTCGCATTTCGCCGCGACCGTCACCAGGTCCTGCAGCCGCATGATCTTGCAGACCGCAGCAACCATCTCCGGCGTCAGCCCTGGCGACACGCCGCTGAGTGCATCTGCGTCGGCCGCATCCGACAGCAGCCATTCGCGGAAGTCGCCGACCGTGAGGCTTGCGACGGGAGCGAACGCCTTGCCGTCATGCTGGTCGACGATCAGCCGCGTGACCTCGTCGGTCTCGTAGGGGATGACGGCCTCGTTGAGGAAATGGCGCAGCGGCAGCTCGGCGAGCGCCATCCGTGCCGCCACGCCTTCGGCGGCATCCTCCGCGGCGAGGCCCGCCAGCACGTCGCCCGAGCGCAACGGCGTTGCCTTCGCAAGCAAGGTTCTGAGGTCGTCGAACCGGTAGCGCGTGCCGCCCAGCGTGTGTGAAAAACCCATTGGCGTTCTCCTTCAATGTTCCTCGTGGTCAGCCATGCCTGCCGGATCCGGCCGATGGATCGCCATCACGGGAAAGACGGGGAGGAACATCATTCGAAGACCTTGTTCTCAGGTTCGTCCAGCGCATCATCTTGCACGATATATGTCGGCATCAGATGACCATTTTCTGTGGCGGGGGCGCTTGATGTCCACCCGGCTTGCGTCGGCCGCGCCGTTGGCTAAGGTCGCATGGCGTACGAGGCAAGCAACCGAGGGAAACACGACATGGCGCGCGTCCGCTGTATCACCGAGATGGGCATGGGCGTCGACGTCCACGGCCGCGACGCCACCAAGGCGGCCAAGCGCGCGGTGTCGGACGCGATCCGCCATTCCAGCCTCGGCTTCTTCCGCATGGTCGGCAAGACGCCGCAGGACATGTTCGTGGACGTCACCATCGGCGTGCCGAACCCGGAGGCTGTCGACACCGCTGCAGTGGCCAAGGAGCTGCCCTATGGCACGGTGACCGTGACCGCGGTCAAAGGCGGGCTGGAGATTGCGGCCGAGGCCGGCAGCGACGCCATCATCATCGCCAACGCGGCGGTGCTGGTCCATCTCGACGACGGCAAGTGACGCTCACGTGCAGGGGTCATGCGCGTGGCGTTCTGATATGAATGTCAAACAGCATGTCATCGCGATCCCGCGGCGCGTTGCGCGCCCGGGTGATGATCGTACGGTGTCCCTCTTTGAACAGAGGGCGCAGGGAAGGCCGGGTATCCGCTGATACCCGCGGCCCCCGTGCGTGAAGAAGTGCACGGGGCAGGAACCACAGGCTCAGCCGGACGATCCCGGCCTTCCCTGCGCAACGGTTTTCCGGCTTATACGTGCTCTCCTCGGGGACCGGGCTTTGTTGCCCCCGTCGCCGGCCGATCATCATCTCAGCCGGCTTGACCTCAGCATCGGGAGGCCAGGACCACACGATTTCGCCGGCGTATCCTGCCGTTCGTCCGCACGGCAAGGCCATGCTGCGGCAGAGCTGCGCCCATCGCATCCCGCCTCCACGTTCGTGACGATCGCGAAGCGCCCCTCATGGCGAGGCGGGACGGGCGCAGTGTTTCATAGATTCCGAAAAAGCGAAAGGGAAATCTGGCCTGCGTTTGACTGACACCGGCGAACGCATTGAGAGCTTTGCCGGAAAAAATCTCCGGCGTGAGTCCGCGAAAGGCTGATCCGATGTCGCGGCTGCGACTCGCCGCGCGAATCCACGCCCTTTGAGTCGCCCGACGGGCAAGTTCCGTTGCTCGGGAGATCGTTCCGGGCATGGCGACACGACGGTTGCGTCCGTCCTTCGAACGCCACGGAACGGCGCGTGCGCGCAGGGTCAGCTCGAAATGAGTTCGCCGGATCGCGCCGGTCCAGCTCGTCAGGGCAGGCGGATCTCGGTTTCGCCATCGGGCCCGATGAGCGTCAGAACACCGGACGCGCCCTCGCCATTGCCGAGATATCGATAGCTGTCCAGGGTATTTGCGTGGGGAATGCCGAGGAGTCCTGGAAGCTCCGACAATCGGTCTTCGGCGAACATGAATGGCTTGGCGGCGGACGACGCAACGACGCCTGCAGCAGCCAGCCGAAGTTCGGCGACGACCGTTCTGATGCAGGCTCGCGATCGGCGTGCCGGATGCAAGAATGCGTGATCCCCGCGCGAGAGCTTTTGCACCCACGAGGGTTGGACGCAATTCGGCTCGAATCGTCACGGAATTGGCGGGGTATGAGCAGATTCTGGAAATGCGCCGGCGTGACGGCATTGCTGTGCGTCGGCTTCATGTTCGTCAACAACACCAGCTTGCTGGTGTCGAAAACTGCTGGACAGGCGATCGTTCTGGCTCATCGCGGTTTGTCACAGCAGTTCGATCGCACCGGCCTGACGAGCGAAACCTGCACCGCGGCGCGGATGCTGCCGCCGACGCATGAGTATCTCGAGAACACCATCGCCTCGATGCACGCCAGCTTTCTGGCCGGCGCCGATATCGTGGAATTCGACGTGCACCCAACCACCGATGGCCAGTTCGCGGTGTTCCATGACTGGACGCTCGACTGTCGCACCGATGGCAAGGGCGTCACGCGCGAGCATGCGATGACGGCGTTGCGGCAGCTCGATATCGGTTATGGCTACACCGCCGATGGCGGCCGCACCTTTCCATTCCGCGGCAAGGGCGTCGGCCTGATGCCGTCGCTGGACGAGGTGCTCGCAGCCTTTCCGGACAAGGCTTTCCTGATCAACGTCAAGAGCAATGATCCGGCGGAAGGCCGACTGCTGGCGGATGCTCTGGCGCGCTTGCCTGGCGCGCGACGGGCGCGACTGACGGTCTATGGCGGCGACGCGCCGATCGCGACGCTCAGGGCGTCTCTGCCGGATCTCAAGGTCATGTCGCGCGGCATGCTGAAGAGCTGCCTGGTCCGTTATCTCGGCTATGGCTGGACCGGCCTGGTGCCGTCCGCGTGCCACAACATGATGGTGCTGGTCCCGATCAATGTCGCGCCGTGGCTGTGGGGCTGGCCGGACCGATTCCTCGCGCGCATGACGCGCGCCGAAAGCAGCGTCTTCGTCGTCGGCTCCTATAGTGGTGAGGCGTTCTCGGCCGGGCTGGACACACCGGACGACATCGCCAGGTTGCCCAAGAACTTTACCGGCGGCGTCATGACCGACGAGATCGAAACCGTGGCGCCGCTGCTGAAGCAGACGCCTTGAAGCAAGCAGCGCAAGTCGGCGCCGAATGTGCCTGGTTAACGGAAGACCCGGGCGCGTCCGTGACGCGTCCGGGTCCGTTGTCGTCAGTGCAGGGTCGCGCCGCGCAGAGTCTCCTCATGCGCCGCGATCCAGGCGATCACGGCCTCGGAGAAGCCGTCGACCCGCGTCCAGGGTCCGTAGCCGACCCCGTGCTGGTACGACGCCACGTTGACCATGGTCCCGCGCGCCTTGGGCGCCGGCACCGCATCGTGACTCTGCTCGTCGGTGAAGACGATCAGGCGGTCTCCCTTGCGGTCGACCTCGCCCACCGCACGCCCGAGATAGGTCCCGGAATGCGGCTGCGATCCGAGGATCGCGTCGCGCAGCGCAAAGCCACGCCGCGGCGGCACCTTCACGACCTTGTCGCTGAACGTGAAGATCTCCACCTCGTCGCAGACCTCGCGGGCCAGGATCGCCAGCCCGCACGCCGCGTCCGCGCGCGTCATCTCCGACTTCGCCGACAGCGATGCGAACATCGAGCCGGAGACGTCGATCAGCAGCCGCGTGCGGCCCGGAAGCCGCGCGTAGCCCTTGATCGACCGGAGCATCGCGGCCTCGAGCTCGGGCTCGAAGTCCGGCGCGTGCCGGGCCGCCGTGATGAACCGATACGGCAGGATCCTGTCCGTCCGCATCGTTTCGATCGCGGCCGCGATAATCGACCGCGACACCCCGGCCTGTTGCATCAGGCGCAGGTTGCGCAGCAACGCCAGCGCTCCGAGCCGCTTCTCCGAGAGCAGCCGCTCGAAGCTCGCGCGCTTGTCCGCACCGGCCGAGAGCGCGACCTCCCAGGTGTCGGGTGACGGCAGCCCGCCATCGGCGAGCTGCTTCCACACCGCCTCCTGCGCGGCGTCCCTGGGCCGAGCGTGCACCAGGAACAGCACGTCGCGAAGCCGCACCGGTCCCTCGCGGTCATACTTCGCGAGCTGATAGGCGTCGAACTTGGCGAACGCCTTCGCCAGCCCCTTCTTGACCTGCGCCGAGACCGGCTGCCGCTTGCGCTGCTGCTGCGGACCCAGCGAATCCGCCCAGTAGATCGCCAGCAGCTCGGTCATCTCGTCCGGCCGCTGGATGATGCGCGACAGCGTCTCGGCGACCAGCGCACGGTGCGTGGGCAGCCGCGCCATCTCGCGGGCGACGAGCAGCGGCGCATGCCGCAGCTTCATCTCCTCGCGTGTACGGACCGCGAGCTGAGCCACCTCGCGCGGCTCGACCAGCGGCACCAGCGCCTTGATGCGCTCGGCGATCGCGATCCCGTCCTCGTAGAACTGGTCCTCCCACAGCAGGCAGCTCATCAGCGTGCGCTGCAGCGCCTGCTCGGGCGCGAGCTGCCGGGACGGCGCACCCTCATGGGTGAAGGCGCGCAGGAACTTGTTGAGCCTGACCATGATGGCCTCCTCTCTGGGTTGATGATGGATGGAATGGCCGGAGCACCGGCTGTCACGCATGATCTCGTCTCGGAGACCATGCGCGGCAGGGGACCACGCGCCGGGAACGGGCGAATGCTGAGTTCCGCTCCACTGGCATGGAGCGGATAGTGCTCTGCCGCTGAGCTACCGGCGCATGGAACGCCGGATGGGAGTCGAACCCACGACCTCTCGATCCGCAATCGAAGTATCAGCACTCTTCACCACGGCGCGTGGAAGAAGGCGGCGCAGCAGGTAGCTGCGCCGTAACGACGTGACCGCCTGTTCGATGAGGGTCACCGGTTGAGATGGATCACGAGCCGGGAACAGGCGACGACTGAGACCCGGTCGCTGAGAGACCGGACAGCGCTCTGACCTCTGAGCTACCGGCAGGACACCGGGCGGGAGTCGAACCCGCGACCTCTGGCGTGCAAGGCGAAGTAACAGTCGTCTTCACCACGGCTCGTGGATACGTTCGGCGGGGAATAAGCGATGCTGTCGCTGCCCCAATGGGGCGCTCGGTTTCAACGAAGTAACAGACATCTTCACCACCGCCTTGGCCGCCCGGCGGTCACCGAGTGGCGTTGATGGCATGCTGGGGAACAGGCGGTCTCGGCGATCAATGACGCCAACGCAGGTCATCCGAAAGAAGAACAACCGCAACCCGCGACACGACGGCCCTCGCATGGCCGCCTCCACGGTACGTGACGCCATAGGCGGGATTCGAACCCGCATCACCAATGGCACGAAGGAGCCGACACCTTCACCACCAGCAGCTCCCGGCCGCAAGCGGCCGGGAATTCAAATAGCTTGTCTGCGGCGCTCTTCGGCGCCGCATGTTGCGAGCTCCTTGAAGCTCGCTCTGTCATCGGTGTCCGGCGTTGCCGCCTCGTTCCCTCCGACAGGCCCCGCGCGCTCGGGCCGCGCGCATCACCTGCGCGAGCCCCGGGATCCGGGTCTCCCTTTCCGGCCCAAGGCCGGGACTTCCGTTGGTTTCGCCGTGCAGCCGGTTCGCCTGAGGGCAACAAAAAACCCTCCGGAGCGGCTGGCTCGGGAGGGTCCGTGTGATGCGGACTGTTGATCTTGCCTCAAGCAAGATCGCTCCCCCGAGCATGGCGTGCGCCATCCACCGGCATGACGCCGTTGGACGTGCGGATGAAGTGTTCGTAGCCGAAGGACATCGTCTCGCTCATGTTTGTCGCGGGCGCAGTCGCTCGCGAGGCCGCGGGACATACGCCGCTTTGTTGGTGCTGTCAACAGCATGGAGTCGATGTTCTTGCCGGCTGCCGCGGCCTTGATCTGCAACAACGCGCCGATGCGGAACATGCTTATCGTGAGGATATCGAGGTCGCGGCGAGAATTGCGGGCGCAGAGTCATGAACCGACGGCAGGTCCTGATAGGAGGCGGCAGCGCGCTTGCGGTGGCCGCGCTCGGCGCCGGCACCTGGCGCGCCGCGACCGGCACGATGCGCGCGTATGACGACTATATCGCCCGGTTGCGCGCACCGCTGTCGCCCGAGATCACCGATGTCATCCGTTACGCGACACTCGCAGCCAACAGTCACAACACGCAGCCATGGCGCTTTCGCGTGACGCAGGATGCGATCGAGATCATGCCCGATCCGTCACGCCGCACGCCGGTGGTCGATCCGGACGACCATCATCTGTTCGTCAGCCTGGGCTGCGCGGCCGCCAATCTCGCGATCGCGGCGGCTGCAAGCGGCCGAAGAGGCGAGGTTGCCATCGACGGGCAGACGGTGCGCTACAGCTTTATGAACGCCGAGCCGCATGACGATCCGCTATTGCCTGCGATCGTCCGCAGACAGTCGACACGTGCCGACTACGACGGACGCGCCGTGCCGTCAGGCGATCTTGCGGCGTTGCAGGTGGCAGCAGCCACGCGAGGCGTCGATCTCATACTCATTACGGATCGTACTGTGATTGCGGCCATCCGCGACCTCGTCGTCGCCGGCAACGACGCCCAGATGCGCGACGTCGCGTTCATGCGCGAGCTGAAGTCCTGGCTGCGCTTCAATCCGCGCAGCGCGATGGCAACGGGTGACGGCCTGTTTGCACCCGCGAGCGGCAATCCGTCGTTGCCGACCGCGCTCGGCGGCATCGCGTTCGACCACCTCTTCGATGCGGCGGCAGAGAACGACAAATATGCGCGCCAGATCGGCTCATCTGCCGGTCTTGCCGTGTTCGCAGCCGAGAACGCCGATCCCTCGCACTGGATCAGGGTCGGGCAGGCGTGCCAGCGCTTTGCGCTCGAGGCGACGCGCCTAGGCCTCAAGCTCGCCTTCATCAACCAGCCGGTAGAGGTGGCTGCGCTGCGTCCCGAACTGGCGCGCGTGATCGGAACGACACGGCGGCCGGATCTCGTGTTGCGTTTCGGCTATGGTCCTACGCTGCCGTTCGCGCCGCGGCGGCGCGTTGCCGACGTGCTGGGTTCATGAGTCGTTCCTGTCAATCTTGACGGATTTGCGACTCGGTGCATTGCTTCGCTGCATGTTCGAGAACACCCGATTGGCACGTATGAGCGACGGGCATTATTGCCTGGTGCGCGACCTTGGCCTGGTCAAGGGCGGCAAGGGCATGCGCCATCACGAGGTGGTGGTGGATTTCAGCTATCGCGGCATGAAGCTGTTTGCCAGGCAGGGCGCGTCGTCGCTGATGCGCAGGGTCGCGGCGAAGCTCGCGCAGCATGATGCCACCTCGAAACTGCCGGCGCTGCTGCGCGTGCGCCTGCGCGAGCCGCAGTAGCGTCAGCGCTTCCGCCGAATCTCACCGCGCTGCGGCGTAATCGGTCGTTTCGGGTCGTAGGGGCTGTCCGGATTGACGTCGAGCTCGACGTCGGCCACGCAGTATTGCGGCTGGCGGTGGCTGTGCCCGGAATGCCAGCGCCTCTGGCGCAGCTCGACCTCGCTGATGTCAGCGACATCGAAGCACTTCCATTGGCCGCCCGGCGGCAGGCCGCTGCTCGCGCCGCCCGCGAACTGGAACGCGAGCACGCGCTCGCGGCCGGCGGTGTGGCCGAGGATGATCGGGCAGATCGCGCGGGCGAAGCCGCCATACATGCACAGCACCTGCTGGCGCGTGATCATCGCCTGCATGATCAACTGGTAGGTCGGGCTCGGCATGCTGGCTTTCTGCACGATGCAGCAACACAAGACGGTCGGCCGCATGGGGTTCCGCATCGAACCTTGCAGCGGCGGCTCACGGGCTTAGATTGAGGCCTCAGCGACAAAGCGAGCAAGAGCCACGATGTCCGATCTCTCCAGCTTTCCGATCACCACGCGCTGGCCGGCGCAGCATCCCGACCGCATCCAGCTCTATTCACTGCCGACCCCGAACGGCGTGAAGGTCTCGATCATGCTGGAGGAGACCGGCCTGGCCTACGAGCCGCACACGATCGATTTCGGCAAGGACGACCAGAAGACCCCTGAATTCCTCTCGCTCAATCCGAACGGCAAGATTCCCGCGATCATCGATCCCGACGGTCCCGGCGGCCAGCCGCTCGGCCTGTTCGAATCCGGCGCGATCCTGCAGTACCTTGCCGAGAAGACCGGAAAATTCCTGCCGAACGATCCGGCGCGGCGCTGGCAGACGATCCAGTGGGTGCATTTCCAGATGGGCGGCATCGGTCCCATGTTCGGGCAGCTCGGCTTCTTCCACAAATTCGCCGGCCGCGAGTACGAGGACAAGCGGCCGTTGCAGCGCTATGTCGCGGAGAGCAGGCGGCTGCTCGGCGTGCTCGAGGCGCGGCTCGATGGCCGGCAGTGGATCATGGACGCCGACTACACGATTGCCGATATCGCGACGCTTGGGTGGGTGCGCAACCTGATCGGGTTCTACGGCGCGCGCGACATCGTCGCCTTTGATGAGCTGAAGCACGTGCCGGCCTGGCTCGAACGCGGGCTGGCGCGGCCGGCGGTACAGCGCGGGCTGGAGATCCCGCAGCGGCCGTGATCGTCAGCGATGCCGATTTCGAACGGTGCTTGGCCGAGGTGCTGTCCGCGCCGGCCACGCCGGGCGATGCCGTGCTGCCGTCCGACAGCGTGATGTGGCGCGTGCATCGCGAGGCCGCGCTGTTTCTCGGCGCTGGCCGCGCGCTGCTTTTGCAGCTCGCCCATCCCTGGGTGGCGGCGGGCATTGCCGAGCAGTCCAAGGTGTTTGCCGACCCGCTCGGCCGTTTCCACCGCACCTTCAGCATCGTCTACACCATGGTGTTCGGCACGCGCGCGCAGGCGGTCGCGGTGGCGCGGCGGCTGTATCGGCGGCACGCCGCGGTCGACGGCGTGATGCCGGAGACGGTCGGACCGTTTACGGCCGGCTCGCGCTATCGCGCCAATGACGTCGACGCGCTGCGCTGGGTCCATGCCACCCTGGTCGAGACTGCGATGATGTCCTACGGCCTGCTGTGCCGCCCGCTCGACGATGCCGAGCGCGAGCAATATTGGCGCGAGGCGACGCGGTTCGCGGGCCTGTTCGGAATTCCACACGAGGCCATGCCGCCGGACTGGGCGTCGTTCAAGGCCTATACGGCCGAGATGATGGCGTCGGAGACGCTCACGGTCGGCCCGGCGGCGCGCGAGATCGCGCAGCGTATCTTCTCCGGCGAGGCGACCCTTATCGGACCGCCGCGCTGGTTCACGGCGTTGACGGCCGAGATGCTGCCGGAGCGGCTGCGGCTTGCGTTCGCGCTGCCCTATGGCGAGCGCGAACGCCGCAGCGCGGCGCGCGCCAGGCGGTTTCTGCCGCGCGCCTATGCGATGCTGCCGGAGAGATTGCGTACCGTCGGCCCCTATCAGGAGGCGATGGCGCGTATCGAGGGGACGACGTGTCCGCCGTTCACGCGGCTGCTCAACCGCGTCTGGATCGGACAGCCCAGCATGGCGAGCCCGTTCGAGCAGCGCGCAGAACGTGCACGGAGCGGGACGGTCTGAGTCCGGCGCGCTTGCGGCGCAGACGACGGATCATGGCCGCGGAGCAAGCTTGAGCGTGATGCCGCGAACCTCCTGCGGCGTCGGCGCGCGGCTGCCGCCGGGTTGGCTGATGCTGAGACGGATCGACAGGCGTCCACTCTTGATCGCCTCCTTCGGCACCGGAAGCGCGTAGGTGCCGGCCTCCGCGCCAGTGCGAAGGCCGAATGGCGAGATGGTCCCGAGCGGCATCCCGGACGCCGTCGTCACCGTCACCTCCTGGCCCCGCCCCAGTGCGCCCAGGCTGATCTCGACGACGGGAGCCTTGCTCGCATCCAATGGCCGCGGCACGACCAGATCGACGGCTCTGAACGGCTCCGCGGCCAAGGACGAGGCCGGCCGCAGCACCGCACAGAGCAGCACGGCGCAGCTCCGCAGCGCGGCGCGCCTGCCGTTCATCGGCGCAGCGGTCCGACCGAGAGCGCCTTCAGCGTCGGCGCGGTGCCGACGCCGCCCGAGGGCACGACGCGGATGCTCAGCGGCTGGTTGGGCGCGGCCCGCAGGGCGGAGAAGGCCTCCTGCTTCGTCGGCAGCGGCACCGCGAAACTCGCATCCGTGGTCATGGCCATGCCCGGCATCATCGATCCGAAAAAGGCGATGGTGCCTGCATAATACGGGCTGTCAGCCGTGACCTTGCTGACGTTGGCGGGCGCGTTGACCAGGACGTCGAATTCGCGCACGGTCGAATAGCCGCTCGGGCGAGGCAGCGTGATCTGCGCCATCAGCGGCTGCGGCCGCGCTGCCGCCAGATGCGCTTCGAGCGCATCGCCAGGGATCCTCACCGTGCCCACATTGGCCTTGACCGAGCCCTGCTGCGGCTTGGCCTGCGGCGCCGCGGCGACCGCGGGCGGATTGACGATGTCCTCGCCGAAGCCTGGCGCATAGTCGTAGTCGAAGCGGTCGGTCGAGATGTAGTCGCCGGCCTTGCTGGGGCCGACATAGCCGCCCTTGCCGTCGGCATAGAACAGGAAGGGCTCGTCGGAGAACGTCTTCAGTTCGGCGCCCTGCGGCAGATAGGGCAGCTTGAGCCGCTGCTGCTTGCGCGTCCAGACATCCCAGAGCCGGTCCATGTTCGAATGGTGCAGGAAGAAAATCGGGTCGACCGGCGACAGGAAGTTGGTCATGTTGCCGTAGGGGCCGGGATCGAGCGGGCCGACGCCGCCGATGTAGTTGTGGACCTTGTTGTGCGGCAGGCCTTCCAGGGTCGAGAACTTGGTCGCGCCATTCGGCTGGGTGTTGTGCGAGGCGGTCTTCGAGCTGGTGAAGCTCAGATAGTTGTCGGAGTTGTAGAAGTCGGTCGGCAGCAGGCCCGCCATGATCACGAAGGGCGAGACGTCGTAGGTGGTCTTGGCGTCGAGCTTCGGATTGTCGCGTGACAGATAGCGTGAGGCGCAGGTGGTCGCGAAGGCCTCATTGCCGGAGATGCCGGCATTGGCGGACGGCGAGAAGCCGGTGACGTCGTTCCAGAGATCGTCGATCGACTTGTAGCCGCGGATCTCGAGCTGGCCGCGCTGATCCTTCGACAGGCTGTTCCAGTAATCCGTCAGCGCCGGCTTGATGAACGAGGTGAAGACCGCGAGATTCCCGGTGAACGGCTGATACGCCCGGTCGGTCGGTGTCAGTACGGCGTCGAACATGCCGGCAGGAATCTCCGGCAGCTCGGTCCAGTCCCAATAGGGCAGCGCGAAATTGTCGTCGCCACTGAGGGCGCGGATCGATTGCTCGAAATAGCCGAGATAGCCGCGATGCCAGACGTAGAACCACCAATTGCCGTGCGGGCAGTCCATCAGGTGGATGAACGCGTTGCGGAACCAGTTCTGCGGATGGTTTGCGGGGAGCTGGAGCATGGCGGCGACGCCTTTGGCGTAGCTCGCCAGCATCTTCTGGCCTTCCGCGCTGGTGACGCTGTGGCGGCGATATTTCGCGGCGGCGCGGCTCGGCCTCGGCGAGATGACGGTGGAGGCTGCCGCCATCGCGGCCGTTGCCAGGAATGTCCGGCGGGTCTGTCGCAATCCGACGCTCATCTGAAATGAATCCTGGTTGGAAAAACGCCATGATGCGTTCTCGCGATTGCAATCTCAAGTAGCAATCGCGTGTGATGGATGTATGATGCCACCTGAGAGGTTTGCCGATGAACGCGCTGACGCTGCTGATCATCCGCCATGCCGAGAAGCCCGACGGCGACGCGACAGGCCCGGGCCTGACCCACGAGGGCCAGCCGGACTCCAAGTCGCTGGTGATCTTCGGCTGGGAGCGGGCAGGGGCCTGGACGGCGCTGTTCGGCAGCGGACTGGGCGGCACGGATTATCCGACACCGCAGGCGGTCTATGCCGCCGATCCCGACAGCACCGAGGACGGCTCCGACCCGAGCCGCCGGCCCTATGAGACGGTGCTCGATTTGGCTGCGCGCGTCGGCCTCGACAAGCCGAACACGTCCTTTGCGAAGGGGCAGGAGGCGGCGCTGGTCGAAGCCCTGCTATCGCTGTCCGGCACCGTGCTGGTGGCGTGGGAGCACAAGGCGATCATCTCCGACATCCTGCCGCGGCTGCCGGTGAGCAATGAAAGCCAGTTACCGACCCACTGGTCCGGCAAACGCTTCGATGTGGTGCTGCGGTTCGATCGCGCGGACGGCGGGGCGGAATTCACGTTCAGCGAACTCTATCCCTGCCTGATGCCGGGGGATTCCGACAAGCCGCTGAAGAGCGATCCGATGGACGGGGGCTGACAAGCGATACGCGCGATCGCAAGCGTGCGATCACGGCGTTCCAGAAGGGCGACAGCCCGGTATTCCTGACCAGCCTCAAGGCCGGCGGCGGGCTGAACCTGCGGCGACCGACACCGTCATCATCTACCACCCCTGGTGGAATCCGCAGTGGAGGAGCAGGCGATCGATCGAGCCCACCGCATCGGCCAGGACAAGACGGTCTTCGTCTATCGGTTGGTCGCCGCCGGGACGATCGAGGAGAAGATCGGTGAGCGCAAGCAGGCGCCGGCCGATTCACTGTTCGATCGCGAGGGCAATGTCGGCAAGGCGCTGACGGAGGAGGATATCGCCGCGCTGCTGTCCTGACGGCGTGTGGAGATGCGTTGCGCGTGGCATCCATTATTCTGTGCGGTCACGCCAGTGCAATGCGCTCGCGCGTCTCCTCGACCCAGGCATGGGCGGCGAACCATTCATGGTAGATGCGGCAGTGCGGGCAGTAGGCGCGCGAGAAGAACACGGGCATGCGCTGAAAGCGCGCGGCGTCCATTTCCATCCCTGTCTCGATGCTGCGGCCGGTCTGCTGACAACGGACCATGATCTTGCCCATTCGCGGTCTCCTGTTCGTGCGCCAGATACGCCGGGGATGCGAAGAAAATGTAATGCTCAGCCGACAGTTTCGTGGCAAAGGTCGGAGCGAATTCCGACCGCGGAACGTGCGGCATCGGCTGAATCAAAAGCGGGTGAATCGCGCTGCAAAATGCACCGCCGATTGTCGCAACGCGGGACATCCGCCGCGGTCGGACACGATTGTTTGAGGACGCGGGGCATGAGCATCACGATCTACGGAATCAAGAACTGCGACACGATGAAGAAGGCGCGGGCCTGGCTCGACGATCACGGCGTCGCTTACGAATTCCACGACTACAAGACCGCCGGAATCGACAAAGCTAAACTCAAGGCATGGAGCGACGAGCTCGGCTGGGAGGTGCTGCTCAATCGCGCCGGGACGACGTTCAAGAAGTTGCCCGACGCAGACAAGAACGGACTCACCGAGAGCAAGGCGATCGCGCTCATGCTGGCGCAGCCTTCGATGATCAAACGCCCGGTGCTCGATCTCGGCGGCCGCCGCGTGGTGGGCTTCAAGCCGGATCTCTACGCAAAGGACGTGAAGGCTGCGAAGTAGTTGGAGCTGCGATCGCCGCGCGCGTGCAGGAAAATGCCGGTGGTATGATTTTCTATGTCAGCGGGAAATACCGGCCGATTTCAACGCAAGGTCCGCCGGCCGCCTTGCGACGTCGTTGCCCAGCTTTCCGCCTTGCCTAACTCCCTCGATTGACGGCATATTCCGGCGCGAAGCGGTCGCGGGTGGCGACGAGGAATCGTCCAGCCGTCCGGCAGAGCCGCCGTACAGGAAGAAGCGAGGGCCAGGCGCTGACGGCGCCGGCTTGGGGGGAATCTTTGGCTGACGAGTTCATTCTCGAGACCCACGGATTGACGAAGGAATTCGCGGGATTTTTTGCCGTTCGCGATGTTTCGCTCAAGATCCGCCGGGGCACCATTCACGCGCTGATCGGCCCGAACGGGGCCGGCAAGACCACGTGCTTCAACCTGCTGACGAAGTTCCTGACGCCGTCGGCCGGCAAGATTCTCTATAAGGGTCAGGACATTACGGCGACGGCGCCGGCCGACGTGGCGCGTCTTGGCCTAGTCCGCTCGTTCCAGATCTCGGCGGTGTTTCCGCATATGACGGCGCTGGAGAACGTCCGCGTCGCCCTGCAGCGCCAGCATGGCTCGTCGTTCGATTTCTGGCGCTCCAAGAGCGTTCTGAACCGCTTCAACAGCCGGGCGCTCGAGCTGCTCGACGACGTCGGTCTCAGCGAGTTCGCCAATATTCCGGCAGTCGAAATGCCCTATGGGCGCAAGCGTGCGCTGGAGATCGCGACCACGCTGGCGCTCGATCCGGAGATGATGCTGCTGGACGAGCCGATGGCCGGCATGGGCCATGAGGACATCGACAAGATCGCCGCGCTGATCAAGCGCATCTCCGCCAAATACACGATCCTGATGGTCGAGCATAATCTCAGCGTCGTCGCCAACCTCTCCGACACCATCACCGTGCTGACGCGCGGGCAGGTGCTGACGGAAGGGCCGTATTCTGAGCTCTCCAAGGACGAGCGCGTCAAGGAAGCCTATCTGGGAGCCGGACATGCCTGAGGTGATGACGGCCACGAAGCCAGGGCAGGCGGCTGCGACCAGCACCATTCTCGACGTCAACAACCTCGAGAGCTGGTACGGCGAATCCCACATTCTCCACGGCATGAACTTCAACGTGAATGCCGGCGAGGTCGTCACCCTGCTCGGGCGCAACGGCGCCGGCAAGACCACGACCCTGAAGTCGATCATGGGGATCATCGGCAAGCGCACCGGCTCGGTCCAGTTCAACGGCCAGCAGCTGATCCGCATGACCTCCGACAAGATCGCGCGGCTCGGCATCGCGCTGTGCCCGGAGGAGCGCGGCATCTTCGCGAGCCTCGATGTCCGCGAGAACCTGCTGCTGCCGCCGGTTGTGCGGCCGGGCGGGCTGACGCTCGACCAGATCTTCGAGCTGTTTCCGAATCTGAAGGAGCGGCTGAAGAGCCAGGGCACCAAGCTTTCCGGCGGCGAGCAGCAGATGCTGGCGATCGCGCGCATCCTGCGCACCGGTGCCAGCTTCCTGATGCTGGACGAGCCGACCGAGGGTCTCGCGCCCGTGATCATCCAGCAGATCGGCCACACCATCGCGCGGCTGAAGAAGGAAGGCTTCACGATTCTCCTCGTCGAGCAGAACTTCCGTTTCGCCTCGACGGTCGCTGATCGCTACTACGTCGTCGAGCACGGCAAGGTCATCGACGGCTTCGCCAATGCCGATCTGTCGGCCAACATGGACAAGCTGCATACTTATCTCGGCGTCTGACCAGCGCCAGCGGCGCTGACCTGGCAGTTCCTTCCGCGGTTTTCTCGCGGTTTTCTTGGTAGAATCTCTTGGCAGTTCTCTTGGCAGTTTTCTTGGAAAGTTCTGGAAGTTGGAAATGAAGAGCAAATTCATCGCGTCGCTGCTGCTGGGAACGGCACTCACTCTCGCCGCTGGCAGCGTCGCTTCGGCCGGCGACAAGACCGTCAAGATCGGCGCGCTGTCCGATCAGTCGGGTCTTTATGCCGATCTCGGCGGTCCCGGCTCGACGCTCGCAGCGCAGCTGGCGATCGAGGATTCCGGCCTCACCGCGAAGGGCTGGAAGATCGACGTCATCTCCGGCGATCACCAGAACAAGCCGGATATTGGCACCTCGATCGCGCGGCAGTGGTTCGACGTCGACAAGGTCGACGTCATCGTCGACGTGCCGAACTCGGGCGTGGCGCTGGCGGTGAACAACGTCGTCAAGGAAAAGAACGGCGTCTACATCAATTCGGGCGCTGCGACCTCGGATCTCACCAACGCGCAGTGCTCGCCCAACACGGTGCACTGGACCTACGACACCTACATGCTCGCGCACACCACCGGCCAGGCGCTGGTCAAGGCGGGCGGCTCGACCTGGTTCTTCCTGACGGCAGACTACGCCTTCGGCGCCGCGCTGGAGCGCGATACCACGGCGGTCGTGACCGCCAATGGCGGCAAGGTGATCGGCGGCGTCAAGCATCCGCTCAACACCTCCGACTTCTCCTCCTTCCTGCTGCAGGCGCAGTCGTCGAACGCCAAGGTCATCGGCCTCGCCAATGCCGGCGGCGATACCACCAATACGATCAAGCAGGCGGCCGAGTTCGGCATCAATAAGGGCGGCCAGAAGCTTGCCGCGCTGCTGTTGTTCCTGACCGACGTCAAGTCGATCGGGCTCGACATCGCGCAGGGCCTCAACTTCACCGAGACCTTCTACTGGGACATGAACGACCAGACCCGCGCCTTCTCCGAGCGGTTCGCCAAGCGGATGAAGAACGGCGCGCCGCCGACCATGGTGCAGGCGGGCGTCTATGCCGGCTTGATGCATTACTTCAAGGCGCTGGAGGCGCTCGGCGAGAACCCGCATGACGGCGTCAAGATCGTCGACAAGATGAAGTCGATCCCGACCGACGATGCGCTGTTCGGCAAGGGCGAGATCCAGCCGAACGGCCGCACCATCCACACCGCCCATCTGTTCGAGGTCAAGAAGCCCTCGGAGTCCAAGGGCCCGTGGGATCTCTACAAGCTGGTCGGCTCGGTACCGGGCGACCAGGCCTTCACGCCGCTCGACAAGAGCGCGTGCGCCTTGTTGAAGAAATGAACCGCTGTGGCTCCGGCGGCTGAACGTCGCCGGGGCCGCCATCTTCTGGGAAACGCCGAGAGAAAACAGAAACAAGACGATGCAGGCCCTCTACGCACAGCTCCTGGTCGGACTGATCAACGGCTCGTTCTACGCGCTGCTCAGTCTCGGGCTTGCCGTCATCTTCGGCATGCTCAACATCATCAATTTCGCCCATGGCGCGCTCTACATGATGGGCGCGTTCTGCGCCTATTTTCTGCTGAACCTCGGCGGCATCAATTATTGGTGGGCGCTGCTGCTGGCGCCGATCATCGTCGGCATCTTTGGCATGGTCCTCGAGCGCACCATGCTGCAATGGATTGCCGGGCTCGACCATCTCTACGGACTGCTTCTGACGTTCGGACTGGCGCTGATCATCCAGGGCGTGTTCCAGAACTTCTTCGGCTCGTCCGGCCTGCCTTATGCGATCCCGGATCAGCTCCGCGGCGGCATGAACCTCGGCTTCATGTATCTGCCGGTCTATCGCGGCTGGGTCGTCATATTCTCCCTGGTCGTCTGTCTGGCGACCTGGTTCCTGATCGAGCGGACCCGGCTCGGCGCCTACCTGCGCGCGGCCACCGAGAATCCGACATTGGTGCGGGCGTTCGGCATCAACGTGCCGCGCATGATCACGCTGACCTACGGCCTCGGCGTCGGGCTCGCGGCGCTGGCCGGCGTGTTGTCGGCGCCGATCAACCAGGTGCGGCCGCTGATGGGCGAGCACATCATCATCGTGGTGTTCGCGGTGGTCGTGATCGGCGGCATGGGTTCGATCATGGGCTCGATCATCACCGGCTTCCTGCTCGGCGTGATTGAGGGACTGACCAAATATTTCTATCCCGAGGCTTCCAACACCGTGGTCTTCGTTCTGATGGTCCTGGTGCTGCTGGTGAAGCCGACGGGTCTGACCGGACGGGCGGCCTGACATGACATCCATCACCGACGCAACCCTGCCGATCACCCCGCGCGCGATGCGCGACGAGATGATCGTGTTCGTCATCATGACAGCGCTGCTGGCGATCGTGCCGTGGACCGGGCTGTACCCGTTCTTCGTCATGCAGGCGCTGTGCTTCGCGCTGCTGGCCTGCGCCTTCAACCTCCTGATCGGCTATGGCGGCCTGCTGTCGTTCGGCCATGCGATGTTCCTGGGAACGGCCGGCTATTGCAGTGCCCACGCGCTGAAGGTGTGGGGGCTGCCGCCCGAGCTCGGCATCCTGACGGGCGTCGCCGGATCGTTCGTCCTGTCGGTGATCACCGGCTACATCTCGATCCGACGCCAGGGCATCTATTTCGCGATGATCACCCTGGCGCTGTCGCAGCTCCTGTACTTCATCTATCTGCAGGCGCCGTTCACCCATGGCGAGGACGGCATCCAGGGCATTCCGCAGGGCCGGATGTTCGGCATCCTCGACCTGTCCAAGCCGACGGTGCTCTATTACGTCGTGCTGGTCGGCTTCCTCGCCGGCTTCCTGCTGATCTTCCGCACCATCAACTCGCCGTTCGGCGAGGTGCTGAAATCGATCCGTGAGAACGAGCAGCGCGCGATCTCGCTGGGCTACAAGACCGACCATTACAAGCTGCTCGCCTTCATCCTGTCGGGGACGCTGGCGGGCCTCGCCGGTGCGCTGAAGGTGTTCGTCGCCCAGAATGCCTCGCTGACCGACGTCGAGGTCGGGATGTCCGGCCAGATCGTGCTCATGACCCTGGTCGGTGGGCTCGGCACCGTGTTCGGCCCCGTCGTCGGCGCGTTCGTGATCGTCGGCATGCAGCAATATCTGTCCGGGTTCGGCCAGTGGGTGACGGTGATCCAGGGCGTGATCTTCGTCGCCTGCGTGCTCACCTTCCGCCGCGGCGTCGTCGGGGAAATCGCCCATCTGTTCAAGCGATCCCTCTAAGTAATTGATCTGAAAAGAGATCGTCGAAAGGGCAGAAAGCGGTGGATGATCCGGCCACCGCTTCTGCTGGTGCGCGATCCGGAGTATGACAGTTCTGTGACGGGCCGGCCCTGGCCCGTTTCGGAATGGATGGATCTCGTCCCATGCTGCACTGGTTTCGCGCCGTCCTCCCGCGGGAGGAGCGGTTTTTCGATTTGTTCGCCCGCCACAACAAGGTGGTGATTCAAGGCGCCCATGCGCTGCAGGACATGCTGCAGGGCGGCGACGACATCCTCAGGCATTGCCAGCGCGTCAGCCAGCTCGAGAACGAGGCCGACAACATCACCCGCGAAGTGCTGACCGCTGTCCGCCGCACTTTCATCACCCCGTTCGACCGCGGCGACATCAAGAACCTGATCACCTCGATGGACGACGCCATCGACCAGATGCAGCAGACCGCCAAGGCCGTGGTGCTGTTCGAGGTCAAGGAGTTCGAGCCGACCATGCGCGAGATGGGCACCTTGCTGGTCGACTGCGCCAACCTGATCGGAAAGGCGTTGCCGCTGTTGCAGGCGATCGGCCAGAACGTGCCGATGATCACCGCGATCACCGAGGAGATGACCAAGCTCGAGGGACGGGTCGACGATCTCCACGACATCGGGCTGAAGGAGCTGTTCCTCAAGCACCGCAACGCCAACACGATGGACTTCATCGTCGGCGCCGAGATCTATGACCATCTGGAGAAGGTCGCCGACCGCTTCGACGACGTCGCCAACGAGATCAATTCGATCATGATCGAACAGGTCTAGGGTAGGGCCGCGCCGTGGACGCTCAACTCGGCCTTCCGATCCTGGTCGGCCTCATCGCCGTCGCACTCGCCTTCGATTTCCTCAACGGCCTGCACGACGCCGCCAACTCGATCGCGACCATCGTTTCGACCCGCGTGCTCCGGCCGCAATATGCGGTGTTCTGGGCCGCATTCTTCAACTTCGTGGCGTTCGGCGTGTTCGGCCTCCACGTCGCCCAGACCATCGGCACCGGCATCATCGATCCCGCGATCGTCGACGCGCAGGTGATCTTCGCTGCGCTGGTCGGCGCCATCGTCTGGAACCTCGTCACCTGGGCGGCCGGCATTCCGTCGTCGAGCTCGCACGCGCTGATCGGCGGGCTGGTCGGGGCAGGGGTCGCCAAGGCCGGCATCTCGGCCACCGTCTGGAGCGGCCTGTCCAAGACCGTGCTGGCGATCGTGCTGTCGCCGCTGGTCGGGCTGGTGCTGGCGATGATCCTGGTCGCGATCGTGTCCTGGGCCTCGGTGCGCTCGACGCCGTTCGCGGTCGACCGCGCCTTCCGCATCCTGCAATTCGCTTCGGCCTCGCTCTATTCGCTCGGCCATGGCGGCAACGACGCGCAGAAGACGATGGGCATCATCGCCGTGCTGTTGTACTCGCAGGGCCATCTCGGCGAGCAGTTCACGGTGCCGTTCTGGGTCGTGCTGTCGTGCCAGGCGGCGATGGCGCTTGGCACCCTGATGGGCGGCTGGCGCATCGTCCGCACCATGGGCCTGCGCATCACCAAGCTCAACCCGATGCAGGGCTTCTGCGCCGAGACCGGCGGCGCCATCACGCTGTTCCTGGCGACGTTCCTCGGCGTGCCGGTGTCGACCACCCACACCATCACCGGCGCCATCGTCGGCGTCGGCGCCGCTCGCCGTGCCTCGGCGGTGCGCTGGAACGTGGCCGGATCGATCGTCTATGCCTGGATCTTCACGATTCCGGCCTCGGCCATCGTCTCGGCGCTGACGTTCTGGCTGGTGTCGGTGCTCCGGCACTGATCCGGGGCGGGCGAGGGGGCAACTCGCCGGTTGGAGTTGCGGTGCAAAACGCCTATATGGAGGGCGCGCGGCGGCCGTGATCCCGCGCCTTTCCCATCAAATCGCCCGCTCTCTGGCCCCGAAACGACGTCCGCCGCCTCATGTCCGATACAAGTTTGACGACCGAACAGCCGTCCCGCTCCGCGCTCTCCGACGAGGTCGCGCGCCGGCGCACCTTCGCCATCATCTCGCACCCGGACGCCGGCAAGACGACGCTGACCGAGAAGCTGCTGCTGTTCGGCGGCGCCATCAACCTCGCCGGCCAGGTCAAGGCCAAGGGCGAGCGCCGCAACACCCGCTCGGACTGGATGAAGATCGAGCGCGAGCGCGGCATCTCGGTCGTCACCTCGGTGATGACCTTCGAGTTCGAAGGGCTCGTCTTCAACCTGCTGGACACGCCGGGCCACGAGGACTTTTCCGAAGACACCTATCGCACGCTGACCGCGGTCGACTCGGCCGTCATGGTGATCGACGCCGCCAAGGGCATCGAGGCGCGCACGCGCAAGCTGTTCGAGGTCTGCCGCCTCCGCGACATCCCGATCATCACCTTCATCAACAAGATGGACCGCGAGAGCCGCGACACCTTCGATCTGCTGGACGACATCGAGAAGACGTTGGCGCTCGACACCACGCCGATGACCTGGCCCGTGGGCCGCGGCCGCGACTTCATCGGCACCTATGACATCCGCGACGGCGGCGTGCGCCTGCTCGAAGGCGGCGGCGCCAAGACCGGCGCGGCGCAGCAGATCGACATCGCCGAGCTCGGCAAGATCAACGCCAATCTCGACATGAGTCAGATCACCGACGAGCTGGAGCTGGTCAAGGAAGCCTGCAAGCCGTTCGACCTCGAGGCATTCCGCGAGGGCCACCTGACGCCCGTCTATTTCGGCAGCGCGCTGCGCAATTTCGGCGTCGGCGATCTGCTCGAAGGCCTCGGCCGCTACGCGCCGTCGCCGCGCGCGCAGGAGTCGAACCTGCGCAAGGTCGACGCCGCCGAGCCGCGCATGAGCGCCTTCGTGTTCAAGATCCAGGCGAATATGGACCCCAACCACCGCGACCGCATCGCGTTCGCGCGGCTGTGCTCGGGCAAGCTCAACCGCGGCATGAAGGCGAAGCTGGTACGCACCGGCAAGACCATGCCGCTGTCGAGCCCGCAATTCTTCTTCGCCCAGGACCGCTCGGTGGCGGACGAGGCTTTCGCCGGCGACGTCGTCGGCATTCCCAACCATGGCAGCTTGCGCATCGGCGACACCCTGACCGAGGGCGAGGATCTCACCTTCGTCGGCGTGCCGAGCTTTGCCCCGGAAATCGTCCGCCGCGTCCGCCTCACCGATGCGATGAAGGCGAAGAAGCTGAAGGAAGCCTTGCAGCAGATGTCGGAGGAGGGCGTCGTGCAGGTGTTCCGCCCGCGTGACGGTGCGCCGGCGCTGGTCGGCGTGGTGGGACCGCTGCAGCTCGACGTGCTCAAGGCGCGGCTCGATGCCGAGTACTCGCTGCCGGTCGAATTCGAGATCTCCGAGTTCTCGCTGGCGCGCTGGATCTCGTGCGACGACAAGAAGAAGCTCGAGGCGTTCATCGCCGCCAACAATTCCGGCGTCGCCGACGACGTCGACGGCGATCCGGTGTTCCTGGCCAAGAACGAGTTCTATCTCGGCTACACCAAGGAACGCGCGGAAGGCATCGTGTTCTCCAACGTCAAGGACGTGAAGAAGAAGGCCTGACGCTGCTGCTCTCCGGTCATTCCGGGGCATCGCGAAGCGATGAGCCCGGAATCCATTTTGCCCCTTGTTCTGTCGCTCAATGGATTCCGGGCTCGCCCTGCGGGCGCCCCGGAATGACGGGTAGAGAGAAACAGGACTCTTCCACAGTCGACTTGGCGCATGCTGCGTGATGAGACCCGTAGCGCCGCGCGCTTTTCACCAGACGACTGGTGAGCTACGCTTCCTCTCACACCAAGCGGGGGGAAAAGAAAATGCCAGCGGGATCTTTGGGCCGCCTTGTCCGGCGCCAGATGGTGGCACTGTTAGCTGTGTGTGGCTTGGCGTTCGCGGCGATCGGAGCGGCAGACGCCGCCGAGGTGGTCGCGCTGGGCGCCAGCAACACCTATGGCAAGGGCGTCAATCGCGGCGAGGATTTTCCGGCCCAGCTCGAGGCCATGCTCCACGGCAAGGGCGTTCGGGTCAGCGTCGCCAACGCCGGCATCAACGGTGATACCACAGCCGGGATGCTGTCCCGCTTCGACAGCGCGGTCGATGGATCAACCCGCGTGCTGGTGCTGCAGCCCGGCGGTAACGACGCCCGCAAAGGGGTCGGCGACCAGCGCGCCAGCAGCATCAGCGCCATGTTGGCCAAGGCCGCGCAGCGCCGCATCAAGGTCGTGATGGTCGAGAACGGCATGTTCCGTGGCCTGCCGCATCAGGTCGACGGTGTGCATCTGACCCCGGAGGGCTATCGCATGCTGGCCGCATCGCTGCTGCCGCGCGTGATGAGCGGCTTGCGGAAGTAGCTCGCCGTGAGGTCGTGAAGCGCGCCGCGCCGGCCTGCGGTCTCACAGCTCGATGATTCCCCGTCGCGCCGCATGCGCTACCGCATCCGTCCGGCCCGTTGCATCGAGCTTGTCGAGCAGCGAGCCGACGTGGAACTTCGCCGTATGTACGGAGATGCCGAGGCTGCGCGCGATCTCCTTGTTGGAGCAGCCCTCGGCCATCAGCGCCAGGACGTCGCGCTCGCGCGCGGTGAGCTGAAAATCATCGATCGTCTGGCCGTCGATCCTGTCGTCGCCGCTGCGCGCCTCATCACTGCCATGCAACGGCGCGACGGCGACGTCGGCGCTCTCGCCGGGGGCGACCAGCGTCAGGCCCGTGACATCGCCGAGCAGCGCCGCCAGCCGGTCGGCCAGCTCGGCATCGTCGACCGCGATCGCGATCCTGATCGGCGCGCGCGCCTCCTCGCTCACGCCGGCCTCTCGCCGATGGTCAGGGCGAACTGCACCGGCTCGCCGGCACGCAGCGCTGCGACCTCGACGACGGCGCCGACGCTGTCCGAACCGAGTTCGCGCATCATCGCGCGCATGCCCCTGAACGGCTCCTTGTTAAGAGCGGTGATGACGTCACCCTGGCGCAGGCCGGCGGCCGCGGCCGGGCCGCTCTTGTCGAGGCTCATGATCATCGCACCGAGTCCATCGTCGAGCCGGACCGGCTGCAGGCCGGCGCCGAGATAGCCGCGAGCGATGCGACCATGCGTCTCGAGCTTGCTGGCGACCCGTTCGATCGTGGCCGCGGGTATCACGAGCGTCCGGCGCGGGCCGCGCACGGCCATTCCGATCGCGTGGCCCGCAGCGTCGAGCACGAGACCGCCTTCGGCGCTGTGCCGCAGCCTGGTGTCGAGCTCGATGCGCGCATCGATGTCGCCGCCGCGCAGGCTGCGCCAGGCGCCCGCCGATTGCGAGACCATCGCCAACGCCGCGGCCGGCTTGCCCTGATCGGCGGCGACGAGGATGGCCAGAGCACCGAGCGGCGGCACGCCGCCGGCAAGCGAGGCGGCCGCGACATCCTTGCCTTGGACGCGGAGCAAGGCGATGTCGGTGGTGTGATCACGCCCGGCGATCGTGACGGGGCGGGTCGTGCCGTCGGCGAAGGCGAGCACGATCTCGCCCTCCTCGGCAAGCGTCTCGTCCGCCGTGACGACGAGGCCCGGCTTCCAGACGAAGCCGGTGGCGCGCGAGCGGTGCGAATGGACCGAGACCAGTGATGGCGCTGCGGCGGCAACAGCGGCGGCCAGCGCGGAGGACAGTGAGGAGAGGGTGGACAGATCGGGCATCGACGGCTCCATGGGTTGATCCCAATGTGGCGCGTCGATGGTCGTTGCGGAACTCCCCAGGTGGGCAGGCTGCGCTCATCCGGGCTACAAGTTGAAGTCAGAGCGTCGTCCGCGCCTTCGGCAGCGGAAAGGCGAGATCGCCGTGCTTCGACGTCTTCAGCCCCAGTCCGATCAGCGCCTCGGCGAAGCGCACCGCTGCGGCGACGCCGTCGATCACGGGAATTCCGAGCTCGGTGGAGAGGTCGTGCGCGAGATCGGCCATGCCGGCGCAGCCGAGCACGATGGCGCCGATACCGTCCTCGCGCAGCGCCGCCCGGCATTCGCCGAGCAGCGTGCCGCGGACATTGGCTTCGGGCTTGTCGAGGTCGAGCACGGCAACGTCGACCGCGCGCACCCTGCGGCAATGCTGCTCCATGCCGTAATTGCGCACGAGGTGCTCGGCGATCACCTTGGTGCGCGACAGCGTGGTCACGATGCTGAAATGGGTGGCGACGAAGCTCGCCGCATGCATCGCAGCTTCCGCGATGCCGAGCACCGGCACAGCCGACAATTCGCGCGCGGCGAGCAGGCCGGGATCACCGAAGCAGGCGATCACATGGGCGTGGCAGCCTTCTGCGTCTCCGGCCTCGACCTCCTTGAGCATGCCGACCGTGGCAATCGCCTCGTCGTAATGGCCCTCGATCGAGGCGGCGCCGAACCGCGCGGTGCGGCCGACGATCCGCGTCGACGGGCTTGCGCTCGCCTGGGCCGCCTTGGCGATCAATTCGGTCATCGTCGCCGTCATGTTCGGGTTGATGACGTTGATCACGGTCTCGCTGTGGCGGCTCATTGTCGCGTCCGTCTGCTGTCGCATCCCGCCGTGTTCTAGCCGAGTTCCGCTGTTACGGTCGAGAGCCGTTCGCGGCGCGGAACGCGCAGACGTGAACGGGATTGAGCTTGCGAATTCCGCGATCGGATCCAGCTTGGAGTCCATCCCAGCCCGAGATTCCCATGCTCCGTGTCGTCGTGCTCCTCCTGCTGATGGTGGCCGCTCCGGCCGCCGCCGACGCGCGCCGCCAGCAGATCAATCCGGTGCCGTTCGCGCACACGCCGTGCAGCGTGCTCGACGAGCAGCCGTGCACGCCGTCGTTCTGCAGCGTCTTCGGGCCGTGGCCGTGTATTCCCGAGATGAACTATCCCTATGGCCAGAACCTGCAACTCACGATCGAGAGCCGGCCCGCCAAGGATCAGGAAGCCAAATATCAGAAGCCGGATCACGATCTCGACACGATCGGCGATCTGTTCGCAGCGCTGCGCGCGTGCTGGACGCCGCCAACGGAGGACAGCGCCCGCGCCGGGATGCAGATGACGGTGCGCTTCAGCTTCAAGCGGACCGGCGAGATGATCGCGCCGCCACGCGTGACCTTCGTGACCTCAGGCGCCCCGGCCGACACGCGTGCGACCTATCTGAAGACGATCAATGCCTCGCTCGACGGCTGCCTGCCGCTGAAGTTCACAAAAGGACTCGGCGGTGCGCTCGCCGGCCGGCCGATCGCGATCCGCTATGTCGAGAATCGCGATCTGAAGAACACGTCGGAACGGTGATGGCGTCGTCCGCTGTGCTCCACCTCCCGACCGCATAGCCCGTCATGCCACTTCGGCTTTTCGAGCCGCCCCGGAACGACGGCGAGCGGGCGGGAGTGCCTGACGTTGAAATGCGCCACGTTGCGAGGCGGCCCCCGGAAATGATACCGATGCCCACGCACAGGTCGCGTGCAAGCGAAGGGGGACGCCGTGGGACTTCTGGTGATGGTGGTGGGGCTGGTGCTGTTTCTCGGCGCCCATGTGTTCACGACCCGGCGCGAGGCGCGCGCGAAGGTCATCGCGCGGCTGGGCGAGGGCACGTATAAGCTCGTCTATACTGTCGTGGCCCTTGCCGGCCTCGCCCTGATCGTGTGGGGCTTTGCCGCGTACCGCCACGACGGCGGCTGGATCCAGGTCTGGACGCCGCCGAAGGCGCTCAAGCACATCAATCTCGCCTTGATGCTGCCGGCGGTGATCATGATCGTCGCCGCCTACATCCGCGGCCGCATCTACACCGTGCTGAAGCATCCGATGCTGGCCGGCGTGAAGCTGTGGGCGTTCGGGCATCTGCTCGCCAATGGCGATCTCGGCGGCATCATCCTGTTCGGCTCGATCCTGGCATGGGCGGTGTTCGACCGCATCTCGCTGAAGCGCCGCGCCGACGCCGGCGGCCCGCCGATCCCCGTCGGCGGCGTTGGCAATGACGTGATCGCGGTGGTGGTCGGCATCGTCGTCTATCTGGCGCTGGCCTTCGCGTTCCATCCCGTCGTGCTCGGCATTCCTGTCATCGGGAGGTAGCGATGTCGGTGCAGTCGACCGTCCGGCGCAAGACGGCTCCCGAGATCCGCGCCCGCAAGGGCGGCGAGCCGATCGTGATGCTGACGTCCTACCACGCCCATACCGCGGCGCTGGTGGATCGCCATTGCGATGTGATCCTGGTCGGCGATTCCCTCGGGAATGTGATGCACGGTTTCGAGACCACCGTGCCGGTGACCCTGGAGATGATGATCCTGCAGGGCTGCGCCGTGATGCGCGGCTCGCGCCAGGCGCTGGTGGTGGTCGACATGCCGTTCGGCTGCTACGAGGCCACGAAGGAGCAGGCGTTTCATGCGGCGGTGCGGATCCTCAAGGAGACGCAATGCGGCGCGGTCAAGCTCGAGGGCGGGGCGCGGATGGCCGAGACGGTGGCCTTCCTCAGCGAGCGCGGCATCCCGGTGATGGGCCATGTCGGCCTGACGCCGCAATCGATCAACACGCTCGGCTCGTTCCGGGCGCAGGGCCGCGACGAGGCGGATTGGGCCGCGATCGAGAACGACGCTGCGGCGATCGCACAGGCCGGCGCGTTCTCGGTGGTGATCGAGGCCGTGGCCGAGCCGCTGGCGCGCAAGATCACGCAGCAGATCGCGATCCCCACCATTGGCATCGGCGCCAGCGCCGCCTGCGACGGTCAGGTGCTGGTTTTGGAGGACATGCTCGGCCTGTCGCCGCGGGCGCCGAAATTCGTCCGCCGCTACGGCAATCTGGGTCCGGCGATCGACGAGGCGATCGAACGCTACGCGGCCGACGTGCGTACCCGTGCGTTTCCGGCGGCGGAACATGTCTACGGAATGAAGTCAAAGACCTGACGGGCGGCTCTCGCTTGGTCGGCCCGTTGGCGCCGTGGTGCGTGCGGCGTCACGGGATGAATCTCCGGCGCTGGTGGAGATAGCCAAGCGCGTCATCCCTTGGTTATGTTTCAGGCTGGTCCGCATCGCGGCGAACAACGACAAGAAGCCAAGCTCGGGGAAACTCCATGGACTGGTCGACCTATGTAACGCCGCCGATGCGGCGCGAAGCCCGTTTCGGCGATCGCGTAGTTCCGTTGTTCACGGAGCGGCCCGCGAACATCTGGGCCATGGTCGAAGAAGCGGTGGAGCGCAACGGCGACGGCGAGGCGCTGGTCTGCGGGGCTGTGCGGCTGTCGTGGCGCGAGGTCGCCGCGACCGCCGCGCGGATCGCCGGCGGGCTGCAGGCGAGGGGCCTGCGCAAGGGCGACCGGCTGGCGCTGCTGCTCGGCAACCGCATCGAATTCGTGCTCACGTTGTTCGCTGCCGCGAAGCTCGGACTGATCACGGTGCTGCTGTCGACGCGGCAGCAGACGCCGGAAATCGCCTATGTGCTGAAGGATTGCGGCGCCCGGCTGCTGCTGCACGAGGCTGCGTTGGCGGACCGGTTGCCGGCCGCTGCGGAAACGCCGGAACTGGCCGGGCGCATTGCCGTCGACGATCGTCCGGCGCGGTCCGATTTTGCAGCGCTGGCCGATCATGCCGCGCACGAAAATCACGTCGAGGTGGCCGAAGAGGACACCGCGATGATCCTCTACACCTCCGGAACCACCGGCCGGCCGAAAGGCGCGATGCTCGCCCATTGCAACATCATCCACTCCTCGATGATCTACGAGACCTGCCTGGGGCTGACGCGGGCCGACCGCTCGATCGCCGCCGTGCCGCTCGGCCATGTCACCGGCGTCGTCGCCAACATCACCAGCATGGCGCGCTGCGCCGGCACCTTGATCATCATGCCGGAGTTCAAGGCCGGCGAATATCTGAAGCTCGCCGCGCGCGAGCGCGTGACCTACACGGTCATGGTCCCCGCGATGTACAATCTCTGCCTGTTGCAGCGCGACTTCGACAGTCATGATCTCTCATGCTGGCGGATCGGCGGCTTCGGCGGCGCGCCGATGCCGGTCGCCACCATCGAGCGGCTGGCCGCCAAGATCCCGGGTCTGCGGCTGGTCAACGCCTATGGCTCGACTGAGACCACCTCGCCGGCGACGTTGATGCCCGCGGGCCTGACCGCGCGCCATATCGACAGCGTCGGGCTGCCGTGTCCGGGCGCCAGCATCCTGGTGATGGACGGGCAGGGGCGGGAGCTGCCGCGCGGTGAGATCGGCGAGATCTGGATCGGCGGCGGCCAGGTCATCAAGGGCTACTGGAACAATCCCAAGGCCACCGGCGAGAGCTTCACCGCCGGCTATTGGCATTCCGGCGACCTCGGCTCCGTCGATGCCGACAATTTCGTCCGGGTGTTCGACCGGCAGAAGGACATGATCAACCGCGGCGGACTGAAGATCTACTCGGCCGAGGTCGAATCGGTGCTGGCGAGCCACCCGGCGGTGGTCGAGAGCGCGATCATCGCCCGGCCATGTCCGGTGCTCGGCGAGCGCGTGCACGCGGTGGTCGTGACCCGCGAGCCGATGAGCGCCGAAGCGCTGCGCAGCTGGTGTGCCGAGCGGGTCTCGGATTACAAGGTTCCGGAAACCCTGACCGTGACCGCGGACCCCCTGCCGCGCAACGCCAACGGCAAGGTGATGAAACGGCAGTTGCGCGAAGCCTTGACGGCGTGATAGCCGCGTTCGGACCCTGTGGCAGAACCGGGGAGTAACGCCTTGATTCGGCTGGACTCGCCTTGCCACCGCCATGCCGATGCGGTATCGGCGCCGGCGCGCGGGCAACGGGCCGCTCGCGCGGCACTTCAAACGCATGCGCGCGCGCTCGCAGCGAACCTGACGGGATGTCCTTAGGTGTCTGAATTTATTGATGAAGTAGACGAGGAGGTCCGTCGGGAACAGCTCAAGAAGCTGTGGGACCGCTATTCGATCTTTATCATCGCCCTTGCCGTGCTGATCATCGCCGGCGTCGGCGGCTGGCGCGGCTACCAGTATCTCGAAGGCCAGAAGGCGGCCGAGGCGGGCTCAGCCTTCAACAAGGCCCTCGAACTCTCCGAGCAGAACAAGCATGCCGATGCGGAGAAGGCCTTTGCCGATGTCGCGGCCAGGGCCCCATCGGGATACCGCATGCTGGCCCGCTTCCACCAGGCTGCCGAGGCCGCCATGCGCGACAAGGCGGCTGCCGTGAAGATCTACGACGAGCTTGCTGCCGACCGCAGCATCGGGACCGAGCCGCAGTCGATGGCGCGGCTGCGCGCGGCAGGCCTGCTGGCCGATACGGCGCCTTACGCCGACCTCAAGCAGCGCCTCGAAGGCGAAACGGCGCCTGGCGCGCCGTTCCGCCACGCCGCCCGCGAATTGCTGGCGCTGTCGGCGTGGAAGGCCAATGATGCCGCGGCGGCCCGTCAATGGCTCGACATGATTGCGCTGGATGGTGAGACCCCGCCGGGCCTGCGCTCGCGCGCCGAAGCGCTGCAGGCTCTATTGCCTGCAGTCGCCAAGAGCTGATCGCGAACCTCGCGACGGCGAACCGAGTTGATTGGAACGACGATCATGCGCCGCCCCCAACGTGTCATTGCCCTCACGGTCCTCGTTGCGCTTTCCGGCGTGCTGGGCGGCTGCGCGAGCGGGGGAAGTTTCGACCCCTCGGACATGCTCGACTTCCTGGACACCAAGAAGAAGCTGCCGGGTGACCGCAAGCCGGTGTTCCCGGAGGGCGTGCCGGGTCTCGAGCAGGGCGTGCCGAAGGAACTCTACAAGGGTGCCCAGCAGCAGCCGGTGACCGACCCAGGCGCTCAGGCGGCTACGCCGCCGGCGCCTCCGGTGGAGGAGCCCAAGGGTAAAAAGGGCCGGCGGCAGGCGGCCGTGAACAACCCGACGACGGCCGATCCGCAGGATGGCGAGGCTGCCGCGGTCGAGGAGGGCGCTGCCGCCGTTCCGCCGGCACCGAAGCCCAAGAAGATCGTGCGCCGCCGCACCACGGCACCACCGCCGGATGATGCTGCCCCGGCGCAGCAGCCGGCGGCCCAGCGATCCGGCGGCGGCTTCCCGGCGCCGATGCCGAGCGGCTCGTTCAGCCGTTAATCTCACCTGCGAATCGGCGGATCGCCCGTTCGGTTTTGCGGCCGAATGCGCTAAAGCTGCGCGCTCACGCGCACGGATCATCATGCCCTTCACCATCGCCATCATCGGCCGGCCCAACGTCGGCAAGTCGACCCTGTTCAACCGTCTGGTCGGGCAGAAGCTGGCGCTCGTCGACGACGTGCCGGGCGTCACGCGCGACCGCCGCGAGGGCGAAGCGAAGCTGTTCGATCTCAACTTCACGATCATCGACACCGCAGGACTCGACGAGGGCCCCAAGGGCTCGCTGACCGCGCGCATGCAGGAGCAGACGGAAACCGCGATCGCGCTCGCCGACGCGCTGTTCTTCGTCATCGATGCGCGCATCGGCCTGACGCCCGCCGACCGCGCTTTCGCCGATGTCGCCCGCCGCGCCGACAAGCCGGTGCTGCTGCTCGCCAACAAGAGCGAGGGCAAGCATGGCGAGCTCGGCGCCATGGAGTCGTATGCGCTGGGCCTCGGTGATCCCATCCAGATCTCGGCCGAGCACGGCGAGGGCATGGGCGAGCTCTACGACGCCGTCAGCAAGCTCGTGCCGCCCACCGACGACGAGGACGACGAGCGCGAGGAGACCGACGAGGAGCGCGCCAACAGGCCGATCCGGGTCGCGATCGTCGGCCGTCCCAATGCCGGCAAGTCGACCCTGATCAACCATCTGCTCGGCGAGGAGCGGCTGCTCACGAGTCCCGAGGCCGGGACGACGCGCGATTCGATCGCGGTCGAAATCGAGTGGAAGGGCCGCGGCTTCCGCATCTTCGACACCGCAGGTCTGCGCCGGCGCTCGCGCATCGAGGAGAAGCTGGAGAAGCTGTCGGTGGCGGACGCGCTGCGCGCGGTGCGCTTCGCCGAGGTGGTCGTGCTGATGATGGATGCGCAGAACCGCTTCGAGGAGCAGGATCTGCGCATCGCCGACCTGATCGAGCGCGAGGGGCGTGCCCTGGTCATCGCCGTCAACAAATGGGACCTGATGGACGGCAACCCCGGCCAGATCTCGATGCTCCGCCGCGATGCCGACCACTGGCTGCCGCAGGTCGCGGGCGCGCCGATCGTGGCGGTGTCGGGCCTGATGGGCGAGGGCATCGACCGGCTGATGCAGGCGATCGTCGAAGCCTACGCGGTCTGGAACCGGCGCGTGCCGACGGCGGCGCTGAACCGCTGGTTCGAGGGGGCGATCGCCGACAATCCGCCGCCGGCGGTGTCGGGCCGCCGGCTCAAGCTGAACTACATCACCCAAACCAAGGCGCGGCCGCCGAGTTTCGTGCTGTTCTGCTCGCGTGCCGACGCGATCCCGCAATCCTACTTGCGCTATCTCACCAACTCGATGCGCGAGACCTTCGAGCTGCCCGGCACGCCGGTGCGCATCACTCTGCGCGAGAAGGCCAATCCGTTCGCGCACAAGCGCAAGCGGCCGAACTGATCAGTTGCGGTAGCGGAAGCGGTCCGGCCATGGAAGCAAGTCCGCCGAGCGTCGCGACCGAAAATGCGCCGGCCCCGCGCCGCGGCGCGGTCGCCTTCATCTTCGTCACCATCCTGCTCGACATGCTCGCGCTCGGGCTGATCATGCCGATCCTGCCGAAGCTGATCGAGAGCTTCGTCGGCAACGACACCGCGCAGGCGGCCCGCATCTTCGGCCTGTTCGGCACCGCCTGGGCGCTGATGCAGTTCGTGTTCTCGCCGGTGCTCGGCAGCCTGTCCGATCGCTTCGGCCGACGACCGGTGATCCTGCTGTCGAACTTCGGCCTCGCCGCCGACTACGTGCTGATGGCGCTGGCGCCGTCGCTCGCCTGGCTGTTCGTTGGGCGCCTGGTCTCCGGCGTCACCTCGGCCAGCATCTCCACCGCCTTTGCCTACATCGCCGATCTGACGCCGCCGGATCGGCGGGCCGCGATCTTCGGCCGCATCGGCGCAGCGTTCGGTGCGGGGTTCGTGCTCGGTCCCGCCACCGGCGGACTGTTGGGTGACATCGATCCGCGGCTGCCGTTCTGGGCGGCTGCGGGGCTCAGCTTCGCCAACGCGCTCTATGGCTTCCTGGTGCTGCCGGAGTCGCTGAAGCCGGAACGGCGCAGTCCATTCCGGTGGCGGACGGCGAACCCGCTCGGTGCGCTGCGGCTGCTGGCATCGGACCGCATCCTGGCGGGGCTGTCGACCGTGAACTTCATCACCCAGCTTGCCCATGTCGTGCTGCCGTCGACCTTCGTGCTGTATGCGACCTACCGCTACGGCTGGGACACCCGCACCGTCGGCCTCACATTGGCGATGGTCGGCGTCTGCGCGATGATCGTGCAGGGCGGCGCGGTCGGGCTGATCGTCCGCCTGTTCGGCGAGCGCGGCGCGTTGATGCTCGGCCTGTCGGCGGGCATGGTCGGCTTCTTCATTTTCGGCGTGGCGCCGACGGGACCGCTGAGCTGGCTCGGCATCCCCGTGATGGCGCTATGGGGCGTGTCGGGCGCGGCCATGCAGGCTTTGATGACCCGCCTCGTCCCACCGGACAAGCAGGGCCAGCTACAGGGCGCAACGTCGAGCGTGCAGAGCGTGGCCCAGCTCGCGGGTCCCTTCCTGTTCACGCTGACCTTTGCCTATTTCATCGGAGCGGCCGCGCCGGCGCATCTGCCCGGCGCGCCGTTCCTGCTGGCGTCGGCGTTGCTGATCGTCGCTCTCCTGATTGCGGTGCGGACGCTGTCCTCGACAAAGAACAGCTAGACTAGCGCGCCGGCCTGAAGGTTCTCATCCGCTGACCCCACCGATGCAGCTCTCGCGCTCTCGCGGGACGGGGATTGCACACACTTCAAAATAGGTCAATAATGCTGACATAAATATCCGGATCAGGGGAGGAATATTGGTGAGCTGGAAGCCCGTCTACGCGCGCCGCGCGGATCGCATGAAGGCATCGGAGATCCGCGAGCTGCTCAAGGTGCTGGAGCGGCCCGGCATGATTTCGTTCGCCGGCGGCATCCCCGATCCCGCGCTGTTTCCTGCAGCAGCGGCGGCGCAGGTCTATGCCGATGCGCTGGCATCGCCCAACGTGGCTTCCGCTGCTCTGCAATATGCCGTCAGCGAGGGCTACGGTCCGCTTCGCCAGTGGATCGCCGAGCACATGACCGCTCAGGGCATAGCGGCCTCGCCAGACAACATCCTCGTCACCGCGGGATCGCAACAGGCGCTCGATTTTCTCGGCAAGCTGCTGCTCACGCCCGCGGATACGGCGCTCGTCACCGTTCCCACCTATCTTGGCGCGCTGCAGGCCTTTTCGGCCTACGAGCCGCGTTACGATTCGATCGGTCCACGCGCTGCGAACCGCACCCCGGCCTCCTACGCGGACGAAGCCGCGAAAGAAGCTGCGGGGGCGCGCGTGAAGTTCGTCTATGTCGTGCCGGACTTTGCCAATCCGACCGGTGAGACGCTGTCGCGTTCGGCGCGCGCCGATGTCCTGGATCTCGCCGGCGAGCTGGACGTGCCGGTGTTGGAGGACAGCGCCTATTCTGCCTTGCGTTTCGACGGCGACGAGATGCCGTCGCTGCAGTCGTTGGACGTCCGTCGCTACGGCTCGCTCGATGCTTCCCGCGTCATCCATCTCGGAACGTTCTCGAAGACGGTCGCGCCGGGCCTGCGCATCGGCTGGGTTTGTGCATCGCGCGCCATCATCAGCCGTCTCGTCCTCATCAAGCAGGCGAGCGACCTCAACGTGTCAGCGATCAATCAGATCGTGATGCACAGGCTCGTGACAGACGGAGGGCATGCCGGGCTGATTGCACGGGCGCGCGCGCATTATCGGCTCAAGCGCGATGCGATGCTGAGGGCACTCGAGGCACAGATGCCGTCAGAAGCGAGGTGGACGCGGCCCGACGGCGGGTTCTTCGTCTGGCTCACCTTGCCGGCCGGCGTGTCCGGTGCCGCCTTGCTCGACCGGGCCATGAATCAGGCCCAGGTGGCGTTCGTTCCCGGGGCAGCCTTCTTCCACGACGGCAGCGGCACCAACACGATCCGCCTGTCCTATTCGCTGCCCGAGGAGGCTGTGATCGAGGAAGGCATCGGCCGCCTCGCGAGCCTGCTGCGCTGACGATGACGTGATTCTGCGCAGCGAATGTCGCATCGTCTGCGCAGCGGCACTGGCGGGACGCGATGCTAATCCACCGCATCCCGCATCGGAGCTATCGGCTTACTTCTTCACCAGCGGACAGTCGCTGGCCTCGAGCGGCTTGGCGGCATCCTCAGGCGCGATCTTGGCGATCAGCTTGTAGTAGTCCCACGGGTATTTGGACTCTTCGGGCTTCTTGACCTCGAATAGATAGGCCGGGATCAGGCGGCGTCCGTCGGCGCGCAGCGGGCCCTTGCCGAACAGCGGATCGTCGGTCGGGATCTCCTTCATCTTGGCCACGACCTTGGCGCCGTCATGCGGATTGCCGCCGAGCGCTTCCAGCGTCTTGAGGTAATGCAGCGTGCCGGCGTAGTTGCCCGCCACCGTCATCGACGGCATCGTGCCCTTCGGCGACAGCTTCTGGAAACGCTTGGACCATTCGCGGGTCTGGTCGTTCAGATCCCAGTAGAACGACTCGGTGAAGGTCAGGCCCTGCGCCACCTTCAGCCCCAGCGCATGCACGTCGTTGACGAACAGCAGGAGTGCGGCGAGCTTCTGGCCGCCCTGGACGATGCCGAATTCGGAGGCCTGCTTGATCGAGTTGGTGGTGTCGCCGCCGGCATTGGCAAGCCCGATGACCTTCGCCTTCGACGACTGCGCCTGCAGCAGGAAGGACGAGAAGTCGGCGGTGTTGAGCGGGTGCTTCACCGAGCCCAGCACCTTGCCGCCGCTGCTGGTCACCACGGCCGAGGTGTCGCGCTCCAGCGCGTGACCGAAGGCATAGTCGGCGGTCAGGAAGAACCAGGTGTCGCCGCCGGCCTTGGTCAGTGCCTTGCCGGTGCCGTTCGCGAGCATATAGGTGTCGTAGGTGAAGGAGATGGTGTTTGCGTTGCACGCTTTGCCAGTCAGGTCCGCCGTGGCGGCACCGGAGTTCAACAGGATCGAGTTCTTTTCCTTGACCAGGTTGGAGACGGCCAGCGCCACGCCCGAGTTCGGCGTGTCCATGATCACGTCGACCTTCTGCGTGTCGATCCACTGCCGGCCGATATTGACCCCGACGTCGGGCTTGTTCTGGTGGTCGCCGCTGATGACCTCGATGGTCCAGCCCTTGGCCTTCAGGCCGGAATCCTCGACCGCCATGTTGACGGCTGCGACCGAGTTGGGACCGCCGATGTCGGCGTAGAGGCTGGACATGTCGTTGAGCACGCCGATCTTGACGACCTTGTCGTCGGCGAAGGCGGAGCCGGCAAAGCTGAGCGTGGTGGCGGCAAGCAGCGCAGCCATCCGCCGCGCATGAGACGTCGTCATCAAAGTCCTCCCTGGTGTCGTGCCACGGCGGGGCTTCTTGGGCGCCCTTTGCCGTCGGTCTCCCTGGATAGCCGGTCTTGTGAGTTGCGGCAATGCGCCAAAAGGCGCGAGACGCGCCCAAGGTTTGTGCGTTTCGCTTGAGCGTTAACGCAGGGCGTCCGAGGTCAGCCGGAATTTCTGGATGCGCTTACCGGTGTCGACCTCGGCGGTATAAACGTTGCCCTGCCGGTCGACAGCCATCGCGTGCACCCAATGGAATTGGCCGGCATTGCGGCCATTGTGGCCGAAGCTGCCGACCACGCTGCCGTCATCCCGCCTGATGATGCGGATCTCGTTGTTCTCGCCATCGGCAGACAGCAGGTAGGTCTGCTTCGGATCCGGCCAGATCGCGATGTCCCACACCGCGCCATTGCCGAGCGTGTTCTTTTCGAAGAACCATTCGGTCACGAATGTCCCGTCCTTCCTGAACACCTGGATGCGGTCGTTGATGCGGTCGCAGACATAGACGAGACCATCGTCGGCGATCTTCACGCAGTGCACGGGATTGCCGAACTGCTGGGCGACCGGTGCCTTGGGATCATACGGCGGCTGCTTGGCATCGTCAGGGAGATGGCCATAGGCGCCCCAATGCCGCTTGTAGGCGAGGGTGGTGGCATCGAACACGATGACGCGGCGGTTGCCGTAGCCGTCGGCGACGTAGATCTCGTTCGCCTCCTTGTCGATCGCTGTCTCCGCGGGCTTGCCGAGCTGGGTGGTGTCGTTGGAGCCCTTGCTCGGCGCCATCGTTCCGATCTGAGCGACGAACTTGCCATCGAGCGTGAACTTCAGGATGGCGTTGTCATTGTCGGCATTGCCGCCGATCCAGACGAAGCCGCGTTCGTCGACCTCGATGCCATGCTCGCGGCCGACCCATTCATAGCCCGGGCCCGGGCCGCCCCAGGCGCGCAAGAGATTGCCGTCGGTATCGAATTCGAGCACCGGGGGCGCCGGCATGCAGCATTTCGATCGCGGCGGATTGAGCGTGGCGCCTTTCTCGTCGTCGGTCAGCGAGCGCGGCCGGTGAATGATCCAGATGTGGCCCTGGTGATCAACCGTAATGCCGCCGACCTGGCCGAGGATCCAGTTGTTGGGGAGCTGCTTCGGCCAGGACGGCTCGACGGCGAACGCGGGCACCTCTGCTGCGGCGCTGGTGCTGCGAGAGAAGAGGACGTTGCCGGCCGCAACGGCGAACAGCAGAATGACCAGGGCAGGCCTTGTCGCGCGTCCGCGTCGTGCTCGCGTCATGCCGTCCTCCCCGATATGTGCTGCGGTCATCCGCTTATGAGCGCAGTCAATCGCGGGCATGGCGGAGTGTCAATCGCGCGGGGGACGCCGATCGGCAGGCTCAGACCGGCGCATGCTCCACCGCTTTCTTTTTCGGCGGCGTCCGCAACGTGGGCGGCCGCAGAAAGCGCGTCAGCATGAGCCGCAGATGCTCGCTGCTCTGCTTGATATCGACGTTCGGATTGCGGATCGGCAGCGCGCGTGCGCCGTCGACGATCACGAACAGGATGTTCGCGGTCGCCTCCGGATCGAGGCCGGGATCGACCTCGCCGCGGCCCTGTGCCTTGGTCAGGAAGTCGACCAGCAGCGCCCGCATCGCGCGCGCATGGGCGTGGACGATGGCTGCAAAGTCGGCATTGCGGCAGGCCTCAGCCAAAGCCTCGGCGCTGAGGACCTGGGCCTGCGGCTGGTGAATGCTGGTGCTCTCGAGCTCCTGCACCAGGGCGTCGATCACGTCGGGCGAGGCCAGGATTGCCTGGAGGCGCGATGCAGCGTGGCTCAGATTCTGCTCGACCAGCGCCTGGATCATCGCCTCCTTGCTGGGGAAGTAATGGTAGAGGTGCCCCGGGCTGATCTTGGCGGCGGCGCAGATGTCGGTGGTGCTGGCGCCGTGAAATCCGTTCCTGACGAAGCACGACAGTGCGGCCTGGAGAATCTCCCGGCGCTTCTGCTCGTGCTTGACCGGATCGACCTTTCTCATCGCGTGTCCTGCCGGGCCAACTCTCGCCACATTCGTCGTTTTCGCCAACTGCTTGTAATATAAAATAATATTTCTCGCCGCTCTAATCTAGAGAATTTGATCTAGTTTCGTTGGACAAGCGCTACGGCTTGTGAGACTTAATTAGAGTGAGTTGTCTATCAATGGGTCTGACCGTTTCGATGCGTCTCGCTCCGCTGAAGTCGATGACCCTGGTTTCCCTGGCGCTGGCAACGGCCGGCTGCGCCACCGCTCCGCTCGAGCGGGCGGGCTCGCTCAAGAACTACGATCATCTCGCCGAAGCCAACGGCCTGGTGACGCGCGCGCAGATCAAGGCCAACAAGAAGGAGCTGCTCGAGGCCAAGACGATCCGGATCGAGCCGACCGCGTTTCCGCCGCGTCCCGACATCGCCCTCGACGAGAGCGAGCGCAAGCTGGTGGCCAACGTCATCAGCCGGGAAATGTGCCTGCGGCTGAGCGAGCGATTCCAGATCGTCGGCCCCCGTGAGGAGGCCGATCTGACGGTCAAGGCGACCGTCACCCATGCCACGGCGACCAACGCGACCGCCTCGGCCGCCTCGCAGGCGGCGTCCATCGCCAAAAGCGTTGCGCTGCCGGGCGTCCCGGTGCCGGTGCCCCGACTGCCCGTCGGGCTCGGCACGCTGTCCGTCGAGGCCGAGGCGCGCGACTTCGCAGGGTTCCAGAAGGCCGCAATGGTGTGGGCGCGCGGCGCCAACTCGGTCTCGACTGCCCGCATGGCCAATGACGGCGACGCCTACGACCTCGCTTCCGAGTTCGGCGCCGACTTCGCGAAGCTGGTGTCGACCGGCGAGTCGCCGTTCTCAGGCGTCCCGTCGCTGGCCTCGCTGCCTTCGGTGTCGAGCGTGCCGGCCAAGCTCGGCGCCGCTCCCAAATATGCCGCATGTGAGCAGTACGGACGTTTCCCCGGCCTGAAGGGCTTCGTCGGTGCCGGTCTGGGCCTGCCGCCGGGCTGGACCGACAAGGGCGCCGAGGAAGCCAGGCCGGACGCGCCGCAGCCGTCGCCGGAGATCGCAAGCGTGGAGCAGCAAGCGTCGCGATGAAGTCCGCCGCCTCCTTCCGCGTGCTTGTCCCGCGTGTCCTGCTCGCGTGCGCCGCGTCGCTGCTGCTGGCGGCGTGCGCAGCCGTCATGCCACGCAACGCGTTGCCGGAGGCGGCGGCTGTCAGCGCCGACCCGGTCGGCTTCCGCAACGTCCGCTACTGGGGTGACGAGCCGGCGCCGCGCTTTGCCGAGGCCGCGATGTCACGCGCGTCGGCCGAACTCCCGATCTCGCGTCCGCTGAATTTCCTCGCGATCTCCGGTGGCGCCGAGAACGGCGCGTTCGGCGCCGGGCTGCTGGCCGGCTGGGGCGAGGCCGGCAACCGGCCGTCGTTCGACATGGTGACGGGCGTCAGCTCCGGCGCGCTGATCGCGCCGTTCGTCTTCCTGGGGCGCGAGCATGATGACAAGCTGCGCGAGATCTTCACCGCCTATGAGCGCAAGGACATCTTCACGGTCAACATTCCCGGCCTGCTGCAGGGCTCGGCGCTGGCCGACAACACGCCGCTGTCGCGGCTGATCGAGAAGTATGTCGATCGCGAGTTCCTGCGCGACGTCGCGCGCGAGAGCAGCAAGGGCCGGGTGCTTCTGGTCGGCACCACCAATCTCGATGCGCAGCGTCCGGTGCTGTGGGACATGGGCCGCATCGCCGCCGCCGATACGCCCGAGGCGATCGCGCTGTTCCGCCAGGTGCTGCTGGCGTCCGCGACCGTGCCGGGCGCCTTCGCTCCGGTTCGCATCAAGGTGCGGATCGGCGACAAGGACTACGACGAGCTGCATGTCGACGGCGGCGTCACGCGGCAGGTGTTCATCGGTCCGTCGGTGCTGCGTCTCGTCTCCGGCCGCGGCCCGCGCCGGAGCGTGAGCGGCGCGCATCTCTACGTCATCCGCAACGCTCGCATCGATCCGCAATGGGACAGCGTCGGCGCCGACGTGCTCTCGGTGACGCAACGCTCGCTGTCGACCCTGATCAAGAACCAGGGCATCGGCGATATCTACCGCATCTACTCGGTGGCGAAGTTCAACGGCATCGACTTCAACCTCGCCAGCGTGCCGGCCGATTTCCAGGCCAAGGCCGACGGTCCGTTCGACCGCACCTACATGACCGCGCTGTTCGATCGCGGCCACGACATGGGACGGCGGGGCTATCCCTGGGTGAAGAGCCTGCCTGGGCTGCAATCCAACGAGCACGGCATCACGGCGCAGATCCCGGCGCGCACGATGGCGGCTGCCGCGCGATGATCTGGCGAAGCTGCAGGTCTGTCGTGAGCTCCGCTGCGCGCGCCGCGCTGCTGATACCATTGCTGCTCGGCGGCTGCGCGACGTCGTCTACGCCGCCGCCCGACGCCACCACGCAGTTCCACAACACCTACAACTATCTCCCCGTCAACGACGTGCCGCATGACGACCAGCGTCCGGTGTTGTCGGTCGAGCAGCAGGAGAAGCTGCGTAAGGAGCTGATGGCGGTGCGCGATCGCCAGGCGCCGGCTGTGGCGAAGGCGGCTGCGGGCAAGTCGGCAGCCGCCAAACCCGCCGCGGCAGATCCTGCCGGACCGAGATAGGCGCCGGCCGCGGGCGGAGCGGCGCTGTCCGGCCCGGATCATTCACCCCGGAGAATGCGAGCCTCAACGGGGCGCCCGGCGATCAGGACGCGTCGGCCGTCTAACGTGGCCCCGCCGCATCGGGCGCGGCCGCAACGACGGACCAATCGGAGATCGCACATGGACCATCTGACCTTGCCGCGAACCGGCGCATCCAGCGAGATCGCGACCTTCGGGCCGGTGCATCTGGAGGTCACGCATCTCGAGCGCGCGATCGATTTCTGGTGCGAGACCGCAGGTCTGCGCCTGTGCAAGCGCAACGGCGCGGCCGAGCTCGGCACGGCGGGCGAGACGCTCGTGGTGCTGCATCCCGGTGCGAAACGCCCGGCGCTGCGCGGCTTCTCCGGCCTCTATCATATCGCCATCCATGTGCCCGACCAGGCGGAATTCTCGCGGATGCTGCGCCGGCTGATCGCCAGCCGCACGCCGATCTCGCCGGTCGATCACGTGATGTCCAAGGCGATCTATCTCAACGATCCTGACGGGCTCGGCATCGAGTTCACGCTGGAGACGCCGGAGCGGTTCGGCGGCTACGGCACGTTCGAGACCGATTTCACCGTGTTCGATGCCGAAGGCCGGCCCTGCAGTGGCAGGAGCCCGCTCGACGTGCGCCATGAGCTGGCGCAGGCGAAAGGACCGCCGCTGTCGGCGCCGCTCGCCGACGCCGCGCGGATCGGCCATCTGCATCTGCACGTCCCGCGCATCGAGGCTGCGCGCACGTTCTACACGCGGCTTGGCTTCCTGCCCGGCGCATTCGCGCCACAGCTGGGGTTTGCCGATCTCGGCGCCGGCGGCGCCTACACCCACCGTATCGCATTGAACGTCTGGCAGGGGATCGATGCGCCGCCAGCACCCGCAGGCGTGGCGCGGCTGCGCGGCTTCTCGATCCGCTTCGACACCCGCGCGCGCCTCGACGCCGCGCTGCGCGGCTGTGACGAGGTGATCGTGCGGGGCGATCAGTACGTGCTGCGCGATCCCGCCGGCACCGCGCTGATGCTGACCGCCGAAGCCTGATTCATCCGCCCATGGAGCCGACAGCGTGACCGACCAGACCGAGCCGACACCACCGCTCTCGAAGCGCACCAAGGCTGCCAAGGTGCGCAAGGCCGCGCAGCATCCGAAACGTCCGGGCGCCGGCTGCAAGGCCGAGCCGGGCAGCTTCGTGCCGGTCGTCGACCGCAACCGATGCGAGGCCAAGGGCGACTGCGTCGAGGTGTGCCCCTACAACGTGTTCGACGTTGCGCCGATCAGCGGCGACGATTTCCGCGCGCTGTCCTTCCTCGGCAGGATGCGCGTGCGCTTTCACGGCATGAAGACGGCCTACACGCCGAAGAGCTATCTCTGCCTTGCCTGCGGCCTGTGCGTGGTGGCTTGCCCGGAGCGCGCCATCGATCTCGTGGAGGTCGCGGCGGGTGACAGCGCGACGTAGGAGTGGAGCCTGCGACCGCCCTGGTGCCGTCGACGCGATAGTCTACGCCGGTGGCTGAAAGCTCTTCAGCGCGCGGGTCTTGTACTCGTAGAGCTTGCCGGTCTCGGTCCACGACGGCAGGCACATCGGCACGATCAATTCGGCGACCTGCTCGGGCGTCTCGAGCGTCATCGGGTCTTCACCTGGGAACACCGTGGCGCGCATGCGGGTGCGGATCGGGCCCGGGCTGAACAGGTTGACGCGCAGCGGCGTGCGCTCGGTCTCGTGCGCCCATACCCGAGCCAGCGTCTCCAGCGCCGCCTTGGTGACGGCGTAGGGGCCGAGATAGGCCTGCGCCTTGTGAGCGGCGCCTGAGGTGAGGAACACCGCCCGGCCGGCGTCGGAGGCCTTCAGCAGCGGCTCCATGCAGCGGATCAGCTGGAAGTTGGCGGTGAGGTTGACCGCGACGACGTCGTTCCACGGCTTGAGGTCGATATGGCCGAGCGGTGAGGAGGGGCCGGGCACGGCGGCATTGCCGACGAGGATGTCGAGCTTGCCATGGCGCTCATGCAGCGCGGCGCCGAGCCGGGCGATGCCGTCGCTGTCGGTCATGCTGAGCGGCACCAGGGTGGCGCCGCTGCCGGTCTCTTTCCGGATCTCGTCGTCGAGTTCCTCCAGCCCGCCCTGGGTGCGGGCGACGGCGACGACATGCGCACCGGCGCGCGCGAGCGCGCGGGCGGTCGCATGGCCGATGCCGCGCGAGGCGCCGGTGACGAGGGCGATACGATTGGCGAGGGGAAGGGTCATCACGATCATCTCTCAGCCGTCGTCCCGGCGAACGCCGGGATCCATATTCCGCGGCGGTTATGATGGAGTTGGGTGGCTGTGGCTAGTCCTGCCCGACAAACGACGGCCGGTGGTCAGGGCCTCCGGCATGTGCCGGGACGACGGCCGATCGAACGCCGTCGTTCCGGGGCGAGGCCGTTAGGCCTCGAACCCGGAATCTAGAGGTCAGGCGCACAAAACAATTTCGAGATTCCGGGTTCGATGCTGCGCATCACCCCAGAATGACACCATGTGGAAAGAGCCTCAGCTCGCCTCCGCCAGGAGCGACAATTGCTGCTGGGTCGGCTCGACCAGCGACTGGTCGGTGAGGTGGGTCGGATAGCTGCCGGTGAAGCAGTGGTCGGCGTATTTCGGCGCGGCGGGGTCGCGGGCCGGCTCGCCCATGGCGCGGTACATGCCGTCGATCGACAGGAACGCCAGCGAGTCGGCGCCGATCAGCTCGCGCATCTCCTCGAGCGAATGCGTCGCCGCCAAGAGGCCGCCACGGTCCGGCAGGTCGATGCCGTAATAGTCGGGGTAGAGGATCGGCGGCGAGGCGAGGCGGAAATGCACCTCCGTGGCGCCGGCGTCGCGCATCATGCGCACGATCTTGCGCGAGGTGGTACCGCGCACCAGCGAGTCGTCGATCAGGATGATGCGCTTGCCTTCGATCGCGGCGCGGTTGGCCGAGTGCTTCATGCGCACGCCGGATTCGCGGATCGCCTGCGTCGGCTGGATGAAGGTGCGGCCGACATAGTGATTGCGGATGATGCCGAGCTCGAACGGCACGCCCGAATGCTGGCTGTAGCCGATCGCCGCCGGCACGCCGGAATCAGGCACCGGCACGACGACGTCGACGTCGGGATGGCTCTCGCGCGCGAGCTGCGCGCCGAATGCCTTGCGGACCTCGTAGACCGAGCGGCCGCCGACCACTGAGTCGGGCCGGGCGAAGTAGATGTATTCGAAGACGCAGGGACGCGCCGGCTTCGGCGGGAACGGCTTGTGGCTGTGGGCGCCGTTTTCATCGAAGATCACGACCTCGCCCGGCTCGATGTCGCGGATGTAGCGCGCGCCGATCATGTCGAGCGCGCAGGTCTCCGAGGCCAGGATCGGGCAGCCCTCGAGCTCGCCATACACCAGCGGGCGGATGCCGAGGGGATCGCGGGCGCCGATCAGCTTCTTGTTGGTCATGCAGACCAGCGAGTAGGCGCCTTCGAGCGCGCGCAGCGCCTCGATGAAGCGGTCGATGAAATTGGTGCGGCGGGAATGCGCGACCAGATGCAGGATCACCTCGGTGTCGGTGGTCGACTGCATGATGGCGCCGGCGCGCACCAGCTCGCGGCGGAGCGTGAGCCCGTTGGTGAGGTTGCCGTTGTGGCCGACAGCGAAGCCGCCGGCATTGAGCTCGGCGAACAGCGGCTGCACGTTGCGCAGGATCGTGGCGCCGGTGGTCGCGTAGCGCACGTGACCGATCGCGGCATTGCCGGGCAGGCGCTCGATCACCTCGCGGCGGGAGAAGGTGTCGCCGACGAGGCCCAGGCGGCGCTCGCTGTGGAAGCGCGTGCCGTCATAGGAGACGATGCCGGCGGCTTCCTGGCCGCGATGCTGGAGCGCGTGGAGGCCGAGCGCGGTGATCGCGGCGGCATCATTGTGCCCATAAATGCCGAACACGCCGCACTCTTCGCGCAGCGTGTCTCCGTCAAGGTCTGGGTCTCTGAGGTAGGCTTGAGGTCCGAAGTCCAGATCCGCGTGAGTATCCGCTTGGGCTTCGCCGGAAGAATCGTGGTGCAGGTCCATCGCGCCTCTCTTCTGGGCTGAGCTCACTTGGCCGCGGGTTTCTCGATCAGCTTCTTCAAGCTGTCGCGGGCAGGCTTGCTATACCCATCGCCGCCCGCTCCGGGCGACTCGGTGTCAGTCTGGTCGTCGTCCGGCTTGTTCTTCTTGAATTTCTTTAAAATGGTGTTCTCGGGATCATCAGGCAAGAGCGACATCAGCCAATCCCCGGTTCCCTGCAGGACCACGCGGGATTTGGCACCGGTGACCCAGTCCGGGCGCTGCTTGTCCGGCACCAGCCAGCTGAAGAACAGGAAGGCGACGACCACGATCAGCAGGCCGCGGCCCAGTCCGAACAGGAATCCGAGGGTGCGGTCGAGCGCGCCGATGCGCGAATCGAGAATCATGTCGGAGATTTTGACCGTGATCACCGAGACGATCAGCAGGGTGCCCACGAAAGTACCGGCGACGACGACCACGCTCGCGACGGTATCGTTGTTGAAATAGGTCTTGGCGGTCGGCAGCAGCTTGGAGAATGAATAAAGCGTGACCAGGGCGGCCGCGCCCCAGGCTGCGATCGACAGCACCTCGCGCATGAAGCCCCGGACCATCGCGAGCAGCCCCGACACCAGCATCACGCCGAGCAGGATGAGATCGAGGATCGTTATCGGCATCGGCTGCTCAGGTCCGCTTCACAGGTCCAAGGTTCGCTTCGAGTCGACGGAGGACCGCCCCTCCGGGAGGAGGACAGCGAGGTTCCCCGGCAAGTCCGGACGGCTGCACGATCCCGTGTGGGCGACCGGTTGCGGCGTTGTATAGCGGCGAGTCACGCGAACGTCACGGTCCGGCTAGCCGTCCTGGCGGCGGAATCTCGCCGGTGTGGCATTTTTTTCGGCATGGCTGGGGCCGCGGCGGCCCTGGTCGCCGTCTTCGCGGCTGCTGTCGTGTCGGGCACGAGGCGTGCCGCGCGCGGCGATGTCGGCCACCAGGCTGGTCAATCCGCCGACGGTATTGAGGCTGAGCCCGGCGTCGCCGCCGGCCTCGCCGCGGGCGCGCTCCGGCAGTACCACGCGGCCGAAGCCGAGCTTGGCAGCCTCCTTCAGCCGAGCCGAGGTCTGTGCCACCGGTCGGACCGCGCCCGACAGCGAGATTTCGCCGAAATAGACCGCATCGGGCGGCAGCGGAGCGTTGACCAGCGAGGAGACCAGAGCCGCGGCCGCGGCGAGATCCGCCGCAGGCTCGTTGATGCGCAGGCCGCCGGCGACGTTGAGATAGACGTCGTGGCCCGACAGCTTGACGCCGCAATGCGCCTCCAGCACGGCCAGCACCATCGACAGCCGGCTCGGATCCCAGCCGACCACGGCGCGGCGCGGCGTGCCGAGCGAGGTCGGCGCCACCAGGGCCTGGATTTCGACCAGCACGGGGCGCGTGCCCTCGATCCCGGCAAAGACCGCCGTGCCGGGGCTGCCGAGATCGCGCTCGGACAGGAACAGCTCGGAGGGGTTGGTGACCTCGCGCAGACCCAATCCGGTCATTTCGAACACGCCGATCTCGTCGGTCGGGCCGAACCGGTTCTTGACCGCGCGCAGGATGCGGAACTGCTGCGAGCCCTCGCCCTCGAACGACAGCACCGCGTCGACCATGTGCTCGACGACGCGGGGCCCGGCGATCTGGCCGTCCTTGGTGACGTGGCCGACCAGGATGATCGCGGCGCCGGATTTCTTGGCGAACCTGATCAGCTTCTGCGCCGAGGCGCGCACTTGCGTCACCGTGCCCGGCGCCGATTCGACGGTGTCGGTCCACATCGTCTGGATCGAATCGATCACGATCAGCCGTGGCACCGTGCCTTCGGACAGGGTCGAGATGATGTCCTCGACCGAGGTCTCGGCCGCCAGTTGCACCGGCGCATCCGCGAGCCCGAGCCGCTCGGCGCGCAGCCGCACCTGGGCGACGGCTTCCTCGCCCGAGATGTAGACGGCGCGATGGCCGGCACGCGCCATCATCGCGGTGGTCTGGGTCAACAGCGTCGACTTGCCGATGCCCGGGTCGCCGCCAACCAGCAGGATCGAGCCGCGCACGAAGCCGCCGCCGGTGACGCGGTCGAGTTCGGTCATGCCCGACGACAGCCGCGGCGCGTCGATGCTCTTGCCGGTCAGCGATTCCAGCTGGAAGGTGCGGCCCTTGCGCTTGGAGCGCAGCGACACCGGCGCGGAGGTCGCGCCCGTCGTGTCTTCCTCGGCCAGCGTGTTCCACTCGCCGCAGGCCTCGCACTTGCCCTGCCAGCGCGAATAAGCCGCGCCGCAGTTCTGGCAGACGAAGGAGAGCGTGGTCTTGGCCATGAGGTGAGAATCGGTGCGGTCAGGAGTGGGTGGCGTTCCATAACATACTTAGGCCCGCGGCCAGCATGATGCCATCCATCACCACGCGGAACAGATCGGGCTTCATGTGCAGCACGAAGCGCTTGGCGACGAAGGCGCCAGCCATCAGCGAGCCGCCGGCGATCAGGCCCTTGAGAAGAATGTCCGGCGTCAGCGCGCCGAAGCGCTGGAAGGTGATGGATTTCGAGACATAGAGCCCGAGCGAGCTCGCGGCCTCGGTGGCGAGGAAGGCGCCTTTCGACAGGCCATAGAACAGGAACAGCGGCACGCTCAGCGGTCCGGTCGAGACCACGATGCCGGTGAGGAAACCGATGATCGCGCCGCCGAGCGCGAGATGCCAGAGGTTGGCCTTGAGGTCGTGCCGCGTCAGCCAATGCCGTACCGGCACCATCGCCATCAGGAACAGCCCGATCGTGATATCGACCGCCTGCGACGGCAGGATCAGCAAGGTGCGCGCGCCGAGTGCGGCGGCCGGAATGCCGGTGACCGAATAGGCCGCGCAGGCGCGCCAGTCGACCTCGCGCCACCACGCCAGGATGCGCGACAGGTTCGCCATGACCGCAGCGACCGCCATGATCGGCACGGCCTCCTTCGGGCCGTACTCGTAGGCCAGCACCGGCATCAGCATGATCGACGAGCCGGTGCCGACGATGCCGGACAAGGTGCCGGCCACGAGGCCGACCGCGAGGACGAAGAGGAAGCCCAAGATTTTCGCGCCTTCGTGACGGCGGGCAAGATCTCTCTCCCGTCATTGCGAGCGAAGCGAATCAATCCAGAGTCGCGCGCATGACTCTGGATTGCTTCGCCGCTTCGCTCCTCGCAATGACGGATGAGAGAAGCAGGGCCCAGGTGGTTAACGGGTGGTTCGAGCCGACTCGAAATCGGCGATGATTGTGCGTCCGCATCATTAAAAGTTGAAGCGTATTCCTCGCACGTCCGCCGATGTTCTCGGACGATGACGATGAGCAAAACGCCAATGTCCTTGCAGATGCGGCCGTCCATGACGGCAACCGCCGAGGCGGAGTTCCCCTGGTTCGCGGCCGCGATGCTGGCCATGGAAGCCGGCGAGGTCATCCGGCTCCGGCTGGAAAAGTTCGCGCGCGGCGAAGCCGATGCGGGCGAGGAGGCGGAGCTGATGGTCAGCGAAAAGCTCGCCGCAGCCCTGGAGGCGACGGCGAAGCTGATGGCCGGCGCCAGCCCGGCGGCGGTCGTCGATCTCTATCGGGATTATGTCGCGGCCAACGCCGAGCGGCTGTCGGCGTAAGCCCCGCGCAGTCCGATTGCGTTGGACTGCGGATGTCGAGCAACGCAGACGAGCTGGTCGAAACGCCGCCGACCGGGCGGTTTCATGCGTCCAGGTGCGGTGTTGCCATCGCGATGAAGATCGGACACCTTCCCGAAAACACCGACTGCTGTTCACTTCCTTTCGCCGGACCGATCCAGTGCGACTGCTCATACGCCTCATGCAACGCGTGCTGGTCGCCGGGCTGGGGATCTTCACGGTCTGGCTGATCGTCTTCGTGGTGTTCGAGACCGCGAACCGCAGGCTGCCCTGGATTGTCGCAGTCGGCGTCAGCTACGCGTTCGCGGCCTATGTCGTTCTGCCACGCGTGATCCGGTTGAGTCTCAGGATTCTTCAGAAGCGGCGAGTGCCCAGCTACACGATCACGGGTGATGGATTGCCCGGCGACCCCGTCAATCTCGCCCTGGTCGGGACGCTCCAACAGCTTCGCGCAAGCTTTGCTGCGGTGGGGTGGTCTGAAGCGGACCGATTGGGCCTGACGAGCTCTTGGGCCATGATCCGCGCCTTCGTCCTCGATACGCCTTACCCCACCGCTCCGTTCAGCACGCTCTATCTGTTCGGACGCGGCCAGGATATCGGCTTTCAGAAAGCCATCGGCAACAGCCCGCGACAGCGCCATCACGTCAGGTTCTGGGCTGTTGGCCTGGCACACGCAGAGCAAACCTGGAATGCAGGCGATTTCTGGTCCAACGCCGATCGGCCGGCGGTCGATGAATCCGCTCTGTGGGTCGGAGCCGGCACGAAGGACACCGGCCTATCGTTCACTCGATTGACGTTTCAGGTCACGCACGCCACCGACCCGGATGTCAACGCCGAGCGGGACTACATCATGGCCGAACTGATCAGGACACGATCGATCGAGATCGTGGAGCTGTACAAAGCTGGTCAGAGCCTCCCTGAGCGGGTCAATCACTACGTGACGGACGGTGACATTGCGTTGGCGAGCATGTTGGTCTCCACCACGGACGACGGCACATGATTGCCGTCGTCTGTCTAATGGATATGCTGACGAGCCTCTTTCGATGTCGTTCGCTCTGCTCGGGGCCGGACCAGGAAGGCGGTGCCGAGCAGGACGACCATTGCCACGCAGACGACCGTCAGGAACGCCTGATCGAAGGCGCGGTGAGCGTGCGAGGTGACGATGGCAGCGAGTTCGGTTGGCAGCCGCTCGGCGGCGATCAGCGCCTCGTCGATGCTATCGCGCGCAACGGCGGGAATGCCGAGGCCGTCGGGCAGAACCATGAACGCCGTATAGACTCCGGACAGGATGCTGCCGAAAATGCTGATGCCGATCGTGCCGCCGAGCTCGAACGACACCTCCTCGATCGACGCGGCCATGCCTTCGCGGCCTTCAGGCGCGTGATTCATCACGGAGTTGGAGGCGGCGGCAATGGATGCTCCGAGCCCGAGCCCGTTGATCGCGATGCAGACCAATTGCAGGGCCAGATTGGCGTTGTAGCAGAGCAGGTAGCCGGCCGCGCCGATGCCGGCGATCAACAGCGCGCCGGACATCGTGGTGGCGGCTCCCACGCGACGGAGCATGAGGCTCGCGAGCGGCCCGCCGATGAATGCACCGAGCGGGGCCGGCAGGATGTACAATGCCGCCTGCAGCGGCGAGTAGCCGAGGACGAGTTGCAGGCGCTGGCTGATCGCGAGCTCCGTCCCCGCAATGGCAAGCGAAGCCACGATCGCGGTGATCACGCTGAGCGTGAACTCGACGTTTCGGAACAGGGTGAAGTCGAGCAAAGGATCCTCGAGACGCAATTGACGGCGTACGAACACCGTCAACATGATGACCGTCGCGACAGCCGTGCCGGCAAGGACGACATAGGAAGACTGGCGACTGCCGAGCTCCTCGACGACGTAGGCGAAGCCGATCAGCCCGGCCATCACCTGCACTGAACCGAGGAGGTCCCAGTCGCGCTCAGCACGATCGGCCGGTGCAGGAATCAGCAGCAGGCCGGCGACCAGCGCCAGGACGACGAGCGGCACGTTGATCAGAAAGACCGAGCCCCACCAGAAATATTCCAGCAGGACACCGCCGACCAAGGGGCCGACGGCCGCCCCGCTGGACGCAACGGCTCCCCAGATCGCGATGGCGAGCGCCCGTTCGTGGTCATCGGAGAAGGTGATGCGAATGATCGACAGCGTCGCCGGCATCATCAGCGCGGCGCCGATCGCGAGCAGGACGCGTCCGCCAACCAGGATCGTGGCGGTCGGCGAATAGGCGGCGACGACCGAGGCCAGTCCGAAGACGATGAGGCCGGCGACGAATGTCCTCTTGTGCCCGACGCGATCGCCGAGCGAGCCGAAGCCTGGAAGCAGGCCGGCGACGACGAGCCCGTAGGCCATGACGATCCACAATTTCTCCGAGGCGGTTGCTCCGAGCTCATGGGTCAGGCTGGGCAGCGCGGTATAGAGCACCGTCATGTCGATGACGACGAGCGCCAGCGCGCTGGAGACGGTCAGGAGAATGAGCCAGCGATTACGTTTCGACATCGGCGAATCCGCCGGCGCAAGATTCTGTTCAGTCCGCGCATTCGCCATCTCGTGCACCGTCCTCATTCCCGTTCAGAGTCTGTCGCGATGCGTGATCCGGCCGTTCATCATCGTCAGCTGAACGTTCACCTTGCCGATCTCGTGCGGCCCGACATCGAACAGGTTCTTCTCCAGCACGATCAGATCGGCCAGCTTCCCGACCTTGATGGAGCCGATCTTATCCTCCATGCGCATCTGGTAAGCTCCGTTGATTGTGTAGCCTCGGATGAGCTGCGGCAGGCTCAGGCGTTCGGCAGCGGGCGGATGGACCAGGCCGTCGGGCTTGCCGGGCTCCTGGCGCGTATGGCCGGCCTGCACCGCCTCGAGCGGCTTGACCACGACCTTGGAGCCGGTCGCCAGGGCATCCATTCCGAACGACACCGTGACGCCTTGGTCGATGAACGTCTTGAAGCTGTACATGCGGCTCCAGCGCTCTTCGCCGTAGATCTCGCGGATGCGGCGCTGGCTCGTATCCGGCACGCCCCACTGGATCTGGGTGTTCGCAATCAGGCCGAGCTTTCTGAAGCGCGCAATGTCCGAGGGCGCGGTGAGGAACGCGTGGCAGATGGTATGGCGGCGGTTGCCGGGGCCCTGCCTGCCGAACGCGGCTTCGTATCCATCCAGGCTCATGCGAACTGCGGCGTCGCCGACGGCGTGAAGGTGCGTATCGATTCCCTCCGCATGGGCTTCGCGCAGGATTCGATTCAACACGGGCGATGGCAACAATGGTTCGCCGCGCCAATCCTGCCTTCCGGCATAGGGATCCAGCAGATAGGCGGTGCGGCTCAGCTCGGTGCCATCGACGATCAGCTTGAGCACCTCGGCCTTGACCAGCGGAGTGCGATAGCGCTTCCGATAGGCCCGAATGATCGGCAGCGGATCGACGTTGGGGTCGTTGTGATAGAGGCTGCCGATCACGCGTTGCAGCAGCTTGCCGCGGCTCTCGAGGTCGACCAGCATGTCGAAACCGTGATGCTGCTCGGTCGGCCAGGCGCTGAAGCCGGCATCGAAGAGGGTGGTGATGCCGGCGGCTGCGAGCTTGGGCTGCCATTCCTCGATGGCGGCGGCGGCCGACTTGAGGCCGAACGGTTCGATGCCGTGCTTTTCGAGCGTCTTCAGTACCGCGAACAGCGCGGGTACTTCCGAAATGAAGCCAGTCGGCTCGCCATTGGGATCCTTTTCGTACCAGGAGGAGCCGGGCACGACGTCGCGTGGGGTGTCCCTCGTGATGCCGGCCATCTCCAGCAGCTTGGAATTGACCCAGTAGCTGTGCAGATCGCAACTGACGAGCAGGACCGGCCGGTCGGGGAAGATCGCGTCCAGCGGTTCCTTGCGGGGACCCGAGGCGGGAAACGCGCCCGCGATCCATCCGAAGCCGAGAATGAACTTCTCGTCGGAATGCGTCTTGGCGTAATCGCGCAGGATCTCGGAGATGCGCTCAGGATCTTCCTCGTTGACCCAGGCGCCGCGGGCAAATGCCAGAGTGCAAAGATGCCAATGCGCCTCGACGAAGCCCGGCATCAGCATGCGGCCCTTGAGGTCGATGACCTCAGCCCCCCGTCCGGCAAACTTCATCGCTCCGGCATCGTCGCCGACATAGACGATCTTGTCGCCCTTGACGACGACGGCCGCCGCCCAGGGCTGCGAGTCTTCCACCGTGTAGACGCGCCCGCCGCGAAACACGGTCGTGCGATTGGGGGCGGCAAAGGCCGGAGCCGAGCCCGCGGCCGCGAATGCTGCGGCGGCAGCCGTTGTTGCAACAATCTGGCGACGGGTCAGTCCGCCGCCCTCCGGCTTCGACGCCGCGAACAGCGAACCGATGGCTGAGCCGCATGCGATGCACATTGTCCTGCTCCGAAAAACCCGCGTTCCGTGTGAGCCGCATCATTCCCTGATCGAACGCTAAACTACGTTCTTCCGCAGCCGCCAGGATTGACCGCGATCAACTCGGCCTCAAAGGCGTCGAGCGTGCGCACGCAGACTGACGCTCTGGATGCTTGCTGATGGTGAAAATTCAAATCGAATGCCTTCAGACAGGATTGCAGACCGGATTGCTGCTCACGGCCACGGAGGCCGCTCGTTCCGAGCAGCGTCATTTTGGAAACAGGAAAGCCAGGCTGGCGCGAAACTGCCAATGCGATGCCTGGTCCGGCTTCAGCAGATTGTAGTACGCGCCCACCTCGGCATTGATCGGCTGCTTGTCGACCATGAAGAGCTTGCCCACGCCGACGCCGATCGGGACGACCCAGCGATCATTGCCCTTCGCGAGCCAGTTCGCCGTGATGATGGGACTCGAGCTGATGTAGGATCCGTCGGAGAAGTTGTAGGTCACGAAGTACTGCAGCATCATCTGGTTCACCGGCGCGCGGTCGCTCGGACCTGCAAACGACCAGATGTTGTTGGCGAGCACCCCGAGCACCCATGGACCCGGCATGGTCAGCGCGACAATGGTCGGACCTGCGCTCCATTTTCCCGAACCGAGGGCGGGATCGGTCGCCGACGGATAGGAAAAGGTCGGGCCGACACCCCAGATGAGGGCGCCCGAATGGGACGGGGTGAGCGCGAAGATCTGGTTGATGTCGCCGACCCCGCCGATCCGGCCTTGCTCGGGGGAAAAGCGGATCTGGGCGATGCCGGGAATGGTCGTGCGCGTCACCAGATTCCAGTCGGCATTGAGCTGGAACGGGATGACCGGCTCGATCTTGAAGACGTCGGCCGTCTGCCGGTACGGGCCCGTATTCGGCATGGCGATATTCTCAAGGCCGACGCTGATCGTGTCCGCGATCGGGTTCTGCGCCGCCTTGGCCAGATCTTCGAGCGACGGCGTCTTGGCCTGCTGTGCCAGGGCGCCGGAGTCATGGCAGAGTGCCGAGATCAGGAGCAACAGAACCACGTGTCGGAAGGCTCTCGGCGTCCTTGTCGACCTCGCTGTCGAAGCGCCGCTCTTGCAGCCACTGTCTCGCGCCCGCACCGTGTGGCCCCGCTGCATCACGTGAAGGTCGGAAAACGCTCGCCCGCGAACAGGGACCGCCGGAGACGAGACCAGTTGGACGCGAACTGGAACGTGTCGAGATCGGTGTAGGTCTGGCCGATCACCTGCATGCCCGAGGGCATGCGGTCCTCGACCAAGCCGAGCGGGACATCGACGACCGGATAGCGGTTGAGCAGATTCCAGTGCCACGTCAGCGCCAAGCCCAGACCGGTGCCTACCCACGGGTCCACCTTGTTTTCCTTGCTCTTGAACATGTCGGCCCCGACAAGAGGCGTTGCCATGGTCGGCATGAGCAGGATGCGGTACCCCTTGCCGAACACGCGCTGCTGGACCTGGCGGTGCAGCCGCTGCAGCAGCTCTTCGGCTTCTTCGGCCTGGCGCGGTCCGACCGGGCCGACTTGGTCGAGCATTTCGGTCATGTAGGGCGAGAGCTGATCGCGATGCGCATTCGAGATCTCGATCGCCGTGCCGATGGACGTCGACATCAGCCCGCGGATGAAGACCATCTTGTGGGCCTTCGTGAAGCCGCAATCGACTTCGTCCACCGTGCAACCCGCGGCGCGCAGAGCCTCGATGCCTCTCAGCATCGCAGCCTTCACGGACGGTATGACGTCCGCAATGCCGGCGCCCCAATCCACGGCGATGCGCCACCCGGAAAGGCGCGGATAACGGGTGGGATAGTCGAGGCGAGGGCGCATCGCGGCCATCATCCGCTCGGACGGACCGACGATCGCGTTCTGGAGGCGGACGAGGTCGTCGAAGCGCCGCGCCATCGGGCCCGAGGTCGCGAACGGGATTTCCCCACCGGCCACGCGTCCGAACGGCGGCCTGAAGCCATAGAGACCGCATTGCGAGGCGGGAATTCGGATCGAGCCGCCCATGTCCGAGCCCATGGCGAGCGTCGTGAAGCCTGCGGCCAGCGCCGCGCCCGATCCCGCCGACGACCCGCCCGGAGAGTATTCGAGATTCCATGGATTGCGTGTCGTGCCCCAGGCGCGGGTGGACGCGCCGAGGAAGAGGTAGAATTCCGGCACGGTCGTCTGGAACGGCATGACGGCGCCGGCTGCCTCGAGCAAGTCGGTGATGGCCGAGTTTTCCGTTGCCGGTGGCGAGTCCTTGTAGATGAGCGAGCCCTGTGTGGTCCGCCAGCCCGGCCTGGAGAATTCGTCCTTGATGGCTACCGTGATCCCTTCGAGCGGCCTCTGGTTGCCGCGCCGATAGCGGTCCTCGGACAGCTTGGCCTCCTTGAGCGCCTGATCGAAATGCTCGTAGGTGATGCAATTGACCTTCGTGTTGTAGGCTTCGATCCGCTTGATCTGCGCCTTCAAGAGATCGACCGGCGACGCCTTGCGGGCCCGGAACATGGCGATGAGATCGGCGACCGACGCGTAGCAGAGCGGATCGGCAGACTCGGCCCGCGCGGCCGGCAAACCGAGTTCGGACGCGACCAACGCCGCTCCCGCGCCTTTGATGAGCATTCTTCTGTTGATCATATACGCCTCCGCATGTCCGGGAATCGGTCTGAGTATGTCGATGTGGTCCTGAAGGTGTCGGTCCGAGACGTCGCCGGAGTCAGCTTCGCTGTTCGTGCCTGACCTGACCGTTCATGACGGTCATCAGCACCTTTGTGTTGTGGATGTCGTGCGGGGCGACTTCGAACAGGTTTCTTTCAAGCACGATCAGATCGGCGAGCTTGCCGACCTCGATCGAACCGACCTTCTGGTCGAGCCCGAGCTGATAGGCCGGGCCCATGGTGGCGGCGCGGATCGCCTCTTCGAGGCTGATCCGCTCGTCGAGCGGCACCAAAGCCGGCTGATCCGGCTTGTTCAACTCCCGCCGCGTGGTCGCGATCTCGATCGCATCCAGCGGCTTGTAGGTGCTGTAATAGCCGGCGGCCGGCCAATCGGTGCCGAGCGAGATGTTGGCGCCATGACGCAGGATCGAGCCGGTGCGAAACGCCTGCTCGGCGCGCGCGCCGACGCGCGGCCGCATCACGCCCTGCCAATAGGCATCCGCCACCGACCATTGGGCGGAGAACTGCGCGGTGACGCCGAGCTTGGCGAAGCGCGGCAGATCGTCAGGTGAAACAAATATGAGATGCGCCAGCGTGTGCCGGCGATCGCGCGGCGGATTGGCCTTGATCGCGGCTTCGAACGCGTCCAGCGACAGGCGGTTGGCGCGATCACCGTAGGAATGGATGTGAATATTGAGGCCCGCCCTGTCGGCGCGGCGGATGATGTCCTTGAACTGCTCCGGCGGGACCAGCGTCTCGCCGCTCGTGCTCGGATCGTCGCTATAGGGGGCCAGCAATGCGGCGGTCCGTTGGGCTTCGCCGCCGTCGATGTTGAGCTTGAGAACGGGCGCCTGCACCAGTTCGGAATTGAAGCGTCGACGCAGGGCCATCGCGATCGGCACGGGGTCGATCGCCGGATTGTTGTGGTAGGTCGATCCGACCACACGGAACGGCAGTTTTCCTTTGCGCTCCAGATCCTGATAGAGTTCGTAGCCTGTCTCCTCGGGCAGAACGAGCAGTCCGGCATCGAACACGCTGGTGATGCCGGCGGCCGACGCCTTCGGCAGCCACTGTGCGAGCGAGTCCGCAATATAGCCGGTCGTGAACGGCGAGATCGCGTTGAGGACCGGAAACATCGCCGGTGGCTCGACCAGATAGCCGGTCGGCTCTCCCGAGGCCGGGTCCCGCTCGAAGTAGCTGTAGCCGGGCAACGGATCCTTGGTCGCCTTGGTCACCTTGGCAATCGCCAGCGTCTTGGAATTGACCCAGGCGGAATGGCCATCGATCCCGACGAGAAAGACGGGCGTGTCCGGCCAGATCTGATCGAGATCCTCCTTGCGAGGGCCGGTCGGCGGAAAGGCGTTATAGCGCCAGCCGAAGCCGCGGACGATGCCGGCCTGGCCCAGCTTGGCGCGATAGGCCTTCAGGGCGTCGAGCATCTCCTCCCTTGTGTCGTATTGAAGATCGACACCCCGAGTCACGACAGCGCCCGCTATCGGATGGATGTGTCCTTCCACGAAGCCGGGCAGCAGCATCCTGCCGGCGAGATCGACGACGCGGGTCTTCGGGCCGATGAAGGGCCGGACGCCCGCGTCATCGCCGACATAGACGATGTGCTTTTGCTTGACGGCGACCGCGCGGGCCCATTCCCGGCCGCCGTTCACGGTGTAGACCGGGCCGTTGCGAAACACGATGTCGGCCTTGCCGCCGCCGGTTCGCGCCTCGGCGTTCGTCGGAGCGGACACCGAAGCAACGCCGGCTGCGGCGAACGCCGCGCCTGCCTGCAGGAGCCTGCGTCGTGACGGCTCGGCCTCGTTGACGGAGCCAAAATCAAGCTGGAGCAAACCACGGAACCTTGCCCAGTTGCATGCGATGCACATGCATTCACCCTTACACGCTCTGCGGGAAACGCATTCTTCTTGATTCCGCGGATCATATGAACTCGGGGGAACTACGTAGCCCTTCGCGTGCGAAGCGTTCGCATGAGCCGTGCGTGTTCGAGACGATTAGATTCGAATGACTGTCATTTCGGGAGGAAGTACGCGACGTCCGAAGCGGAATGGCCAATTCGAAGCAAGCAGGGGCCGCATCACCTTGTCATGGACGGGACGCCGGCCTGCGCCAGTTTGCGAGTGGGTTGCGAACTCATCCGATGTGCAGAGTTCAGCTCATGGCAACGAAATCGATGTAACCTGCAAGCGTGCGATTCGTGTGGCTCTGCGAGCAAGACCCCTGATCTGGCCGCTTCCGTGTAGCAACTGGCGGTCTCGCTTCGCTCGGCAATGTGTTCTCATGATCTTGCTGCTGGCCGTGATGCTCCAGCTGAGGGGTGACGGCAGACCGACGGAGTGAAGAATGTTCACACTGGCACATGCAGGGACTTGGCTCGTCGTCGGCTTGATTGGTGGCGGCCTTGCCGGCTTCCTGGTGAAGCGCCGCCGAGCCGGTTTCGGGCTCCTCACCAACATCGGATTGGGATGCGTCGGCGCCCTCATCGGTGGTGTCTTGTTCAACCTGTTCGGGTTGTTTCCAGGCATGGGCAGCATCGTCATTTCGCTGCGCGATGTCGTCGCGGCGTTCGTCGGCTCGCTGGTCCTGCTGGCGGCAATCTGGTTGTGGGGCGCAGCCCGCGAACGGAGTCCGCGCTGACCGCAGGCGGTGGTCAGCCGGAGTGACGCGCGGTCTCCGCGCGCCAGTCGCGCGGGCGCATGCCGAAGCGCTGCTTGAAGCGGCGCGTGAAGTGCGACAGATCTGAAAAGCCCCAGTCGAAGGCGATGCGGCCGATGTCGCGGCCGCATCGGGCGGGATCGCGCAGATCGCGCGCTGCGCCATCGAGCCGGCGCTCCATCACCAGGTCGGAGAAGCTGGTGCCGGCGCGGGCCAGCAGCTTGTGCACGTAGCGCTCGCTGATCCCGACGACAGATGCGATGGTCGCCACCGTCAGGCCGGGCTCGCGCACCCGCTCGTGAATGGCGCGGCGCAGCGCCAAGGTCGTCGCATCGGCAAATGAGGTGGTCGCATGCGGCTCGCGGCGGCCGCGGCGCGCCAGGCTCAGCGCCACCAGATCGAGCAGCACGCCGAACAGCGCCGACGCATCGGCGGGCGCGAGCCGCAGCGCATTGGCGTTGAGGGAGCGCGCCGTCTCCACGATCAGTGCGCCGACGCATGGATCGTCGGACAGCCGCGTCGGCGCGATGTCCGGCTCGGCCGGCAGGCGGCTGCACAGCGCATCGGCGGGGACGCGGAACGAGAGCACGCCGAGCGACGGCCCGCGATCGTGCTGCAGCACGAAGGTGCGATCGCTGTCGAAGATGCCGACCTGACCGGCGGACAGGCTGACATCGCATTCGTCCTGCAGGATGGTGCAGCGGCCGGCCAGCTTGAGGTTGAGATAGAAGCAGCGCTGGGTGGAAGCGGCGATGTCCGTGCGCGAGCGGCGTACGATGTGCTCGGGAAAGCTGACGCGGTTGATGGCGCCGCTCCCGAGGCTGATGCTTTGCACCTCCGCGGCGAATCCGATGCCGCGCGCCGGCTCCGGCGTCAAGTTCATGAAGGCCTGGCAGATCGCCTCGCGGTAATACGAGAACTGCTCCTCCGGCCGCACCGTCGCCGTATTCCAGCTCCGCTGCCGTTCCGGCTCGGCGCCCATCGGTTCACTCCGAGACCAATCGGGTTCAGTTGCAGCCAAGCGCCGCGGGCGCGGTCCGGCCCATAGTCCTTGCACCGCCTTCCATCGTGCAAAGGAACGTGATCATGTCAACCTACGTCCTGGTCCATGGCGCCTGGCATACCGGCGCCGAGCTCGAGCCGGTCGCCGCGCATGTTCGCTCCGCCGGCCACACCGTCCATCTGCCGACCATCCGCGGCAACCGCCCCGGCGACGCAAAGACCACCGGACTCGACGAGGCGATCGCCTCGATCTGCGACTACTTCAGCGAGCACGACATCACCGACGCCGTGCTGATGGGGCACTCCTATGGCGGCATGGTCATCACCGGCGTCGCCGACCGCATCGCTCAGCGCATCCGCCGCCTGGTCTACTGGAATGCGTTCGTGCCCAACGACGGCGAGTGCCTCAACGACATGGTGCCACCGCACTATGTTGCGCTGTTCGACGCGGTCGCTGCGGAGCGCGGCGACGGTTCGGTGGTGCTGCCGTTCCCGGTCTGGCGCGAGGCCTTCATCAACGACGCCGATCTCGCCACCGCGACGCGCGCCTATGACATGCTCAATCCGCATCCCAACAAGACCTTCACCGACAAGATCAAGCTGCGCGCCAATCCCTCCGAGATGGCAATCGCGAAATCCTACATCAACTGCACCGAGGACACGGCGCTGCCGCACAGCCTGCCATGGCATCCGCGGTTGTCCGGCAAGCTCGGCCTGTTCCGGCTGGTCCAGGTGCCCGGCAGCCATGAGCTGTGCTTCTCCGATCCCGGCCGGCTCGCGCAGGCGATCATGGATGCGGGACGCGATTGACGGCGCGTGTCGTCACGCTCCCGGTGTGGCGCCGGGCGGTCATCATTCCAGGTTGTGATCGGCGTCACATTCGCCGGGAGCGCGATCGCCAGACTGATCTCCGATGAATGCAGCCCGGCGGGGCATCCATCCTCGCCGCACCATCGGAGAACGCGTCATGGCCCAGCTCCATCTGACGTCCCCTCGCGGACTTGCATCCAAGGTGTCCGCCGCGAATGCGCCCGCGCGCCCGGCCGCGACCAAGGCCGGCTGGCTCGCGATGGCCGCCGGCGCGATCACGACCGTGTTCGCCGCGATCGGCGCGGTGAACAGCGTCCTTCCCGCGGCGTCGAACGTCGGCGCGGCCGTGCTCGAGGCGCTGAACGTGCCGGCCTGCCTGTCCTATTCCGATCGCTATGACGGCACGCAGAGCAGCTTCCGCAAGGAAGGCCAGCTCTGGCGCGAATATCCGCGCGGCTCGGAGACGTATAGTTATGAGTTCAAGGAGATCCGCCGCACGCGTCAGGAGATCATGCTGTGGAACGTGACGCCGCGTCCGAACGTGCCGGATGCCGCGAGCCTCGTCGTGCATCTGCCGGTGTGCGGCGGCATGGCGGTGCTGACCGAGGGCCTGCCCGAGCGCGCGACCAATCTGCAGCAGACCTGGCCCGACCGCGGCTGAGGCTCCGACGCGGACACGCGACTTCGGATTATTTCAGCACGATCCAGGCCGGCGCGTGGTCGCTGGCGCCGTCCTCGCCGCGGATGGCGCGGTCGACGCCGGCCTTGGCAAGGCGCGGCGCGAGTTGCGGGCTCAGCAGCAGGTGGTCGAGCCGCAGGCCGGCATCGCGCGGCCAGCGGTTGCGCTTGTAGTCCCAGAACGTGAACATCGGCGCGTCCGGATGCAGCATCCGGATCGCGTCGCACCAGCCTTGATCGACCAGCGCCTTGAAGGCGGCGCGGCTCTTCGGCTGGATCAGCGCGTCCTTGTCCCAGGATCGCGTCGGATAGATGTCGAGCGTAGCAGGCGCCACATTGTAGTCGCCGGCGAGCACGGCCGGCAGGTCGTCCTTGATGAAATCAGCCGCGTGCTTCTGCAGGCGTTTGAACCAGGCGAGCTTATAGTCGAATTTCGGCCCCGGCTGCGGATTGCCGTTCGGCAAATAGAGGCAGCCGACGACGAGGCCGCGCACCGCGGCCTCGATGTAGCGCGCCTCCTGGTCTCTGGGATTGCCGGGCAGGGCGGTGCGGGTCAGCACCGGCTCGGCCTTGCGCGCAAGGATCGCGACGCCGTTCCAGGTCTTCTGTCCCTGCCACACCGCGCCATAGCCGGCCTTGGCGATCGCATCGACGGGGAAATCGGCCTGGGTGCATTTCAGCTCCTGCAGGCAGACGATGTCGGGCCTGGCCGCGCGCAGCCAGCGCAGCAGATTGGGGAGCCGCCGCCGGACATTGTTGATGTTGAAGGTCGCGATCTTCATGATGCCCGTCGCCGTGGGGATGTCCGGATGACCAAGCTCGCAATCGGCTTTTTGTTCACGCTGCAGCGTCGATGCAGCCAAGGCTGCCTACGAATGCCCGGCCTGTCAGGCAACCCGCGTGCTTCTCGGCGGCGCGAGTCGAGAGGGCACTCGCACCTACTTCGGTCGCGACGTCACCAGCGCACGGATCTTGTCGGCATCCTCCGGCGTCGCGGGATTGTAGATCACCATGGTGAGGTCGGGCCGGCCATCGACGGCGAAGCCCGAAAATTCCATCGAGAGCGATCCGGCGACGGGATGCTGCAGGGTCTTCACGCCGTCACCGTGCCGCCCTTGCACATCGTTGTCGCGCCACATCGCCGCGAATTCCGGGCTCGTCGCGCAGAGCTCGTCGACCAGCGATTGGACATTGCGGGCCGCGCCGGCGCGGGCCACGTCGGCGCGGAAGGACGCGACCACATAGCGCGCCACGGCCTGCCAGTTGGGCTGTGCGGCGCGGACACGGCTGTCGTGGAACATCATGCGCAGAACATTGCGCTGTCCCTCCGGCAGGGTGCTGTAGTCGGTGAGGACGGCCGCAGCCGCCCTGTTCCAGGCGAGGATGTCCCATGTCGCCGTGCGAACGAAGGCGGGACTGTATTCCAGCGTGTCGAGCACGCGTTGGAGACGGGGTGAGATGCCGTCGATCGCGTGATAGCGGGCTTCGGGTGGCCGGCCGAGACCGAGCAGGAACAGATGCTCGCGCTCGGCGTCGGTCAGCATCATGGCGCGAGCGATGCGGTCCAGCACGTCGGCGGAGGGCGCGCCGCCGCGCCCTTGCTCGAGCCAGGTGTACCAGGTGGCGCTCACATTGGCGCGTTGCGCCACCTCTTCGCGCCGAAGCCCCGGCGTTCGCCGCCGCTGCAGCGGCAGGCCGAAGGCGGTCGGATCGAGCTTGGCGCGGCGATCCCTGAGATAGGTCCCGAGAGGGTTGGCGTCCGTCATCCTGTTAGCGATTATACCCGTATAAAGTCACGACTTTACCCGCATGAGCAGCCTAGCAATATCCCGGCGGTCTGAACAGGGAGTGTGTCTCATGCGCGTATTCGTCACCGGCGCCGCCGGATTCATCGGCTCTGAAACCACCAGGGAGCTGATCGCCGCCGGGCATCAGGTCATCGGCCTCGCGCGCTCCGCCGAGAACGTCCGCACGCTCGAGCAACTGGGCGCGCAGGTTCATCGCGGCTCGCTGCAGGACCTCGACAGCCTGAAGCGCGGCGCGAGGGATGCCGACGGCGTGATCCATCTCGCCTTCATCCACGACTTCGCGAAATTCGCGGAGAACGGCGCCATCGACAAGGCCGCCATCGACGCCATGGGCGAGGTGCTGGTGGGCACGAACAAGCCGTTCATCGTCACCTCCGGAACGGGGCTCGTTGCGGCCAATGTGGTGGTCACCGAAGACATGCGGCGCGAGTCGTCAGCGCATGTCCCGCGCGTGTCCGAGCAGACGGGTCTCGCCTATGCGTCGCGCGGCGTGCGCGCAATGGTGATCCGCCTGCCGCAGGTGCACGGCGCCCCCGGAAAGGCCGGCCTGATCTCCTATTTGGTGGAGGTCGCGCGGCAGAAGGGCCGCGCCGCCTATATCGGCGAAGGCACCGAGCGCTGGGCCGCCGCGCATCGATCGGATGTTGCCCGCCTCTACCGGCTTGCCCTTGAGAAAGGCGTGGCAGACGCGATCTACCACGCCGTTGGCGAGGAAGGCGTCGCGATGCGCGAGGTCATCGAGGTGATCGGTCGCGCGCTGAACGTGCCGGTCGTTTCGATAGGTCAGGAGGAGGCGGGCGACTACTATGGACCACTGGCGATGTTCGCGGGCCTGGACATGCCGGCCTCCAGCGCCCTGACACAGCAGCGCCTGGGCTGGACGCCCGAGGGGATCGGCCTGATCGCCGACATCGGCCAACCGGACTACTTCAAGGCGTGAGCGCCGGCCGCGACCGCGGGAAGCGCAGGAGCCAAGCGCAGGGGGGCGCGCGAGTCTTGTGCACTGCCACCGGCCTCATGCGATCGGCACGACGCCGGCACCGTGTCGTCCGCGCGCCCCGCAATGACGGCGACGCGGAGATTGGGGCCTTCGGGCGAGAGGCGACTGAACGTAGCGCTCCTGCCGTCATCGCTGCTAGTCTGGTTCATCCCTGCATGAGCCCGCCATGGCAAGACAGCCCATCCCGCACCCGATCCTCTCGACCGCCCGCCTGCGCCTACGACAGTTCGATCCCGCTGACACCGAAGCGATGCACCGGTGCTTCAGCGATCCGGATGCGATGCGCTTCTGGAATCATCCGGTTCACACCAAACGGATCGAGAGCGAACGTGCCGTCCGCCGGTTCATCGATTGCACGCCGTCCTACTACCGGTTCTGGGCGGTGGCACAGGCCGAGACCGACCGCTGCATCGGTATGGTGAACTATCACGACGGCCACATGCGTGCGAAGCGCGTCACGATCGGCTACATCGTCGATCCTGCCCGGCAGCGCGATGGCATCGCCACCGAGGCGGTCGCTGCGATGCTCGATTTCTGCTTCGGCGAGCTCGGCCTGCACCGCGCGCAGGCGCTGATCCATCCGGACAATGCCGCGTCGCGCAAACTGGCCGAAAAGCTCGGCTTCCGCTGCGAGGGCCAGTTGCGCGACCACCTGCGCGTCGGCGGCGAATGGCGCGACGACATGCTGTATGCGTTGCTGAAGACGGATCCGCGCGGGTGGGGGCACAATGCGTAGCCCGGATGAGCGCCACGACATGCGGGACCCATGGCGCGGCACATCCGCAACGGTCTCGTGATTCCGGATGTCGCTACACTCATCCGGGCTACGCTTGCTGTCTCGAGCCTTGAAAGGGACGCCGCAAATTCAGTACAGGCGGCGTCCCAAACTGTGCTGGGGCTAACTATGAGTTGGTTCGGGGCGGTATTCCTACTCGTCCAACGAGGTGTGATAAGAAGATCGCGAATAGGAGCAGATCCGTAGCAATTTGCAAACCTACGACCGTGTTTGCACCGGGCGGATAGCCGAGGGTGCCAAGAACCGTAATCGACGAAAACAGAGCGTCTTCCTTGCGTACGTTGGTTCCGACAATTTGATACCAAATAGCAAACATAAAAATGATCTGAGCGACGTTGCAGATAAATAGGATAAGTGATCGCTCCGTAGATTCGACGCTCCCCAAGACTTTTGAGAGAAAGACCACGTCCAACAATGCGACAACCGAGCTTGTCGAAAAATAAGCGCAAAGGGCGCCTGCCCATTCTCTCGGCGTAAGCCAAAATGGGATCACTAGCTCAATCGGTCGAAGCCAGAACCAAATCGTCAGTCCCAAGCAAACTGATACATAGATCTCGATCGCAATATCGGGGCGTCGGCGAGCAACGGGTATTTTCTGAAGATAAAAAGAAAGGGATAAAGGCCAGATCCAATAGAGACCAGTGGCGAGGATGGCTTCAAACCCGGCTAATGACCTCCATACTTTCGAGCCTTCCGCGGGCCATGGCAATTTTCGTTGCATATGGGTGCCCTCGACGCCTCAAGACCCGTGTGGTGTTTCAAACCGGGAGAAACTTGGCCGAAAATCTGGAAGAGTCCAGATAAAATAGAACTCACCACGCGAGTGCCGGGGGAACGCTAGCGACCCCTCGTGAGAGTCATAGAGCGTTATGGATTGGCTTGGGCGTTAGTCCCCCCGCGTTGGTCGGCAGATCGCGCCCCAGTCCCGGGCGGCCACCCGCCCCAGTGGGTGTGCGGTCGGCGGCTATGCCGCCGGCCCCCCCGTTTTATACAGTTCAGCACTGTCACCTTAATACCCATCCACCTGCTCATTGCGGGGACGTTGCCACTGCGTTCCAGCTGATTTCTTAATGATTGGATCATATCGATGATCCTGGTCCTCAGGCGGCGGTCATGCGTGGAGGTTAGGCATGAGTGACGATGTGCCTTGGTACGTAAGGCTCGTCATAGCCTGGTTGCCATTGATCATGTTCGTCTCAGCCGTTGTATGGAGCACGCGCCGGCTTCGGAGATCTCTGATGACCGACGACGGTCGCTCGCTGGTGCAGGTCGTCGGTGATCTGGCGGAGGAGATGAAGCGCGTGAATGATAGAAGATGGTAACCCGCCGCGCGGATCATCTGAGCCAGACTGACTGATATCGAAGGCAATCGTAGGGAAGAGCTCGGGTATGGCTAATGATGTGCCTTGGTATGTAAGCCTGATCGTCTCCTGGCTTCCCTTTTTCATGTTCATTGCCGCTATCCTATGGAGCTCACGGCAGCTTCGGAAATCGCTGACCACTAGCGATGGACGCTCGCTGGCACAGGTTGTTGACGATCTCGCGCGAGAGATGAAGCGGACGACCGAGATCGGTGACGAGGGGCGATCATAGGACTTGGCTCGCGTCTTGCTGTGCCCCCCATTCGGCGAGGCGCAGGAGCGATCGGCTGGACTAGAATCACCTGCGCCAAAGCACGATTTTCTCAGCAATCTCAACGCGAATCAGCCTGTCCAGTCCCTACCGCGAAAAATATTCGACTTTCGTTTTTCAGAAAATTATGCTTCACTCCCTCCGTCCCGCCTCGGCACGAGGGGCGTATCGCGATCGTCATGACACGCGGGGTGGGATGTGGTGGGCGCGTCGGGTCTCAGCATGGCTTGAGGTCGTGCGGACGAACGGCACGAGGCGCACGTTGAAAACGTATGGTCCTGGCATCCCGACGCTGATGCTACGCTGGCGGTGATGATCCGCCGGTCACGGGGGCAAGACAGCCGATCCCCGGGGAGAGTACGCATAAGACGTAAAGCCATCGCGCGGGGAATGCCGGTTGACCGGCTGAACCTGTGGTGACTGCCGCCTGCTTTTTTTCTGCAGGCGGGCCATGGGTGAGGCCTTCACCCGGCATTCCCTGCGCCCTCGTCTTTCGAAGAGGGTGGAAAAGAGATGCAAGCCTCGGGCGTTACATGCTGCGAGAACGATGGCTCATGTCAGTTCACCGTCATTGCGAGCGCAGCGACTTGTCCGCCGTAGCTCGAAGAGCGAAGGCGGAAGCAATCCAGGGTGGTGTGCGGGACTCGGGATTGCTTCGCTGCGCTCGCAATGACGATGTGGCAGCAGCTGTGTGCACGTCAGACAGAGAGCGTTGCTCCGCGCGATCAGCTTTCCGCGGCCGCCGCACCGCCCTTGTAGATGCGGTGATAGCGTCGGCCGAGATTGGTCAGGACTTCGTAGCCGATGGTGCCGAAATGATGCGCGAGCTCGTCGACCGTGATGCCCTCGCCGAGCAGCGTGGCGAAGTGGCCGCGGCGGGCGGCCTTCGGCGGCAGGTCGGTGACATCCACCGCGATCAGGTCCATCGAGATGCGCCCTGCGATCGGGCAGCGCTGGCCGGCGATGATGACGTCGGCGCCGCGGGTGCCGTCGTTGGAAGAGGCGGCGCGGAAGTAGCCGTCGGCATAGCCGGCGGAGAGGATCGCGATTTTCGTCGGCCGGCGCGCGCTCCAGGTGCCGCCATAGCCGACCGTGTCGCCGCGCGCGAGGTCGCGCAACTGCACGATGCGCGCCTTGATCTCGGCGACCGGCTGCATCGGATTGTCGGCCTCCGGCGTCGGATTGACGCCGTAGAGCGCCGCGCCGGGACGCACCATGTCGAACTGGAAGGCGGCACCGAGGAAGATGCCGGAGGAGGCGGCAAGCGCGGCGGGCACGCCGGTGAACACGCTGGCGACCTCGCGGAACGTCGCGAGCTGGCGCGCGTTCGACGGGCTGTTGATCTGCTCGGCGGAGGCCAGATGGCTCATCACCAGCGTGATGCCATGGTCGCCGCCCTGGATGCGCGGGATCATGCCCTGCGCATCGATCGGGCTGAGGCCGAGCCGGTTCATGCCGGTGTCGACATGGATGGCCGCGCCGCCCTTCCAGCCGGTGCGGCGGCAGAACATGTCCCATTCGGCGAGCTCGTTGAGGTCGCCGATGACAGGACGGCAGTTGATCGCCGCGTAGTCTTCGCCGGTGTTCTGGAAGAAGCCGTCGAGCACGTAGAGCGCGGCGCTGTCCGGCAGGGCGGCGCGGGCGACTTTTGCCTCCGCGAGCGTCGCGACGAAGAAGGTCTTGCAGCCGGCCGCGGCGAGCGTGCGCGCCACCTGGGGAATGCCGCAGCCATAGGCGTCGGCCTTGATCACCCCGGCGCATTCGGCCGGCACTGCGGTCTTTTCCAGTTTGCGCCAATTGGCGGCGAGCGCATCGAGATCGATGGTCAGCACGCCGGTGGCGCTGGCCGGGACAGCGTCGTCGACCGCCGAGACAGGTTGCTCGGCGGGTTTCTGTTCGGGAACACTCATGTGGCGCTTTTACGCGCCGCGGCGTCACGGTTCAACCGCGTCAGGTCAATAGTCGTGGTGCTGCGGCGGCAGGCCGTCATGGGCGAGGTCGCCGAAGCGGGTGACCGAGGCGTCGAAGTGCAGCTCGACCGTGCCGGTCGGACCGTGGCGCTGCTTGCCGATGATCACTTCGGCCTTGCCGAGCGCCAGATCCATTTCCATCTGCCACTTCTGGTGCTCCTCGGTGCCGGGACGCGGCTCCTTGGCGGCCAGATAGTACTCGCCGCGATACACGAACAGCACCACGTCGGCGTCCTGCTCGATCGAGCCGGATTCACGCAGGTCCGACAGTTGCGGCCGCTTGTCCTCGCGGTTTTCGACCTGGCGCGACAGCTGCGACAGCGCGATGATGGGAACGCTGAGCTCCTTGGCCAGCGCCTTCAGGCTGGTGGTGATCTCGGTGATTTCCTGGACGCGGTTGTCGTTGCCGCGCTTGCCCGAGCCCGACAGCAACTGGATGTAGTCGATCACCAGCAGGTCGAGGCCCTTCTGCCGCTTCAGGCGGCGGGCGCGGGCCATCACCTGCGCGATCGAGATGCCGCCGGTTTCGTCGACATAGAACGGCAGCGACTGCAGTTCGATCGAGCATTCGCGCAGCTTCTCGAAATCGGCCTCGGTGATGCCGCCACGGCGGATGTGGCTGGAGGGAATGCCAGAGCGCTCGGCGATGATACGGGTGGCGAGCTGCTCGCCGCTCATTTCGCAGGAGAAGAACCCGACCACGCCGCCCTGGGCGGCCCGATAGGTGCCGTCCGGCTGCAATTCGGGAACATAGGCCTGGGCGACGTTGTAGGCGATGTTGGTGGCGAGCGAGGTCTTGCCCATGCCGGGACGGCCGGCGAGGATGATCAAGTCCGAATGCTGCAGGCCGCCCATCTTGGCGTCGAGATCGCGCAGGCCGGTGGAGATACCGGACAGCTTGCCGTCGCGCTGGAAGGCCTTGGCGGCCATGTCGAGCGCGGTCGTCAGCGCCTGGGAGAATTTCTGGAACCCGCCGTCATAGCGGCCGGACTCCGCGAGCTCGTACAGCCGGCGCTCGGCGTCCTCGATCTGGTTGCGCGGCGCGAAGTCGACCGGCGCGTCATAGGCGACGTTGACCATGTCCTCGCCGATGCCGATCAGGTCGCGGCGCAACGACAGGTCGTAGATGGTGCGGCCATAGTCCTGGGCGTTGATGATCGTGGTCGCTTCGGCCGCGAGCCGTGCCAGATACTGCCCGACGGTCATGCCGCCGATGTCGACGTCGGCCGGCAGGAACGTCTTCAAGGTCACGGGCGTCGCGACCTTGCCCATCCGGATCAGGCTGGACGCGGTCTCGAACACGGTCTGGTGCAGCGGCTCGAAGAAATGCTTCGGCTCGAGGAAGTCCGACACGCGATAGAACGCGTCGTTGTTGACCAGGATCGCGCCGAGCAGACCCTGTTCCGCCTCGATGTTGTGAGGAGCGCTGCGATAGGCCGGCGTTGCTGCGTCAGCCGACGCCAGCTTGTGAACGTTCGAATCGGTAAGTGCCATGACCGCGTGTTTAGCAGCTTTGAAGGGGAGGGGATAAAGCGCCAGTCGCGCGCGAAGCGGAAGCGAAAGCTGAGCGCAATTCACCGTCTGGTAAATCTGGTGGATGAATCCGGACTCGCCAGATGCCGCGCTTGACGGAACCGACAGGACTCAACGCCGCGCGAGCGCGAGCGACACGCCGGTGCAATCAACCGGCGCGATCGTTCGACACGTCGGCGAGGCGGGAACGAGAGCCGGTACGGCAGGGCGTGCCAGGGCCGCGCGTGGATCCGCGCCCGGCGTCAGACCAGCAGCAGATAGAGGAGGGCGATCAGGGATGCTCCCACGCCCGCGGCGATCAGCGCGTAGTCGGTGCTGAAGTCGGTCTGGGGTTCCAACATGGCTCTGGCGGGGCTCGGGGACATGCGAGGACACTACGGCCGGGCTTCCCCAGGGTCTGTGAGCCAGTTCACAGACCGCACGATTTGTTTGAAAATTTGAGTCGGATGGGCATGATCTCGCGGTTGGGATGCAAGGCGTCCATCGAGCATCTCAGAATTGAAGTCGAGACCGGCGCGGCGCAGCCGAGGGAATGCGGCCGTCCGTCTCTGCAGGACCATTGCACTGGCGCCGCCCTCCGTTGTCGTCGCGGGCCGCGCGCGCTACTCACCCGCCATCTGCAGCGCCGGGCGGCTGCCGCGCTCGCGCGCCCGCAGCCGCGTCTCCTCACGGTGGACGTAGTCGCGCGTCATCGGCACGACGCCCTGGCGCTTCGTCAGCTGGATCTGGACATTCATCAGGTTCTGCTTGCGGAACCCCATTTCCGCGGCCGCCAGGTAGAACTCCCACATCCGCGCGAAGCGCTCGTCATAGAGCTGCACGGCCTCGTCGCGCCGGGCCATGAAGCGTTCGCGCCACGCCTTCAGGGTCTCCGCGTAGTGCAGGCGCAGGATCTCGATGTCGCAGACGAGGAGCCCGGCGCGCTCGATCGCCGGCAGAACCTCCGAGAGGGCTGGGACGTAGCCGCCGGGGAAGATGTATTTGGCGATCCAGGGATTGGTCGCATCAGGGCCCACGGAGCGTGCGATCGAATGCAGCAGCATGACGCCGTCGTCCGCGAGCAGCTCGGCGCTGCGGCGAAAGAAGGAGTCGTAGAAGGCGACCCCGACATGCTCGAACATGCCGACCGAGACGATGCGATCGAACGTGCCGGGCACGTCGCGATAATCCTGCAGCAGGAAGCGGGCGGAGGCGGAGAGGTGCCGTTCGGCCGCGCGGGCCTCGGCAACCTGCAACTGCTCGGCCGACAAGGTCACGCCGGTCACGTCGGCATCACACATCTCGGCCAGGTAAAGTCCAAGCCCGCCCCAGCCGCAGCCGATGTCGAGGACGCGATGGCGGCGGCCGATCAGCAGCTTGGCCGCGAGATGACGTTTCTTGGCGAGCTGGGCATCGTCCAGCGTCGCGTCCGGCGTCTCGAAATAGGCGCAGGAATATTGCCGGTCGGCATCGAGGAACAGCGAATACAGCCGCCCATCGAGATCGTAATGATGGGCGACGTTGCGGCGCGCGCGTGCCCGGATATTGAGCTGGCGCAGGTGCCGGATCAGATAGCGCAGCCACCATTGCGGCCTGGCCCAGTCGGGCACCACGGCCGGCTGGCTCATCACGATCGACAGCAGGTCCGCGATCGTTCCTCGTTCGACCACGAACGAGCCGTCCATATAGACCTCGCCGAGCGCGAGCTCGGGGTTGGCCAGAATCCGGCGCTCGGCTTCACGAGTCAGAAATCGTGCCGCCACGGGGACGCCGGTTCCATCCCCGCAGCTGAACGACGTGCCGCTGGCGGTCGTAAAGCTGATCGAGCCACGGCGAATGAAGCTACTCAACAGACTTCGCAGCAAACGGTCCATCCACACCACCCAACGAGCTATTCCCGTGAGTTGCTGACTTTCCCGGCCGTCGCACTCGACGCGTTGAGAACCGATTGGTTCCCTATCATCACGTTGTTATGTTACCCGGCGGGCACAAGCCGACGCCACTGCCATGAACACAACGCCGATATTCCGAACCGTCATTGATCGATGGACATCTCGGCGCAGGAACATCTGTGCGCTTTCATTCGCTCCGCAATCCGTTAAAAAGGCCGCGGCCGCCGGCCTTTGGCCGGTGTCCGGCATCTGACCGCCGGACGAGGTCTGAAGGGATCGCCGTCGAAGGCGTGGAGCGACCGCAACGTCCGCTGTCACGTTCGGCTGATAGCGAGAGGAAACACGGCAGCGGATGTCGCGCGGGGCGGCGCCGTGTGGGCGAAACCATAGCTGGAGAATGAGAATGGTGGGCCGAGCGCTCAATTTGGCGACGGTGGTGGCGGTGTTCTGCATGGGCTTTGCGGGAGCCGCCGTTGCGCAGGAAAATCTCGATGCGGGCAAGAGTCCTGCGCAGATCTACAACGGGACCTGCGTGGTCTGCCACAAGTCGCCGCGCGGCCTGGCCAAGAACACCTCGGCCGGCTCGCTGCCCGGGTTTCTGCGCCAGCATTACACGACGAGCCCCGAGATGGCCGGCGTGCTCGCCAACTACCTGATTGCGAACGGCGCTGCGGATGCGCGATCGACGGGCCACTCCGGCAAGGAGACGCGGTCCGAGCGCCGCGCCCGGTCGGCCGCCACCGAGCCGTCCGAGGCGAAACCGGCCGCCGCGGATGCTGCTGCGAGCCCAGGCGAGCCGCGCCGCCGTTCGGGTCATCACTCCAAGCGCTCCGCGCCGGCCGAGGCGAAGCCCGACGCGGCATCAGATCCAGCCGCTGCGCCGGCCGACGGCGAGGGCAGCGCGCCCGCGAAGAAAGGCCGGCTCGGCAAGCGCAAGAAGCCGGCCCAGGAGGGCTCGGCTGCCGAGGAGACGCGTGGCGAGCCGACCGGCGCGACCCGGCCGTCGGCGTCGCGAGAGGACAGCGCTGCCGGCTCCGAGCCGCCGCGGGTCGAGCCGGCAAGATCGAGCGAGGCCGCGCCGGCGCTGCGGGCCGATCCGGTCCCACCGGTGACGCCGGCGCCGGCCACGACCCAGTCGGTGCCGTCGGATCCCTCGGTTCCGTCCTCGCCCTCGCGCTGAGACGACAATGAAAAAGCCCGGCTCGGGGAGCCGGGCTTTTCCGCAAATGGGCTGGCGCGCTTACTGCTGCGCAGGCTCGCCGGCAGCGCCCTCGTCCTGGGCCTCCGGATCGAAGAACTCGCCGGCGGCCGCGATCGCTTCGGCGGCGGCGTCGCGGTCCTCCTGGCGGGTCGAGATGTCCTCGCCGCGCTTGATGCGCTCGGCCTCGTCGGCGCTGCGGGCGACCGTCACGGTCACCGAGGTCTCGACCTCCGGGTGGATTGCGATGGTGATCGTCTGCTTGCCGATCGTCTTGATCGGGGCGTCGAGCCAGACCTGCGGCCGGCTCACGGTGATGCCGTCGGCGGCGAGGGCGGCGACGATGTCGCGCACCGAGACCGAGCCGAACAGCTGGCCGGATTCGGAGGCCTGGCGGATGATGACGATGTCGCGGCCGTCGATCTTCTCGGCGACCTTGGCCGCCTCGCCCTTGGCCTTGATGTTGTTGGCCTCGAGCTCGGCCTTCATGCCCTCATACTTGGCCTTGTTCTCGGCGGTGGCCCGCAGCGCCTTCTTGCGCTTCAGCAGGAAGTTGCGGGCGAACCCGTCCTTGACCTTCACGATCTCGCCCATCTGGCCGAGCTTGGCGACACGTTCCAGCAGAATGACTTCCATCGATGTTCTCCTTGTGATGTTCGGAAGCGGTTGGTGTGAGATTGAACTTTTACGGCACCGGCAAAGGCGGCGGCTGCCGCGGGCCGTAACGGTGACGGAGGTCGAAGGCGGCGTCGGCGAGGCCGAGGACGATCATCGCCAGCATGGGGATCGGCCAGATGAAGGTCAGCATCAGCGCGTAGGCGAGACCGAGCCAAAGCGGCCGGGTGCGCAGCGGCAAGGTCAGCGTATGCAGGACCGCGAAGCCGGTGAGCGCATAGGCGGTCAGCAGCGCTGCGGCGGCGATTCGCGCCAGCATGCCGATCAGCCCGCCCGGGAAGCAGAACGCGATGATCGCAAACAGCGCCGGCAGCGTCATCAGCGGCAGCTTGGTGTCGCGCAGGCGCGGCCATGGGCGCATCAGCCGGCCGGAGATCGCCGTGATCTTTGCGGCCGCCAGGACGTTGAGCGACAGGATCGTGGTCATGATCACCGCGGCCATCGGCGGCGCCATGAACACCAGGATCTCGACCAGCCGGGGAATGTCGACCGCGTCGGTCGACGTGACGGTATTGCTGAGCACGCGCGACAGCAGCCGCCTGAGACCCTGATTGGTGGCCGTCATGTCGGTGCCGAAGGAGAACGCGGCAATCAGCGCTGCGATCACCGCGATCCACAGCAGGATGTTGCCGGGCGGATACCATTCGATGCCATCCTGGCCGGACGGGCTGGTCGTCGGACGGCCGAGCAGGACGAGGTGGCCGAGCCACCAGGCCGGCAGCGTCACGGAGGCGGCAAAGGCGAGAGCGCGATCGAAGCCGAAGATGGCCAGCACGCAAGCGGTTGCTACGAGACCGCCGATGACGGCGCAAAGCCGGCCCCAGGCGATTGCAGCGACGAGCAGCGGCACGGGCGCGAGCAGCGCAAGCACGAGCGCCGTCATCACGCCCGATCCGGTCGAGGCGAACATGACGGCGGAGGCCGCGCCTGCCGCGAGCGCGATGAGAAGCGTTCCGATCATCAGCTGTCCCGCTCCCTTCGAGCGGTTAGAGGCGCCTTCGCCCCAACCATCGGCGACCGGACGACCCGGAAGCCTTATGAGAATTCAACGGAAGGAGCCGGCGGCGCGGGGCCGCCGGTCCGAGGTCCGCAATCAGCGGATGACGTAAGGCAGCAGGCCGAGGAAGCGGGCGCGCTTGATGGCGCGCGCGAGTTCGCGCTGCTTCTTGGCGGACACGGCCGTGATGCGGCTCGGCACGATCTTGCCGCGCTCGGAGACGTAGCGCATCAGCAGCTTGGAGTCCTTGTAGTCGATCTTCGGCGCGTTCGGCCCGGAGAACGGGCAGGTCTTGCGGCGGCGGAAGAACGGGCGACGTGCGGGGGCTTCAGCCATTGATCTTACTCCTCGTCCGCAGTTTCTTCGTCACGGGGCCGGCGCGGGCCGCGATCGCCACGGTCACCGCGATCGCCACGGAAGCCGCCGCCATCGCGCTCACCACGGAAGCCACCGCCGCGGTCGTCGCGCTCACGGTCGCGATCGGCCTTGCGCATCATCGCCGACGGGCCTTCCTCGAGCTCGTCGACGCGGACGCTGAGGTAGCGGATCACGTCTTCGCTGATCCGCTCCTGGCGCTCGATCTCGGCGATCGCCGCGGACGGAGCGTCGATGTTGAGCAGCACGAAGTGGGCCTTGCGGTTCTTGTTCATGCGGTAGGTGAGGGAGCGAACGCCCCAATTCTCGGACTTCGTGACCTTACCGCCGAGACCTTCGACGATACCGGTCATCTGAGCCGTCAGTTCTTCCACCTGCTGGGTGCTCGCGTCCTGACGCGCGAGGAATACATGCTCGTAAAGCGGCATGGCTGTCCTTTCCAAGTTGGCGCAAATCCCGGCGTCAAGCCCTTCGAGACCTTGTGGAAAGGACTCGCAGACGTCAGCTCAGAAGGCGGGAACACGGGACGACGGGCCGACTGGCCCTGCCACATCAAAGTCGCCTGGACAGCTTGGAGAGGTTAAATCCCCAAGGTTGAGCAAGGTGATTTGCTGGGACCGTCCGTTCAGCTCCCGGCTCGGGATCCACGGATGGCGCGCCTTATACCGATTTTCGGGGCCAAGGCAAGGGAAAGTGGTCGAATTGCGCCCGTCACGTGCTTGACATCACAGGGCCGGCCAGTGTCTTTCCGGCCAAAGTTACTCAATTCCAGGGATTTTGGAACGTTCAGGGGGCGGCCATGACGGCAGCATTCACTTTTCCGGGGCAGGGGTCCCAGGCCGTCGGCATGGGCAAGGCGCTCGCGGACTCCTTCCCGGTGGCTCGTTCGGTGTTCGAGGAGGTCGATGCCGCCCTCGGTGAGAAGCTGACGACCATCATTTGGGAAGGTCCGGCCGAGACCCTGCAGCTGACCGAAAATGCCCAACCCGCTCTGATGGCGGTCTCGATGGCAACCTTGCGGGTGCTGGAAACCGAAGCCGGATTCTCGGTCGGACGCGACGCCGCCTTTGTCGCAGGTCACTCATTGGGCGAATACTCGGCGCTGGCCGCCGCCGGCAGCCTGACGATTGCGGATACTGCCCGCCTGCTGCGCACCCGTGGGCTTGCCATGCAGAAGGCCGTTCCGGTGGGCGTCGGCGCCATGGCCGCGCTGCTGGGGATGGATTATGAGGCGGCTGTAGCGGTCGCCGAAGAGGCGGCCCAGGGCGAGGTCTGCCAGGCCGCCAACGACAATGGCGGCGGCCAGGTGGTGGTGTCCGGCAACAAGGCCGCCGTCGATCGCGCCGTCGAGATCGCCCGCGCCAAGGGCGCGAAGCGCGCCATGCTGCTGCCGGTCTCCGCGCCGTTCCACTGCAAGCTGATGCAGCCGGCGGGGGACGTCATGGCGGAGGCGCTGTCCAAGGTCACGATCAAGGCTCCGGCCTCGCCCCTGGTCTCGAACGTACTCGCGGCGCCGATCAGCGATCCCAACGAGATTCGCCGTCGCCTGGTCGAGCAGGTCACGGGTACGGTGCGCTGGCGCGAATCGATCGCATATATGGCGGGCCAGGGCGTGACACGGTTCTTCGAGATCGGCGCCGGCAAGGTGCTCAGCGGCCTGGTCAAGCGGATCGCGGATGGTGCGGTCGGCGTCGCCGTCGGCGGCCCGTCGGATATCGTGGCCGCGAAGGATGCGCTGGCCGCGGCAAAAACGTCGTAAGTGGCCGCTTGGAAGCGGCATTGAGGAGAGTTGGATGTTCGATCTGAGTGGCAGGACCGCGCTGGTGACCGGCGCGACCGGCGGCATCGGCAACGCGATCGCGAAGGCCTTGCATGCCCAGGGGGCGACCGTTGCCGTTTCCGGCACCCGGCGCGAGGTGCTCGAGACCCTCGCCGGCGAGCTGTGCAGCCGTGTGCATGTGCTGCCTTGCAACCTGTCCGACGCGGCCGAGGTCGAGGCGCTGGTGCCGGCCGCCGAGCAGGCGATGGGGCAGGTCGACATTCTCGTCGCCAACGCCGGCATCACCCGCGACAACCTGTTCGTGCAGCTCCGCGACGAGGATTGGGACGAGGTGATCAAGGTCAACCTGACCGCGACATTCCGTCTCTCGCGTGCCGCCACCAAGCTGATGATGCGCAAGCGCTTCGGCCGCATCATCGCGATCACCTCGATCGTCGGCGTCACCGGCAATCCGGGGCAGGGCAATTACACGGCGTCCAAGGCCGGCATCATCGGCATGATCAAGACGCTCGGCGCCGAATATGCCAAACGCGGCGTGACCGCCAACTGCATCGCACCCGGCTTCATCAAGACACCGATGACCGACGCTCTGAACGAGAAGCAGCGCGAGTCGATCCTCGCCAAGGTGCCGGCGGCGCGGTTGGGCACGCCGGAGGACATTGCTGCAGCTGCGGTGTACCTCGCCTCCAACGAGGCGGCGTATGTCACGGGGCAGACCATCCACGTCAATGGCGGCATGGCCATGATCTAGGCTCTGCCGTGGCTCGGAATGCGGCGAAAAGACGTCGCGACCACTATACCGGGCCGTGTGGTCAATGATTCGCGTGTATGGTAACCGGGCAGCTGATCGGGGCACGAAGAACGCCATTGCAGGATTTCCAAACCCTGTATATTGGCGGGGCGAGCTGCCATCGTTCGCCGGGCCTCCGTCGGCTGGTGCTGCTGATCCGGGTTCCTGTTTGAGCGCTCTGGATCGGAGGCGTACCGGCCTCATGGAGAGTGTGGATTGGAGTTTGTGAGTGGCCCCGTTTCCGAAGTTTTCGGACCGCAAGTCGTCCGCCAAATTTCGGTAAAGGGGCGCTGCGGGGCAAATCTGGTTTTGCGCGATCGCGAAGGAAGTTTAGCGGCCGGGGTGATGCGGATCATCCGGGGGTCGGGTCTTAAAGGAACAAGCACGAGGTTTGAACGATGAGTGAGATTGGCGAGCGGGTTAAGAAGATCGTGGTCGAACACCTTGGTGTCGAGCCCGAGAAAGTGGTCGACAACGCGAGCTTCATTGACGACCTCGGTGCTGACAGCCTCGATACGGTCGAGCTCGTCATGGCCTTCGAGGAAGAGTTCGGTTGCGAGATTCCGGACGATGCCGCGGAGACGATCCTGACCGTCGGCGACGCCACCAAGTTCCTCGAGAAGAACGCCAAGAGCTGACGCTCCGGCGAGAGTTGCGCGAAACCGGCCGATCCGTCTTGTGCGGTCGACCGGTTTCTTGCTGTTGGCGGCGTCGTGATGAGCCGTCATCTGGCGGCTGGCGATGGACGATTCGGACGCGCTGCCCGGCCAGAACATGTTACTCGAACAATTGACCCGAGGTGCGGCGACGGCCGTCAGCCGATGCACAAGCGCTCAAGGTCGGGTCTGGAGAAACGAACATGAGGCGGGTTGTCGTCACTGGCCTTGGCATGGTTTCGCCGCTTGGCTGTGGTGTGGAAACGACCTGGCAGCGCATCCTTCAGGGAAAGAGCGGTGCGCGCTTGATCGAGTCGTTCGAGGTCTCCGATCTTCCCGCCAAGGTGGCCTGTCAGGTGCCGCGCGGCGATGGCTCCGACGGCACCTTCAATGCCGACCAGTGGATGGAGCCGAAGGACCAGCGCAAGGTCGACGATTTCATCATTTTCGCGATGGCTGCGGCGCGTCAGGCGCTCGATGACGCCAACTGGCATCCTGCGACGGAAGAGGACCGCTGTGCCACCGGCACGCTGATCGGGTCCGGCATCGGGGGCCTCTCGGGCATTGCTGACACTGCGATCCTCCTGAAGGAGCGTGGTCCGCGCAAAGTGTCGCCCTTCTTCATTCCCGGACGTCTGATCAATCTCGCCTCGGGCTATGTCTCGATCGAGCACGGGCTCAAGGGTCCCAATCATTCGGTCGTCACCGCCTGCTCGACCGGCGCGCATGCGATCGGCGACGCCAGCCGCCTGATCGCGCTCGGCGATGCCGATGTCATGGTCGCCGGCGGCACCGAATCGCCGATTTGCCGAATTGGCATGGCCGGGTTCTGCGCGGCGCGCGCGCTGTCGACCGGATTCAACGAGACGCCCGAGCGCGCGTCGCGCCCTTACGACAAGGACCGCGACGGCTTCGTGATGGGCGAGGGCGCCGGCGTGGTCGTGCTCGAGGAGTATGAGCACGCCAAGGCACGTGGCGCGCGGATCTACGCCGAGGTCTCCGGCTACGGACTCTCCGGAGATGCCTATCACATCACCTCGCCATCTCCGGACGGCGACGGCGGTTTTCGCAGCATGAGTGCGGCGCTGAAGCGCGCCGGTATCACGGCCGCCGACCTCGACTACATCAACGCGCACGGCACCTCGACTCAAGTCGGCGACGAGATCGAACTCGGCGCGGTCGAGCGCTTGCTTGGCAATGCCGCTTCGAAGATCTCGATGTCGTCGACCAAATCGTCGATCGGACATCTGCTCGGCGCGGCCGGCGCCGTCGAAGCCATCTTCAGCATTCTCGCGATTCGGGATAACATCGCGCCGCCGACGATCAATCTGGAGAACCCGTCGGTGGAAACCGCGATCGATCTCGTGCCGCATGCACCTCGCAAACGCGAGATCAACGTGGCACTGTCGAACTCGTTTGGTTTCGGCGGCACCAACGCGTCGGTGGTTTTACGGCGCGTGGTGACCTAGTGCGGAAGGACGGATGCCGCTCGGGCCGATTGTCGCTTGGTCACGCGGATATCCGACTGCAGCCACACTAGAACCCAAGACTTCGCGTGTCTTTCGCAGGTCGGCCTTCGGCGCCGATGCGGTAAGTGGATGCGCATGGCGGTGAGGCCCGGCGAAAACACCTTTTCGCCGTATTCGATGACGAGATGACGAATCGTTAAATGGGCGTGGACTTCAGGTCGCTTGCGTTGGGGAGCGCACGGCCACGACGAGAGCGACAGGACTGAAGGTTGCATCGATGAGTGAACGGCCGCCCATCTCGCCCCGCAGCCCGCGCGCAGCGCTGGAGCCGGAACGCGTGCCGCCGCCGCCGCGCCGCTCCGACCGCGCCCGCAATCCGTTCGTGGTCGTCGGCAACGCGATCATCACCTTGCTCATCCTGGCCATGCTCGGCGTGGGCGCGGCCTACTATTATGGACGGCAGATCCTCGAGGCGGCAGGACCGCTGCAGGAGGACAAGGTCGTCAACATCCCGCAGCGCGCGGGCAAACGCGATATTGCCGACGTGCTCGCGCGTGAAGGTGTGATCGACGTCAATCCGTGGATCTTCATTGGTGGAGTCTATGCCCTGAAGGCCAGTTCCGACCTCAAGCCGGGCGAGTATGCGTTCCAGAAGAATGCATCGTTGCGCGACGTGATCGGCGTCATCGTCGAAGGCAAGGTCGTGCAGCATTCGGTGACCGTGCCCGAGGGCCTGACGTCAGAGCAGATCGTGGCCCGCCTGTCCGAGAACGAGATCTTCACCGGCAGCGTCCGCGAGATTCCGCGCGAAGGCACGTTGTTGCCGGAGACCTACAAGTTTCCGCGCGGCACCAGCCGCGATCAGGTCGTGCAACGCATGCAGCAGGCGCAGAAGCGCGTGTTGGCCGAGATCTGGGAACGGCGTAGTCCGGATCTGCCGGTCAGGACGCCGGAGCAGCTGGTGACGCTGGCTTCGATCGTCGAGAAGGAGACCGGCAAGCCCGACGAGCGCAGCCGGGTGGCCGCCGTGTTCGTCAACCGGCTGAAGCAGAGGATCAAGCTGCAGTCCGATCCGACCATCATCTATGGTCTGGTCGGCGGCAAGGGCACGCTGGGCCGTCCGATCAAGCGCAGCGAGATCACCCAGCCGTCGCCCTACAACACCTATGTGATCGAGGGCCTGCCGCCGGGACCGATCTCCAACCCCGGCCGCGCCTCGCTGGAGGCGACGGCCAATCCGGCGCGCACGCGCGATCTCTATTTCGTCGCCGACGGCACCGGCGGCCATGCTTTCACCGAAACCTACGACCTGCACCAGAAGAACGTCGCCAAGCTCAGGGCGATGGAGCGGCAGACCCAGAACGACACCGTCGAGCCCGACGAGGCGCCGCCTGCCGTCGCGGGTGGCGCGGCCGATCCGGCGGCCGGAGCGACCCCACGGGCGCCCGCAGCGGCAAAGAAGCCGCCGGCCAACCGCGCCACCGGCGGAGTTGCACCGGGGGCCGCACCTGGCAACGGCGCCCGTCAGGGGGCGGCGCAGCCGAGCCCGCCGGTCGTTCAGCAATAATTTCCCACGCATGTCGGCCGCGCAGAACCGGGCTTAACATTTGCCCAAAAGGCCGTAAGGTTCGCGCACTTTCGGCGGGGGTTGAGTCTGTCCCCGTTCCCAATGTGCCGGAGACATGGACGAAATGGCGCTGTCGAGCATGACCGGCTTTGCCCGTAGCCACGGGGCAAGCGGTCCCTACTCGTTCGAGTGGGAGTTGAAGTCGGTCAACGCCAAGGGATTGGACGTCCGGGTGCGATTGCCGCAGGGCTGGGACGAGGTCGAGGCCTTCGCCAAGAAGCGCGCGACGGAAGTCCTGTCGCGCGGCACGGTCTATGCGAATCTCACCGTCAAGCGCACCGAGACCGGGTCGACGGTGCGAATCAACGAGGACGTGCTGGCTGCGGTGGTGAAGATGGCGAGCTCGCTCGCCGGCAGGATTGACGCGGTCGCACCGAGCATTGACGGGCTGCTGTCGATCAAGGGCGTGATCGAGGTAGCCGAGCCGGAGAGTGACGAGGCCGAGGACAAGGCCGCCAAAGAGGCGGCGATCGCGGCGTTCGACACCGCTCTGAAGCATCTCGTCGAGATGCGCCGGCGCGAGGGCGACACGCTCGGTCAGATCCTCAATCAGCGCGTCGATGAGATCGAGGCGCTGGCGAAGAAGGCAGAGGCGTCGCCGGGACGCAAGCCGGAAGCCATCAAGGCGCGGCTCGCCGAACAGGTTGCGGCCCTGCTCGAAACCTCCGACCGCTTCGATCCCGATCGCCTGGCGCAGGAGGCGCTGCTGATCGCGGCCAAGGCCGACGTGCGCGAGGAACTCGATCGCATCGCCTCGCACATCGCGCAGGCGCGCGAGATGCTCGGCAAGGGCGGGCCCGTCGGCCGCCGGCTCGACTTCCTCGCCCAGGAATTCCATCGCGAGGTCAACACCACCTGCTCGAAGTCGAACGACATCGAGCTGACGAACATCGGCCTGGAGATGAAGACCGTGGTCGAGCAGTTTCGCGAACAGGTTCAGAATCTGGAGTGATCCATGGCGGCTCACGACGGAAGCTTCGATGGGGTCGAGCGGCGCGGGCTGATGTTCGTGCTGTCATCGCCTTCGGGGGCAGGCAAGACGACGCTGTCGCGCCTGCTGATCGAGCGCATGTCGGGCCTGCGGATGTCGGTCTCGGCGACGACGCGTCCGATGCGGCCTGGTGAGGTCGACGGCCGCGACTATCACTTCGTCGACCGGGCGCGCTTCGAGGACATGGCCAAGCGCAACGAGCTGCTCGAATGGGCCACCGTGTTCGACAATCGCTATGGCACGCCGCGCGCGCCGGTCGAAGCGGCGTTGTCGGCGGGCCAGGACGTGCTGTTCGACATCGACTGGCAGGGCACGCAGCAACTGCGCGAGAAGGCGCGGCAGGACGTCGTCAGCGTGTTCATCCTGCCGCCGTCCGCCGCCGATCTGGAGAAGCGTCTCCACACGCGCGCGCAGGACTCTGATGAGGTCATCCGCGGGCGCATGAGCCGCGCCAGCCACGAGATGAGCCACTGGGCGGAGTACGACTACATCGTCATCAACCGCAACGTGGACGATGCGTTCACCGAGGTGCAGTCGATCCTCAAGGCCGAGCGCCTGAAGCGCGAGCGCCGGACCGGATTGACGACCTTCGTGCGCGAGCTGCAGCGCCAGCTCGAGAGCTGAAACGCCTTCCGTCTACGCCCGCCGGCCGAGGCGCGCCAGGATGTCCTGGATGCCGTCGAGCTCATCATCCTGCTGAATGTTGCGCGGCCGCGGCCGCAGCGCCGGAGGCCGCGGAATGAAGTCGAGCGGCGGGGTCGCCGGATCCTCGAACGGCGTCGGCACGAACAGGGGACGCTGCTGCGACGGGCGCTGTGGCTGCTGCTGCGCCTGCGGTCTGTCGATAGGTAGCGCGGCGGGGATCGACGACCGCGATTCCAGGAGACTCATCAGTCGGGCCGCGGGATCATCATGCATGTGCGCGACGTCCTGCTGAGCCTCGACGGAGAACTCCTCCTGCTGCGGCTCTGCCTCCAGCTCGTCTTCGGGCAATGAAAAGCGCGACTGCAGAAGGTTGATCAGCGCCGCCGCAGGATCGTCGAGCTCATCGTCTTCGGCGGCAGGGGCTTCCGACATCATCGCGGGTCCGCCCACGGCGATGTCATCGTCAGGCTGAGGGGCCGGTTGTCGTGCCGCATGCGCGCGAAGCGTCTCGATCAGTGCGGCCGCTGGATCGGCTGGTGCCGTTGACGGCGCGCGCGGGGAGGCAGGCTGATCGGGCGTCCCGGGAACGGGCTGAGCGACGGGCTGGCCGCCACGCGGATGGTTCGTCAGGTGTTGCGACGCCTGCGTGGTCCGGGGTGCAGCGTCCGCCTGCGTTGGCGGAGCCGTCTCAGCGAGGGCCGCTGCAGCCGGATCATCGCTAGCCTCGCCGGGTTGCGTGGCGTGCCGCTTGGCCGCGCGCGACACCAGCAGCGCGGCAATCACCTTGGCGGCGTCGATCGGAGCGCCGGCAGAGGGGGACGTGACATCGCTGCTTCGGGCCTTGCGCAGCGCCGACACGATTTCGCTGACGTCGACAGGGGCAGGTGGGGCGGCGGTCGCGGCAGCCTGCGCCGGTGGCGGGGCGGCTGGCGGCATTGCTGCGGCTGCCTGGATGCGGGTGGGATTCGCTGGTTCAACCCGCTGCGCCGCCGGCCAGGGCTCGGCGGGCGCGGTCGGTGCCGCATAGGTCGGCGAGCGCGGCGAGGCGGCTGCAGCAGCGGCGCTCGCCTGGGCTGCTGCAATCTTGGCGGCAGCGGCCTGCGCCGCGGCCATCTGGGCAGCCGCCAGTTGTGCCTGCGCCGGAGCAGCAGGCGATGCGGCAGTTGCGGCAACCGGCGATGGCGGCGCGTTGGTCGCAGCGATCTGTGCCCCGGAAGGCTCGGCCCGGCGCACTGCTGCGCGATCCACCAACTCATCGACCGCCTGCCATACTGCGTCGGTGGATTGTGATCGTTGCATCTCCGCAGCCGCGTCCCGGTCGCGTCGGCGTGCGGCCACGGCCGGGTGATCCTGATGCTGGGGAGACGGCGCCGGTCGCTGCGCACGGGGGTCGATCTGGTCCGTTGAAGCGGACAGCCGCGCGCTGGCGAGGTCGAGCGCCGAAGCCGGCTGGGAGCCGCGGCTGCCGCCTGGCTGGGATGGTGCCGCCGGCATGCTGCCGCGGTTCGCACGCATCCCGCCCTGCGGCGCCTTGGAGCGTGGTTTGATGCGACTGCGGCGCATCCGTACTGCGTCCGCGTGCCAGCTGCCGTTGCGCCGTTGCCGCCGTCCCATCCGGCTGAGCCGATAGAGCGCGCTCGCCAGCAGTCCTGAAATCGCGAGTGCGCCGATGACCACGAGCATGAGCACGTGGATGGGCGCTTCGGGCTTGCTCGGCTTGGGTGCGATGATCGGCCCGTCGGCAGTCGGCGCCGCATTCGCGTCCGGCTCCGCATTGCCGTCGTCGGCCATTGCCGGTGGTGGCGCATCGGCCGCGATCGGGTCCGCCTGTTGCGGCGGGGCAGAGGGCCAGGGCGAGCTATCGAGGCTGCGCGGCAGGCTGGTGTCCGATGCCGTCAGCGTCGTCGGCGTGGCGAGAGTCTGCGGCTTCGGCGTGCCCCGCACGGCGAGATCGGCACGCAGCCGCGGCTGCGGCGCTTCGGCGAGGGCGTCGCTGGTGCGAGCGACCGGGCCATCGCTGCGTCTCGGCGTCAGTTTGGGTGGAGCGGGCTGGGCGAAGTCCCAGGGAGTCGGCTGCTGCGCGGCCCGCATCGGTGCCGCGGCGTCACGGGTATTGCCGTTGGCGTCTTTCAGATACCAGCAACGCCGATTGGTGCCACGATCGAAACGATAGTACCAGCGTTGCGCGTCAGACTTCTCTCCCGTCGGCTCGGTCAGACATTCCTCCGCCGCCAACACGACGCGCGGCAGCACGAGCACGACGGTGCCGGCGATTCCGGCTGCAATGGCAAACGCAACTCCTGCCGTTCGGCTTGCCATTGAAGACTCCGGATACGCTTACGCAACGGCGCGTTCTCGGAGAGAAGTTGGGTGGCAATGAGCCGCAATTCCGGATTAATTCTGTCGCGATCCTTTCGTGCCCGAGTGCGGCTTTTTTCCCACAAAAGGATCCGCATCCCGTCTCGATTTTGGCCGCGCTAGCGCGCCAAATCGGTCACATCCGTGAAGATGGACCTGACTTTTCACCCTCAGGGATCCGAGGCGCGGCGCCGACAACCTCTACGTTTGTGGACAAATGATTGGCCACAGCGGCAGCGGTGCAGCACCGCCGCCGCGTGCGATGTCGCAACGGACGAGGGATCAGTTCGTCAGCACCACACGTCCGACCACATGGCCGGCGCGCAGCGCATCGATCCACTTCTGTACGTCAGCCATCGGCTCCTCGCGCATCGGCGGCGGCTTGATCTTGCCGGCGCGCGCGAGCGCCATCAACTCGTGCGCCTCAGTCAGCGTGCCGACCATGAAGCCCTCGATGGTCATGCGCTTGTACACCCATTGAACCATCGGCAGGGTGAACTGGCCGCCCATCAGTCCGGAGACGACGATCTTGCCGCCGCGTGCAACGACGGACACCGCAAAGGCCATCGACTTCTCGTTGCCGGCGAAATCGACGACCTCGTCGAAGCCGCCCTCGGTCTCCTTGAGGATGCGCTTGATCACATCCGGCTCGGCCGGATCGTAGGCCGTCGCGGCGCCATTCTTCAGCGCGGTCTCGCGCGCGGCCGCCGAGAGGTCGGCCACCGAGATCGGTTGCTTGAACATCGCCTGCGCGAACGACAGGCCCATCATGCCGACGCCGCCGAGTCCGATCAGCAGCAGATTGCGCTGGCGCGGCCGATCCACGAGGCGCTTGAGCGCGCCATAGGCCGTTACGCCGGAGCACATCAGCGTCGCGGCCTGATTGACCGGCAGCGGATCGTATTCCAGCAGATACTTCGCATCCGGCACCAGCACGTGGGTGGCGAAGCCGCCGTCAATCGAGACGCCGAGGAAGCGCTGCTTGGCGCACAAATTCTCGTCGCCATTGGCGCAGTCGCGGCATTGGCCGCAGCCGATCCACGGAAACACTGCGCGGCGCGCGCCGATCAGTTCCTTCGGCACGTCGGGTCCGACCTCATCGACGACGCCGGCAATCTCGTGTCCGAGCGTGAAGGGGAGGGTCATGCCGCGCGTGGTGTCCAGGCGCTTGCCGCCGCCGAGATCGGCATAGCCGTCCTGGATATGCAGGTCGGAGTGGCACAGGCCGCAGCGCTCGATGCGAACCAGAACTTCCCGGCCTTGCGGCTTCGGCGTCTCGACGATGGTTTCGCACAGCGGTGCGTCGAACTTGACGAGCGACTGACGGCGCATCAACGCCATGATGAAACTCCCTGAAATGCTTGTTGATTAAGACTTGTTCGCGTCGCGACTATTGGTCAATTCGCGGGCCATGGCAACAAAGCCCGACACCGGAATGGTCTCGGCGCGGCGGGTGGGATCGACGCCTGCGGCGGCTGCGAGCCGCGCGGGATCCGCCGGCAGCGACTTCAGGCTCTGCCGCAGCATCTTGCGGCGCTGGCCGAAGGCGGCGGCGGCGACCTGCTCGAGCGCGCGGCGGTCGCAGGGTTCGGGCGACGGGCGCGGCACCAGCCGCACCACGGACGACGTGACCTTCGGCGGCGGCACGAAGGCGGATGGCGAGATGTCGAACAGGATCTTGGTCTCGCAGCGCCAGTTGGCGAGCACGCCGAGCCGGCCATAGGCGTCCTCGTTCTCGCGCGCGACGATGCGCTCGGCGACCTCGCGCTGAAACATCAGCACCATCATGTCGTACCAGGGCGGCCACGGCTCTGCGGAAAGCCAGCCGATCAGGAGGTGCGTCGCGATGTTGTAGGGCAGGTTGGCGACGATCTTCGCCTTGGTGCTGCCGAGGTAGGGCCGGACGTCGAAGGTGCGGGCGTCGGTGCAGACGATTTCGAGCCGCCCCGGATAGCGCGCGGCGATCGCCTGCAGCGCCGGGATCGCGCGCTCGTCGTGCTCGACCGCGATCACGTGGCGCGCGCCGAGCGCGAGCAGCGCCCGCGTCAGGCCTCCCGGACCGGGGCCGATCTCCACCACGGTGGCGTCCTCCAGCGGGCCGGCGGCGCGCGCGATCCGGGCGGTGAGATTGAGATCGAGCAGGAAGTTCTGGCCGAGCGCCTTGCGAGCCGACAGCTGATGATCGCGAATGACCTCGCGCAGCGGCGGGAGGTCGTCGATCGCGCTCATGACGACTGGCTGGCCATGCGCGCCGCGAGCTCGAGCGCCGCGATCAGGCTCGCCGGATTGGCGGTGCCCTTGCCGGCAATGTCGAACGCCGTGCCGTGGTCGGGCGAGGTGCGGATGAAGGGCAGGCCGAGCGTCACGTTGACGCCCTCGTCGAACGCCAGCGTCTTGATCGGGATCAGTGCCTGATCGTGGTACATGCAGATGGCGCAGTCATAGGTCTTGCGCGCGGCTTCATGAAACATCGTGTCTGCCGGCAGCGGTCCCTGCACGTCGAGGCCAGCATTGCGCAAGGTTGCGATCGCGGGCGCGATGATCGTGTCCTCTTCGGTGCCGAGCGTGCCGTCCTCGCCCGCATGCGGATTGAGGCCCGACATCGCAATGCGCGGCCGCGATACGCCGAAATAGCGGCGCAGGCTCGCCGCGACGATTCGCGTCGTCGACGTGATCAGCGGGCTCGTCAGCTGGTCGATCGCATCGCGCAACGCGACGTGGATCGTCACAGGCACCACGGCGAGAACAGGCGACCACAGCATCATGACCGGCTGTGGCGTGGCTCCGCCATCCGCGGCGAGCTCGGCGAGAAATTCGGTATGGCCGGGATGCGAGAAGCCGGCACGGTAGAGCACGGCCTTGGCGATCGGGTTGGTCACGACGGCGCTGGCGCGTCCGGCCCTCACGTCGGCCACGGCCTCCCGGATCGAGCCGATGGCCGCCTCGGCACTCGTCGTGTCCGGGCGGCCCGGCGGGGCCGTCACGGCGTGCCCGGTGGGGACCACGGGCAGCGCGGTCGCAAACGCCTGCGCCGCTTGTTCGGGACGAACCTCGTCCACGGTGACGGGGAGGTCGAGCAGCTTGGCGCGCTGAGCCAGGAAGGCAGGATCACCGCGCACGTAGAAGGCGGGGAGGCCGAGCTCGGTGCGGCGCAGCCACGCCTGCAGGGTGATGTCGGGGCCAATGCCTGCCGGTTCCCCCAGGGTCAGCGCGAGCGGCTTCGTCATCAGCGATATTCGATCATCGCCGCCTTGCGGACTTCCTGCAGATAGGCCTTGGAGGTGGCCTCGTATTTCTTGGTGTACATCTGCTCCTTGATCTCGCGCTTCTTCGGCGTGTCGATCGTGGTCGGAGTCCGCGAGCAGAGCGCCACCATCTGAATGCCCTGCCGCGTCGCTTCCGGCGGAGTCAGGTGGCCGATCGGTGTGTCATCGAGCAGCTTGCGCAGATTCGGCGGAATGTCGGCGGACGTCTTGACGACGATCTCCTTGATGACCGCGTTCGCCGTCGTCTTGAAGATGTTGTTGGCTTCGGCGCAGGTCTGCACCCGTGAGCGCAGCGCTTCCGCCTCCTTGTGACGTGCTTCCATCAAGCCCTGGTTCGAGGAGTTCGACACGATCAGCACGATCGGCTGCATCTTGTACTCGAACGCCTGGCCCTGCTGATCGCCGTCGCCGCCGGCAGCGGCGACGGCCGCGGCCACGTCCTTGTCGGAGACGAGCAGACGCTCCTTGTAGCGGCCGCGCACCAGGCTGCTCCAGACGATCTCCGCCTTGATGCGGGCCTTCAGCGTCTCCGGCCGCACGCCCTGGCTCTCCAGCGATTTGGTCAACTGTTCCGGGTTGAGCCGCATGCGAGAGCCCATGCCAGCAAACGATTGGTCGACGTCGGAGGCGGTCGGCTCGACGCCGAACTTCTTGCCTTCCTTGATCTTCACCTTGTCGTCGATCAGCTCGTCGATGATCTCCTGGCGGGACTGATGCTTGCGCGTGCTCAGGAAGTTCAGCTTGGTGCGCTGCTCGATGTCATAGTCGGTGATGGGATCGCCATTGACCATGACGACGATGCTCTGGGCGCGAGCCGACATCGTTCCGATGCCGCAGGCGAGTGCGGCAAGAGTGCAGATGGCCAGGGCCCGAAGGCGAGGAGAGAACGCGATCGTCATGACCAAGCTTCGCTGTCGCTATTGATCCAACTGGAAGCCGCGCCACGGCTCCCGACGAGGGACTTTCGAACCCCACGGAGCGGCCCGTCGGAGACTGGCGCGCACTACTGAAGGCCGCCAGCCCCGGTTCCCGTCGACGAGGTCGTGGCAAGCGTCCGAAGCCCGATCTGGAGCATATAGGCATGGCTCAGAACGGGTGGAGTGGTGCCTGCCGTATAGTTATACGACGTTACATAGTTGGCGGCCAGCACGAAACAGTCGTCCACATAGCCCGCGCCGATCACATACTGGTTGATCTTGTTGGCAGCGAGGTCCCACCGCGCGGCGCCCGTCACGACCCAGTTCGGTGCCACCTTGACCGAGCCGCTACCCAGGATGCCCTCACGACGGGTGAGGTAACCGATCGCCGGATCGGCAGCATAGTTGCCGTAGGTCAGGGCCACCGACCAGCGGTCGAAGTTCGCCTTGGCTTCCGCCTCGAAGCGCTGGATGTTCAGGGTCTGCTGGTCGAACCGGCTGCGCATGCTGAACGTGTAAGTGCGGTTCGGCGAGTAGTCGACCCGCGCCACGTAGTCCGAGACGTTCTTGTCCAGGCCGGAGCCGATGGCGGTGTTGTTGGCGTCCTGCACCGCGAACGAGTTCATCCCGAACAGGTGATAGGACTGGCCGAACAGCACGTTGATGGTGCCGCCGCGGTCGAACTGCGTGGTCGCCTGGACGCCGACATTGGCGCGCCCGCCGCCCTCGACGCGGTCGTAGCCGGAGAACTTGTCGACGCTGAACAGGTTGCTGGCGTCGAACACCATGCTCTGGGCGTCCTCGTTCGGCAGCCGGCCGGCATAGGTCTCGTTCGGCCGGATGATCACTTGCGCGATCGGCTCGATCGTCGTCGTGCCCCACGGCTGAACGTTGATGAACGGGTAGCGATATTCCAGGCCGACCGTCGGCATCAGCCGCAGCGCCTGGGTGTCGCCGGTCTGCAGGAAGTTGCCCACACCCGGCTGGTTCGAGACGTTGGCGTTGATCGCATCCGCGCGCAGGATCGCGAACGGCGTCCAGATCTGGCCGTAGGGATCCGTGAACGACCGCCGCCACTCCGCCTGCGCAGTCAGGCGGGTGTAGGTGCCGGGCGTGGCGCGCAGCAGGCACTGCGTCGGCAGGCGCGCAAGCGGGTCAGCCGATGTCGTCGTGCACAGGCCGTTGGTGTTGGCCGTGGTGGTGATCGGATCGAACACCGCCGTCTGGCGGCTCAGATTGACGAAGTTGGTCTTGTAGCTGAACTCGCCGCCGAACACGGGATAGTTCAGCACGTTCGAGTAATCCAGCACCGGATAGACCACCGGCACGGTCTGCTGGTTGCCCGAGAAGCTCAGATAGTGGATCGCCCTGACGTCGAAGAAGCTGCGGCTGCCAACGCCGGTCAAATACAGCTGCGAGATCGCCTCGGTCGGCAGGCTCATGAACGAGTTGAACGGGTCGCGGTACTGCGCCAGCCGGTAATCCGACAGGAACATGTAGTCGGACAGCAGGATGCCGTCCCAGCCCCAGACCCACTTGTCGTTGAGCGCGAACTGGCCCTTGGTGTCGACGCCGCCGCGGAACTGGCGGTCGCCCGGCTGGCCGGCGAAGGCGTTGCGGTCGAGCTGATCGATGCCGTACAGGCGCACCTGATAGCCGCCATTGCTGAGGCGCTGGCGGAACTCGGTCTGCAGCAGCACGCCCTGCTTGGAGGTGATGCGCGGCGTGAAGGTCGCGTCGTAATCCGGCGCGATCGCCCAGTAATAGGGGATGTCGACGCCGAAGCCGTAGCCGCCGGTCTGGGTGACGCCGGGCATCAGGAAGCCGCTCTTGCGCTTCACGGTCGGATCGGGCGTCGAGAAGTAGGGGATGTAGGCCAGGGGAACGCCGAAGAATTCGAGCTGGGCGTTCTCGAAATACAGCATCTTCTCGGTCTGGTCGTGGATGATGCGCGCACCCTTGACCTGCCACAGCGGCGGCTTCTTCGGATCGTCCTTGCACGGCGCGCAGGCGGTGTACACGCCGTTCTCGAAGACGGTGTAATTGCCCTTGGAGCGGTCGGCGCGGGTCGCCGCCATCCGCGTCTGATCCTCGGTCTCGACGCGCAGCGAATCGACGAAGCCGTCACGATAGTCGTCCGACAGATCCAGGCTGTTGGCGTAGGTGATCTTGCCGTCGGCGTCGGTCATGCGGATGTTGCCTTCCGCATGCAGGCGCTTGGTCTTCTGGTCGTAGATCACCCGGTCGGCCTCGACCGAGGTGCCGTTGTAGAACAGTTGCACGTTGCCGACCGCCGACACGCGCGAGTTGTTGTAGTCGTAATCGACCTCGGTCGCCTGCACCAGCATCTGGTTGTCGTTGGCGACGCGCGGCGGCGGCGCCTTGGGCGGGCGCGGATTGTAGGTGAAGCCCTGCGCCACGGCAGGGGTCGGCGCCACGACCGCGATCGCAGCAGCGACCATCAGGCCGAGCCCGCAGGCCATAACGAATCCAAGTACGCCAGACCCGGCGCGACGCACGCGCGCGCAACCGACGCGCGCAACGGCATGCTGCCGAAGCGCGGCGAGCGCTGTCTGACGGACGGCAACGAACGACACTAGCCGTCCTCCTGGTAGAGCAAGGCCATGAAGCCGGTGAGGCCGCCGACGAACACCGGCAGCCACGCCGCAGCGATCGGATTCATCAACTCAGCCTTGCTCAAATCTTCAGTTACTTTCGACAGAACGTAGAGCAGAAACCCGGCGCCCACGCCACTCAAAACCATTTTCTGTACGCCACCCATTCGGAAGAACCTGAGCGACACGGACGCAGCCAGCATGACCATCGCAGCCAGCAAAAACGGCTGCGCGATCAGCTTATGATACTGCAGTTTGTACCCCGCGGTCGCGAAGCCCGAGCTCTCCGACGAGCGGATGTATGTCGGAAGTTGCCAAAACGACACAGTTTCGGGGGTGGAGAAGCTGTTTCGGACCTGTGCCGGCGTCAGGCTGGTCGGAAGAATGTACGTCGGTTCGTCGACCGGCGGCGCATCGAGGGAGAATCGGCGCACGGACCGGAAGACCCACCGGCCTTCTTCCAGGGTCGCCTCGCGCGCTTCGATTCGTTCCTTGAAGTGCTTGTCCGTATCAAAACGGAACAGGGTCAGTCCGGTCAGGCGGACGCCCTGCTGCTCGCTGCGCGCGGCATTGATGATGACCGAGCCGTCGGGGTTGATCTGGTTGAGCCAGAAGCCGGCCGCGTCCTGCACGCCGCCGCCCGGGGCGGCGCCGAACAGCTCGGCCTCCATGCGCTTGGAGAGCTCGCGCAGATTTGCCGACATCGGGTTGTAGAGGGTCGTCGCCATTAGCCCGAGCACGATGGCGCTTGCCAGCGCCGGCGCGATGAACTGCCAGGCGGAGACCCCGGCCGCGCGCGCCACCACGAGTTCGAGTCGGCGCGACAGCGCGAGATAGCAGGTCATGGCGCCGATCAGGACGCAGAACGGCATCATCTTCTCGAGCAATTGCGGCACCCGGAACAGCGACGTCTCCGCCACCATCAGCGCCGAGGCCGAGGCGAGCCCGGAGGTCTTGCGCACCATCTCGATGTAGTCGACGAGCACGAGCAGGATGAAGATGCTCGCGAACACGCCGACCGCCGAGACCAGGAAGCGGCCGGCGAAATAGCGCCCGAGCGTGTTGGTGACCATGCTCATGCGGTGGCCGGCCTTCCGAACAGGCGTGCGATCCGCGCGTTCGAGCGGTTGATGGCTTCCATCAGCCGCGCCGGCGGCTCGACCACCACGCCGCCGATGATGATCCAGATGCTGAGGCCGAGCACGCCGAACAGCATGAGGTACTGCACCAGCGCCGCCATCGGCGTCTTCACGGTCATGACCGAGCAGGCGAAGCCCGCCATGCGGACGCCGAACACGGCGAGAATGGCGCTGCCGAACGAGAAGTTGCGGCTCTGGCGTGTGGTCCGCGGCGCGCCCAGGAATGCGAAGGTGAGGGCAGCGAAGGCGAACGGATAGATCGGCGCCAGGAAGCGGTCGTGCAATTCCTGGCGGAATTGTCCCGGGATCTGCTTGTAGATCGGATCGTTTTCGGCGGGCGCCATCAGTTCCCACAGATAGCGCTCGCGGATGCCGAGCGTGACGTCGCGGCCCTGGTTCGAAAACTTCGACATGTCGAAGGCGTAGCGGGCGAACGCGACCATCGCCGGCTCGCGCTTGCCGAGCTCGAAGCGTTCCAGATTGCCGTCCTCCAGCACCAGGAACGAGCCGTCGGCATTCTTCACGACGGTGCCCTTCTCGGCGATGATCGTGATTCGCTCCTTGGGGTCGCGGCGGTCGTCGATCAGGATGCCGGACAGCTCACCGCCGGGCTGGCGCTCGCGGATCCGGATGGTCAGGTTCTGGTCGAGCTGCGCGAACCGCCCGGGCTGTAGGATGTTGGCGAGCACGTCGGCGGTGATCTCGGCATCCCACTGCTTGATCCGGCGCAGGCCGTCGGGGGCGAAGAAGGCGGCGATCACCGTCACCAGCACGGCTACCGCGCAGGTGGCATAGGCGAACGGCACGAACAGCCGGATCGGCGACATGCCGGCGGCGTTCATGACGATGATCTCCGAATCGGTCGCCAGCTTGTTCAGCGTGTGCGAGACCGCGATCATCAGCGCGATCGGCGCGATGACGCCGAGCAGGGAGGGAATCACGAGCCCGGTGATGCCAAGGAAGGTCAGGATCGTCTGGCCCTGGCTGGTCATCAGGTCGATGCCGCGCAACGCCTGCGTAATCCAGATCACGCCGGTGAGGCTGACCAACACCAGCGCGAACGACGCCAGCGTCGTGCGAAAGATGTACCTGTCGATGGACCCCATCGTCTGCGCTCGATCCCCAATCAGCAGTCCCGGAACGAGCGCTGCAGCCCCCCTTGAAACGGGTCCCCCAAGGCCGCTGTCGCCGTGACGTTCCAAGAGCAGTGAATATCATTACCATCTCGTTGATCCGTCGACAAAATGGCTGTGGCGTGGCGCCCCGAAAATACGGTCAAAATTTCATGATTGTGACTGGCCCGCCACGCGGCGCTTGGCAGCCGCGGTCCGGGCAGGCCATACTGCTGTCAAGTTGGGTTCCGAACTGCCGCCATCCGCGTCTGGCCCTTGAGGTTTTCGGTCGAACGTGGCGGCTCATCACGTCGAAATTTGGAGGATTGCTTGATGTCCGACGCCGTCAAGGTCGGCTTCGTCCCGCTGTCGACCGCCCCGCGTGGCATCGTGGTGGCGTTCTGCGATGACACCCTGCGTCTTGGAGTCGCGACCGAGAAGGCGCTCGGGGGAGCCTCGGACCTGATCAAGCGCGCGGCCGGGGCAGCCCGGTTCAAGGGCAAGGATGGCGCGGTGTTGGATCTGCTGGCTCCTGAGGGAATCAAGATTCAGCGCTTGATCGTCATCGGCATCGGCAAGGGATCGGACCTCAAGGACAAGGATTTCCTCAAATACGGCGGGACTTTAGCCGGAAAGCTGAACGCCGGAACTGAAGCGGTGGCGGTGCTCGCCGAGCTGCCTTCGGGACCGCTGTTGCCGGATCAGGTCAGCTCGCTGGCCGCCGGGATCCGGCTGCGGGCCTATCGGTTCGACCGTTACAAGACCAAGAAGAAGGACGAGGAGGGCGCCGTCAGCGCCAATGTCTCGATCGCCGTGGCGGACGTCGCGGCGGCCAAGAAGGCCTTCGCGCCGCGATCCCACGTGACCGACGGGGTGATACTGGCGCGCGATCTCGTCAACGAGCCGCCGAACGTGCTCTACCCGGAAGAGTTCGCCAAACGCGCTGCCGCCTTGCGCAAGCTCGGCGTCACCGTCGAGATCCTCGACGTGCCCGCGATGAAGAAACTCGGCATGGGCGCGCTGCTCGGCGTCGGCCAGGGCTCGGCACGGCCGAGCCGCACCGTCGTGATGCACTACAATGGCGGCAAGCGCGGCGAGCAGCCGGTCGCCTTCATCGGCAAGGGCGTGTGCTTCGACACCGGCGGCATCTCGATCAAGCCGGCCGGCTCGATGGAGGATATGAAGGGCGACATGGGCGGCGCGGCCTGCGTGGTCGGCCTGATGCATGCACTCGCCGCACGCAAGGCCAAGGCCAACGTGATCGGCGCCATCGGCCTGGTCGAGAACATGCCGGACGGCAACGCCCAGCGTCCGGGCGACATCGTCACCTCGATGTCGGGCCAGACCATCGAGATCATCAACACCGATGCGGAGGGCCGCCTCGTGCTCGCCGACGTGCTGTGGTACGTCGCGACCAAGTTCAAGCCGAAATTCATGATCGACTTGGCGACCTTGACCGGCGCGATCATGGTCGCGCTCGGCACCGAGCATGCAGGTCTCTTCACCAACAATGATGATCTCGCCGACAAGCTGTTCAAGGCGGGGCAGGAGACGGGTGAGAAGGTGTGGCGCATGCCGCTCGGCCACGAATACGACAAGCTGATCGATTCGCAGTTCGCCGACATGAAGAATACCGGCGGACGCCATGGCGGCTCGATCACCGCCGCGCAATTCCTGCAGCGCTTCGTCAACGACACGCCGTGGGCGCATCTCGACATCGCCGGCACCGCGATGGGCGCGCCGAAATCGGAGATCAACCAGAGCTGGGGATCGGGCTATGGCGTCCGGCTGCTCGATCGGCTGGTGTGGGACTCCTACGAATCCAGATCCGACACCAAAGCTGAAGCCAAATCCGGCGCCAAGGCGTGACGCGGGGCGATGACCGAAGTCCTGTTCTACCACCTGCAGAACATGACCGTGGAAGGCGTGCTGCCGCCGCTGCTCGAGAAGTCGCTCGAGCGCGGTTGGCGCGTCGTGGTGCAGTCGACATCGGAGGAGCGCGCGGATGCGCTAGATGCGCATCTGTGGACCTATCGCGACGATTCGTTTCTGCCGCACGCCACCTGGCGGGTGGCCGATGTGGCCGACCAGCCGATCGTGCTCGCGGTGGAAGAAAGCAATCCCAACGGCGCGAACGTCCGTTTCCTGGTGGATAACGCGGCGCTGCCATCGGACTCGCACAGCTACGAGCGCATGGTGCTCGTGTTCAACGGCGATGATGCGGACGCGCTCGCGGCTGCGAGATCGGCGTGGACCGATTGCAAATCGCGGGGATTCGAGGTCACCTACTGGCAGGCGGATGAACGGGGGCGCTGGCAGCGCCGACAATGATACGGAGGCCCGTGAAGCGCCGATGATGGCAGCGCCGCGTGATTAATGATAATCTGCCGATTTACCGGCAGAGCGTTGGCAAAGTCACGAACGTGCCGCAAAGTGATGTTGGGACAACACGTTAGAGTGTCCACAGGTTGCAATTCAGCAAGGTTCATCGTGCGAGACCACACCAAACAGCTGACGCGCGCTCTGGCGTTCCTTGTGCTTGCCCCGGTCGTCGCCGGATGCTCGAGCACGCCCGATTTCCTGTCCAAGGACGCCGAGTGGTTCAACCGGCCGCAGCGCCTGTTCATCAGAAACATCTCGATCGACGCGCCGCCGCTGACGCCGGACAAGCCGGTCACGGCTGAGGATCTTGTGAGCGCCGAAGGCGCATGCCCGGGCATGGCGCCTGCGGCCGATGCTGCGGGCGCGAACGCGCTGGCGAATGATCCCGCCGCCTCGACGCCGGCTGCCGGCGGCACCGTCGCACTCGGCCACACCGAATGCGACGTGGTGCGCGGCATCGGTGCACCCGACAACGTCAACATCTCGAGCAATGGCGGCGAGCGCGTGGCCACGGTGACCTGGCTGCGCGGCGCACGCGCCGGCGTCTACACGTTCAGCTCCGGCCGCCTGACCTCGGTCGAGCGCGCGCCCGATCCGGGACCGGCGCCGAAGGTGGCGAAGCCGAAGGCGAAGAAGCGGACGAGCTGACGGCGGGAGGCGGCCATGCAAATAACCGGCCTCCGTCGCGAGTTGGAGGAGGCCGGGTATGCGGTACGCCGTGATTTTCTTCCTCGCGAATTGTTGGAGGCCGGCAATCGAATCAAGTCTCGGGCCAGTCTTGAGGCGAGAGCGGAGCCCCATCTCGGGCTTGTTGTCTCGGTCAACTTTTCGGTCGATTTCGCGCCGATCATTCTCTTCGATGCACAATATGAATTGTTGGAGCGCGCCGGATACCGGGATGCGCGCTTTTTTGCTGGATTTCTGATCTCCAAGCCGGCCGGGTGTCCGAGGCTGCACTGGCACCAGGATTGGTGGGGCTGGTCGAGCGCTGTGAGTTACGGCGCCACGCCTCCAATTCTCTATTTCATGTACTATTTGACCGACACGAGTGCTGCAAACGGATGCTTGCGCGTGCTTCCCGGCAGTCATCGGCGCAAGAACGATCTACATGCATTGATCGAGGGCAGGCCGACACATCCCGATCGGGTTCTGCATGTCGACGACGTGCTGGTTTCCACGAGGCCAGACGAAGTTGATGTTGCTGTTCGGAAGGGGGATCTCATCGTTCGCGACGGCAGGCTCCTTCACGCATCCCATGCGAACAATTCGAGCGAAGACCGAGCCCTGATCGTATTGTCCTTCGTGCCGTTCTGGTCGGATCTCCCGGAGGGGCTGCAATGCGCCTTCGACAGAAAGCGGCCCAAGATCGAAAGATCCTGGCCGTCCGCCGAGGCCGAGCGCGTGCTGGATCGAGCGACGGTCTACAACGGCGCGTCGTCGCCGATCCATCTGCAGAGGACTCCGAACTTCGGCGACGATTAAGCTGCCGCGTCCTCCGCATCCAGCTCCATCACGACATCGGTCGCGTTCAACGTATCGCCCGCTTTGCGCCTGACCTGACTGATTGTCCCGGAGTAGGGAGCTTTCACCGACAGCTGTGATTTGGCCGCCTCGATGACGTAGAGGACCTCACCGGTCTTCACCTTTTGACCGGCCTTGACGCAGACGTCGTAGAGCAGGCCGTCAAGTCGAGCGTAAAGCTGCTTGTTCATGTTTCGTCCTCCTGAATCGCCTCAATCGAACCTCAAACATCAACGTCAGCTACCAAAAGTAGAGCAATTTTGATTCTGCTACAATGGCGCTTTCAATCTTATGGATGTATGTAGTCATCGTTGCTACCTCTAGCTCTGGGCATAGCGAGGCGCGCCATGAAGTGGTTCTTCAGCAAGTATCTTTTCGCAGGCATGATTGTCGTGGTTTCGTCGATTGCTGCGCGTGCCGACGTCCTGCCGGCGCCGTCGAGATGGACCAATCAACGAGGCTCGGTTCTCGAGATCTGGTCAGTCACCGATGGGCAGGTGCGAGGGCAATTCACCAACAACGCATCTGGGTTCGCATGCCAGGGTATTCCCTATCCGGTATCCGGCAGATCCGCCGGCAGCGCCGTTATGCTGGTCGTGACTTTTGCCCAGTGCAATTCCATCACGCGTTGGAGAGGCCAAGTCGGCGGCAATCAACTTCGGGCGAATTGGAATCTCTTCTACATTCAGCCCAACGGTGATCTCGGCAATCTGCCGGGTGCCGACCTGTTCCAGCGAACCAATTGATCCGGTCGCTCGCTCCGATCCCGCATTCAGCCGTGCTAGCCGCCGACCGCGAAGGCTTTCGACTTGGAAGCATCTGAAAGCCAAGCTATCGGCGACTTTCGGCCGAATGCCGATCCGAGGCTCGGGGCACTTCAGCTCCCCGCCTCGTCATGCAGCGTGCTGGCTTCCAGCCACTGCTCCTCGGCGCGCGCCAGCGCGTCGGCGGCATTGGCCCGCGCCTTCGACAATTGCGCGGCCTGCTTCGGGTCGCGCGTGAAGATGTCGGGCAGCGACAGCGCGCCGTCGATCTTGGCGATGATCTCGGTGATGCGGGCGATCTCGGCTTCGGCTGCCGCAATCTTCTGCTTCAGCCCGCTGCGCTTGTTGTCGCTGCGGGGCCGCTCGGTCTTCTCGGCGACCTGAGAGCGCTCGTTGTCGCGGGCCGGCGCGCTGCGCGTCGACAGGACCATGCGCCTGTAGTCATCGAGGTCGCCATCATAGGTCTTCACGGTGCGGTCGGCGACGACCCAGAGGCGGTCGGCGCAGGCCTCGATCAGATAGCGATCGTGCGACACCATGATCACGGCGCCGGGAAATTCGTTGATCGCCTCGGCCAGCGCGGCGCGGCTGTCGATGTCGAGATGGTTGGTCGGCTCGTCCAGGATGATCATGTTGGGGCCGAAGAAGGTCGCGAGCCCGAGCAGCAGCCGCGCCTTCTCGCCGCCCGACAGGCTCTTCACCAGCGTGTCGGCGGCCTTGCCGGAAAATCCGATCGCGCCGGCGCGCGCGCGCACTTTCGATTCCGGCGCATCGCCCATCAGCTTGCGCACGTGACTATACGGCGATCCAGTCTCGTCCAGCTCATCGAGCTGGTGCTGGGCGAAATAGGCGATCGACAGCTTGTCGGCGCGCGTGACCTTGCCGGAAAACGGTGTGAGCCGGCCGGCGAGCAGCTTCACCAGCGTGGACTTGCCATTGCCGTTGGCGCCGAGCAATGCGACGCGGTCGTCATTGTCGATGCGTAAGGTGACTCTGTTGAGCACCGGTTGCGCGGGATCGTAGCCGACCGAGGCGTTGTCGACCGCGATGATCGGCGGCGACAGCAGTCGCTCCGGTGCGGGGAACGTGATCTCGTGCACGTCCTGGGTGACGAGCGCGGTGATCGGCTTCATCCGCTCCAACATCTTGACGCGGGACTGCGCCTGGCGCGCCTTCGAGGCCTTGGCCTTGAAGCGCTCGACAAAGGCCTGCAGCCGCGCACGCTCCGCTTCCTGGCGCTTGACCGCCTTGGCATCGAGCATCTCGCGGGTGGCGCGCTGTTCCTCGTAGGAGGAGTAGCTGCCGCGATACAGCGTGAGCTTGCAACGGTCGAGATGCAGGATCTGGTCGACGGAGGTTTCCAGGAGATCGCGGTCGTGGCTGATCACGATCACCGTGCGCGGATAATGCGCCAGATGATCCTCGAGCCACAGCGTGCCCTCGAGGTCGAGATAGTTGGTCGGCTCGTCCAGCAGGAGCAGGTCGGGCGCGGCGAACAGCGTGGCCGCGAGGGCGACCCGCATGCGCCAGCCGCCGGAGAATTCGGTGCAGGCTCGCGCCTGATCCGCGGCGGAAAATCCAAGGCCGCTGAGAATAGCGGCCGCGCGCGCCGGGGCGGAATGCGCGTCGATGTCGACGAGCCGGGTCTGGATCTCGGCGATGCGGTGTGCGTCATGGGCGGTCTCGGCCTCCTGCAGCAGCGCATGCCGCTCGAGGTCGGCCCGGAGAACCACCTCGATCAGGCTTTCGGGCCCGCTCGGGGCTTCCTGGGCCAGGCTGCCGATGCGCCACCGCGGCGGCACGGTGATGCTGCCGCTCTCCAGCGACAGTTCGCCGCGGATCGCCTTGAACAGGGTCGACTTGCCGGTGCCGTTGCGGCCGACCAGTCCGACGCGCGCGCCGGGCGGAATCTGCACTGAGCTCTGGTCGATGAGAAGCCGTCCGGCGAGGCGGATGGAGATGTCGGTGATGGAAAGCATGCGCGCCTTGTCACCGCGCGCGCGGCCAAAGGCAACCGCTTTGTCGCGGTCTCAACCGCCGGAGAGGCTCATCCCGCTTTCGTCGCGCTTGCGCAACTCGTTCATCAGGTCCGCAAGCGGAGCCGGCAAATGAGAGCCGTCCGGCGGCAGGCTGCGTTGCAGGCGTTCGCCGACGGCCTCGCAGATCGACCGGCTGGTCTTGCGATCGAGCGCCTCGCTGAAATCGGCGGTGCGGCCAGACATGAGGGAGTTCCACGAGCAGTTGCAGGACGATGCCGTAACAAGTCGTGACCGCTCGATTTGTTTCCCGCTCCCGACCGGAAGACCCCGAAATGAGGTTGAAAATGCACAAAAAAAGCCCCGGCGTGGGGGAGACGCCGGGGCGATGCGAGTTCGGTGCGGCGGGGGGCGGGTGCCGCGCCGAGGCTCGTATCAATAGCAGCGGTTGATCCACCGCCAGCGCGGTCCCCACGGGGTCGGAACCACGCGGCGCACGTAGCAGCCGCCATAGCCGTAGCTGTAGACCGGGCCACCGACGAAGAAGCGCGGGCCGTAGAACGGACGGTGCCATCCGCCGTAGCCTCCGTGCCAACCGCCCCCATGCCAGCCGCCATGCCAGTGAGCCGAGGCGGCAGTCGGGGCGAGGGCGGCTGCGCCGAGGGCAACGGTGGCCGCCGCGATGAGGGAGAGTTTGCGCAACATGATCGTCTCCTGGATGACAGCGCTGGTGGCGCCGAAATTGTCCGACGGATGAGGCTGGGAGAGGGCGGCCACCGGTCGTATTGCTGGCTCGTCCTCGCCCGATGCCAACACCCTAGGAGCTTCGAGCTGAACACGGGTGGCACGGAGCCTTCAGACTATGTTCAGAATTGTGAAATTGTCGTAAGGCGTCGCGCTCCGGCAGGGGCCCCGGTCGCTTGCCGTCGGCCGATCGCGTCGATATAAGCCCGCAACTCACCGAAATCCCGCACCTCCAAGGACGATATCATGGCGATTGAGCGCACCTTTTCGATCATCAAGCCCGACGCGACCGAGCGTAATCTCACCGGCGCGATCAACGCGCTGATCGAGAAGGCCGGCCTGCGGATCGTGGCCCAGAAGCGCATCCGCATGACCCGCGATCAGGCCGAGACCTTCTATGCCGTGCACAAGGCGCGGCCATTCTTCGGCGAACTGGTCGATTTCATGATCTCCGGCCCGGTCGTGGTCCAGGTGCTGGAGGGCGAGGGCGCCATCCTGAAGTACCGCGACGTGATGGGCGCCACCGACCCGTCGAAGGCGGCCGACGGTACCATCCGCAAGCTGCATGCGAAGTCGATCGGCGAGAACTCGGTGCACGGTTCCGACGCGGCGGAAACGGCAGCGATCGAGATCGCGCAGTTCTTCTCCGGCAACGAGATCGTCGGTTGATCGATCCTCGTGCGGCTGAGGGCCCCCTCAGCCGCACGACCTTCGTGCTCTGCGCTGAACTTATCTGAAAGGCCCGGCCGTGAACTGGCTATCGCAACTCGCCGATTCCGCCAGCTTCGGCCATGTGCTCGCTCAATTCGAGGCCGACCTGCAGAGCCCGGGCTTCTGGCTCGCGCTCGGCAAGATCGTCTGGATCAATGTGCTGTTGTCGGGCGACAATGCGCTGGTCATCGCGCTCGCCTGCCGCGGCCTGCACGGCAAGCATCGCTTCTGGGGCATGGTGGCCGGCTCCGGCATTGCCGTCGCACTGCGCATCGCCTTTACCGGCATCGTCGCCACCCTGATGGCGCTGCCATACCTGAAATTGATCGGCGGGCTGGCACTGATCGTGATCGCCGCCAAGCTGCTGGTGCCCGAGGACGAGAACGACGAGATCGCGGCCGGCACGACGCTGTGGCATGCGGTCCGCATCGTCGCGCTCGCCGACCTCGTGATGAGCCTCGACAACGTGATCGCGGTGGCTGCGGCCGCCAACGGCCAGGCGTCCCTGCTGATCATCGGCCTTGCCATGAGCATCCCGCTGATCATCGCGGGTGCCGCGCTGATCATGCTGGTGCTCGATCGGGTCCCGCTGCTGGTCTGGCTCGGCGCGATGCTGCTCGGCTGGGTGGCCGGCGAGGTGATCGCGACCGATCCCGCGATCGAGCCGATGCTGCACCATCTGCTCGACGGCACCGTCCTCATCAACATCGAGGCGACCTCGGCGCTGTTCGCCGGCAAGACCAATCTCGCGAGCCATGTCGATGTCATGGAGACGCTGATGTCGCTGATCGGCGCCGGTGTGGTGCTGATCGCCGGCTCGATCTGGCGCGGCCGCGCGCTGCAGCGTCAGGCCGAGAGCGAGCTGCAGCCGGTGCCGGCGCGCGGCGTCGATCTGCCGTAGCTGATCGTCAGGACGCGCCGCATCCGACCGGGCGGCGTCAGGACTCCGCATCCAGCCGATCGAGGAATTCGCGGACGGTGTGGACCGATCCCGTGGCCGCTGGCTGGTAGCCGGGCAGGGCAGCAACGGCGCGATGGAATTCATCGCCCTTCATCACCTCGAGCACCCGCCGCATCGGGTCGGTTTCCAGAAACGATTTATGGCAGGCGAAGAAATAGTCCTCGGTGAGGATACGGATGAAGTCGAGCCCGAACTGCCGCGCGGCAGCCTCGACGCCGAAGCAGACGTCGGCCATGCCGCTCGCGACATAGGCGGCGACGGCGGCATGGGTGAACTCGATCTGCTGCGCGCCATTGATGCTGGTTTCGTCGATGCCTTGTGACGCGAGCAACTGATCGAACAACAGGCGGGTGCCGGAATCATGATCGCGATTGACGAAGCGCGCCCTGCCGTCGGCAAGATCGGTCAATGAACGGATGGACAGCGGATTGCCGCGCTTGACCATCAGCCCCATCTCGCGGGTCACGAAGCTGATGACGCAGTCCTGCTTGGGATCGAGCCAATCCCGGCAGGCCTGGATGTTCTGGGCACGCAGCTCGCCGCGCGGCAGATGCAGTCCCGACAGGTCGCATTCGCCTTGCGCCAGCGAGGCCAGCGAATGCTGGCTGCTGACATAGCGGACATCGACCCCGACGCCTGACTCGCGATCCAGCAGCTCGCGCAGCTTGGCGACGGCAAAGCCGTGGCTGGCGTGAACGCGGATCACGCCAGGATGCGACTGCAGGAACGGCTTGATCTCGGTCACCAGCTCCTGCGCCAGATTGTCGAGCTGCGGGCCGAGGCGAGCCTGCATGCGCTCGCCCGCCCAGACCAGCTTGTCGCCGAACGCCGTGAGCTTCGATCCTTTGCCGCGCTGGGTCTCGACCAGCGGCACGCCGAAGAATTCAGACCACTGCTCGATCAGATTCCAGACGTGACGATAGGAAAGATGCGCGTCACTGGCCGCGCTGGTGATCTTACCCGTCCTCCCGATTTCACTGAGCACGCGGAGCATCACGACGATGCTCTGCGGACCGTCGTCCTTGTAGAAGCGCCAGACAGGTTCGATCGCGATCCGCAACATCAGGGCCCGCTTGTGAAGTCGGCTTCATATGACCGCCGGCCATAGGCAACAGATATCATATTTACGAACAGATATTTGTTCTTACCTTCATTGGTATACAACAAACGGAGGAAATATGATGTCGATTGCATATGATTACGAGCGCGGCGCGAGGGGGACGTCCTATCTGACGAAGCCGTTCCAGCTCCTGATCGGCGGCAGGCATGTTCCCTCGGTTTCGGGACGCACCTTCACGTCGCTCAATCCTGCAACCGAGCAGGCGATTGCGACGGTCGCCGAGGGCAATGCCGAGGATGTCGATCTCGCAGTCGCCGCGGCCCGCAAGGCCTTCGAAGGGCCGTGGCGAACGATGCGTGCGGCGGAGCGCGGCGCGATCCTTCTGAAATGGGCGCAGCTGTTGCGCGACCATGCCGACGAGATCATCGAGCTCGAAAGCCTCGATGCCGGCAAGCCGGTGTCGGCGATCCTGCGCCAGGATCTTCCCGCCGCCATCGATACGCTCACCTATTACGCCGGATGGGCCGACAAGATCAGCGGTGAAGTCGTCTCCACGCGCGATGATGCGCTGACCTATACGGTGCGCGAGCCGGTCGGCGTGGTCGCGGCGATCGTGCCGTGGAATTTCCCGCTGATGATCGGGATGTGGAAGCTCGCGCCGGCGCTGGCCTGCGGCTGCACCGTTGTGATGAAGCCCGCCGAGCTGACGTCGCTGTCGGCGCTGCGGATCGGGGAGCTCGCGCTCGAAGCCGGACTGCCGCCCGGTGTTCTCAACATCGTGACCGGCCCCGGGCGCACCGTCGGCGAGGCGCTGGTCAACCACCCCGATGTCGATAAGGTGACGTTCACCGGCTCGCCCGGCGTCGGCCGCGGCATCATGAAGGCGGCGGCCGGCAACTTCAAACGCGTCTCGCTCGAGCTCGGCGGCAAGTCGGCCAACATCATCTTCGACGATGCGAACATCGAGGCCGCCGCGAAGGCTGCGGCCAGCGGCATCTTCTTCAACACGGGGCAGGTGTGCTCGGCCGGCTCGCGCGTGCTCGTGCACGAGCGCGTGTATGACGAGGTGGTCGATCGCCTGACTGCGCGGGCGCAGGCGCTGCGGATCGGCGATCCGCTCGATCGCGCCACCTCGCTCGGACCGGTCATCTCCGAACGGCAGATGAAGACGATCCTCGACTATGTCGACATCGGACGCAACGAAGGCGCCACGCTCGTCACCGGCGGCCAGCGTGCGGCCGCCCGCGGCTATTTCGTTAGCCCCGCCGTCTTCGCCGGCGTCACGCACGACATGCGGATCTCGCAGGAAGAGATCTTCGGACCCGTGGTCAGCGTGATCAAGTTCAGGGACGAGGCCGAGGCGCTGCGGATGGCGAACGGCACGGCCTACAGCCTGGCCGCCGGCGTCTGGAGCCGCGACATGGGGCGCGTCCATCGCTTCGCCAAGCGCCTGCGCGCCGGCACCGTGTGGATCAACACCTATGGCTACACCGATGTGCGGCTGCCTTGGGGTGGCGATCGTGACTCCGGACTGGGCCGCGAGCACGGCACGGCCGCGCTGGACAACTTCACGGAGCCGAAATCCGTCTGGATGAATCTCGCGGTGTGAGCCAGGCGTCGGTTGACGCGGACGGCCGCCATTCGCATCGGCGGCCGTCTGCGCGATCCAACGGATCAGTCGGCCTTGGCGCCGGTCGGCGGCTGGCGTGTCGGCGTCCTCCGATGGCCTGTGAGAAGCACGATGGCCGTCGTGTTTGTTGCCGTTACCGTCTCCGATCACTGAGTCGGTCAGCCATCGTCGCGGCCGGATCACAAGCCAATCGACAGCGCTGCGGCACGCTGCCGCGCCTTTGCCAGGTACCGCAGGGCGTGGTCGTCTGTTTCTTATAATCTTGAACCTGTTCGCGCCGCCGCGACACCACCACGTCGAGCTCCACTGATCGGGCCCTGATTGGAATTGTTTCGAATTGGACTTGCGCATGTTGACTGCAGATGAGATTGCGCACGTCAAGTCGTCGTTCGACTTGGTATTTGCCAATGCTACACAGATGACGACGACGTTCTATGACCGCGTCTTCGAGCTCGCGCCGGAATGTCGGGCGATGTTTCCCGCCGACATGGACGTGCTGAAACGGGACTTCATCGCGACCCTGGCGGTCCTCGTCGGCAGCCTCGATCAGACGACGGGTCTGTTGTCGAGCACCGACATCCTCGGCCGCAATCATGCGCGCTATGGGGTCCGGCCCGAGCACTATCCGGTGGTCGGTGAAGCACTATTGTGGAGCCTCGCCAAAGGACTTGGTCCGCATTGGAATGATGAGGTCGAGCAGGCCTGGCGCAAGGTCTATGGCGTCATCGCCAAGCGCATGATCGCAATTTCGGTCGGCGCTCCGCGGTCCTGATCCGGATCTAGCTGCGCACGATCGAGCCGGAGCGGCCGACGAGACGCGCGAGCTGCTTGAAGCGTCCGCCGACGCGGTCCGCGACGAGGTCGACCATCTGGTGCTCGAACACCAGCATCAGCTTGCGGTCCTGGGTGCGGAAATGCGTTGCGAGCAGCACGCCGGGCCGCGCCGCCGAGATCAGATGCGCGACGCGAAACGCGGTGCCGAGCAGGCGCGCGCGATCGATCTGGGCCGGGCTCAGCTGCTCGGTGAGGGCAGGCGCCGCCGCCTCGTCGCGCAGGCCCTCGTAGCGGAAGAACACGGACAGCGCGACGAAGATGCGGCCCTCGTGGTTGATCGAGCCGAAATTGCCGTTCAGAACGATGCCGTAGGTCTGCTCGCCGCGATGGTCCGGATGCATGCGCCAGCCGATGTCGGACAACAGGCAGGCGGCGTGCCGCAGCCGGCGCTCGTCCTCGGTCTCGCGGATGTGCATCACGCGGAACAGGCGGTCGGTCCAGTCGATCAGCTCGCGGGCATGCTGGGCCGAGCGCGACAACAGCTCGTTGAGGCCCTGCGCCGCGCACAGCAGCCCGTCCTTGGCGCGCTCGGCGTCGGGAAGCTTGGAGTAGAGCAGGCCCTCGCGCACGCCGAAGGTCGAGAACACGACGGTCGTCGGCCTGGCGACGCGGATGATGTGCTCGAGCACCAGCGCAGCATAGGCAAGCAGCGGGCGCCGCGCCTCGGCGATCGCTTCGATGTCGGCCAGCATGTCGGCGGCGACGAGACGACGCAGCCGGCGCACGAAGGCCAGCGCATCGGCCGCCGGAATCGCATAGCCGTGCATCACCCCGAGCGGATAGCCGCTCTGGATGATGTGGATGCGCGCCAGCGCGCGCCAGGTGCCGCCGACCGCATAGAAGGTGCGGTTCTGGCCGGCCAGCAGTTGCGGCAGGTCGGTCAGCGCCTCGCTCGCGATCCGCTGCGCCTTCTTCAGCGATTTCTCGGCGAGATCCTGCAGCGCCAGGCTGCCGAGCGGCAGGGTGACGCCGCTGCGGACCTGGTGCCCGCGCACGTCGATCAGCTCAAGTGAGCCGCCGCCGAGATCACCGACGATGCCGTCGGGCTTGTGAATGCCGGAGATGACACCGAGCGCCGAATAGCGCGCCTCTTCGGGTCCGGTGAGGATCTGAATCGGGACGCCGCAGATCTTCTCGGCCTTGGCGATGAAATCAGCGCCGTTCGAAGCATCGCGGCAGGCGGCGGTCGCGATGGCATGAACTTGCCCCACCCGCTGCACCTTGCACAGCGCGCGGAAGCGCTTCAGCGCGGTCAGCGCCTTGTCGACGGCATCGGCCGCGAGCAGGCCGGTGGTCTGGACCTCGCGACCGAGCCCGCACAGCGCCTTCTCGTTGAACACGGTGACGAGACTGCGTTCCATCGCCTGGTAGACGACGAGACGGACCGAATTCGAGCCGATGTCGATGACACCGACGCTGGCGGACCTCGTGCCGGGCCGCTTCACCACGGCATGTCCCGTTGCAGAAGGCCCCGGTGCAGACAGCCCCTATGAAGGAGAGCGTTCATTCCGGCGCGTGAGCCGGCGCGGCGATGATTCCTTGAGCGACTTTCCACGGCCGGACAGACTCGGATTCGTCATGAAGTAATTGTGCAGGTTGAACGGCTCCTCGCCCTTCGCGGCCTTCATACGCGTTGACGACCCGTCCGGCAACAATTGCCAGCTCTGCTCGGTGTCCTTGAGGTTCGCGACCATGATCTGTTCCAGGACCTGCTGATGCACGGTCGGGTTCTGAAGCGGGCACAGCACCTCGACGCGGCGGTCGAGATTGCGCGGCATCATGTCGGCCGAGGAGATGTAGACGGCGGCCTTGGCGCTCGGCAGGCCCTGACCCATACCAAAGCAGTAGATGCGGCCATGCTCGAGGAAGCGGCCGATCACCGATTTGACGCGAATGTTCTCCGACAGTCCGGGGAGGCCGGGACGCAGGCAGCAGATGCCGCGCACGATCAGCTCGATCGAGACGCCGGCCTGCGAGGCCTCATACAGCGCGTCGATGATGTCTGGATCGACCAGCGAGTTCATCTTCATCCAGATCACGGCCGGCTTGCCCTGGCGGGCGAAGCTGGTCTCGCCGTGGATGTGCTCGATCATGCGCTTGCGAAGCGTGAGCGGCGACACCGCCATCTTCTCGATGTCGATCGGCTCGGCATAGCCGGTAATGTAGTTGAACACCCGCGTGACGTCGCGGCCGATGACCGGGTCCGATGTGAAGTAGGACAGGTCGGTGTAGATGCGCGCCGTCACCGGATGATAGTTGCCGGTGCCGGTGTGGACATAGGTCGTGAGGCTGCCGCCCTCGCGGCGCACGACCATCGACAGCTTGGCATGCGTCTTCAGCTCCAGAAAGCCGTAGACGACCTGCACGCCGGCGCGCTCCAGATCGCGGGCCCAGCGGATGTTGGCCTCCTCGTCGAAACGCGCCTTGAGCTCGACCAGCGCCGTCACCGACTTGCCGGCTTCGGCAGCTTCCACCAGCGTGCGCACGATAGGCGAGTTGTTGGAGGTGCGGTACAGCGTCTGCTTGATCGCGACGACGTCCGGGTCGCGCGCCGCCTGCTGCAGGAACTGCACGACGACGTCGAACGACTCGTAAGGGTGATGGACGATCAGGTCCTTCTGCCGGATGGCGGCGAAGATGTCGCCGCCATGGTCGCGGACACGCTCGGGATGGCGCGGCACATAGGGCGCGAATTCGAGGTCGGGCCGGTCGACGCGCGTCAGTTGCGACAGCTCGTTCATCGCCAGCACGCCGTCGACCAGGAACACCTCGTCATCGGTGGTCGAGAGCGCATTCTGCACGAAGCGGCGCAGCTCCTCCGGCATGTTGGCCTCGATCTCGAGCCGGATCACCGAGCCGCGACGGCGCCGCTTCAGCGCGGTTTCGAACAGCCGCACCAGGTCTTCGGCCTCTTCCTCGATCTCGATCTCGCTGTCGCGGATGATCCGGAAGGCGCCCTGGCCCTTCACGGTGTAGCCCGGAAACAGCCGGCCGATGAACAGGCCGGTCGCCTGTTCCAGGGTGATCAGGCGGATCACGCCATCCTTGGAGCCGGGGAAGCGGATGAAGCGGTCGATCTTGCCGGGCATGCGGATCAGGGCGTTCATCGGGCGCCCGTCGGCGGAGCGGATCAATTGCAGCGCCACCGTGAAGCCGAGGCTCGGGATGAACGGGAACGGATGCGCCGGATCGATCGCGAGTGGCGTCAGCAGCGGGAAGATGTTGGCGAGGAAGTGGTCCTCGATCCAGGCGCGCTCGCTCTTGGTGACGTCCTGACCGTCGACGAGCACGATGCCGAGCTCGCCGAGAAACTTGCGCAGGTCGCGCCAGATCGCCTGCTGGTCGATCGCGAGCTGCGACACCGTCTCGTTGATCAGCTTCAGCTGCTCGGTCGGCGTCAGCCCGTCGGGGCTGCGCTCGGCGATGCCCTCGCGGACCTGGGCGCGGATGCCGGCGACGCGCACCATGAAGAATTCATCAAGGTTGTTGGCGGAAATCGACAGGAAGCGCACCCGCTCCAGGGCGGGATGCCGCGGATTGACCGATTCCTCCAGAACGCGGCGGTTGAAGTGAAGCCAGGACAATTCCCGATTGATGAATCGCTCGGGGCTCGAGGCAATCTCGATGGACGGCGCGGCGACCGGTTCTTTCTCTGAGATTTCAGTAGCTTGCTCGGTATCCATCGGAATTCGATCCATATCCATCCAGTCGCGAACCAGTCGCGAACGGTCGACCGTAGCCCAATCTGGGTAACCAGGGGATGACGTTGCCGGCACCATTGGGGTTCCGTGCCCGTCCGCCGTCAAGATGGCCGCGGGTCACAGCGGGCGGAGCAGCTCCGCCGCCAGCGCCCGGGTGACCGGCCGTCCTAGCCGCAGGGACTCGTCGTCCAGCAGTGCGACGGTCTGGCGGGCGGCGGCGTAGGACCGTTCGATGTGGCTTGCGAGATAGCTGACCACGGTCTCGTCGATCGCCAGTTGCCGGTCCGCGGCCAGCTTGACGATCAAGGCGCGGAACAGCTGGTCGTCGGGCGGCAGCAGCGTGACGACCGGGACGGCGCGCAGCCGCGACCTCAGATCGGCCAGCGCGATGGGCAGGGCCGCCGGGGCCTCGCGCGCCGTGATCAGCACGAAGGCCTCGTCCTGGCGGGCGAGGTTCAGCAGGTGAAACAGCGCTCGCTCGTCGAGATCGGTTGCCGTCAGATCCTCCAGCACCAGCGCGCCGGTGGCGAGCGCCCCAGGGACCACGCTCGCCTCGAGGGCATGCGCGGACAGCGATCGGGCGCCAGCCCGCTCGGCCCAGATGGCGGCGAGGTGGCTCTTGCCAGAGCCGTCGGGGCCGACCAGGAACATGGTCCGCGCCGGCCATTCCGGCCAGGCGTCGACCAGGGCGAGCCCGGCCGCGTTGCCCGGACCTTCGAAGAAATTGTCCCGCGTCAGGCTCTCCGCATGCGGCAGCGCGAAGGCCAGCTGACGAGGGGGGATATGGCCAGCCAAGATCGAATTGCTCCGTATCGTGTGGTGCGTGAGGTCGGGACGGCCCTCCGCGGAGGATCACCGGACCTCGATGGTGCTCATGTGGCGCACCCAGTCGACGAGATACAGCCCGACCGACACGAGGGTAAAGACGGTGACCAGCACCATCAGCACCACATCGTAGGGCTGGGGCTCGAAGCCGAAGCTGAGCGAGGCCAGCACGAGCGCCGCGAATCCCACCTGGGCGACCGTGTTCAGCTTGGACACCATCAATGGCTTCATCGCGACCGGCCGGTCGAACAGCCAGGACACGATCACCGCCGAGACGATCATGATGTCGCGCGAGACCACCAGGATCACGATCCAGCGCGGGATCGCGCCCCAGATGCCAAGCGTGACGAAGATCGAGACCAGCAGCGCCTTGTCGGCGAGAGGATCGAGCAGCGCTCCCAACTCGGACCGCAGGTTGAAGCGCTTGGCCAGGAAGCCGTCCACGGCGTCGCTCACCCCCGCGACCACGAAGACCAGAAATGCGATCTCCATCTGGCCGGCCGCAATGGCCCAGACGACGATCGGAACCAGCAGGATTCGACCCAGCGTGATCAGATTGGGGATACTGTGGGGAATGGTCACGCAGCGGGTCCCGACGACGACTCGATCAAAAGACAATCCGATTCCGAAACAGGGCGAACCGGTCCGTTCCTAGATAGTATGGGGACGAGCCCCTTGCGAGCCATTGCGCGCGGCCGGATTCCGACGTAACCAGCGGCCAGATTAGGGGTTTTTACCATGACCGAGCGCAAGAACGGGCTCACTTATGCAGATTCGGGCGTCGATATCGATGCCGGAAACCGTCTGGTCGATCTGATCAAGCCCATGGTGCGCGCAACCGCCCGCGCCGGCGCGGATGCCGAGATCGGCGGCTTTGGCGGCCTGTTCGACCTCAAGGCCGCCGGATTCAAGGATCCGGTGCTGGTCGCGGCAACCGACGGCGTCGGCACCAAGGTGAAGATCGCGATCGAGACCGGGCTGCATGGCGGCATCGGCATCGACCTAGTCGCCATGTCGGTCAACGATCTCGTCGTGCAGGGCGCCGAGCCGCTGTTCTTCCTCGACTACTTTGCGTGCGGCAAGCTCGACCCGGAGGCGACGGCGTCGATCGTCGCCGGTGTCGCCGAAGGCTGCCGGGAATCCGGCTGCGCGCTGATCGGCGGTGAGACCGCGGAAATGCCGGGCCTCTACAAGGACGGCGACTACGATCTTGCCGGTTTCGCGGTCGGCGCGGCGGAACGTGGGACGCTGCTGCCGTCTCCCGACATCGCGGCCGGTGACGTGGTGCTGGGGCTCGCATCCTCCGGCGTCCACTCCAACGGCTATTCGCTGGTGCGTAAGATCGTCGCCCAGTCCGGCCTCGGCTTCGATGCGCCGGCCCCGTTCGCGCCGGTCCTGACTCTCGGCGCGGCGCTGCTGACGCCGACCCGGCTCTATGTGAAGTCGTGCCTTCGCGCCATCCGCGAGACCGGTGCGGTGAAGGGGCTCGCACACATCACGGGCGGCGGCTTCACCGACAACATTCCGCGCGTGCTGCCGAAGCATCTCGGCGTCTCGATTGACCTGACGGGCCTGCCGGTGCTGCCGGTCTTCAAATGGCTGGCGGAGCAGGGTGGCATTGCAGAGCGCGAGCTCTTGCGCACCTTCAATTGCGGGATCGGCATGATCGCGATCGTCAAGGCCGAGGCCGTCGATGCCGTCATCGAGGTGTTCACCGCGAATGGCGAGCACGTCGCACGGCTCGGCGAGGTCGTTGCTGCGACAGGCGACGAGCGCGTGATCTACACCGGCGCCCTCGATCTGGCTCTGTGAGACGAGTGAGCCGATGAAGCGCCGCGTCGCCATCCTGATCTCGGGCCGTGGGTCCAACATGGCCGCGCTGATCCACGCGGCGGCGCAGCCGGATTTTCCGGCCGAGGTCGCCATCGTGATCTCCAACCGAGCCGATGCGGCCGGACTGCAGAAAGCGCAGGAAAGCGGCGTCGCGATCGAAATCATCGAGAGCAAGCCGTTCGGCAAGGACCGCGCAGGGTTCGAAGCCAGACTGCAGCAGGCGCTCGATGCACGCGGCATCGAGATCATCTGCCTGGCCGGATTCATGCGCCTGTTCACGGCGGAGTTCGTGCAGCGCTGGTATGGCAGGATGCTGAACATTCATCCGTCGCTGCTGCCATCGTTCCCCGGCCTTGATCCGCACGGCCAGGCGCTGCGTGCCGGCGTCAAGCTGTCAGGCGCCACCGTGCATTTCGTCATTCCGGAGACGGATGCTGGTCCGATCGTGATGCAGGGCGCGGTCGTGGTCAGGGACGACGATACGCCGGACACCCTGTCGACGCGCATTCTCGGCGTCGAGCATCGCATCTATCCCGAGGCGCTGAAGCTGCTGGCCAAGGGCCTCGTGCGGCTCGAAGGCGATCTCTGCCGGACGTCGTCCGTGGAGCAGGGCGATCACGCGCTGATCTGGCCCGTCGTCCGGTAGCTGTCGCCGGACGAAAAAAATCCCCGGCGGGGCCGGGGTACATCAAGGCTGACGAAGTCTGATCATCCGCGGCGAGCGAGCGTGACGCGGAGCTCGTGAGTTGGTTTACGAACCCGCGCTGTGGCGCCCTCCGCCGGGACGATGCTCACGAGAGCTTCAGGTTCTCTGCCGACGTCTTGCCGCGGCTCTCCACCAGATCATATTCGATCGTCTGGTTCTCGTTGAGCGTGGTCAGTCCAGCACGCTCCACGGCCGAGATGTGGACGAACACGTCCTTGTCTCCGCCAGCCGGTTTGATGAAGCCATATCCCTTGGTCGGGTTGAACCACTTCACGCTGCCCTTGTAGGTCGGCATCGCTGTCTCCTTCGTCTAGACGAAAAAAAGACGCGGCCACGCTCGCGCGTGCCACGCCACAAACGGGCTTCCCGGGATCTGCTCAATTTCCGAAGTCGCGAAACGCACAGTCGAACGGCCAATCCGATTGTACGGGAGATTGCAACACGATTTTCCGCCGATATCAAGGTTGGCGGACTGATGAGAACGCGTCGCGGCGTCGCGTCGCCGGCTGCTGCTGCAACTGCGTGGCTTGTGGCGCTGGAACCACAAATCCTTGCAGGGCAGCCGCGACATGGCAATCCTCATTGACCGCGATCGGGAACTGCGGGCAGAACATCGCTGCAATATTGAAGCGAATTTGAGCGGGCGGCGAACGGGGCATCGATGCGCGGGGCGTCTCAGGCCAGGCTGGGTTGGCGAATGCGCAGCGGCGCATCCGGGGCGATGCTGCTCATCGGCGGGCTCGGTTTGGTCGCCGCTTCTTCGCCGTGCGCCGCGCAGGCCAGCCTGCCGAGCATCGCCGCAAGCCCGACGCCAACGCCGAGCCCGCTGCCCAGTCCTGCACCGGGCGCGATCAGTTCCGAACGCTCGGCCGGCCGAACCGTGCTCGATCTCGGCTCGAGCTTCCTCGAACGGCTCGGTACTCAGGTCACGCAGGGCGCCACCCGGCTGCCGCGGAGCAATCCCGGCGGCGGCGGCGCGCCGGAGGCTTCGGAACAGCCTCGGTTCCGGACCTGGGGCGAGATGTATGGCGCAACCGTCCGCAGCAATGCGCAAGGCGACTTCGTCGGCGACAAGAGGACGACTTGGGGCGGCGTCGCCGGTATCGGCATGCGTCTCATGCCGGGCGTGAATGTCGGACTATCCGTCGACCAGAGCCGGACCTGGGTCGATTTGCCGCTGGCGCTGCAAGCGGCGACGCTCGATCTCACACAGTTCGGGTTCAACGCCTCGGTCGACCAGGGACCCTGGACCTGGGCGATCGCGGTCGTCCATGGCTTCGGCGGGATCAGTGCGCGGCGCGACACCAGCCTCGGTACGGCGACGTCGGTCTACGGCGCCCACATCACGGGCGTGCTGAGCGAGCTTGACTACTACTGGAGCATCGGTGAGAGCCGGATCGTTCCGAAGCTTGCCTTCGAATACACGCGCGCCACGACGGCGGCATTCCAGGAGGCGGGCGGGCTCGATCCGCTGTCGGTCAGCGGTACCTCGCTGGAGCGCGCCCGCGTTCTCGTCGGCGCCGAGTTCGGCCGCTACTTCATCGTCGACGGCAAGATCCTCGACGTCTCGGCCTATGGCAAGCTGGTCGACAATTTCAGCCAGAATCTCGGCGCGGTGACCGTCAGCCTCGGTCCGCAGAGCATCACGCTGCAGGGCCTTGGCGAGGGCCGCTACGGCGCCGACGCCGGCGCGGCACTGTCGCTATCCCTGAATCGAACGGCACGCCTCTATCTCAACTACGATGCGAAGCTTCGCTCGGTGCTGCAATCGCATCAGGGCACGCTCGGCGTCGAGCTCAAATGGTAGCTCCTCATACGGGTTTCGGCGCGACGTAGCCGTTGAAGCCGACGACATCCCGCGCGGGCGCCATCAGCGGCACGAGATTCAGCGGATGGATGAACTCGTCCCGGAAGCAGGCGTGGACCTTCGGATCGAAGATGCGCTTCAACCAGTCGATGACGACCTTGTGCCGGTCGGAGTTGCGAAACTCCTTGTGATAGGTCAGCCACAGATCCATGTGGTAGTTGATGCCGAGATCGACAGGAACGAGCGGCGCCCCGAGCGCGACCGCCGAGGTCGGCAGAAAGCCGATGCCGGCGCCGCGCTCGACCGCGTAAAGCACGGCAACGCTCGAATTGGTTGAGATGCCGACGATGCCTTCGAGGGACTCCAAGCCGAGGATGCGCGCATAGCCGGTCTCGTCGAGCTGCACGCCGTGCTGCTTGATGATGCGATGATCCTTGAGCTCCGCCAGCGATGTCGGCAGTCCATGCGCGTCGCGATAGGCTTCCGACACGAAGCCGTAGATGTGCAGACGGCCGAGCTTTGCAACGATCACGTCAGGGTTGGTCGGCCGTTCGAACTGGATCGAGATGTCAGCCTCCAGCCGCGACACGTCGGCCTGCTGCATCGCGCAGCTCAGATCGACGGTGATCCTGCGATAGGTCTTCTGGAAATCGATCAGTCGCGGCAGGATCCAGAAATTGCCGGGGCCTTCGGTCACGGCGACGCGCACCGACCCCTGAGTGTCGGTCGACAGCGAAGCGCGCCGGAAGATGTTGAAGCTCAGCCGCTCCATCTGCTCGACGTCGAACAGCAACGATCGTCCCTCGTCACTGAGCGACAAGCCGGATTGATCACGGATGAAGAGCTTGCATCCGAGCTCTTCCTCGAGCCGGTCGATCTTGCGCATCAGGGTTGTGCCGGTCAGTCCGAGAACATCCGCCGCGTTTCGGAAGCTGCGGTGACGCGTACAGAGCAGAAATGCTCTCAAATCCTCCCATGAGGGGTTAAGCGTTTCGTCAGACTTCCTGCGCTGCGTGGATGCAGCACCCCGATGCAAATGTTGCCGCATACACTCCAGCTCCGACAAGTATGATGACGTCATCAAAGCCAAGCTGGAAACATAGATGCAGAACCCTCACCGCGGAAGCACAGAATTCACGCTGCGACATCAGCTCGACGCGCTGCCGCGGACGGATCGGGTCGCGGCTCAGGCGGTCACGCCCGATCGGCTCGGCGAGCTCACGGCGCTCGCACGCCGGGAAATACCGGGCGTTCGTGCCTCAGAACACGAGCTTGCGGAGTTCTTGCGGCACGATCCGGACTCGATCTTCGCGCTCTACCGCGGCAGGAACCTGCTCGGCGGCATCGCCTTCCTCTATCTCAACTGCTCAGGCCTCGATGCGTTGCTCCTGGATGAGTTCAATTTGAATGATCCGCCGCGCAGATTTCTGGCGCGGCCGGACGAAGACGTAGCCGCCATCTATGTCTGGGCGCTCGTCGCGCAAGGGCGAGGAGCGATCGGTCTCGGCAATGTCGCGCAGGCGCTGCAAGGCGCGAGATTTCGCGCCGCCGATTACTATGCGCAACCATCGAGTCCGGAAGGGCGCGCGTTTCTCGGCGCGCTCGGCTTCACGCCGGTGCCGAGCTTTCAGCCCGATCTCTGGTGGTATCAGCGGCCGTGGAACCGGATGCCCGAGATGATCGCGCCTTCGATCCAGTCGATGAAGGGTTTCGAACAAGGGAGCATTGCGGATGCACAGCATTAGTTCGGCCAGGGCGGCAAAGACAAATCCCCGCGCGATCACGGTGCGCATCGCGCGCGATCCGAATGACCTCATGCTCGTTACCGCGATCCGCTCGGCGGTCTACCTGACCGAGCAGGATTGTCCCATGGAGGAGGAGTTCGACGGCAACGATCTGGTTGCAGCCCACTTCCTCGGTTTCGTCGGCAAGGAGCCGGCGGGATGCGTACGCGTGCGCTTCTTCGGCGACTTCGCCAAGGTCGAGCGGCTGGCGGTGCGCCATCAGTACCGGCGTTCGCGGCTGTCGTTCAAGCTGGTTCGCGAGGCTCTCGACTATTGCAGGCGAAAGGGCTTCAAGAAGGCCTATGGCCACGCGCAGGATCGTCTCGTCGATTTCTGGGCGCATTTCGGCGCCAAGCCGCTCGGCCATAATCGCAAGCTTACATTCTCCGACTTCTCCTACACGGAGATGGTGCTGGACCTCGAGCCGTGCGACGATGCGATCACGCTCGACAGCGATCCCTACATGATCATTCGTCCGGAAGGCGACTGGGATCGGCCGGGTGTGCTCGATCTCTCGGCCGGCCGGCCGGCATCGTCGCCCTTGCACGACTTCGCCGCAGCGAGACCGTGATGACGGGCCGAGATCTGTTCGGTGCCACCGAGGCGGATCCGCCTGTTCTCGTCTGCGCCGATCTGCAGTGCGAATATCTCGCCGAGGGACGCAGGCATCTGATCGCCGATGGCGACGTCGTCATGGCGCTGTGCCGGCAGTTGATCGCGCTCTGGCGCGACAACCTGTGGCCGGTCGTCCATCTCAAGCGGATCGCACAGGCAGCCTGGTTCAACCCGGCCTCCAACCTGACGAACTGGCTTCCGGATTTCAAGCCAACGCCGGGGGAGCTCGCGTTCGAGCATCCACTGCCCTCGGCCTATAGCTCGGCCCGGTTCGCCGAGTACATGGCGAACATGCGCAGCATGCGCTGCGTGCTGCTCGGCTTCTCGCTGGACGAGACGATCCTCTCGACGGTGGTGGACGGCTTTCACCGCAGTCACCGCTATCAGGTGATCGGAGACGCCGTCGCCTGCCGGCAGGCCTGCGCCGGCGACGCCGCGTTGTACAAGCTGGTTGTAACCAAGGTGATCGGCAATTTTGCCGGCGTCCTCGACAGCGCCGAGCTTATCGGCGCCGGCGGCCGGCTCGCGGTGTGACCGCGGCGGCTATTGGCGGTATCATCCTGAGGCGAGTCGTTCGGCCAGATCGATAATCATACGGCGATCGGCCGGATCGCTGATCTTGTTGAACGCGACGACGAGGCGAAGGGCCTCGACGACGTGCAGGTCGACCGGATTCTCGCTGAGCAGCCGCAGCAGCCTCTGTTCCGGCGGTTCGCAATCGTCTTTGCTCACGCGGCAGCTCCAGGACCGAGACCACGACATGACCCGAGAGGAAGAGCTCAAAGAGCTGGCGAGCAGCCTCCGGGCAGCCATCGCAAAGGCGCGCCAGCTCAATCTGCCGACCAGCGCCTACATCCTTTCGATGGCTCTGGTTGAGGTGTCCCAGACAATCGAGGCGGAGTTGAGGGGGCAGACCAGCGCCGAATGATGGGCGGCATCATGACCACCCGTGCCGCCTGCTGCAATCAACTCGGCAGACTCGGGAAGACGCAGCCGGCCAGAGCCGCTGCGACGCCGATCAGGCCCGGTCGACCCGGACGACGCGGCCCTTCTCGATGGCGAGTGCGAGCTTGCCGTGCTTTAGCGCGAGCGCGGCCTCGCCGAACAGCTCGCGGCGCCAGCCCTGCAGCGCAGCAACGTCGGCATTGTCATCGGCGGCGATCTGCTCGAGATCGTCGACGGTGGCGATGACCTTGCTCGCCACGGCGTGGCGTTCCGAGGTCATGCGCAGCAGGACCTTGAGCAGCTCGACGATCGCAGCACCGTTGGAGTTGTTGCGCGGCTTTTCCAGCTTGGGCAGGGCGGCGAGATCGCGCGCTAGGCCGCGCTGCACGGCGGCAACGATGTCGGAGCCCCATTTGGAGCGCTCGAAGCCCTTGGGCAGCGAGCGCAGATTGCCGAGCTTCTCGATCGTTGTCGGGGCATGGGTGGCGATGTCGCCGACCGCGTCGTCCTTCATCACGCGGCTGCGCGGCACGTCGCGGCTCTGCGCCTCCTGCTCGCGCCAGGCCGCGACCTCGATCAACACGGCCAATTCCTTCGGCTTGCGGACGCGGGTCTTCAGCCGCTCCCAGGCGCGCTCGGGGTGGAAGTCGTAGGTCTTCGGCGAGGTCAGGATCTCCATCTCCTCGCTGACCCAGTCACTGCGCCCGCGCTTCTTCAGATCGGCATCGAGCGCGGCGAACACGTCGCGCAGATGGGTGACGTCGGCCTCGGCGTAGTGCGCCTGCTCCTTGGTCAGCGGCCGGCGCGACCAGTCGGTGAAGCGGTGGGTCTTGTCGGGGCGATGGCCGGTGATGCGTTCGACCAGTTGGTCATAGGCGATGCTGTCGCCATACCCCAGCACCATCGCGGCGACCTGGGTGTCGAAGATCGGATGCGGCACGATGCCGGCGCGGTGCCAGATGATCTCGATGTCCTGGCGGGCGGCGTGGAAGACCTTGAGGACCTTTTCGTTCGCCATCAGCTCGAAGAAGGCTTTGAGATCGATGCCCTCGGCCAGCGCATCGATCACCACGGCCTCGTCCGGGCTCGCCATCTGCACGACGCAGAGCAGGGGATAGTAGGTGGTTTCCCGCAGGAACTCGGTATCGACGGTGACGACCGGGTGGCGGGCGAGGCGGGCGCAGGCGGCTGCGAGGTCCGCGGTGGTGGTGATCAAGTCCATGAACGATCCATGACGAGGCTCTTACGCCGTCGTCCGAAAACGCTGACAAGTCAAGGGTGTCGGCAAAGGGTACGGGACGAATTCGTGTCCGCTTGTCGGCCCAATCCGCCCCGAACGCAAGCACCGCGACGCGAGCTGATCGCTCTATGGTTGATGATAGGGCGCGTCCGGCGCCGGTCAGCGATGCCGGACGCGGCCCGCAGGCCGGCGCGCCGAGGGCACCGCGAGCACGATCAGGCACAAGGCGATCATCGCCAGACCCATGAATTCGAACACCAGCGCGTCCACGTCTCAGACCTCCCCGACTTGTTGGTTCAACTTGTCGGGGCTGCGTTGATCGTTTCTTAAGGGCCCGGGCGCTGTCAGGGCGATGGTGGACGCGAGGTTAAGACCGCGTGTCAGGTGCCGCAGAAGGTCTGCAACACCTGCTCCTCCGGCTGCGGCGGATCGGCATAATCAGCCCGGTCCGGCTGGTCGTCATAGGGCCGGGCCAGCACCGCATGCAGCTCCTCGAACGGCGCGTAGTCGTCGTTCTCGACCGCTGCCGTGATCACCGCCTCGATGCGGTGGTTGCGCGGGATGAAGGCGGGATTGACCTTGCGCATGGCCGCGCTCCGCTCCGCCGCCGTCTGCGGTTCCTCCGCCAGGCGCTGGCGCCAGCGCTGGGCCCATTCGTCGAAGCCGGTGGGATCCGCGAACAGGACGCGGACCTCGCTGAGATCGCCGCTGCCGGCGGCGTCGCTGAGACGGCGGAACGTCAGCGTGAAATCGGCTCGGGCCGCCGCCATCGCGTCGAACAATGCCTGCGCCAGCGGCTGGTCGCCCTCGCGCTGCGTGGCCAGGCCGAGCTTGCGGCGCAGGCCCGCCTGGTGCGCGTCCGTAAACTGGGTGGCGAAGCCGTCGAGCGCAGCCTCGGCCTCCTTGATCGCCTGGTCCTTGTCGTCGCCGAATAGCGGCAACAGGCACTCGGCAAGCCGGGTCAGGTTCCACATCGCGATGCGCGGCTGGTTCGCGAAGGCGTAGCGGCCGAACTCGTCGATCGAGGAGAACACCTGCTTGGGATCGTAGGTGTCCATGAAGGCGCAGGGGCCGTAGTCGATGGTTTCGCCGGACACCGAGGTATTGTCGGTGTTCATGACGCCATGGATGAAGCCGACCAGCAGCCACTCGGCGATCAGCTTGGCCTGGCGGGCGATCACGGCATCCAGCAGGGCGTGGTAGGGGCGCTCGGTACCGGCGAGATCCGGATAGTGCCGGTGGATGACGTGGTCGGCGAGCCGGCGCACGGCGTCCACGTCCTGGCGCGCGGCGAAATACTGGAACGTGCCGACCCGGATGTGGCTGGTGGCGACACGGGTCAGCACCGCGCCGGGCAGGGCGGTGCCGCGATAGACCTGCTCGCCGGTCACGACCGCAGCCAGCGAGCGCGTCGTCGGAATGCCCAGGGCCGCCATCGCCTCGCTGACGATGTATTCGCGCAAGACCGGCCCCAGCGCCGCGCGGCCATCGCCGCGGCGCGAAAATGGCGTCGGGCCGGAGCCTTTCAGCTGGATGTCGCGGCGGACGCCGTTGCGGTCGACGACCTCGCCGAGCAGGACCGCCCGGCCGTCGCCGAGCTGCGGCACGAAATGCCCGAACTGGTGGCCGGCATAGGCCATCGCGATCGGCTCGGCGCCCTCAGGCACGGTCTTGCCGGCCAGGATCTCGGCGCCCTCCGGCGTTTCCAGCTCGGCCGGGTTCAGCCCCAGGTCCGCGGCGAGAGGCCGGTTCAGCTTGATCAGACGAGGCGCTGCGACGGGGGTCGGCGCCACCCGGGCAAAGAAATTGTCCGGCAGCGTGGCGTAGGAGTTCTGGAAGGGGAAATGCACGGTCATGGCTCCAAGATAGGCGCGGGGCGGCCGTTTTTCGAGCCCAAACGGCCGTCAGACGAGCGTTTCGGCGCCAGCTCAATTCGGCATCGGCGCCGACGTTGCAGTGAGGCCCAGGGCGGGCGGCCTTTTCCGGCGCGAAGCCGAAAAGGCCCGTTCCTGCGGTTGCCGCGCCGGGGCGGCTCGGCTAAACCCTGCGCGCATTCGGAGCGCGCCTTTAAGGGCTGCGCCGATTCCTTCTCCTCACGACGACCATTCAGGACGACCATGCATCGCTACCGGACCCACACCTGCGGCGCGCTCCGCGAGAGCAACATCGGAGAGACGGTCCGGCTGTCCGGCTGGTGCCATCGCATCCGCGACCATGGCGGCGTGCTGTTCGTCGACCTGCGCGACCATTACGGCATCACCCAATGCGTGGTCGATCCGGACTCGCCGGCGTTCAGCCTGGCCGAGAAGCTGCGCTCGGAATGGGTCGTGCGCATGGAGGGCAAGGTGCGCCGCCGCCCGGCCGGCGCCGACAACAAGAGCACCGACAATGACGATCTGCCGACCGGCAAGATCGAGCTCTACGTCTCCGACATCGAGGTGCTCGGCCCCGCGGACGAGCTGCCGCTGCCGGTGTTCGGCGAGCAGGAATATCCTGAGGACATCCGACTGAAATACCGCTTCCTCGATCTGCGCCGCGAGAAGCTGCACCAGAACATCATGACGCGCGGCGCGATCATCGATTCGATGCGCCGGCGCATGAAGGAGCAGGGCTTCTTCGAATTCCAGACCCCGATCCTGACCGCGTCGTCGCCGGAGGGCGCGCGCGACTTCCTGGTGCCGTCGCGCATCCATCCCGGCAAGTTCTACGCGCTGCCGCAGGCGCCGCAGCAGTACAAGCAGCTGCTGATGATGTCGGGCTTCGACCGCTACTTCCAGATCGCGCCGTGCTTCCGCGACGAGGACCCGCGCGCCGACCGCCTGCCCGGCGAGTTCTACCAGCTCGACGTCGAGATGAGCTTCGTCGAGCAGGAGGATGTGTTCGCGGCGATGGAGCCGGTCATCACCGGCGTGTTCGAGGATTTCGCCAAGGGCAAGCCGGTGACCAAGGGCTGGCCGCGCATCCCGTTCGCCGAGGCGATCCGCAAATACGGCTCCGACAAGCCCGACCTGCGCAACCCGATCGAGATGGCCGACGTCTCCGAGCACTTCCGCGGCTCCGGCTTCAAGGTGTTCGCGCGCATGCTCGAGGACCCCAAGAACCAGGTCTGGGCGATCCCGGCGCCATCCGGCGGCAGCCGCGCGTTCTGCGACCGCATGAACTCGTGGGCCCAGGGCGAGGGCCAGCCCGGCCTCGGCTACATCATGTGGCGCGAGGGCGGCGAGGGCGCAGGTCCCCTGGCGAACAACATCGGTCCGGAGCGCACGGCTGCGATCCGCAGCCAGCTCGGCACCAAGGAGGGCGACGCTGCCTTCTTCGTCGCCGGCGATCCCGACAAGTTCTGGAAGTTCGCAGGCCTCGCCCGCAACAAGGTCGCCGATGAGCTGAACCTGTCCGACAAGGATCAGTTCAAGCTGGCCTGGATCGTCGACTTCCCGATGTACGAGTACAACGAGGACGACAAGAAGGTCGACTTCTCGCACAACCCGTTCTCCATGCCGCAGGGCGGCCTCGAAGCATTGCAGACGCAGGATCCGCTGACCATCAAGGCGTTCCAGTACGACATCACCTGCAACGGCTACGAGATCGCCTCCGGCGGCATCCGCAACCACAAGCCGGCGGCGATGGTGAAGGCGTTCGAGATCGCCGGTTACGGCGAGCAGGAGGTGGTCGACCGCTTCGGCGGCATGTACCGCGCCTTCCAGTACGGCGCCCCGCCGCATGGCGGCATGGCCGCCGGCGTCGACCGCATCGTGATGCTGCTCTGTGGCACCACGAACCTGCGCGAGATCTCGCTGTTCCCGATGAACCAGCAGGCCATGGACCTGCTGATGGGCGCGCCGTCGGAGGCCAGCACGAAGCAGCTGCGCGAGCTGCACATCAGGACGAATCTACCGAACAAGTAGTTCGGCAGACTGCGGGTGATGCACGAATCTTCGTCATTGCGAGCGCAGCGAAGCAATCCAGGGTGGCACGAGGTCTCTGGATTGCTTCGTCGCCTGCGGCTCCTCGCAATGACGATCGTGTGGGGATCGCAGAGCGGTCGTCACGGGTCGCGCATCGTTCACGCGGCCGAACGGCCCGGCAGCATCCGTGTCAGGACGCCGTCGCGGCGGACGACGTGATGAAACAGCGCGGCCGCGACGTGAAGGGCCACCACGATCCACGCGATCCATTTGCCGACGACATGGTGGATTGCGTCGACCGGCGGCTCGAACGCCTCCCAGGTGATCCCCCAGCGCGTCTCGATCCAGCCGAATAGCGCCGTCTCACGGAAGTTCGGCAGCGCGAACGCTCCGAAGTCGGTGGCGGCATCGGTGCCGATATAGCCGGTCAGCGGCATCAGGATCAGCAGCACGTACAATCCCCAATGCGCTGCGTGCGCGAGCCACGCCTCGGCATCTGATGCATGCGGCTGATCGGGCTGAACGTTGACGAGCCGCCACAGCAGGCGAGGCAGGACGGACAGGCCGACGATCATGCCCAGCACGCAATGGACGTTGAGCACGGGCAATGCTTCCGGGGAAGTGTCGTCCATGAACCAGATGACATAGTACACGACGGCATAGGCCGCGATGAAGGCCGCGGCGCCGGTCCAGTGGAAGAGCTTGGCGATCGCACCGAACTCCATCGTCGTATTCTTCCATGGCATCACGAACCTCTTCCCACTGTTATGAGCTGCGATCTGCTGCTATCGCCAAAATCGGCAGCGAGCCAGCGATGGGCCGGCGGGTCAGGACGCTTCTCCCGTCAATTCAGTCTCACCTCGTCGTTATCGGATGCTGAGCTGCGGCATGTCGTCGCCGGTGACTCGAGACTGCGGCGCAAGATGACCCGGCCTTAAAGGCGTCGCTCTGCATTTGATGTTCTCGCGTTAATGCTGGTTAAGACTGCGAACAACTTCATCCGGGTCTCCGGTCGCGTCCAGGCAGCGCCGGACGCATCGGGAGCATCGCGCTGACGTGGTCGAGCGGCCGGCCAGAGCGGTCATCGTGCCCCTACGGCAAACCGTTGATTTTGAGAACTAATCGTTCGTGCCGCTTGTTAGTTCGGCACCTTGCGCGACGAGGCGCGTAACGCGATCGAGCGGTGTGGGCCGCTATGAGTTCCAGGCGGCACCGATCAGTCGAATGGCGGTTGCGGTGTCATGCAACCTGTCCTTAATAGGAAGCCTGTCTGACTCATGTAGTGAACATAGCCAACCAATCACAAGAAGACGGATAGTTCAAAATGACCGTTCGCTGGTGTGCGCTCCTGCTCGGAACTTGCCTCTTCGTCCCTGCCGCCTCTGCTGTCCCCATTTCCCCCGATGTCGTTCGTGATCTCGCCGCCCGCGTCGGACCGGTCGTCGGCCAGGCCGCGACGTGCCGTGAGATCGCTCAGGGGCGCGTCCAGACCATCATCGATCAATTCAGCGAAGTGATCCGCCAGGGCTCTTCGAACGGCGGCGAGCGCGATGGGCTCATCCGCACCTTCAACAGCTATATCGCCGAGGGTCGCGGCCGGGTCGCGTCCTCGCAGGTGAACTGTCAGACCGCAGAGCGCCAGTTGGCAGAGCTTGAGCGGTCACTCAGCCAGCAGCAGTCGGCGGCTCCCTCGCTGTCCTTCGCGCTGGCGCCGTCGACCGCGGCCGCGTCGACGCAGCCCACGGCCAACCTGCCGCCTCCGCTTCCGCACGGCGTCAGCGACACCGAGATCCGGTTCGGCACCGTCATCCCGTTCTCCGGAGTCCGCAAGGAGTCCGCGCGCCAGATGAAACTCGGCATCGAGACCGCGTTCGCCCGCGCCAATGATGCCGGTGGCATCAACGGCCGCAAGCTGAGGCTGATCGCTGCCGACGATGGCTATGATCCCACGCGGACGCTCGGCGCCATGACACAGCTGTACGAGAAGGATCAGGTGTTCGGCTATATCGGCAACATGGGCACTGCCAACAACGCGGTGGCGATTCCCTACGCGCTGGAGCGCCGGGCGCTGTTCTTTGCACCCTACAGCGGCTCCGCCGTCGTCCGCCGCGATCCGCCCGACCGCTACGTCTTCAACTATCGTGCGAGCTACGCCGAAGAGACCGCCGCGATCGTGCGCTATCTGATGAAGGTCAAGCGCATCCCGGCGAAGCAGATCGCCGTATTCGCGCAGAACGACGCCTATGGCGACGACGGCGCCAACGGTGTCGCCAAGGCGTTCCGCGCGAACGGCATCACCGATCCGATCATCCGCTATGGTTTCCCGCGCGGCACGCTCGACGTCGACGAGGCCGTCGGCAAGCTGAAGGCGCAGACCAAGCCGCCGATCAAGGCCGTGATCATGATCGCGACCGACCGCGCGGCGGCGAAATTCATCGAGAAGACCCACGAGGCGGTTCCAGGGCTGATCTATGCCAACATCTCGGCGGTCGGATCGTCGTCGCTCGCCGCCGAGCTGAAGCTGCTCGGCTCGAAATACACCAACGGCGTCATCGTCACGCAGGGCGTTCCCTCGGTCGCCGGCTATTCGAGCCTGGTGCTCGACTACAAGACCGCGCTGGAAAAGTACTTCCCCGGCGAAGCGCCGGATTACACCTCGCTCGAAGGCTTCATCTCGGCAAGCATCCTGATCCAGGCCCTGAAGCAGACGACGCCGCTCGAGACCGAGCGGCTGGTCGACACGCTGGAGTCGATGCAGAGCATCGACCTCGGCCTTGGCAGCAAGCTGTCGTTCGGACGCGCTGAGCACCAAGCTTCGCACAAGATCTGGGGCACCGCACTCGACGAGACCGGCACCTACCAGGCGATCGAGCTGGAATGACGGGCGGGGGGAGGCAGCCGAACTTGTCGTCCCCCCGTCAACGCCGCAGTGCAAACAACGTCCCCCGGCCGGCTTGCGGGCGGCCGGGCGACACGGATCCGACCTCGAGATCATGCCGGAACTGTTCGACGGATGCTTCATTGACTTGCAGGCGCAACAACCGTGAGCGACCGCAATGTCCATGCGAACACAGATTTCGGCGATGGTCTTCATGATGGTTCAGGCCGTGCTGTTCGGTGCGGGAGTTCTGACGATTCTTCTCACGCCGCTCAGCAATCACGCGATGCTCGCAATGCCGGTCATGATTGCCCTGAGCGTGGTGCTGTCAGCCATTGTCTCGTGGCAGATCGCACCGCGGCTGCGTGCGCGATATTGGCGCCGGCGTGGAATCAACCACGACCTGATCTCGGGCTGACGCCAGAGAGCGGCCCGCGGCCGCCCCGGCCCAGCTCGCTTCTGCGTCCGGCTGTCATCTGTGCGGCGCAGCACCAAAACAGGCGATGTCGTTTGAACCAACGCTGACCCGCGCGGTTAGACAGCATTCCCTTGGAGGATGAACCATGCGCGTTCCAGCAGCAGCGACCGTCGTGTTACTATCCTCTTGTCTCCTCTCCGCAGGCGCGTGGGCCCAGCAGGCCGACAGCACGCCGGGAACCAGCCAGACCCAGGCCGTTCCCGTGCAGCCGGAACGCACGCCCCAGCAGTCGGACCAGGCCCGTGAACGCGAGCGCCAGAGGGCCGAAGACACGCGGGTGAACCGCGACTGGACGACACAACAGCGCGATGACGACCGCATGGGCATGGATCGCATGGACATGGATCGGATGCGCCAGCACCGCATGGGCCGCATGATGGACCAGGACATGGACCATCGCACCACGGGTCGAAACGCGCGAATGCAACGCGATGATGACGATATGGATCGTCGCGCGCGCAGTTTCGATAGCGAACGGCCCTACCGGCGCGTCAAGATCTGCTACGAATACGAAAATGGCGACGAGTTCTGCCGCTATCGCGACTAGCTCAGCGGGGGTGGTCGCAAAGCAGCATCGGCTCGTGTGCGCCGGCATGGCGCTGCCGGCACGCCGCGCAAATGTGCGTATGAACGTGACGACTTGGCGCCAGTCTGGTCGTCAGCTCGTGCGCCGCGCCAACAACAGCGCGCCGCCAAGGCTGCACATGACGGCGCCAGACGCCTGCCGTATCCGCGTCACGAGGCTTGGCCGCTGGGCGAGACGATGCCGCGCCTTGGCGGCCCAGAACGTCACGACCAGGTCGACGCTGGTGTTGAGCGTCACCGAGATCAGCCCGAGCACGACGAACTGCGCGGCGAGGTCGCCGGCGGGATCGACGAATTGCGGGATGAAGGCGAGGAAGAACGCCGCCGTCTTCGGATTGAGCGCCTCGACGATGATGCCCTCGCGAAACGCGCGCCGGCTGCCAGTCGTCGTCACCTCGGCCGGCTGGGCGACCCGGGCCTCCCGCCACGTCTTCACGCCGAGCCAGATCAGATAGACCGCGCCCGCGATCTTCAGCACCGTGAACGCCTCCGCGCTCGCCATCACCAGCGCCGACAGCCCGACCGCACCGGCGACGACGTGAACCAGGCCGCCGAGCCCAAGCCCCACGCTGGACGCCAGTCCCTCGCTTCGCCCGCCGGCCAACGTGCGCGCCACGATGTAGAAGATACCGGGGCCGGGCGTGAGCGCGACGACGAGGGCGGCGGAGAGGAATAGAAGGAAGGTGGGGAGGTCGGGCATCGGATTTCTTTGTTGGGTGAGGAGATGTGTAGGGCAATCCTTCGGACGTGGCAAAGCGGACTCAGACAGGGGGCGGCGTTTTTCGAGAGACGGCTGTAGGGGCCTGCCTCCGCTGTCGTCCTGTGCAAGCCGTGCCGTGCGACAGCGCGGTGCGGCGCCGACCCAGGACCCATCACCTCAGCGGGTTTGTGAGGAAAGGTTTGAGCGACGTGTGCGCGCCCTCCAACCAAATCCCGTGAGTATGGAGCCCGTTTGGTGCAAGCCCGGCCGGGTTCGCCTGGACGACAGCATTGGGGAAGAACAAGTTCGCATGTCCAGCAATCAATCTACTCCTGACAGATATCTGTTGCCGGGAACGGCGGTCCGTTATGATGGTGTCGAGGATGGTGTCCCGGAATATGGCGTCGTCGTGCACTGTTGGCTGGAGGAAGAGATCGGCGGCTACGATTGTTATGTTGCGTTCTTTGGATCACGGCATCCGGCGGGGAGGCCGGCCCATAAGCCCTACATCTTGCGATGCGCGTCGACATCTCTCACGGTTCTCACATGATCGCAGTAGCTACGTTGCACTCTGCCCGACAGGCAATCCCAGCAACTCCGCCATGCGCTAATTGCCCGTCGTGTTAGTTTGCCGCAGCTTTGCCCCTTGTACCGTCGGGCAAATCACCTTCACATTTCCGGCCATCCCGCCTCGATGAAGAGGGACGGTTCGCGGTCGTCACGAGGCGTGAGGCGGGGAGGCGGTGGCTGCACCGTGTTCGCAACGTGCTGATAGTGCGCGTCGACGAACGGCACGGTGCAGACGGTCAAGTCGCGTGGTCCTGACACCCCGATGCTGGTGTCAAGTTCGCGTCGATGCCTTCGGGCATCGCGCGGATGACGGGGGCAAACAAGCCGGTCCCCGAGGAGAGCGCGAAGCAGCCGAAAAGCCCATCGCGCAGGGAATGCCGGATGATCGGCAGCACCTGTGGTACCTGCCGCCTGCATTTTTTCCGCAGGCGGGCCATGGGTTGCGGCCAGCACCCGGCATTCCCTGCGCCCTCTTCGGATGAGAGGGCCGAACGACCGGACAAACTCGGGCGATCGCGCCGCGGGATTGAGGACGCGCGTCTTGGGGTGAAGGGGACTTGCCGTGTTCATCGATGGCGTAGCGCGAGTCCCAGTGCGCAGCATCGGCGGTTACGAGCACGCTCCCTCAGCGAGTCATTCCGGGTGCGCGCAGCGCGAGCCCGGAATCCATAACCACGACCGTGCGAGAAGGATCGAGATGCCTGCACCGTCGACTCCTTCGCCAATCATTGTCGGGAGTATGGATTCCGGGCTCGCGCTGTGCGCGCCCCGGAATGACGGAGGAGAGGAGGGCGGACTCTCTTCTCTCTCTCTCTCTCTCTAGATCAGGAAAGACATCACGGCGTGGTCTGGGCCTCGATCTTGAATTGCGCCAGCGCGCTTGGTGGGTCGATGGCGATGAGCTGGGCGAGCTGCAGGGCCGGGACCTTGGCGCGCGGCGAGAGCTTCAGCGTGAGGGTCTGGCGCGGGGTCTGGACGAAACGGCCGATGGCGTCGACCGCACCGGCGACATCGATGTTGTCGGCCGCGACCTGGGCGCCGATCGCCTTGATGCTATCGACCAGCGCCTTGCGCGCGGCATCGCGCGTGATCGCATGACCGCGCGCGTAGTTGGCGACGAGCAGGTCGACCGCGCCGAGATCGTGCAAGGTCAATTCCAGTCCGCTGGCTTCGATCTGCGCCGCCGCGGTGGTCGCCTGCTGCAGGTCGATGGTGAAGACGTCGCGCGGCACCTGCGACAGCGAGACATTGGCGGAGGCCGCGATGAGGTTGCTGACCTCGAGCTTGAACGGCTGGAGCGCGAACGCGCCCGAGCTCTCGGTCCAGCCGAGGCCGAGATCGGCGTCGAACGCGGCGGTGTCGATGCCGGCGATGAGGAGCGGCAGCAGCGCCGGATTGGACGCATCCAGCGGACCGGCCATCTTGGCCACCAGGTGCGCCTGGGTCGGGATGGGACCGACGAACTGGCCCCAGTCGAGGCTGAAATTGTCGATCTGCACCGGCTTGGTGCTCGCCTTGTAGGAGGTCGTCAGCCCCTTCAGCTCGATGCCGCCGATCAGCTTGAACAGCGCCATGGCTTCGGCCGCACCGGGCTTGGCGCCGGGCACGGCGAATTTGGCGGTCTGGCGCAGCATACCGCCCATGTCGAAGCGCTTGACCGCGAAGCGGCCGAGCTTGACGGGGCCGTTCGGGGTCCGTCCGTCGAAGCCCTCGAACGCGACGTCGCCCTTGCCGTCGTCGAGGTCGAACCGCGTCAGCGCGACCTTGACCGGGCCGTCGGGCGTCTCGACCGCCAGGCCTTTGACCTCGACGTTCTTGAACAGGACGCCATCATAGATGCTGGCGACCTTGTCGATGAGGTCGGGCGTCATGGCGCTCGTTCGCGGCGAGGTCGGCGTCAGGGCGGCGACCAGCGCCGGAAGCTGGATGCGCGACGGCCGCACGCCGAACTCGTCCATCGTCAGGCTGTCGATGTGGATGCGCATGCCGAGATCGGACGTGATCTCGTAGAGGCCCATCCCGGCGGAGCCGCTCAGGCGAATGGCACGATCGTCCTTGGTGGACTCGGCCGCGAACAGGCCGGCGATGGCGTTGACGTCGATGTCCTTGGTCACGATGTCGAGCATGCGGCCGCGCACCGTCTCGACCTTGCCGTTCGGCGGTTGCGCCGCCGTGCTGAAGGTGACCTCCTGGATCTTGTAGTTGCCGATTCGACCGTCCTTGATGTCGTCCACCACCAGCCCGGAATAGCCGAACTCGGTCGGCCCGACCGAGGGGCCGCCTTCCATGGTGCCGGTGACCCGCGGCACCGTGGCCGAGGTGGCGCTGATGGTGGCGAGCTGTTGGGCGAGGGCGCGGGCGGTCTCGAGCGCACCCGCACCGGCCGGGATCGCGGCGAGCCGCGCGGGGCCGGCGTAATCCCTCACCACCAGTTGCGGCAGCTTGTAGTTCAGGCGGAGCGGCGAGGGGCCGGCGATCTGGCCGGCCATGGCGATGTCGCTGATCTCGATGCTGGCGGCCGTGACATGCTCGGAATCATGCTGGCTCAGCCCGGTCGCGGTGATGGTGCCGAACGTGACGCTGGCCGGCGGCTGCGTGGCCGACTCGAGCTTGACATCGGCGATTGTCAACTTGCGGCTCCACAGGTCGAACGCGACCTTGCCATGGGTTGCCGTGGCGCCGCTCTGTCGGATCTGGGCAAAGCTTGCCTCGACCTCGCGCTCGGCGCGGCCCTGGGCGTACCAGGGCACGCCGACGAAGGCGGCGACGGCCAGCGCGACGGCCGTGACAATTCCGATCAGGATACGGGTCATTTGATGTGCTCCGCCCAAGGCTTAGGCAGCAAGTGGTGATGGTCTCAATGAAATCGATGGAGTAGGGATGTGCTTCTGCGAACTGGGGAATCGCTGGCCCGGGATGCCGGCGAGCATGGTTTCGGATGTTGCATGAAAGCCGCCCAACGTGCATCACATGCGCTTCCACCGGCCGGAAAAACCGACGTCTGACCGAGACTCAAGAGACCAAAAATCCGGGTCGGAAACGCTGGAGCACGTATGTCGTCGTCCTATTCTGAAGATCTTCGTTCCGCAGCCCTGGCCTATCACCGCCTGCCGCGGCCCGGCAAGCTGGAGATCCAGGCCACCAAGCCGCTCGCCAACCAGCGCGACCTGGCGCTGGCCTATTCTCCCGGCGTTGCCGCTGCGTGCACCGAGATCGCCGGCAACCCGGCCGAGGCCGCCTCACTGACCGCGCGGGCCAACCTGGTGGCCGTCGTCTCCAACGGGACCGCCGTGCTCGGGCTCGGCAATATTGGCCCGCTGGCCTCCAAGCCGGTGATGGAGGGCAAGGCGGTCCTGTTCAAGAAATTCGCCGGGATCGACGTGTTCGACATCGAGATTGCGGCCGACACGATCGACCGGGTGGTCGAGACGGTCGCGGCGCTGGAGCCGACCTTCGGCGGCATCAACCTCGAGGACATCAAGGGACCGGAATGCTTCGAGATCGAGGCGCGGCTCAAGGAGCGCATGAAGATCCCGGTCTTCCATGACGACCAGCACGGCACCGCGATCATCGTCGGCGCCGCGATCAAGAATGCGCTGTCCCTGGCGGGCAAGCAGCTCTCCGAGGTCAAGATCGTGACCTCCGGCGCGGGCGCCGCTGCCATCGCCTGCCTCAACCTGCTGGTGTCGATGGGCGCGCAGTGCAAGAACATCTGGGTCTGCGACATCGACGGTGTCGTCCATGAGGGCCGCAACACGCTGATGGATCCCTGGAAGGCGGTCTATGCGCAGAAGACCGACAAGCGGACCCTGGCCGAGGTGATCGGCGGCGCGGACATCTTCCTCGGGCTGTCCGCCGGCGGCGTGCTGAAGCCGGAGCTGCTCAAGCAGATGGCCGAGAAGCCGCTGATCATGGCGCTCGCCAATCCCAACCCCGAGATCATGCCGGAGGAGGCGCGCGCGGCACGGCCGGACGCGATGATCTGCACGGGGCGTTCGGACTTCCCGAACCAAGTCAACAACGTGCTCTGCTTCCCGTTCATCTTCCGCGGCGCGCTCGACGTCGGCGCCACCGCGATCAACGAGGCGATGAAGCAGGCCGCGGTCGATGCGATCGCGCAGCTCGCCCAGGACCCGCCGTCGGACGCGGTGTCCCGCGGCTTCGATACCGGCGAGACCCAGGGCTTTGGTCCGGGCTCGTTGATCCCCTCGCCATTCGATCCGCGCCTGATCCTGCGCATTGCGCCGGCGGTGGCGAGGGCGGCGATGGAGTCCGGCGTCGCCACGCGGCCGATCACCAATTTCGACGAGTACACTGCGCTGCTGGAGCGTTTCGCGTTCCGCTCCGGCCTGGTGATGAAGCCGGTGTTCGCCAAGGCAAAGACGCAGCCGGTCCGCGTGATCTATGCCGAGGGCGAGGACGAGCGCGTGTTGCGCGCCACCCAGGTGGTACTGGAGGAGAAGCTGGCGAGGCCGATCCTGGTCGGCCGTCCTTCCGTGGTCGAGGCCCGCATCAAGCGCTTCGGCCTGTCGATCAAGGCCGGGCGTGATTTCGACCTGATCAACCCCGAGGACGATCCGCGCTACCGCTCCTATGTGCAGAGCTATATCGAGGTCGCGGGACGGCGCGGCGTGACGCCGGATGCGGCGCGCACGGTGGTGCGCACGAATGCCACCGTGATTGCGGCGCTCGCTGTCGTCAGGGGCGAGGCGGATGCGATGATCTGCGGCGTCGAGGGACGCTATATGAGCCATCTGCGCCACGTCCGTGAGATCATCGGCTTCATGCCGGGGGTCAGCGACTACGCGGCGCTGGCGCTCACCATCACCAGCAAGGGCGCCTATTTCATCGGCGACACCCAGGTGCGGCCGGATCCCACCGCCGAGGAACTCGCAGAGATGGCCTCGCTGGCGGCCAACCACGTCACGCGTTTCAACATCAAGCCGAAGATCGCCTTCGTCTCGCACTCGGATTTCGGCGGCTACGACACGGATTCGTCGCGCAAGATGCGGCAGGCGACGGCATTGCTGAAGCAGCATCGTCCCGACCTCGAGGCCGACGGCGAGATGCAGGGCGACACCGCGCTGTCGGCGACCGCGCGCAAGGCGATTTTGCCGCATTCGGATCTCGAAGGCTCGGCCAACGTCCTGATCATGCCGAATCTCGACGCCGCCAACGTCGCCTATCAGATGATCAAGGTGCTGGCGGATGCGGTGCCGGTGGGGCCGATCCTGATCGGTCCGGCGCGGCCGGCGCATATCCTGACGCCGTCGGTGACGGCGCGCGGCATTCTCAACATGACAGCGGTGGCCGCGGTCGAAGCCCAGGAACGGGCGGGGAGGGCGCAGCCGACGCTGTTCGCGTGACGCTGCTGGCGTGATCGAAGTGTGGCGGAATTCGTCCGGTTTCGGTCGTATTCCGCCCGCCTTTATTGTTGAAAAGCGTTCGCGACGTCACATATCCGGCCCGGTGGGCCGGCGACACATCGTTTGAAGTTGATCCGTGAGGGCGAGAATGCCGGGTTTCATTACATTCGGGCGCGTTCTGTTCGCCGTGATCTTCATCTACACGGGCGCGACCAAGCTGTTCGGCATTCCCGCCACCGCCGATCTCATCGCCGCCAAGGTCACGATTCCCACGATGCTCGCGCCCTATGCGGCGCAGCTCGAGGCCGCTGCCAAGATGCCGATGCCGCAGATCCTGGCGATCGCGGCCGGCGCGTTCGAGGTGCTCGCCGGCGTGATGATCGCGCTCAACCTTCTCGGACGTTTCTTCGCGGCTCTGATGATCGTGTTCGTCGGCGCGACCATCTTCTACTTCCATGACTTCTGGAACCAGGCCCCGCCCGACAACGCCAAGACCCTGATCGACGCGCTGAAGAACCTGTCGATCATCGGCGCGCTGTTCATGATCTTCGGCTATGGCAAGGGTCCGAAAGCGCCCGAGCAGAGCGCGTATGGAGACATCTAGAGGGAGCTCTGAGCGGTGCGTTTCCAGGCGGTCACGCTGACGTCGTGGGCAGGATCGAGCATCAGCTGATTGGCGGGCGTGTAGCCGTGGGCCGTCAGCACCTGCTGCGGCGAACGGTCGGGACCGACGCCGGGAAAGCACGGTGCGCCGCCGGGCAGGGAGACGTGGGGGGCCATTGACAGGAAGAAGGTGTCGTAGCGGTCCATGAACATCTCGAACACGACGGGACCGCCGATCACCGCCACCGTGCCAGAGCTGACGCCCGCGGCTTCACAGGCGGCTTCGAAGGAGGTCCCCGCCGGATTCCAAAGGGTGGAGAGCGGCTTTTCCGGATCCGGCGCCAGTCCCGCCACCTTCCCGGTCACGACGATGCGCCGGCGCTTCGGCGAGTTCGGCTGGTCCTCATAGGAGTTGCGGCCGTGGACGATCAGATCGGCGCCATCGAGAGCCTGGGAAAAGAATGCGGCGTCGCCGGGAAATTTCAGGGCGGGCGGCATCGCATTGCTCGCGTCGGCCAACATCCCGTCGGCCGACACGATCACGTAACCTTCGATACGAAGCTTGGTCACTGACGAAAGGAATCCCGTCTCATTCGGACACTGTCGTCACAACGCTCGACACCGGCCTTTGGCTCACCGTCGGAAGCTTCGCGACCTTGGCGAGCTGCTCGTCATATTGCGGCAGCGACTGCACCGGCGCCTTGGCGCGCATCGCGACCACCTTGTAGCCGCCGGCCTTCAGGCGGCGCAGCATCTCGGGCAGGGCCTCGGCGGTGTGCTTGTGGAAGTCGTGCATCAGGATGATGCCCTTGCCGAGCTTGTCGAGCTTCTTGAAGGTGACGTCGATCACCGCCTGGGCATTGCGCGCCTTGAAGTCGAACGAGTCGAGATCGCAGGAGAAGATGCCGATGTTGCGGGTGCCGAGATAGGTCACGATCTCCGGCGGATGCTGCAATGCCGGGAAGCGGAAGAACGGCGCCGGGGAATTGCCGCCGAGCGCCCACTTCACGGCGCTGATGCCGAGTTCGATCTCTTCCTTGCGCTGATCCTCGGTCAGCTTCTTGTTGGTCAGCGTCGCATGCGACCAGGTGTGCGTGCCGACAGTATGGCCGGCATTGTAGACCTGCTTCAGGATCTCCGGATAATAGGTCGCATGCTTGCCGATGATGAAGAAGATGCCGGTGGTGCACTGGTCGGCAAGCGCCTTGAGCACGCTGGGCGTGTTCTCCGGCCACGGACCGTCATCGAAGGTCAGCACGACCTCGTGATCCTTCAGGAAGTCGAGGTCCTTGAAGTGCTCGAAGCCGAATCCCGGACCACCGGTCGTATCGATCTCGACGGTGCGGCCGACGCCGAGCGCATCGGGGTTCATGCAGGGCGCGCGCGGCGGCTGCGTCTGGGCGGCGACGGCGGGAACAGGGGCCGGTGCGGGAGCAGCAGCGGCCGGGGTCGGCGCCGCCGCCGTGCGCTGCGCCTGGGACCAGGCCGCGCCAGACGTCAACAGCGAAGCCGCCAAAGAGCTTGCGAACACCAATCCTGCTGCAATCCGCATCGTGTTTCCTCGGGGTTGTTGCAACGGGAGCGCCAGCGTCGAGAGTCGCTCCGTCATCCGGCCGGGATACTAGCCCAGCAGCCGGAGTGGCGCCAAAAGGAAACAAGGCAAAAACACGGGGAAGTTGCCAGCTTCCGCCGCATTCCTGCCGAGTGTTGCTCAGCCGTTCGCCAGCAACCGGGCAACTGCGGTCTTGACCCGCGTATCCGTCGGCTCAACCGAGGAGGCGAACACGTCGGCGATGTAGCCGTCACGACCGATCAGATATTTGTGAAAGTTCCAGCGCGGCGTCTCCTTGGGCCGCGCCTCGGCAGCCCAGCGGTAGAATGGGTGGGCGTTGGAACCGGTGACCACCGCTTTTGCGGTCATCGGGAAGGTCACGCCATAGTCTTTGTTGGCCTGCTCGGCGATGTCGCCGGCGATCCCAGGCTCCTGGTTGAAGTCGTTGGACGGCACGGCGATGATCGTCAGCCCGCGCTCATGGAACTCGCTCCACAGCTTCTGGAGCCCGGTGTATTGCGGGGTGTAGCCGCACTGGGAGGCCGTGTTGACGACCAGCACCGGTTTGCCCGCGAAATCGGCGAGCCGAATCGGCTCACCGGCCAGCGCCGGGAAGGAGAAGCGATAGGCGGTCATCTTGCTCGCCGCATTGTCGGCACGAGCAGCCTGCGACGTGAGCGTCGCACCCGACAACGAGGCGCCAATGCCGAGAACAACCATCCTGCGATCGATCATGTGAATCTCCCTGAGCAGAGCCAGCCCCGTCAGCATGAATGTGCCCGCGCTCGACCGGCCGCTGCTTCAACGGCCGCCACGTTGCGCTGGATCAGACTGCGTTCCGGCATGGGGATACCCCTGCCGTGGGGCGGAAAGAGGGACGTCGTCGGTCGTCAGCGCAGCGAAAGGATGAACTCGGTGCCCTCGCCGGTTTCGCCCTGATTGATGCCTTGATCGGACACGATCAGCGAACTTCCGGTCGACAGGGCTTCGCCGAGCCACGCCATGACATCGGCGGGAATGGTGATGCGATCGAGCGCCTCGGCCGCGCTGCTCAGCTGAACGACCTGTTTCGGCTCGGCATCGGCGCCCGCGGACTTCTTACCCCGCCGGACCGCCCTGGCAGTGCCATCGTTCGCCTCGGTGCTCCGCGCCGAGGAGGGCAGCGAGACGACGGACCAGCGCATCGTCGCCGGATCGGCCTTGTCAGCCGTCGCGGTGAACACGTGGGTGCCGAGCGGCTTGTCGCCCGGTGCGATGGTGACCGGGGTGTTGAACACCGGAGCGAAGTTCTGCCGCACGTACAGCTTCGAATCCTTGCGGCTGATGAAGATCGCGATCTGGCTGTTGCGCTTCAATTCGGGCTTGGGCGCAATCGGCTTGTCCGGTGCGGCAACACGCGACTGATCCTTGGCGAGATCGTTGGGATCGACCGGCTTCGCCGGTGCCTCTGCCGCCGGTGTGGGCGGCGACGCAGGCTGCTCCGCGATCGGGGCGTCGGCAGGCTTGGACTCTACCGACTTGGATTCAGCAGGCTTGAGTTCGGTCGAACCGGTGGCTTCGGCATTCGCCGATGCCTCAGCCGGCTTCTCGAGAGCCGGAGCGGCCACCTGCGCAACATTCGTGGGCTCGCTCGCCGGAGCCACGTCGCCGGGGGCAGACTTCGCCTCTGCGTCGGCGATCGCGGGCTCAATCTTGATCTCGGCGACACTGGGCTTCAGATCGGCAGTATCGCTTTGAACCTCCATCGGGAGCGAGCGCGATGGTTCGGCGCTTGGGGAAGCGTCCGAGACCATCGGAGGGAGTCCGTTGGCGTTGCTGGCATCGGCGGTCCGCACCTGGCGCGACGCGGCGGGCGATCCTTCGCCGGAGCGCGGGCTCTCGGCATGACCGATCGTGGCGCGCAGATCCGTCGTCGCGACTGTGATCGCGGTGGTGACGGCGGCGCCCTTGTCCGACTTGATCGCTGCCGGCGCAGTCGCATCGGGTTGCACCGATGCGCTCGGCTGCGGTACCTTCAGGGCAGCGAGCATCGGATGCGAGAAACTCGCAGGAGCCACTTCGCTCGGCGTGACCAGGACCCGGGATCCCATGCGCGTCCAGCCGTAGAAGCGGGTTGCAAAGCTTGCCGGCATGCGGATGCAGCCATGCGAGGCTGGGTAGCCGGGCAGCACGCCCGCATGGAGCGCGACGCCCGACCAGGTGATGCGCTGCATGAACGGCATCGGGGCGCCGCTATAGATGTTGGAGCGATGGAATTTCTGCTTCTGAATGACGCTGAACACGCCCAACGGCGTGGAATGTCCCTTCATGCCCGTCGAGACCGGTGCTTCCGCGAACAGACCGTTTGCGTCGTAGACCTTGAGCTGCTGCTTGTTGATCGACACCGCGATCGTGACCGGTCCTTGCGGCTTGGCAGCCTCCTTCTCGGTCTTTGTCAGCTTGTCGAGGTGGCGCGCCTTGGGCTTGCGCGGCACGGCCGGGCGTATGGTCGGAGCAATGGTGACGGGCTGAGCGTCGTTCCAGTAGTAATATGACGCTGCGTCAGCCTGTGAGGTCGCTGCTATGGCAAGCGGAACTGAAACGATTGCTGCACAATAGAACCGCCCCCTGGCGGCTGCACGAACGCAGAGCATTCCGGCAAATCCTCAAGAACCATCTGGTCTTTAGTGTCGCAGACGGAGTCTGCGTTCACCAGCTTGGGGCTTCTGCCCTGCGTGATTTCGTTCCAATCGTAGCAGAAAAGCCTCACATCCCGTTAAACGGGTAGTGGAAGGTCACGGGCTGGAGCGCCTTCCTTGCAGGCATTTGTGTCCCTACATGGGCGGTATGCCGAGCATCGGCGGTATAACGGAGACCGACATGTCGTTCAGAGCCACCAAACGGTTTGATCTGTGGCTGAAAACCCTCGCTTGCCTGCTGCTTATCGGATTGTCCTCGCCTGTGATCTCAGCATACGCCGCAGACGAGCCGGATCTGATCTTCCGTCGGTCCACCGTGTTCAAATTGCTCAGCCCGAATGACAAGCTCGCGACCTATGGCGTTGATGATCCAGAGGTCGAGGGCGTTGCCTGCCACTTCACGGTGCCGCAGAAGGGCGGATATGCCGGTTGGCTGGGCCTGGCTGAGGAGGTCTCCGACATCTCGCTCGCATGCCGGCAGATCGGCCCGATCAGGTTCAAGCGCAAGCTCGAACAGGCCGACGACATGTTCCGGCAGCGGCGGTCGCTGTTCTTCAAGAAGATGCAGATCGTTCGTGGCTGCGACGCCAAGCGCAACGTGCTGGTCTACATGGTTTACTCGGACAGGCTGATCGAGGGCTCACCGAAGAACTCGACCTCCTCCGTCCCGATCATGCCTTGGGGCAAATCCGATGACGGCGCAGTCCAGAAGTGCGGTGATTTCATTCAATAAGGGACCTGCCAGGGGACGATCGGCTGCCGAAAGCCTCGCTGGGCAATTTGTGCTTGGCGGAATCGTGACAGCCGATCAGCCGCACCAGGCTCTGTGGCGTCGAGCCGGCATAGCCCTCGGTTCGCTGCTGCGCCATCGGCGTAGCCAGCGAGCTGCGGCGAGATACCTTCGGCTTGGGTGTGTGCAAGCGCCTGTCCATGGTGACCCTGAGGGAGCAACGTCGTCCCCCAACGCGCCGCGCTGCTGGGTCGCCGTAGCGATCTGGGAGGTTCTCCCTGCCGGCCACGGTTAGCGCCAGGTCGTTAAGAAGCTCTCCATCGGCAGATTGAAGGGTTGCCCCGGATCGCGCTGGCTCGGCCAAAGCAGGTGGCGCTTTAGATCACTCTCGTTTCGATTGTATTTTGTGTCGTCGGGTGGGTCGCGATGAAACGGAGCGGCGGGCCCATGAAACCATTTTGTGCCCGTGCCGCAGGCCGCTTGAAACGTGAAGCGGGTATGAAAGCGTGGGCGGCATGCGAATCGTGTCGTCGCGGCCTGCGTGGATGACATGACGAAAAACAAACACCAGCGGTCCACCATGCGTTTTCGACTGGATGCTGCGGCGCTTGCCGTGCTGCCGTGCCTCTTCTGGTCCTTCGTCGAGGCGCGGACGACGACCCGATTGCCAGATCTGCGCGGCGAGTTCGTACGGCAATGTGCGCCTCATATGCTCGACCGGTGGACGCGTCCTGAAGCTGTCTGCTCCTGCCTGCATGATCATGCGGCCGCTATGGTGGAGGATGCCGACTTGCGTGAGGCGCTGCTGCGCGGGATCAGTGAGACCGGCGTGCCGACCATCGAGACCGATTGGGTGCCCGCACCGAAGCGAGCCGAGATCGGGCCCACGTTCACCAAGATCGCGAAGCCCGCGCTGCAGTGCATGTTCGATCCGGCCAACTGATCAGCCGTCTGAACCGATGTCGATCAGCGTCCATCGTCCGCGGTGCTCGTCGTCAATCCAGGCCATATTGCGACATCAATGACTGCACGTCCGGCCGGCGCATGATGCGCGAGATCCGGGTACTGATGGCATCCTCGTCGCTGTGTCTCGACGATCTCGCAGTAGGCTTGGGCGCAGGGCGGGCCGCTGCCGCGCTGGCACGGGTTGGCTGATGTCGCGCAGGAGCAGGCTTTTCGGCGGACGACGAGGCGGCCGGTTGCGTCCCGGTGGTCTGGGTGGCCGCCGCGCCCGGCAGGCCGGACTGGGGCGGCGCGGCAACGGGAGCGGTCGCGGGGACGAGGGCCGGTGAAGCTGCGGCCGTGACGGGCGGCGTCGCGGCCGGTGCCATCGGGCGTGTTTCGGTGGTGGCGGCCACGGGCGGTGTCGCGAGCGTTGGATTCGACGTCTTGGCAGCTTCAGCAACGGGCGCGGCGGCCGTGAGCGAGTTGGTACGCGTCTGCGACGAAGCTGCCTCAGGCGCCGGGACGGGCGCAGCCAGTGCGGTGAGCGCCGGGGCTGGCGGCGACATCGGCGCCGGCGGTTCGATCACCGGAAGCGGGGCGGCGATGGCGGCATTGCCTGCGGAGGCGGCCTCGCTGGTGATCTTTTCGCTGCGGTCGAGCTCGGGCTTCCTGATATCGCTGGGGACATTGAGGGCTTGAGTTTGCGCGTGGGCCAGCATCTGCCGCGCGGTCATCGGCGTCTCCGCCGAAGCCGAGATCGGCAACAGGACGGCGGTCGCGAAGGCCAGCTGCAGGGTCCTCGTAGACGATGTGAACTTGATCATGGCCGGCTCCTTGCGGTGTGAGATCTGCACTGGGTTCGTTCAGGCCGCGGCGCTGGCCGTCGCCCGGTCGTGGGCGACGACGACACGCTGGCCGCGCATCTTGGCGATCACCTCGTCGCGCGGGCCGAATGCCAGCGTCTTGCCGAAGGCCATCACCATGATGCGGTCAACATGCGCCAGAAGCTGCGGGCGGTGCGTGACGACGATCACGGTTCGGCCGGCGGCCTTCGCCTGGGCCATGGCCTGCGCCAGCGCCCGCTCGCCGTCCTCGTCGAGGTTCGAGTTCGGCTCGTCGAGGATCAGGAGCCGCGGATTGCCGTAGAGCGCGCGGGCGAGGCCGACGCGCTGTCGCATGCCGCCGGACAATGCCACGCCGCCTTCACCGATCGGCGTGTCGTAGCCGTTGGGCAGGCGCAGGATCACCTCATGCGCGCCGGCGGCCTTGGCGGCAGCCACAACGGCGGCCTCGTCGACCTTCGCAAGCCGGGCGATGTTGTCGGCGACGGTGCCCGAGAACAGTTCGATGTCCTGCGGCAGGTAGCCGATATGCTTGCCGAGCCGGTTTGGGTCCCATTGGCTGTAGGCGGCGCCGTCGATGCGGATCACGCCTTCGCGCAGCGGCCAGACGCCGGCCATGGCGCGCGCCATGCTCGACTTGCCGCTGGCGGAGGCGCCGACGATCGCGAGACTCTCGCCGGCTCTGAGCGAAAAGCTGACGCCCTTGACCGAGGGGCGGCCGGCCGCCGGCGGCCACACCACGGCGTTCTCGACGTCGATGTCGCCGCGCGGCGTCGGCAGCGCCGTCGGTGCAGCCGTGACCGGCAAGGCCTGGAACAGCTCCTCCAGCCGGCGATAGGCGGAGCGGAATGCGATGATGCGCTTCCACTGCCCGACGACCTGCTCGACCGGGGCCAGCGCGCGGCCCATGATGATCGACGTCGCCATCATCGCGCCGGGCGAGATCTGCTGCTCGATCGCGAGCCAGGCGCCGATGCACAGCAGCGAGGTCTGCACCGCCATGCGCGCGAACTTGGTGACGGAATGCATCGCCGCGCCCCGCTCGACGAGGGTGCTGTGGGCATCGACCATCGCCGACTGCCGGCAGCTCCAGCGGTCCATGACGATGTCGCCCATGCCGAGGCCGCGCACGACCTCGCCATTGCGCAGCGCCGCTGCGACGAAGCGCGAGGCCTCGTTGGCCAGCGCGTTGGTGCGCTCGACGCTGGCGCGCGTGTAGAATTCGGTGAGCAGCGCCAGCGAGAACAGCACGATCGCGCCGAGCAGTGAGAGGATGCCGAGATAGGCATGCTGCAGAAAGCACAGCGCGACGAACACCGGCGTCCACGGCAGATCGCAGGCGATGGCGGCGGTGCCGCTGGAGATGCAGTCGCGGATGGTCTCGGCGTCACGGATGATCTGCTGGCCGAAGCGATGCCGCGGCGACAGCTCCGCCTTCATCATCGTCTCGAACAGCGGGTGGCGCAGCGTGCCTTCGAACTGCACGCCGGCCCGGGCCAAAACGCCGGAACGGGCGAATTCGAGGACGCCATACAGCACCAGGAAGACACCGACGATGAGCGTCAGCATGACCAGCGTGCCGAGATTGCGGCTGGTGAGGACGCGGTCGTAGACCTGCATGGAATAGAGGGGCGAGGCGAGCATGCTCGCATTGATGAAGAGGCTGAGCACGAACGTCGCGGTGAGCGCGGGAAAGCAGGCGCGGAGCGCGGTTCCCAGCGGGCTTCGGGTGGTGCTCGTCATGTCGGATCCCCTTGCGATGGTGCTGGGGAGCTTCGCCCGGGGCACCCGTCGTCGACCGTGACTGACCTCACATAGCTCGAGGCTGATCTGCCGGCGCTTGAGTTGGCCGGTGGCAGCCGCTACCGGATGGTTCAGTCGTGCTCAGATTTCGCAGCTTGCCTGAATCACAGTGAGCTCATGCCTGCCGTAACGTCCCAGAACATCCGGCTCATGTCCGGCCTCGTCCTGTTTGCGTTCGCCGCGACGCATTTTCTCAACCATGCGGTGGGTCTGTTCAGCCTCGAGGCGATGGACGAGGTGCAGGAATGGCGACTGGTCGTCACCCGATCGTGGCCGGGAATGATCGTGCTGTCGGCGGCATTGCTCGCGCATGTCGTGCTGGCGTTCGCCAAGACGGTTCAGCGCGGCACGTGGCGGCTGTCCTCGTGGGAGTTTGTTCAGATCGCCACCGGATTTGCGATCCCGCTGCTGTTGCTGCCGCATGTCATCGAGACCCACATGGCTCATGCGCTGTTCGGCGTTCAGGATGGCTACCTCTATGCGCTGGCGTTGCTGTGGCCCAAGGCGGCCTGGATTCAGACCGCGCTGCTGCTGCTGGTCTGGATCCACGGCTGCGTCGGCCTGCATCATTGGCTGAAATTCCGGAGCTGGTACCGCCTCGTCCAGCCGCTGCTGGTTGTTCTCGCCGTCGCGGTGCCGATGGCGGCGCTGATGGGGTTCGTGGTGTCCGGACGCGCCGTCGCCGCGTTGCTCGGCAATCCCGGCATGGCCGAGCAGATGCGCCAGGTCACCCATTGGCCGAGCGAACTCGACGGGAAGTGGATCGCCCTGCTGCAGGTTTCGGCGCAGATCGCGGTCGTCGCGCTGCTCGTTGCAGGCGTGACGATCATCGCGTTCCGTCACGTCGCGTCGCTCGCGGCGCCGAAGATCGCCATTGCTTTCACGGGTGGTGCGACGGTGCGGGCCGCGGTCGGTCCGACGCTGCTGGAGATCATCGGCAGCAACGATCTTTCGCAGCGGTCCGACTGCGGCGGCCGTGCCCGCTGCGGTCTTTGTCGCGTCCGGGTTGATGAAGGTGCGGAGACGCTGGCACCGCCCGGCCACGCGGAGCGCGTCATGCTCGCCGACTTGGCGGCACCGGCGAATGTGCGCCTGGCCTGCCAGATCCGTCCGGCGGCGCCGCTGACGATCACGCGTCTCCTCGGCGGCGATCAAGCAGAGAGGGCGCCCCTCGTCGACCACCTTCCCGCCGAGCGCCGTGCGGTATGCCTGGTCCACGTCCGCGTCCGTCCGCTTGCGGCCATTGCGCGCGACCGGCTGCCATCCGACCTCGGGTTCATGATGAACGAGATCTTCGGCGCCATTGGCAGGGCGATCGAAGCCCATTCCGGGCGCATCGATCGCTTTCTCGGCAATGGCGTGCTCGCCGTCTTCGGCGAGGAGCAGGGAGCAGAACAAGGCTGCCGCGATGCGCTGCAGGCGGTCGGCGCCATGGACGTGGTCATGGACCGCGTCAACGAAAAGATCGCCGCGGAGATCGGTCGGCCCGTCGAGCTGGCGATTGGTGCTCACCTTGGCGACATCGTTGTCGGGCAACTGACCCTTGGACGCACGTCGCAGGTGACTGTGCTCGGGCTCGGGACGGAGTGGCCGGCGCTTCTGGCTGAATTGGCGGACACCAGAGGTTGGCAGCTCGCGATGTCCGGAGGAGTGGCGACAGCAGCCGGTCTTGCTGATCTGGATGGAGCGATACGTGAGAGGCTTGCCGATCCGGAACAGGGCAGCGAGCTGGACGCCATCGGCGTGCGGCGTGCCCGCGACCTTGCTGTCGTCGCGGGCGCGCCACCGGTGCCGTCGGCATAGGTGTTCTCGGCTCATTTCTCACGGAACGTCTTGGCGAGCGTGTTGAGCAGCGGGCCGACCAGATATTCGAGCACGGTGCGCTCTCCCGTGGAGATGATGACGTCGGCCTGCATGCCCGGCAGGATCTTCTCGGCGATCTCGGGCGGGATGGTCGAATAGTCGATCACGACGCGCGCCGAATAGTAGCTCTGCTTGGTCGCCTCGTCCGACATCGCGTCCGCCGAGACGCTCGAGACCTTGCCGAAGATCGTCGGCGTCGTGCGCGAGGAGAAATTGGAGAAGCGCACCTCGGCCCTCTGGCCGATGGCGACGCTCTCGATGTCGCGCGGCGAGACGTGCGCCATCACGTCGACGCCTTCGCCGACCGGAACGATCTCGGCGAGCGTATCACCGGGCTTCACGACGGCGCCGACGGTGTGGACTTTCATGTTCATGACGATGCCGTCGCGCTCGGCGCGGATGTCGACCCGGCGCAGCACGTCCTCGGCGATGACCAGCTTCTCGCGCAGGTCCGACAGCTTGGCCCGGGTGCCGTCGAGCTGCTGGCCGACTTCGGTCAGATATTTCTGCAGCGTCTGATCGATCTGCAGGCGCGTCTGCGCGGCCGTCTGCGTCAGCCGCGCGACGTCGGCCTGCGCCTGGCCGAGATCGCCTTCGACGCGGGCGCGCTCGCGTTCCAGCTCGAGGAACTTGTTGCGCGGATAATAGCCTGCGGCGACCGCCGGGCGCACATTGTTCATCTGCGTCTCGAAGCTCGCGAGCTGCGCGGAGAGCGCGGCGCGCTGGCGGTCACGGCCGGCGAACTCCTGCTGCTGCTGGGCGATCTGCGAGTTGAGGATGTTGATCTGGCTGATCAGGCCATTGCGGCGCTCGACGAACAGCCGCTGCTGGTCGGCGATGGCAAGCGCCGCCTCCGGCACGTTCTGGCGGTTGAGCAACGTGTCGGGAAACGTGATCATCCGCGCATTGCCGCGCTCGGCGAGCAGGCGCGCCTCCTCGGCCAGCGACGCGTCCATCTGCTTGCGAAGGAGGTCGGTGTTGGCCTGGGCCTCGGTCGGCTGCAGCCGAAACAGCAGGTCGCCGCGATGCACGGCGTGAGTTTCCTTGGCCAGGATCTCCCTGATGATTCCGCCCTCACGGTGCTGAACCACCTTGTGATCGCCGGAGACGGACACGGTGCCCGGTGCGATCGCCGCGCGATCGAGCGGCGCATAGGCCGCCCACACGCCGAAGCCGCCGAACACCAGCGCGATCGACAGATAGCCGAGCAGGGCGTAACGGCTGAAATCGGCCTTGACCGGCTGCGGCCGGTCGGCCGCTTCGAAGAAGCCGTGATCCTGCACCGCTGACATCGACATGCTGCGTCCCCGCTTGTCCACGGGCAGGAGCATCGTCGATGCGCGGCTGTGGGACTGTGCGGAAGGTCACGCGCCGGAGGTCGGCGGCGAGAGCCGCATCGAACGAGGTCAGCTACTTCTTCTTCGGCCCGAAGCGCGGCACGCATTTCGTGGTGCGGACAATACCGGTTTCAGCCATCTTGGAGCCGGAGACCTCCTTCACCTGGCCGGCGGGGCAGGTGCCGTCATCGACCAGCACCCGCTGGCCGAGCCGGAGATCGGTGATGTCCTGCTCGCGCCCGACATATTGCGCCTGCGCGGGTGCGGCAACCAAAAGCAGGACACCGAGGACGCCGAGAGGGCGCGCTGCGACATTCGCGAACGAGGAGATTTGAGAACGCATCACTTTCCTTCGATCTTCAGTCCGTTTGGCCCGATATTGATCTGGACACCCTCCGGCTGCTTCTTGGCCTGATAGAAATTGTAGCCGAGCACGATGATCGCCGCGCTGAGAATGCCGAGGAGGAAATAAAGGATATTGCGGTGATCCGACATGTTAAATTCCAAAGTATGTTGCGGCCATTTTCGTATGCGCGAATGTACGGGCGGCCTTGCGATTCTGAAAGCAGCGGCGAATCCGGTGCAACTCTGCATGAGATTGTGATTTGCTGCAGTCATCGGCAATTGGAACCTCGACAGGCATGATCACCCAGGACATTACGCAGCGCATCGTCGACGCCGTCGATGCCGACTTCGACCGGCAGCTTGCGACCACGAGCGACTTCGTCGCCATCCCCTCGACCCGCGGCGCCGAAGGGCCGTGCCAGGACATGTTCAGCGATCTCCTGCGCGCGCGCGGCTACGAGGTCGACGACTGGCACATCGATCTCGACGATCTCAAGGAGATGCGCGGCTACGGCCCGATCGAGCACGACTTCTCGAGAGCACGCAGCGTGGTCGGAACCTACCGGCCGGCGACGTCGGCCGGGCGATCGCTGATCCTGCAGGGCCATTGCGACGTGGTGCCGGCCGGTCCGCTCGACATGTGGGAGACGCCGCCGTTCTCGCCGGTGATCCGCGACGGTCGGATGTATGGCCGCGGCGCCTGCGACATGAAGTCCGGTACCATCGGCGCGCTCTATGCGCTCGATGCCATCAAGGCTGCCGGCTTCAAGCCGACGGCGCGAATTCACATCCAATCCGTCATCGAGGAGGAGAGCACCGGCGTCGGCGCGCTGTCGACCCTGCAGCGCGGCTACCGCGCGGATGCCTGCTTCATCCCGGAGCCGACCAGCGGCAAGATGGTGCGTTCTCAGGTGGGCGTGATCTGGTTCCGCCTGAAAGTGCGCGGCTTCCCGGCGCATGTGTTCGAGGCCGGCGTCGGCGCCAATGCGATCCAGGCGAGCTATCATCTGATCCATGCGCTGGAGAAGCTCGAGGCGGACTGGAACGAGCGCGCCAAGAGCGATCGTCATTTCAGGACGCTCACGCATCCGATCAACTTCAATCCGGGCATCATCAAAGGCGGCGACTGGGCCTCGAGCGTGCCGGCCTGGTGCGACGTCGATTGCCGCATCGCCATCCTGCCGGGCTGGTCGGTCAAGGACTGCCAGAACGAGATCCTCGCCTGCGTCGCCGCGGCTTCGCGTGATCATCGTTTTCTCTCCAACAATCCGCCGGTCGTCGAGTGGTCGGGCTTCCTGTCCGAAGGCTACGAGTTGACCAATTCGGCCGAGCCGGAGGCGGCGTTCGGCAAGGCCTTCACCGCCGTCTACGGCGGCGAGGTCCAGGATCTCGTCTTCACGGCGCTCACGGATACCCGCTTCTACGGGCTCAACTACAACATCCCCAGCCTCTGCTTCGGCGCGACCGGCGCCGCCATGCACGGCTTCAACGAATATGTCGAGCTCGACTCGCTGCGCCAGGTGACCAAGACCATGGCGCTGTTCATCGCGGAGTGGTGCGGGATCGAGAAGGTCTGAGCGGCGGCACGATCGGACCGAAGCAATGACCTCTCAGGTCATTGCTTCGGGTTCGAAGCCCGGCGCATCCAGATGCGGCGCTGACCCGCGAAGACGGGTCGTCCGATCAACGGGGGAGGGAAGGCATGACGCCACTCGACAAGATCAATGCGATGAAGATGCCGTTCGCGGAATTGAAGGGTGTGACCTTCACCGAGGCCAGCGCCGATCGCGTCGTGGCGCAAATGCAGGTGCGGCCGGATCTCTGCACTCTGCATCACACCATCCATGGCGGCGCCGTCATGGCGCTGGCGGATTCGGTCGGCGCGGCCGCAACCGTGATCAACCTGCCGCAGGACGCCAAGGGCACCACGACGATCGAGAGCAAGACCAACTTCATCGGCGGCGCCAAGGAGGGGACGGTGGTGACGGCAACCGCCACGCCCGTGCATCGCGGCCGCCGCACCCAGGTGTGGCAAACCCGGATCGAGACCGACGACGGCAGGCTGGTCGCACTCGTGACCCAGACTCAGCTCGTGCTGTGATGATTCGTACACAAACGAATCGTTAACTCACGCGATCCTTGCATGGCCGCATGTTCTCTCCGTAGAGCGCGGGGCTTGCAATGAATGTTGCGATGCACAATATAGCTCCTGTCTAGGGAAAGACGTCTGTGTGCGAGGGCTCTCGAGAGGAGTCTCAGGCAGTGTCACAGGTAGATACTTTTCGTCCCCGGCCGGGCTTCGGCTATGTGCGGACCCTCAGCCAGCACGAAGAACTGCCGTTGCTGCGCGATCATCTGTTGCGGCTCGATGCGGAAAGCCGGCACGATCGATTCAACGGCTTCCTCGATGACAGTTTCATCGAACGCTATGCGGCCCGCTGTGCGGCCGATGGCACAATCGTCGTCGCCTACATGGAAAATGGCATGGTGCGCGGGGCCGCCGAGTTGCATCCGCCGGAGCAGTCCGAGGACGGGCTTCCGGAGATTGCGTTCAGCGTGGAGGCTTGCGTGCGTCGCCGCGGGGTCGGCAGCCTGCTGTTCCAGCGGGTGATCTCGGAGGCGCGCTGGAAGGGCTATCGCAAGCTCCGCGTCACGACGGGATCGCAGAACCATGCGATGCGGGCGCTGGCGGCCAAATTCGGCGCGCATCTGGCGTTCCGTCATGGCGAATCGACCGGCACGATCGATCTGACCGAGCAGCCCCAGGATGAGCTGGCGAAGCTCGTGATCGATGCGCCGATCGCGGCAGCGCGCGCGTTCTTCACCCTCAACCGGGCCTGCTGGAAGCTCGTGACCCGGATGTACGGCGACAAGCGCGCCGCCTGAGCCGAGCCGTTTGCTGCGACGACAAAGGCGCGACAGCGATCACCGCTGCCGCGCCTTTTCGTTTGACTGCATTACCGATGCGCCCCGGAGGGCGGCGTTCAGGTGCCGGTGCGCTTGTCGAAATTGAAGCGGCGCACGGTGCGGCGTTCGACCACGACGGCACGCTGCTGCGTGCCCTGGTCGGCCGTGATGACGCGCGTGTTGGTGCGCGCGGCAACGCGGACTGCCTTCTTCACCTCGGGAAGCACCTGCTCGAGCGGCAGACCCATCAGCGCCGACGCGATCTCGGCCTGAGCCTGCACATCGTCGGTGATGCCTGACGCAGCGAAGATCGCTTCTTCCAGTGTCGGGGGATCACGCCTGACGCGACGCGGACCGTACTTGGTGTTCCAATCTTCGCTCATGGGGGCCTCGTGAATCGTCCGGGATACCTAGAAGCAGGATTGTTGCATTGCAATATATATTCCGCGGGGCAGCCCAGCTATGCGTTCACCATGTCGCGATTGGGCAACGCTGCCTGCGTCATGTGGATATCCTGGGGCCAGCGGCGCAAGGCCGCGAGCCCGGCTTTCGTGAGGACATAGACGCCGCGCTCGGCGCGGTCGAACCAACCATAGACGTTACGCTGCAAGATCTTCGGCGCATCCGGAATGTCCGCTCGGAGGTCGCGGACGCGTTTCGGCCCGCCCGACAGCGCCGAGGCGCAGGCCAGCGCCTGCTGCCGATAGGCCGTCATGATGGGAGCCCGGGTCGAGCCGCCAGCGACGGGGTCGCCCTTGCGCCGCTGATGCTCGATCACGAGACGCGAACGTTTCTTGGGGTTCTTGCGCGGCGCCGTGGTGGGCGGCTGCACCAGCACTTCGATGTGTCCGGCTGAGGTCACGGCCAGCATGCCGAAGCCGAGCCGGCGGCACAGATTGCGGTAGCGGGAGTCGCTTTCGCGGCCCTTGCCGCGTGCCGACAGGTTCGCCGCAACCCACACCTCGTCACAGGCACCGGCCCGATCGACTGCCTGCAGCAGCAGTTCCAGGTTGAAGACCTGCTTCAGCTCGCAGACGACGACCACCGGCGGGTCGTCGCCCTTGAGCGCCACCACGTCGCAACCGCCGATTTCCCCTTTGACCGAGAAGCCGAGGTTTTCGAGGAAGCGTTTGACGGGAAGGTAGAGCGCGGTTTCCAAGGGGCCGTCCGATGTGTGCGACTCAGAGCGCGCGCGAGTCTAGCCCGCCGAGTCCGGTGATGTCAGCGCCAAGTCGGGGTGAACGGCTGGCTTCGCTACACCCGGCCGACAACCGGTAGCAGCGCGCCGGTCACGCCGCTCGCGGCGTCGCTGGCTAGAAACAGAATAACCTCCGCGAGTTCCTGCGGCGTCACCCATTTGTCGAAATCGGCCTTGGGCATGCTGGCGCGGTTGGCCGGCGTATCGATCGTCGACGGCAGGACGGCGTTGACGGTGATCTTGCCCTTCCATTCGGCCGCGAGTGCTTCCGTCAGGCGATGCACTCCCGACTTGGAGGCCGCATAGGGGCCCATGCCGGCACTGGCCTGGAGCGCGCCCATGGCGCCGATGTTGACGATGCGGCCCGTGCTGGAGCGGACGAGATGCGGAATCGCCGCGCGCGATGCGTGCAGCGCGGTCATCAGGTTTCGCGCATGCATCGTCTCCCAGACGGAATCGTCGCCGTCGGCAGTCGTCTCGAACGCGAACGCGCCGGCGATGTTGATCAGCGCATCCAGAGTGCCGAAGTGGGCGGCGACGGAGTCGATCGCGACCTTTGCCTGCTCGGGGTCGGAGAGATCGACGCCTCCGAGCTCGATGCGGTCGTCACTCGCCGGGATTTCGGCCTGGGCATGATCGATCCCGGCCACATGCGCGCCCCGTGCGAGCGCGAGATCGGCCACGCTGCGTCCGAGCGCCCCTTGCGCACCCGTAATGACAATCACTGCTCCGTTCATTCCGTCCCTGGTCTCCGTTGACGCGCCCCACAGCGCCGCTCGTTATACTATGGCCCTGCCGATGAGTTGCAATGGCCGGGCGGCCAGGGCATGCAATTGCAATCAGAAAGCGTGGTTCGTCAGAGGTGACCATGACCGCGACAGGCTCTCTCGAATTTCCCGACGTTTCCACCGGTTTTCCTCGTCCGATCAGACGGTTCAGGGAGAGTCTGGATGCGCAGCGCAAGACCCGGATCGTGGCGCTTGGCTCATCTTCCACCGCCGGCACCAACGGAATTGTCGCTTTTCCGGCCCGGATCGAGCAGTCGCTGCGCAAGACCAATTTCGGCTGCCTGATCGACGTCCTCAATCGGGGTGTGGGCGGACAGGAATCCCCGGAGGAGCTCTCGCGTTTCGAATGCGACGTGATTGCGGAGCAGCCCTCGCTCGTCATCTGGCAGGTCGGCACCAACGCCGCCTACAGGCCCGAGGTCTACAGTCCCGATGACGTCGAGGCGGCGCTGCGCGTCGGCCTTCGATGGCTGGCGGGGCTGGCCATCGATGCCATCGTGATGGACCTGCAATATACGGCTGCCATCGTGACGGTGCCCAGCAGGCTGGCGCGTGCCGAGGACATTCAGCGGCGCATCGAGAAGGTCACGTCTGCGGCCGACGTCAATGTCTTCAGGCGCTGGAATCTGATGAAGAGCTGGCATGAGGCCGGCCAGATTCCGTTGTCGGCGCTCGACGACGGGCACGGCGACCGCTTGCATGTGAGCGAAGCCGCCACTGCGAAGATCAGCGACGTTTTGGCCAGCGCCATCATGGCGGCACCGGTCGCGCTGGCCTGATCGATAAAATTAGCCGGACTTTCGTAAGTGGATTGCCAGCGCGGCCCGCTAGCCTGTCGCTATGCCGCTTGAGGGGCGTTGGAGCTTTGACATGATGAGACATCTGCCGGACCATGGTTTGCCGCTGGTGCAACTGAAGGAGCAGCGGCGGGATCTGGTGGTCGCCTTGCAGAACCGTGCAGGTCCGGTGACCGGCTGGGAATTGATGCAGATCGCGGCGGTTCAACAGGCGATTTCCGCATTCGAGGAGGTGATTGCCGATCTCGACGCGATGGAAGCCGCCGAGACAGCCGATATCGAAGCGGCCTGATCGCTCAAGCGTATTCGGGCCGCCCAGGCTCACAGCGTGAGATAGCGCTCCTGTAGCGTCTTCCGTGCCGCGCCGTCGATGCCGAGACCGTCGCGCAGGTAGGTGTCGACGTCGCCGAAATCATCACGCATGGCGTTGAACGCAGCTGCCAGGAACGAGGCCTGGACTGTCCCGATCGTCTGGACGACATCAGCGGGAAGATCCGGGTGAGCTGCAGTCTCGCGACGATAGAGCTGGTTCGTGAGCAGGTAATCTTCCAAGATGGCGTCATCCGGAACCTCGAGCGCGTGCAAGACCAGCGCGCAGGCCACACCGGTGCGATCCTTGCCGGCCGTGCAATGGATCACCAACGGGGCGTCCTCATTGAGAACATGCTGGAATAGCGCGCGGAAGCGCGGCGTGTAGCTGCGGACGTAGTTGCGGTAGGACTCGCGCATCAGCTCCAAGGCATGGTCGGTTGTGAGCTGTCCTCGTGTCGCCAGAGCCCGCAGCGCCGGCACCACGCTCGGCTCGATCGGCACGGAATGCACGGTGATCTCGGCGATGGTGCAGAGACCGGCAGCGCGCTCGTTGCGACCGCGGAAATCGAACGCCGTCCGAACGCCAAGCTCCCGCAGGACCGCGACGTCGGGCTCGGTCAGCTGTCCGAGATGGTTCGACCGAAACAGCTGCCGCCATCGCACGTGCCGGCCGTCCCTGCTGGGATATCCGCCGAGATCTCTGAAATTGCTGGCACCGTGAAGGCCGAGATGGCGGAGCGGATGGGCAGACATCAACCCATTCTAGGGGATGCGGGCTTCGATGTGAAACGCCGTTTCATCGACGCGACGCGTATGCGTAGCCTTCGACAGGATAGGGAAGACCATGAAACGGGTCACGACGGCGGCCTGTTTGACCCTGGCACGTCGAGCCCGCCGGCGGCCGTCAGCAGCGGCGAGAGACATGCAGACAGCGGCGCAAGAAAAAAGGGCCGGAACCTTGTCGGTCCGACCCTTCAGCAAAGGCGTGCTGGCGTCACGGTACAGTCTGACATCAGCGGTCCCACACCGGCTTGGCTTCCTGGATCGCCTCGTCATGATACCAGCTCGCGCTGTAGATCGTCGGCTGGATCGACGGCGCGATCGGCCGCTCAGGCGACGATCCGGACTGGCGAGGTGTAAGACCCGCTCGCCCTCCGCGCGGAAATTGGTAGATCCTTGCGGATCCCTCGTCCACATTGGTGCCCATTCCTCATTCTCCTTCCGTCGGCCACACATCAGGTTGCGCCCGACTCGTTCCGTTGTGGTTACCAGCGCCGATATCAGTGCTGCCCGGAGGGAATGCAACATGATCAAAACGAAATCACATGTTGCGCGTTTTGCAGGCATTGCTGCATGTGCTCCCCCAGCAGCAATGTTCATCTGACCAACACTTGGGCTGGACCAAAGGTTGCGGACAGAGGTCCAACTCTTTTCGAAAATGTCCCGGAACTGCTGACGGCTTGTTCGGCCTCTCTTGCGCGTCGCCGCAAATGCCAAGGAATCAAGCGGGTTTTCGACAAGCTCTCCTCTCCGCCATGCGCTCCGTGCAATCCCGGTCGCGCTGCTTTGCCGCACCCCTGACGTGCAGAACCGGTCGCCAGCTCCGCCCCGATGGGTCTTCGTCCATGCGACGGGACGTCGCGGGACTTGGCACATTCCATGCTTAAGAGTGCGCTGGCCGATCGTGGCCGGGTAAGCGGGGAGCCTTCGATTGCTGGGCTCCCACCTTTCGATAAGACAGAGAGGCTCAATGACGAAATACAAGCTCGAGTACATCTGGCTCGACGGCTACAAGCCGGTGCCGAATTTGCGCGGCAAGACACAGATCAAGGAATTTTCCTCTTTTCCGACCCTGGAACAGCTGCCTCTTTGGGGCTTCGACGGCTCGTCGACGATGCAGGCCGAAGGCCATAGCTCCGACTGCGTGTTGAAGCCGGTCGCCGTGTATCCCGACGCCGCCCGCACCAACGGTGTGCTGGTGATGTGCGAAGTGATGATGCCGGACGGCAAGACCCCGCATCCGTCGAACGCCCGCGCCACCATCCTTGACGATCCAGACGCGTGGTTCGGCTTCGAGCAGGAGTACTTCTTCTACAAGGACGGCCGTCCGCTCGGGTTCCCGGAATACGGCTATCCGGCGCCGCAGGGCCCGTACTACACGGGCGTCGGCTTCAAGAACGTCGGCGACGTCGCCCGCAAGATCGTCGAAGAGCATCTCGACCTCTGCCTCGCGGCCGGCATCAACCACGAAGGCATCAACGCCGAGGTGGCGAAGGGCCAGTGGGAATTCCAGGTGTTCGGCAAGGGCTCGCGCACGGCTGCTGACCAGATGTGGATGGCCCGCTACCTGATGCTGCGCCTGACCGAAAAGTACGGCATCGACATCGAGTTCCACTGCAAGCCGCTCGGCGACACCGACTGGAACGGCTCGGGCATGCACTGCAACTTCTCGACCAAGTACATGCGCGAAGTCGGCGGCAAGGAGTATTTCGAGAAGCTGATGGACGCCTTCAAGGAAGCTCGCGCCGACCACATCGCGGTGTACGGTCCGGACAACCACATGCGCCTGACCGGCAAGCACGAGACCGCCTCGATCGACACCTTCAGCTGGGGTGTGGCCGACCGCGGCGCCTCGATTCGCGTGCCGCATTCCTTCGTGAACAACGCCTATAAGGGCTATCTGGAGGACCGCCGTCCGAACTCCCAGGGCGACCCCTACCAGATCGCGTCTCAGGTCCTGAAGACGATCGCGATGGTTCCGACCGGCGCGAAAGCCGCAGCCTAAGACGCCGACCACAATACCCCGGGGCCGGGGGCTGATATGATGATCCGCCGGAGCAGCCGCTTCGGCGGATCATTCGTTTGGCGGGCTCGAACGATCGGAGGCGGCCATGGCCTTGATCAATCGCAAGTCCGGTTTCGATCGCAGCGGTATGTCTTTCCGTAGCGGTTTGTTTGGAAGCGGGGCATGGAATGAGCTATCGCAAGTGGGTTTCAGGCGTTCTGATCGCCTGTTCGGCCATCTCCCTGGCTGCAGGGCAGTCGCAGTCCAGTGCAGAACAATATCTGCCGCGGCTCGGCGACATCATGAATCTGATTCAGGTCAGACACGCGAAGCTCTGGTTCGCGGGACAGTCCAAGAATTGGGATCTCGCGTCCTATGAGCTCGCCCAGTTGAGGCAGAGCCTGACTGACGCCGCGGTCTTCTATTCGGGCCTGCCGGTGAACAATGTCACCACGCTCGGCCAGCCGATCCAGTCGATCTCGGACGCCATCGCCGCCAAGGATGGCAAGCGTTTCGCTTCCGCCGTGACCGAGCTGACGTCGGGATGCAACGCCTGCCACGCGACCATGGATCGGGGCTACGTCGCGATCCGCATCCCGACCGACAAGCCGTTCGGCAACCAGGATTTTCGGCCTCCAGGCCGCTGACCGGCGCGGGGCGGACGGTGCGGGGAGGGCGCCCAAATTGCGCCTTCCACCGGCGCCGCGCATCGACTAAGAGCGGCGGCAACCTGTCCACCGCCTGAGCCCTCATGATCCGCCTCGATAACGTCAGCAAGCAAGTCGGCCACCAGATTCTCTTCATCGAAGCCTCCGCCGCGCTCCAGCGCGGCGAAAAGATCGGCTTGGTCGGCCCCAACGGGGCCGGCAAGACGACGCTGTTCCGGATGATCTCAGGCCGCGAGCAGCCCGACGAGGGGCAGGTCTCGATCGATCGCGGCGTCTCGATCGGTTATTTCAACCAGGATGTCGGTGAGATGTCCGGCCGCAGCGCGGTGGCGGAGGTGATGGACGGCGCCGGGCCGGTGTCGTCGGTCGCCGCCGAGCTCAAGGAGCTCGAGGCCGCCATGGCCGATCCGGACCGCGCCGACGAGATGGACGACATCATCGCGCGCTATGGCGAGGTGCTGGCGCGGTTCGAGGAGCTCGACGGCTACGCGCTCGACAGCCGCGCCCGCGAGGCGCTGGCCGGCCTCGGCTTCTCCGAGGAGATGATGGACAAGGACGTCGGCCTGTTGTCCGGCGGCTGGAAGATGCGCGTCGCGCTGGCGCGCATCCTCCTGATGCGTCCCGACGTGATGCTGCTCGACGAGCCGTCCAACCATCTCGATCTCGAGAGCCTGATCTGGCTGGAGCATTTCCTCAAGGGCTACGAGGGCGCGCTGCTGATGACCTCGCACGACCGCGAATTCATCAACCGCATCATCAACAAGGTGATCGAGATCGACGCCGGCCAGCTCACGACCTATTCCGGCGACTACGATTTCTATGAGCAGCAGCGGGCGTTGAACGAGAAGCAGCAGCAGGCGCAATATGAGCGCCAGCAGGCGATGCTCGCCAAGGAGATCAAGTTCATCGAGCGTTTCAAGGCGCGGGCCTCGCACGCGGCGCAGGTGCAGAGCCGGGTCAAGAAGCTCGACAAGATCGAGCGGGTCGAGCCGCCGAAGCGGCGCCAGACCGTGGCGTTCGACTTTTTGCCCGCGCCGCGCTCGGGCGAGGATGTGGTAGCGCTGAAGAGCGTGTCCAAGAGCTACGGCAGCCGCCGCATCTACGACGGGCTGGACTTCATGATCCGGCGCCGCGAGCGCTGGTGCGTGATGGGCGTCAATGGCGCTGGCAAGTCGACCCTGTTGAAGCTCGTCGCCGGTAGCGCGGAGCCCGATGACGGTTCGGTGACGATCGGCGGCAGCGTCAAGATGGGCTACTTCGCGCAGCATGCGATGGACCTGCTGGACGGCGACGAGACCGTGTTCGAGTCGCTCGAGCATTCGTTCCCGCAAGCCGGTCAAGGCTCGTTGCGGGCACTGGCGGGCTGCTTCGGCTTCTCCGGCGACGACGTCGAGAAAAGATGCCGGGTGCTGTCGGGGGGCGAGAAGGCGCGGCTCGTGATGGCCAAGATGCTCTACGATCCGCCGAACTTCCTGGTGCTGGACGAGCCGACCAACCATCTGGACATGGCGACCAAGGAGATGCTGATCGCGGCCCTGTCGAACTTCGAGGGCACCATGCTGTTCGTCTCGCACGATCGTCATTTCCTCGCCGCGCTCTCCAACCGCGTGCTCGAGCTGACCCCTGACGGTCTCCATCAGTATGGCGGCGGCTATACCGAGTATGTCGTCCGCAGCGGCCACGAAGCGCCAGGCCTGCGCAGCTGACGACGCGGCCATACTCGTCGTTCGTGCTCTGCTTGCGCTTTGTTCGCATCATCCCCGGCTAGCTCATCTGGACGTGGGTGAAGACGAACAGGAACAGCGCGCCGATCGCGATCAGGAAGATGCCGACCCAGAGCGGCGCCGCCACGCCGCTCTTGTTTGTGGGATCGAGCACGGCCGTCTCGGGTTGTAGCGGATCGTAGTAGACGGCGACGTAGGTGTTGACCGGGTATTTGGCGGCGACGGCTTCAGCGCTCGACCTGTCGGAATGCAGCGCGGTCCAGCCCCAGTTCCAATGCGTGCTGTGGAAAGAGCGACCATCCACCGTGTAGCTGTATTCGATCGTGACCCGGAAGCGCTCCTCTTCCGTTTCTCGTCCGCGATCGTCCTCACGTCGTGTGATCTCCATCGTCACGCCGGAGCGCGTGATGCGTCCCGGCGTAGTCGGCCAGGAGCGGCTCGCCAGGCGCTCCTGCCGCAGCTTCCAGTAGGAGGCGAGTGCGACGGCTCCGAAGCCGAACAGGGCGAACGGCATCAGGAAGGCGAACAGCGGCACGCCAGCCTCGGTCGTGAGCACCTTGCCGGCGAGCGAATGCGCCACCAACACGGCGGTCACGGCCGACAGCACGACGAACAGCGCCACAAGCGCCGCCGTCCCTCTGGCATTGGTAGGCTCGAGCACTGATTGCGAGGGGCGTTTCGGATCGTAAAAAACGCGGACCTTCGCGCCTTGCGGATATTTGCCGGTGAGTTCGTCGGCTTGCAGGCGCGTGACGCGGCTCGGGCTGCCGAAACGGATGCGGCGACCTTCGTAGCTCTTGCCCGACACCTCGTAGCGGTAGCGAATGTCAGGCTTGGCATCGGTGTCATCTGCCGACCGATGCGTCGCCGCGACAGACACCGCCGAGGCCACGATCTCGCCCTCGACGACCGGCCAGGCGCGGCCGCCGCTGGTCTTCTTGCGCTGAAGCCAGAGTCCGTAGCCGGAATTGAGGGCGAGAAAGCCGAAGATGCCGGCGGCGACACGGGTCCAGAGTAGGGCGGATGCGGTGAGCATGTTGATCTCGCATGGGCCCGCCAGGGCGGGCGACATGCAGTGGTGTCCTGCGGGTTCCCCTCGGTTCAACAGTGTGCCGGTCCTCCTCAGCTCTCCACCACTCGCCCATCGAGTTCTTCGACGGTCCGCAGGGCCCGCTGAGCGATTACGTCCACGTTGAAGCCAATCCGGCCTACGCCCTGCATGCGGGCATCCAGAACGTGATCGGGCAGAAGGTCCGCGAGATGGTGCCGGCCGAGGGCTGGGTCGAGCTCTATGGCGGCGTGCTGCGCCCTGCTGACCAAGCCGTTCGACATCGAGGCGCCCGCCGCCCGCGTCGTAGCTTGCCGATACGCTTCGCGCCGATGGAGCCCGCCGGCATGGCTTTGCCCCGCCAAGCATCATGGCGGGGCGTCAGTGTCGTCAGCCGCCAGCGCGTCAGCCGCCGGCCTCGCACTTCTTCATGAAGCTGGTCTTGGCCGCGCCGGCGAGCTTCTTGCCGTCGGAGCCGACCGCCTTGGTCTCACACGTCTCGGCCATGCACTTCTTCATGAACGAGGTCTTGGCGGCGCCGGCGAGCGCCTTGCCGTCCTTGCCGACGGCCTTGGTCTCGCAGCTGTCTTGGGCGAAGGCAGATCCGGCGGCGAAGGTCGCGAGCGCGGCAATCAGGAAAAACTTCTTCATGAGTGTGTCTCCTTGGGACAAACAACGCGGCGGATGGGACCCGCAAATCTTGGCGCGATCAAGTTTCCTGTTCGGGCTTGTCACCCGAAATCCGGCCGCAGGGCAGAGTTGGTTCATTACCGTGTCAGCCCTATGAGGCCGAGATGCGCATCTGCGGTAACCGTGTGCTCATGCGGTGCTGTGCTGCAGAAACGCGAGCGTCGCCGGGTCGCGCGCACCGTCGCAATAGCGATCGAGCGCCTGCGCGAAGATCCCGTTCGGGCTGATCGAATCGAACAGCGTCATGCATGAGCGGAATTTGGCATCGTCCGGAACACCCAGAACGTCGCGCAGCGACTTGCCCTGCACTGCGAGCACCAGTCGGGTGCATTCGACGAGTCGCGGGCCGAGCAGGGGATGCGCCAGATAGGCCTCGGCCTCGGCGCGGGAGCGGATCGCGTAGCGCTGCGCCATGGCGGAGCTGCCGAGCCCCTCGACCTGGGGAAAGATGAACCACATCCAGTGGCTTTGCTTGGCGCCGGCCGCAAGTTCGGCGGTCACGCGCGAATAAATCGAATCCTGTGCGTCGGCAAATCGGCCGAGATCATCCCATTCGGCGTTCATACATTCCTCCAACCGGCTGATTCATCGATATAATCGGCTTTCTGGGACGGTCGCGGCGCAGCCCGTGCGAGGCTTGGGCGTCGGTTCACGCCGGATCACTCCGGGCTGGCGTTTGTCTAGATTATGCCGCACTCTTGCCATCCTATGTCATGACGGGTCGAATCGTACCCCTTGGGGTCGGTCACCTTTCCCGGGTGGTCCGAAAAGGGGGGTATATCGGGGACGTGATGGCTTCCAGTGAAGCAAGCGTAGACGTTCTGTTGTCGCAAGGCCGCTTCGGGCGCTCCGAAGCGATCGCACTCGTGCTTGCAGCACTTGCGGTCGCAGCGGGCGCGGCCGCGTGGGTCGGAGCCAACAGCGATGAGACGTCGCTTGCGAGCGCGGCGATTCCGGCCGCCGCCGCGCCGTCCATGACCTTCGAAACACGTTTCGCGCCGGCCTCCGCCTCGGCCACGGCCTATTCGGAAAAAGACGCGGTTCGCGCGCTCGACCGTTTCGCCCTTCGCGGCGCGATCGACCGCCAATTGCTCGATGCCCGGGCCGCGCTGGTGAAGGGCATGGAAGCGCGTGATCCGGGCGCTCGCGACCCCAGCAACAGCGATTGGCGGCCGATGTTGACGGAGGGCAATACCGTCACGATGCCTGCACCGGGCGTGCCGCTGCCGCGCCCGCGCCCGTCCGTCGCCAACCTGCCGACCAGCCTGGTTTCGGCCAGTGCGCCTGAAGCGGTCGGACGCGTCGACGATCGCTCCATCCTGCAGAAGCTGTCCGACCTGTTGCCGAGCCCGACCAAGTTCGCCTCGCTCGGTCCGGATAGCGGCATCGTCCGATCCGGAATCGATCTCGGTGCGCTCGGCTATGACAAGACCGCCGTATACGACATCAAGGCCAAGATGGTGTATCTGCCGTCCGGCATCGGGCTCGAGGCCCATTCCGGCATGGGCAGCCTGCGCGACGACCCCGAGCACGTCAATCAGCGCATGGTTGGCGCGACCCCGCCCGCCACCTATGACCTGAAGCCGCGCGAAAAGCCGTTTCACGGCGTTCGCGCCCTGCGCATGAACGTGGTGGAAGGATCGACGCTCGGCCGGAGCGGATTGCTGACCCACCCCTATATGCTGGGTCCGGAGGGTGATTCGAACGGCTGCGTCTCGATCAAGAATTACGATCGCTTCCTGAAGGCGTATGATGACGGCGAGTTCAACCGACTCGTTGTCGTCGTCGGGCTCGAGGCTGGCACCCCGACGCGGACCGCGCAAAAGACCGAGTGACGTTTTGTTGCTGGGCCTCGGCGCGACCTCGGCGGTGACGCCCGTCGCATCTTCCGGAAGGTCCCCATGATTGATCCCGCAAACTCGGAAACGCGTCTGCGTACTACCTTCAACATCAAGGTGAACGGCAAGCCGGTCGTGATTTCGACGGTCGGGCAGGCCCATCAGTTCCTCACCAGCCTCAACGCCGTCGAGTGGATGGAGTTCAAGTCGCTGCACGACCAGGCCATGGCCGCCCTGCAGGCCGCGGCCGACAACGCTATCATGACAGTGCAGGCCACCAACGCCGTGCGCACGCTGTTCGTGAGCGCGAAGCTGTTGTGAGACTGGATCATCCCCCAGGGCACCCGTGGCCTCTGGCTCGTGTTGATGCCTGCTTTACATTCGGTGTCATCGCCCGGCTTGCCGCCTCCGCTAAAGCTGCGGCGCGCCCTGGCGCTCGTTGCCGCGTCGAAGCCCATCGGGCGAAGACGGGACCGGGCGACCCAGTACGCCGCCGCAGTCGTCATTGATCGAGAGGCCGCGGCGTAGTGGATGTCCCGCCGGAGCCTGTCCTCGGGCTCGCCGAAGGCGAGACCCGGGGGCGGGGCATGACGGCGGTGGGTGGCGCCACGGTCTCTCAACATCGTCATGCCGGGGCGCGCGCATGCGCGAGCCCGGCATCCATAACCACGAGCGGGCGTGTCGGGCAGGTGTGTCGCTCCAGCGTGCTCCATCAGTTCTGCTGCAGCGTATGGATTCCGGGCTCGCGCTCCGCGCGCCCCGGAATGACACCGAGCGATTTGAAGCACCGTCCTGCGAAGTCTCATTCACGCACGCCCTCGCGTTCTCGCCGCGCTGATGCGCCCGAGTGATCCATCCGTCTTGCCCTCCGCACAGCAGAGGGCGCGGGGAATGCCGGGATGCTGGCCGCAACCCATGGCCCGCCTGCAGAAAAAAAGCAGGCGGCAGTCACCACAGGTTCAGCCGGGCAACCGGCATTCCCCGCGCGATGATCTTAACGGCTGCTTCGCGCGCTCCCCGGTGCGCCGGGCGTTCTGGTCACCGTGCACGACAACGCGCTTTGGGCGCGCCACCGTGGGGGCATCAGCGTCGGGATGCCAGGACCACGCGACTTGACCGTACGCGACGTCAGCGTTCGTCGGCGCAAAGATGCGCTGCGCTGCCATCGCGTCCACCGCTCCTCCCGCTCCACGTCCGTGACGACCGCGAACCGCCCCTCCTGCGAGCGGGAGATGGCGCGACAAAAGCACTGAATTAGATTTAGGAAAAGCAGAATATTTTTGGCGGCGGGACTGGACAGGCCAAATCAGCTTGATGGGCCTGCGGAAAATCGTTTCCGCGCGCACCGCCGTTGCTGCCGATTCAGGCCCTGGAGGTGACGCCGCGAGATGGAAATGCGCCTTGATTTGCCCGACGGGCAGATGGTCGCTTCGTTCCGATGATCGTTGTTCGACCGAGAGCCGCGGGGCGAACATGTTTGTTAGTCGCCCGGCGCACGCTGATCGCGCGAGGAAGCGACGACAGGCCGAAGCACGCTCGATCCGCGCCACGCGAAACGACCGGGGATGGTCTTCGCCTGCATGCCGCGATGCACGCGCTGGGCCGTCCAACATCATTGCACGGGAATGGATCGGCGAGGCCCAGGCCGGGCTGCCGCTGGAGCTGTTCTACGAAGGCGGCGAGTGACTCTCGCTGATGCTGCGGCGCGGCCGCAGCGTCAGTCGGCCATCTCGGCGGCGTCGAGCGCGATCTCCTCGCGCTCGGCCTTCTCGGCCGTCGCAGCGTTGGCGGTCTCGGCCGTTTCGAAATCGTCCTCGGCGATCTCCTGGACAGGTGCCTCCTGGACCTCGGCCGTCTCGACCTGCTCGGCGGCGAGTTCGGCCGCCACGACGGCCTCCGGCCCGGCGTCGTCATTGGCCGGCGTCGCGAACAGGTTGGGGGCGGGAATGGTGGTGGGCACCACCGGCCGCTGCTTGGCCTTGTACCAGGACGAAAACTTCTGCGAGATGCCAGCTTCGAACTCGGCGAGCGGCATGCTGTTGCCGTCCTCGTCGGTGATGACGACCTGCCAGCCTTCCGCCTCCATCACCTGTGCGTTGGCGAGAACGATGAGGGCGCTTTCGCGCTGCTTGCGGATTGTCTGCTGCTCCCGCTCAGCCACCATCGTGTACGCCATGAACCTGACTCCCACACCTGAACTCGGGACACGTGATGGTCCGAAGCACCATCAGGACGCCGCCACTACGCCGTGAGAGTGTGAGCGCGGCTGGGCCGGATTGCGTTCGCCTAATGACAATTTGGCGGCGTCTCACGGGGTCCGACAGCGCAAAAGGAGTCGAAGATGCAACAGGCCGCAAAATTGTGGTGCAGGAACGAGAGCGCTTGTTGAAGGCGCGCCGCGACGTGTCATCATTTGATTCTGCGGCGGCAACTGCTTCGCGACATCAGCGAAAGCAGCGGGTGAACCGGACAAACAGCGGGCGAATTGGGGACGGCGATGCGAACTCATCTGTTCAGGATGCGGAATTGGAATGTGGCGATGGCAGGGCTTGCGCTGGCGATGGTCGCCAGCCCGCGCGCGGGCCATGCCTTCACAGAGGACGACCAGCGGCGGCTGTGCACGGGCGACGTGTTCCGGCTGTGCTCGTCGGAGATTCCCGATCGCGACCGCATCATTGCCTGCATGATGAAGCAGCGCGCCAGCCTCAGCGACGGCTGCCGCAGCGTGTTCGGCCGGCCATCCGAGCGCTCCGCTTCGGCCACGGTGACGCGCTGAGCCTGCCTCGTCTCGTTTCTGCAACCACGCGCCGCCGGTCCATCGATCTGCGGCGTGACCATAATGACCTCCATGACATGACGGCGTGGTAGTCTGGCGCGGATCGTCCGGCCAGGAGTTGACCCGCCATGAGCTTCCGCATCCTCGTCCTCTACGGCTCCTATCGCTCCGACCGGATGGGCATCCGGCTCGCGCAATTCGTCGTGGACGGGTTGCGCGCCAAGGACCAGGACGTCGAGCTGATCGACGCCAAGGCGGTCGGCCTGCCGATGCTCGACCGCATGTACAAGGAATATCCGCCCGGCCAGGCGCCAGCGGCCATGGCCGAGCTTGCGGCCAAGATCCGTGCCGCCGACGGCTTCGTGTTCGTCACTGGCGAATATAACTGGGGCATGCAGCCGGGACTGAAGAACCTCACCGACCACTTTCTTGAGGAATGGTTCTGGCGTCCGGCGGCGATCGCGAGCTATTCCGCCGGCCGGCTCTCCGGGGCCCGGGCCGCCACTGCGTGGCACGGCACGTTGTCGGAGATGGGCATGGTGGTGGTGTCGAGCACGCTTGCCGTCGGCCCGATCGGTCAGGCGCTGTCCGCCGACGGCAGGCCGACCGGCGATTCCGGCCAGTCGCTGGAACGCGCGTTTCCGCGTTTTGCCGACGATCTCTTGTGGTGGGTCGAGGCGGGCAGGGAGCAGCGGGCGCGCCGGGCGCCACCTTACTGAGCGCGGGCATCAGTGCGGGCCGGAGCGCAAGCGCTCCGGCTCTTGCGCCAAGTCCGCGAACCAGGTCCGCTAACGTTGTTCGGCGCTGCCGGTCCCGTTGGTGACCGCGCGCTGACGCGCCGGGGCGCTTGCGCCCTGGCCCTGACAGGGCCGCTCCATCCAGGTTCCGTCGGGGGCCTGCTGGTAGGCGCGGCACGGCAGGGACGACGTGGTCTGATCATCCGGCTTGGGCGTCTGGGAGCTTTTCGCCAGTGCGGGGGCGGCCGTCGCGACGAGGGCTGCCAGCGAACCGACGTAGATCATTTGGCTGATCCGCATCTTGGGGGTTCTCCTGCTCGAAGCACTCCCGATTCAAAGTCGAATTGTGGAAACTTTTAGGCAAATGGCGCCTGCCATGGCGGGAGGCTTAAGGATCGTTTGCGACGTGGCCTGCCTCGTTAAGACGTCCGCGGAGGTCCAGGCCGCGCGCGTGGCTTTCTCTGGGCTGGCGTTGCGCCAATGCTGACGCTAAGAGCGGCATGACGCGCGAAAGCGCCCTCGTGACCGCGATGCGGCGCTCCGCCCGGAACGCCTTGTGCGGACAACGGACGCCGCCATGGCAGCCGGCGCTCCGACATCAGCCGCGCGATCACGGATCGCGGCGGTTCCGCTTCAGGGCGGGAGGGAGATCGCGCAGGCTGAGAACTGTGCGAGCATGACGAGACCCCGATTGCCCTCCCTGATCGCGCTGCGTGCCTTCGAGGCCGTCGGCCGCAAGGGCAGCGTGCGCGCCGCCGGCGACGAGCTCGCGGTCAGCCACACCGTGGTCTCGCGCCATCTGCAAAATCTGCAGCGCAGCCTGGGCGTGGCGCTGGTGCGGGCGGAGGGGCGGGGCCTCGCGCTGACCGAGGCCGGACGTCAGTTTCATGCCGAGGTCAGCCAGGCCTTCGACATCATCGCCCGCGCGACAATCTCGGTGCGGCCCGTGGCGCGTCCGACCCTGAACATCTGGTGCATTCCGGGCCTCGCGAATCGCCGCCTGCTGGCGCGGCTGCCCGAGCTGAGCGGCCCGCCGCGCAACTGGGACATCAATCTGCAGCCGACGCTGGCGCACCCCGATTTGCAGCGCGGCGAAGCGGATGCGGAGATCGTCTATGCCGAAGCGGTCGACCGGAGCGGCGGCCTGGTCGCTGAGGAGCTGGTGCGCCCACGCGTATTCCCGGTCGCAAGCCCGGCCTATCTGGCAAGGTTTCCGGCGATCGCGACACTCCCGGGCCTCGCCAGGGCCTCGCTGATCCACGAGGAATCCACCGCGCAATGGGAGCAATGGTTCGAGCTGGCGGGGTATCGGGAGCCGGTCACGTTGCGCGGTCAGCGGCTGTGGCACGCGCATCTCGCCATCGAGGCGGCCCGCTTCGGCCAGGGCGTCGCGCTCGCCAACGAGGTGTTGGTCGCCGATGATCTGGGCAGCGGTGCGCTGGTCGAGGTGATCCCCTCGGCACTCCACATGGGAGCCTATCAGCTCGTCGCGCTTCGGGAGCGCTGGGACGAGCCCGCGATCGTCGCGCTGCGGGCTTGGCTGAAGAATGTGCTCGCCGCGTAGCTGCGCGCTCGTCCCGCTGGGTCCGGTGCATTGCAGGCACCTGTCGTCGGGAACAAGCTGATTGATCGCGACGGCTCTCGGCGTAGCCTGCGGCTCGATTTTCCCACGAGGAGTTGAGCCATGGTTGTGAATTCGGCTGCGAACGAAGACCTGCTGGCGCGACGACACGAGGCCGTCGTCCGGGGCGTGAGCTATGCGACGCCGCTGTTTGCTGACCGCGCCCTCAACAGCGAGGTGTGGGACGTCGAGGGCAAGCGCTATGTCGACTTTGCCGGCGGCATCGCGGTGCTCAACACCGGCCACTGCCATCCGCATGTCGTTGCCGCGATCCGGGCGCAGCTCGACCGCTTCACCCACACCTGCTTCCAGGTGCTGCAATATGAACCGTATGTGCGGCTCAGCGAGAGGCTCAACGCGCTGGCGCCGATTTCGGGGCCGGCCAAGTCGATCCTGCTGACGACCGGCGCGGAGGCGACCGAGAACGCCATCAAGATCGCGCGCGCCGCCACGGGGCGCAGCGGCATCATCGCCTTCACCGGCGCGTTCCACGGCCGCACCGCGCTCGCCAATGCGATGACCGGCAAGGTGATGCCGTACAAGAAGCATTTCGGGCCGCCGCTGCCCGGCGTCTGGCACGCGCCGTTCCCGATCGCCGGCAGCAATGTGACGGTCGAGGATACGCTGTCCTACATCAACTTCATCTTCAAGGCCGACATCGACGCCTCGCAGGTCGCGGCCATCATCATCGAGCCGGTGCAGGGCGAGGGCGGCTTCCACCAGGCGCCGCCGGACCTGATGCGCGGCCTGCGCCGCATCTGCGACAGCAATGGCATCGTGCTGATCGCCGACGAGGTGCAGACCGGCTTCGGCCGAACCGGCAAGATGTTCGCGATGGAGCACTACGACGTGCAGCCGGACCTGATCTGCGTCGCCAAGAGTCTCGCCGGCGGCATGCCGCTGTCCGGCGTGATCGGACGTGCCGCAATCATGGACGCCGCGGAGCCGGGCGGCCTGGGCGGCACCTATGGCGGCAATCCGCTGGCCTGCGCGGCGGCGCTCGCCGTGCTCGACGTGTTCGAGCAGGAGAAGCTGCTCGACCGCGCCAATGCGATCGGCGAGCGGCTGCGCGCGGCGATCGAGCGCTTCTCGCGCGCCAACAACCTGGTTCCGGTTTCCGGGCCGCGCGGTCCTGGCGCGATGGTTGCATTCGATATCCTGAAGCAGCGCGGCAGCGACGAGCCGGATTCCGAAATGACCAAGCGCGTCACCCGCGTGGCGCACGAGAATGGCCTGATCCTGTTGTCCTGCGGTGTCACCGCGAGCACGATTCGCATCCTGGTGCCGCTGACCGCGTCGGACGAGATCGTGGACGAAGGGCTCGCGATCCTGGAGAAGTGCCTGGCCGCCTGACGCGCGGCCGAGATGAACGGGAAGGCTGGAGGTTTGAAACGTGACTGACGCTGCGGCGGCTGTGCCGAATGACGTGATGGAGCGGCTCGCCGCCGCTGTCCATGCCAACTTCGCCAGGCAGGTCGCCTTCCTGCAGCAGCTCGTGCAGTTCCGCAGCCTGCGTGGCGAGGAGGCGCCGGTGCAGGACTGGCTGGCTCGCGAGTTCGCGGCCCGCGGCTATCAGGTCGACCGCTTCAGCCTCGAGGACGTCGACCTGATGCGCCATCCCAAGGCGGCGCCGATGGACAGCATCGCGCTCGACGGCTCGCAGCAGGTGGTGGCGACGCTCGACGGCGCGGGCAAGGGCCGCAGCCTGATCCTGCAGGGCCACATCGACGTCGTGCCGGAAGGGCCGACCGATCTCTGGAACGATCCGCCCTATGAGGGGATCGTGCGCGACGGCTGGATGATCGGCCGCGGCGCGCAGGACATGAAGGCCGGCGTCTCCGCGATGATCTTCGCGCTCGACGCGATCAAGGCCGCCGGCTTCGTGCCGGACGGACGCATTCACCTGGAGACCGTGACCGAGGAGGAGAGCACCGGCAACGGCGCGCTCTCGACCTTGATGCGCGGCTACACGGCGGATGCCTGCCTGATCCCGGAGCCGACCGGCCACACGCTGACCCGCGCGCAGGTCGGCGCGATCTGGTTCCGGCTGCGCGTCCGCGGCACGCCGGTCCACGTTGCCTATGCCGAGACCGGCACCAATGCGATCCTCTCGGCGATGCATCTGATCCGCGCCTTCCAGGAGCACACGAAAGAGATCAACGCGCGTGCCAAGTCGAACGCCTGGTTCGCTGCGGTCAAGGATCCGATCAAGTTCAACGTCGGCATCATCAAGGGCGGCGACTGGGCGAGCTCGACGCCGGCCTGGTGCGACCTCGATTGCCGGCTGGGCGTGCTGCCGGGCGAGACGCCGGCGCAGGCCATGGCCGGCATCGAGCAGTGTCTCGCGAAGGCGCAGGCCGCAGACAGCTTCCTGTCGGAGAATCCGGTCGAGCTGGTGTGGAGCGGCTTCCAGGCCGATCCTGCGGTGTGCGAGCCCGGCAGCGCCGCCGAGGCGGCGCTGGCCGAGGTACATGCACGGGTATTCGAGAAGCCGCTCGACGTGCGGCTCTCTACGGCGGTCAACGACACCCGCTACTATCAGGTCGACTATGGCATCCCGGCGCTGTGCTACGGGCCCTATGGCATCGGTCCGCACGCGTTCGACGAGCGTGTCGATCTCGACAGCGTGCGCAAGACCACGCTGTCGATCGCGATGTTCGTCGCGCAATGGTGCGGACTGCGGCCGGCATGATCACGGTCGCGCTCCTCAGCCGTCCCGGACTGATGGATCCGATGCAGGCGCTGCTCGCGCGCGAGCTGCCGGGCGTGACCGTCGCGTCATGGCCGGAGTCGGCGGCACGCGACGCCGACCTTGCCGTGTGCTGGAAGCCGGAGCCCGGCGCGCTGGCGGCGATGCCGAAGCTGAAGCTGATCCATTCGATCGCAGCGGGCGTCGACAACATCCTGTCCGATCCGACCGTGCCGGACGTGCCGCTGTGCCGGATCGTCGATCCCGATATCTCCGCGGCCATGACCGAGTTCGTGCTGTGGGGGACGCTGTATTTCCACCGCGATTTCGATCGCGTCGTCAGCAATGCGCGCAACGGCGTGTGGCGGCGTTACGAGCAGCGCGCCGCGAAGGACCGCCGGGTCGGCATTCTCGGTCTCGGCGAGCTCGGCTTTGCGGCGGCGATCCGTCTCGTCGAGCTGGGGTTCGCGGTGAGCGCGTGGTCGCGCTCGCCCAAGGCGCTCGCCGGTGTGCGGACCTATGGCGGCGCCGATGCGCTCGACGCCTTCCTCGGCGAGACGGAGATCCTGATCTGCTTGCTGCCGCTGACGGCCTCGACCGTGGGCCTGCTCGATGCCGGGCGCCTGGGCCGGCTGCCCAAGGGGGCCGCGCTGATCCTGTGCAGCCGCGGCGAGCACCTGGTGATGGAGGATCTGGTCGCGCTGCTTCGCAGCGGCCATCTGCGCGGCGCGGTGCTCGATGTCTTCGCGCATGAGCCGTTGCCCGCGGACGATGCGCTGTGGCGCGAGCCGGGCGTGCTGGTGACGCCGCACATGGCGGCGATCGCCTCCTGGGAGGTGATCGCGCAGCAGGTCGCGGAAAATGCGCGGCGGTTGCTGCGCGGAGAGACGTTGCGGAACGTCGTCGATCGCGCCCGCGGCTACTGATTTACCAGCGTGTCTACTCGAGTGTCTGCACCGGCGGCGCGACCGGGCCGCGCGGCGCCGGCGGAGCGACAGCGACGGTCCGTGCAGGCGGGGGTGCGCTGCGCGGCGCGGCCTGCGGCTGCTGCTGAGACTCGGTCATCGCAGCCTGGCTGTCCCTGACCGGACGCCGGACCTGCTGCGACCGGGCTGCACGCGAGCGGCGGAAGCCCCAGGAGCGCGCGATCGAAGGACCTGCGGTATAGCCGACGACGGCGCCGGCAACGGCCCCGACCGGTCCAAATACGACGGCGCCCGACAAGGCGCCCAGTGCGGCATCGCCGCCGCGGTGCTCGTCGGCCATCGCCGCCGATGCCGTCAATGTCAGCGCCAAGGCCGCGGCCGTCAGCAGTCTGGTCATGAGATGTCCCCTCCGTCGCAACAGCGCCGAAATGGCGGACAAATGTGGCGAGAAGAATGCGAGGAGCGGAACTTGTAAGGAAGCCGGTAACCCTAATGCGGACACAATGTCTCAGCGCCGGGGAGGGCGCAGTGCGCAGCTCCGTTCAATGCATCGGGCCGAGCACCGACGTGAATGGCATGGCGATGATTTCCTCGCCGAGATCGTCGGAAATGTGCAGCACCCAGTCGCGCCAATCCTCCTCGCTCTCGGACGAGATCAGCGACTGCATGACGCGCTCGGCGTGATCACAGGCCTCGGCGAGATCGATGACCGCGGTTCCACGCCGATCGACGAGGAACTCATCGGGATTGGAGCAGTGGAAGAAGACCTGCGTCATGTCCGTCTCCTCAATCGCCCTCCGGCGAATCTCAGTCAGAAGTAACAGCGTGGCGGCGCGCGCGAAATCGGATTGATCACGTAAGGTAAATTACGGGGCGCAGTCTGGGCCGGTGGAACCGGACGTGCAGTGATCCAGCTCACGGAACGCATCGGCGCAGAGGAAGTTGTCGCGGACCATTCGATCCGGCGACAGGAGCTCGACATGATGTCTGAAGTCCAGATCCACGCGATCGCCCGGCAGATGCTCGAGATGCACGGCGCCTCGGCCGTCGCGCAGGCTGCGCAGAAGGCGCAGCAATGCGAAGCCAGTGGCGAGGCCGAGGAGGCCCGCGAATGGCGCCACATCGCGGACGCCATGAGGATGATGCGCGGTCCGCATCAGAGCTGACATCGGATTCCATTTTACCGAATATCGCCGCGCGGTCCGTCGGATCCGCCGACTGATGCTCCGCACCAGCCGGCGGTGGATACGTTCCGTCAAGGGGAACGTGTGCCGCATCTCATCCTGGTTTCCGACCCATTTTCCACGCAAGAATCGGGCAACATGATTCGGCAGTGGATTCGCCGCTGACCAACGTTGCCGGCGCGCCCGCCGTCCAGGGATTATTGCCATGGTCTTCTTCAAGCGTGAGCTGAGCCCCGTCGAGATCTTCGAGCGTGCGCTGAAGGACAAGCAGGCCGCGCGGCAGCGGCTGACGGACCGTCTCCGGGTGGCCGAGGCGGCACTGGACGAGAAGCGCGTCGCAGCGGAGCGGCTCGCCAAGGCCGGCGCCAGCAACGGGCAGCTCGATCGTGCCGAATCGAAGATGCAGGCCGTCGAGCAGAAGGCCAAGGCGCTGCGCGCATCCGTCGCCGAGTGCGACGAGCAGATCATCCTGGCGGAGCGCGCCTTCGCCGACGCGGTGGCGCAGCGGGACCGCGACCGCGCCGCCAACGACATCGAGGCCGTTGCCACCGCCATCGAGCAGGCGGTTCCTCGCTTCGAAATCGGTGCGGCGGCGCTCGTCGATGCGGTCACGCGCGGCCGCGCGGCGCTGAGCGAGGCCAGTCGTTTCGCATCCGATGTCGACGACATCCGCCGCGAGGTGCTCTCCGCCGCGGAGCTGATCTGCTGGGAGCTGCGCGCGGCCGCAAGCCGCACGCGGGCCGGCAACATCAATGTGGCCCTGCTGGCGCCGCCCGAGACGCGGCAACTGCCGGCGCCCGAGACCGACCGTCAGATGATCTATACGCTGAGCCCCCTGACTTGGCGCGAGGGCGAGGAGGTGAAGCGCGTCGCCGCGTTCACCATGACCGCGCTGCCCAAGGCCCTGCTGCCGCTGGCGCTGGCGCATCAGCACGTCGACTATCTTAACGCGCGCCGGGTCCAGACGCTGATGCACGTCCATGGCGGCGGACAGCAGCAGAGCGAGCCGATGCCCGACGATCCGGCGCTGGTCGATCTCGATGCGCTGGGTGCGCAGGCCGAGGAAAGCCCGCAGGCTGATGTCGCCTGAGCGCGTCCACGCGCGCAGGCGCGCCGGAGCGCGGCTGAGGCTTGTTGGATCGGCCGTGCTGCTGCTGATTGTCATCAGCGGTGCACGGGCGGAAAATCTCGATGCCGGCAAATCCGGTGCGCGGCTGTTTGCGGACAGCTGCGCCACCTGTCATCGCTCGGCACGTGGGCTCGCCAAGGGGCGCTTTCGCCTGACGCTCTATCTGTTCCTGCAGAAGCACTACACCAGCAGCGACGACGCCGCGTCGGCCTTGAGCACCTATCTGCAGTCGGTCGATGCGCCGGCAGCCGCACCGGCCCGCCGTCCCCCTTCGCGGCGCCCGGCCCATCGTGGTGAGACACGACCGCCGCGGCCGCCGCTGCCGGTGCGGGGACGTTAGCGATCGCGCTGCACGTCGCGCTCCGCCTCTCTCGTCACGTGAGGTGAACGGGCCGCGGCGATCGAATTTGAGCTGCTCAGGTACAGCCGCTCGACCCGCAGTTTTCCGGTGTGTGCTCGTCCGGGTGTGGCCGATATCCTCGACCTGGGCTATGGTCGTCGGCCAAGGTGCTCGACGCCCCCGGGAGGCCGATCTCGCGCGTGTCCGTGCGAAGCTGGCCGTCCCGAGCCGGATCATCGTGACGTCTCAGTCGTGCCACGAGCCGCGTTATCGTGATTGTGTTTTCGGGCGTTATGTCTTTTGACGTTGTGTTTGGGCTGTCTGAGGCGGGGCAGCGGCGATGATGACCTTACCGGAGCTCGCGGCAGCGGCGTTGGAGCGTTTCCTCAGCTCCTATATGCGACGCCGTTTCGGATCGTCTCATACCCAGTTGACGGAGATGCTTCCGGCAGCTGCGCGCATTGCGCTGGAATGCATCGGCAACAGCGATGCGCTGTATCACAACGTCGAGCACACCTTGCTGGTGACGTTGGCCGGCCACGAGATCCTGCGCGGCCGTGCGCTGCACAGCCACATGACGGCGGACGACTACGTCCACGTCATCCTGGCCTGCCTGCTTCACGACATCGGCTATGTCCGCGGCTTGTTCAGGGAAGACGATGTCAATGGCTTCGTCGTCGATCGCGGCGGCCGCAAGATCTGCCTGCCGCGCGGCTCCTCCGATGCCAGCCTGATGCCGTATCACGTCGACCGCTCGAAGCTGTACGTGATCAACCGCATCGAAGGCATGGCGCCGCTGGACAAGGACCGCATCGCTCGCGCCATCGAGGGCACGCGCTTTCCGCCGCTCGCCGGCCAGCAGTTCGACGAGGAGCAGTCGATCGTGCGCGCCGCCGACCTGATCGGACAGCTCGGCGACCCCAACTACATCCGCAAGGCCAACGCGCTGTATCACGAGTTCGAGGAGGTCGGCATCAACCGGCAGCTCGGCTATGAGTCACCGGCCGACATCGTCAATCGTTATCCGCAGTTTTATTGGAACAGCGTCGCCCCGCACATCCAGACCGAGATCCGCTATCTCAACATGACATCGACGGGGCGCCAGTGGATCGCCAACCTCTATGCCAACGTGTTCCGCGCCGAACGCGACATCTCGCTGTCGGGCCCGCAGAGCTGACTGGCTGGAGTCAACGCCGGCCGCCGACCTCGTCGATGTGGTCGAGCAGGTCGGCCGGGTCCTCGTAGACGCGGATGGCGCCAGACTGGCGCAATTCCTCCGAGCCATAGCCACCACTCAACAGGCCGACGCCGAGCGCCCGGCAGCGGGTTGCGGCAAGCATGTCCCAGATGCTGTCGCCGATCACGACCGCGCGCTCGATCGGCGCGTCGAGGCGGGCGGCGGCCGCGAGAAACAGGTCGGGATCAGGCTTGGCGTAGCGGACCTCGTCGCGTGTCACGACAGCGTTGGTCTTGGGATCGACGCCGAGCGCGGCGAGATTGACGGCCGCCGTTTCCATTCTCCCGCTGGTCGCGATCGCCCAGGGGATGCCGGCATCGGTCAAGAAACCGAGCAGCTCGCGGGCGCCGGGCAGGGGCCGGACCTGGTCTCCGAGCTTCTGATAGGCCGCGGCATGCGCTTTCCGCAGCCGCTCGATCCGATCGGGCTCGATGGCAAAACCCGTCTCGCGCAGCAGCTGGTTGGTGAACAGGCCGCCGCTCATGCCGATCTTGCGGTGGATGCGCCAGACCGAGAGCTCGATGTTCTCGGCATCCAGCGCCGTCTTCCAGGCGAGCACATGCTGGTAGACGCTGTCGACCAGCGTGCCGTCGAGGTCGAACAGGAAGGCGGTTTCGATGCGCATGGCTCGCTCCGGGCTGGATGTCTGCTGCGTAGCAGCTGCAAGGCCAAGCGGCAGCGGTCATCCGGGTTCCTGCCCGCCGCAGGGCTGTGCTGGTGCCCGCTATGGCGGTGCGCTGGTCGACGACCGGCGCGTCATTCGGCCATTGCCGGCAACGCGCCGCGAGGTCTTTCCGCCAGCCTCGCGGCCGCTCCGGGGTCAGCCCTTGGGACGGATGAAGCCGGCCAGCGTCTTCTTCTGCTCCTCGCACCAGTTCGTCATGCCGAGGCGGCGCTGATCCATGTCGATGGCCTGCGTGGCGACGGCGACCTCCGCCATCAGCTCGTCGTCCTGCTTCTCGCCCATCTTGCCGCCGGTGTGCATATAGGCGATCGCCTTGCGCACCTTCTCGGTCGTGCCGTCAGGCATCTTCATGTCCTGCGCCTTCTGGACCAGATCCTGATAGACGACATCGACGCCGGGACATTCGACCTTGGTGGCGAACGCCTCCAGCACCATGGTCGTATACATGTGGCGTGGCTCGGCGCTGCCCGGTGTCAGGGCCGCCAGCAATGCCGCAATGGTCAATGCCGCAAGGGTTGACGTGTAAAGCAGACCGTTTCGCATTCTCTGGCTACCTCCCGCTTGTTTTCGGCGAGGCTAGCCTGTGGGCGAAGCGCGGGCAACAACGAGCGCAGTGCAGCACGCGCGAATTGATCGAAGGGGTCGCCGGCTACTTGTTCAGCCGCCGCTCCTGCTCCTTGAGCAGAACGTCGAGCTCCTCGCTCTGCTGCGCGAGGCGGTCGGCGTTGCGCTCCTCGTCCGCGGCACCCGACTGCGAGGCGGCCTGCTCGGTGATCTGGCGGATGTTGTCGCGCAGGATCGCGATGCGGTCTGCGAGGTCGGAGGCGGACAGGACGGTCGGATCGGTCAGGCTCATGAACCCCTCGGGGATGCGCATTGTCAGGCGCAGTTCCTTAGCTCGGAAAGCCGCGTCGCCACAAGTGGATCGACGACATCGATCACCGCTGCGCCGATCGGCGCGGACCAGCGCGGGCGCCTGTGCGGATCCTTCAGCGCACCGGCATTGGCGGGCGCACCACGGGCTGATCCGGATCGACCGGCGCCGACGGCAGCGGCATCGGGGCCGGCGGCGGAGGGGCCATGCTGGCTGCGGCCGGCGGCGGCATGCGCGGCCGGTGCGGTGCTGCCGCACCAGGCTGTGCCGGGGTCACGGCCGCCGTTGCAGGGCGCGCGGCCGGGCGCGGCCGGATCGTCTGCTCGATGGCGCGCGGATCGAACGACCGTGCTTCCGCGGTCCGCTCGGCGGGCCTGTCGCTGGACTTGGCCTCGGCGACCCGCGCCATGTCGCGGACCATCTGCTCCTGCCCGGCCTTCAGCTGTGCGAGGCTCGTCTTCAGCTCGCCGATCTGCTGGCTCAAGGCAGCGAGGTCGTGGGCCATCGATTGCAGCAACTGCGCCTGCTCCTGCGAGGTCGCGCCAACCGCGCTCGTTGCGTGCTCCTGCGCCTCGGCCGGCGCTTCTGCGGCCGCCTGCTGGGGCGCGGTCGCGGCTGGCTGTGCCGCGGCATCCTTGTCGGCGTTCGATGCCAGCGAGATCCGCGGCATCCAATGCGCGATCATCTCCTGGGCCTGGTCTCCATAGCTCTGCCAGGCGGCTGCGGCGACGGCGCTGCCGACCGCGAACAGCACCGCCAGAATGGTGCGCACGGCCCAGGTGGCGAACGTGCTGCGCTCTCCGGTGACCGCGAAGTCGCTGGTCGCCTGCGTCCTGTAGTCAGGGTCGATCTTCGGCGAGGGCACGTCCGGTGGCCGTTGCGAGCTGCGCCTGTCCGTTTCGGCGGCAGTGCGATCGGCGCGGGCCGCCAGCACGATCTCGGGATCGATCACGGCATGAGGCTGCTGATCGCCGTCCTTGGTCGTCGTTGCAAGCATTGACGCTCCGTCCTCCGTTGTCGTCCGCCTCGCAGGCGGCGCTCGGCTCTGTTCCGATGCGTCGTCCTACCAACGCCTCGTGCACCCACGCTTCGCGTACTCACGCTGCATCGTACTGACGCTTCGTGACACCAACGTCGGATGACGACTGCGCCACGAAACGCTCGGCCTCTCCGGCCGCATCAGCACAGAACCTGGATACCGGTTGTCCCTCGTGCCCACGCATCTGCATGTTCACGGTGATCCATCTTGGCCAGAGCCGCATACTCGGGAACGTCCCATCATCGTTCCGTCGCGCCGACGCTCTGCTGATTCCCATTCTCATCGACACTTGGTCATATCCGCCCCAACCAAGGCGAAGACATGGCGGTTGCGCGACCCATGCGACCTCCACCTCTGGCCGCAGGCGGAGCATACCCCGAATGCACCGCGAAGGCTATGCCGACGGCGTTTCGCCGTGCCGGCGAGATCCTGGCCATTGTTACCGACCGGTGCCGCGAAATGAAGCGTCGATCGGCCCGTCAACGCTTGAGAATGTCGCCCGTGGGCACCCGGATCTCGCAGCAGAGGCCGCTCGGCTCGAAGCGCCGGATGACGCGGGCACCGACCTCGTACGGCAGCATCTGTTCCAGCAGCACGGTTCCAAAACCCTGGCGCTGCGCACCCAGCGGACGGCCGGACATGCCGGTCTCGGTCCAGTCGATGACCAGCCAGTCGGCCGCGTCGCGCTCATCGAGCCGCCATTCGATCCTGATGAAGCCCCGCGGCACTGTCAGCGCACCGTATTTCAGTGCATTGGTCGCGAGCTCGTGCATGGCAAGCCCGATGCTCTCGGCCGCCTTCGGCTTCAGCCGCACCTGGGGGCCCGACAGCGAGAATTGCCTGTCCTCGCGCGCGGCGCCGGCGCGCAGCTCATCGGCGATCAGTTCGGCCAGATCGAAACCGGCGAGGGGATCGCGCGTGACGACCGCCTGGATGCGCGACAGCGCTGTGATGCGGCCTTCGAGGTGACTGGCGAAATCCTCGACACTGTCGCTCGAGTCGCCCGTGCGGCGGATGATCGAGCGGATCACGGCGAGCATGTTGCGGACGCGGTGCTGCAGCTCGGCGAGCAGCAGCTTCTGGTGCTCGGAGGCCGAGACCAGCGCCGTGATGTCTTGGGTGATGCCGCCGATGCGCTGCACCCGTCCCAACTCGTCGACCATGGGAAAACTACGGATGCGCAGCCAGCGCGTAACGTCGTCCGGCTGGCTGACGATACGGACATCCAGGCTGTCGCGCTGGCCACGCCGGGCGCGCTCTAGGCTCTCGATGGCGCGGGGCCGGTCCTCCGGCAGCATGAGCTCGGTCCACGATGCCAGATGGTCGCCGCGGAGCACAGCGCTGCGCGGGACGCCATAGATCGTCTCGAATGCGGGGCTGAGATATTCCCAGCGCAGGGTCTCGGCATCGCGGATCCACACGACGTCGGAGGATGCTTCGCCGAACTGGCGGAAGCGCGCCTCGCTGTCGCGCAGCGCGGCCTCGGTGCGCTTGCGGTCGTCGATGTTCATCGCGAGCCCGACCAGGGTGCCGTCGCCGAGGTCACGGCCGGCGAACATCATCCAGGCGCGTTCCCCGTCCTTGCGAAAATACTGCTTCTCATAGGGACCGATCCGGCCGGTCTGCCGCAGCAGCTCGATCTGGTCGCTCGATGTGCGCATCCATTCCGGGGGTGTCAGGCTCTTCCAGGTCAGCTCGCCGCTGTCGATGTCCTGGCGCGAATAGCCTGTCATCGCCAAGAAGGCCTCGTTGGCGTCGATCAGGGTGCCGGCTGCATGATCGAAGAACAGCACCCCGACCGAATCGATCTCGAGGAGGCGGCGCAGCCGATGATCGCCGGCATCGCCGCCGTTCGAATGCGGCTGCCGTGCGGACGGCCCTGCCTCCGGCAGCTCGCTGCACCCGAGGCAGACGGCAAGCTCGGGATCGGTCTGTGCGAGGGCAAGCACGTCCGAATCGATCGCAAGCAGGTGTACATCGGCCCAGAAATGGGCTGTGCGCAGATAGGCGAGGAAGGCCGCCAGCAGATCGAACCTGGTGTTGCCGAAGGCATGTCGGATTGCGCGCCGCGAGCGGTCGGAATCAGCACGCTGCATGAACAGGACCGACGCGGCCTCGAACAGGTCCGCCTCACCATCGCTGCCCGGCTCCGGGATGTCGAGCGGGGGTTGGATGAGTTCAAGCCGGTCGAGCGCCGCCGCGGCGCGCGCGGGATCCGCGAGCGGCCGCGCGAGCAGGTGACGCGCCCGATCGATCGTCTCCGGGCGGGACGTCGAGTCACCCGCGGGCTTGCCCAATCCGACCAGAAATCCGAAATGCCGGGTCAGACAATAAGGCGAGCGGTTGAGGCGCGACAGATGGACGGCGAGCCGCTCCTTGAAAAGGGCCGGAAGCGGGGTGTCGAGATAGGCGCATTTGGCGAACTGCCAGAGCTGTCGGGTCGCCTCAGGCGCCGACGGCGCCGACCTGAACAGGTTGGGCATCAGCCCGAGGCGCTGCACGATCTCCTGCTCGAAGGGTCCGTCCACCATGCGCTGTTCGACCATCGCCGTTTCCCCGGCAGAGTGCCGACACGGTCAGCATAGCGCAAGCGCCAGCGCTCCGAACCTCTCACTCATTCGCGTCGAGCTGACGGCCTTCGCGGTCCAAATGCAAGTAATTCGCGTTGAACAGGCCGGCGCTCATCAGGCGCTCGAGGTCCGGAAGTACCAGCATCTTGCCCTTGAGCACGATCAGGTTGCTGGCGCGCAGTTCCTGCAGCGTGCGGTTGACGTGGACCTTCGACAGGCCTGTCGCCTCGGCGAGATCTGCCTGGGTGAGAGGGAAGCTGCAACTGCTGTCGTCGGCCAGGCCCGCCAGGCGCAGCCGGAAGAACAGTTCGCACAACAGGTGAGCCATGCGTTCGGACGCGGTGCGTTGCCCGAGATTCATGGTCCATTCGCGCTGGATTGCGGCGTTGACCAGCGTCTCCCACCAGAACGCCGTCGCAATGCGTGGATAGCCGGCGCTGATCTCGTCGAAGAACTCGCGCGGCAGGTCGGCGATCGATACCGGCGTGATGGTGCCGATCGAATGGTCCATCTCGCGCAGGATGAAGATGTTGAGATCGCAGATATCGCCAGGCAGGAAGAACGAGACGATCTGGCGGCGGCCGTCCTCGAGCTGCTTGTAGCGGCAGGCCCAGCCGTTCAGGATCAGATGCACGTCCTTGGGCTTCTCGCCTTCGCGCGCGATGTCGGTGCGTGGCGCGAAGGTCCTTACCCGTTGAGCCGCCGCGCGGTTGAGCATCAGGCGGTCGGCCGCAGAGAGGCGGACGAAATTCTCGAGCTTGCGGACCAGATGACTCAAAGAGTGGTTCCCCCGAGTTGGTTTATTGGGGTTCCATTCGGTGCGAATTCAATAACTTATGTTAGCATGCTACCGCGTTGACCGCTGATCTTTCTGCACCTGCGCGCGGAACCAAAGTGCGGCCCGCAGCCGGGGACTGCTGGGGCATCTTGGCGATGCTCCTGCCCTCAGCGATGCTCCGAGCTGGGCAACATCGCGCGAGTCCGACCAGTCCTTCGCGCCCCTGTCGTGCAACTCTCATGAAATCTGATGCGGCATCACCGTCGAAGCCCGTGAAATTACGGGACCCGATGCGTGATCGCGACGATCTGGCGCTCGGCGAAACCTGTGTAGTTAAGGCCCCCTTAGTTCCGGCTTCTGGGTTGATCAAAACAAGCAACTGAAAATGCATCAATGCGAGTCGGTCAGCTCTTTGCGGCATCAATGCTCTCGGTCACGGCGCTTGCCTGTGTTCTCGGGGGCGAGGTGCTGGTATCTCACTATCGCGCCTACGCGAGCAGAACCGAAGCGATCAAGTCCGTCGACAAGGCCGGGCAGCAGGCCGGCGCCGCCTTCGCCAAAGCGAAAGCGGCCGTTGAGACGCTCTCCGACAGCCAAGCCATCTTCGACGGACTGAGCGCTGCCAAGGCAAAGCTCACCGACGTGCGCGCGATGGTCGACCGCGCCGCAAGGCCGGATCGAGGTCGATCGCGTACGGATCGAGTCGAGCATCGATCAACTCGGCAATCCTCCGTCCGCGCCGCCTGACGACGGGACTGCACGGCATAGCATCCGAACATCATGAGGGCCAGCTCGGACCGGCGCTCATATCGATCGTTCACTTGCCCTTGTCGAGGTTCTGCGCCATTTCGAGATGATGCTGCAGGGCCGACAGGGTCTTGCCGGCCCATTCCTTCAGCGCCGGATTGTCGCCGCCCTTCGCATAGCGCTCGAACAGCGACACCGCGTCCTTGTGGGCGCTGATCTGCATGTCGTCGAAATCCGAGCTGAAGTCCTTGCCGCTCGCTGCCTTCAGCTTGTCGAGCTTGCTCTGATGCGCGCTGTCGAGAACGACGGGCAGTTGGACCTTGACCTTGCCGCGCTCGACCATGCTCTTCAGCTCGGTCGAAGTCTTGGTGTGATCCTTGACCATCTGCGCGGCGAAGCTCTTCTCCCGCGCGTTGCCCTTCTGCTCGCCGAGCTGGTTCGATTGCAGTTCGAACATGTCGCTGATGGCGACCTGCTTGACGAAGTCCTCGGTGCTCGGCGCAGTGCCGAGCGCCGAATTCACCCCGGTCTTTTCGCCGACGGATTGGGCGAGGGCAGGGCCCGCCAGCACCAGGCAGCCGAGCGTGATGAGTGTGCGTCGCGCGGATCGTTCCTCTCGTTGGTTGCAGACCTAAACCGAGAGATGTGCAGGATGTTCCGACGAGCTGGCGCGCGCTGCGTGGCGTGCGCGGTGAGAAGACGCCGCGAGCAGCCGGCGTAGCCGCAGAGCGTCGGCGGGTGCCGCGCTCTTCTGGTCGTTGTCGAAATAGACGTAGACGTCGATGCCGTGCGACGCCCAGGCGCGCATGCGCTTGGCCCAGGCCTCGAGTGTCGCGTCCGGATAGTTGTCCTTGTAGCGGCCGCCCGGACCATGGCCGCGCACATAGACGAAATCGGCCGTGCGCCTCCACGGTGCCGGCGCGTCGTGATGGTCCGACAGGCAGAGCGAGATGTTCGAATCCCTCAGCAGGCGCATGATGGCCGGTGTGTACCAGCTCGGGTGACGGAATTCGAAGCTGTAGCGCCGGTGCGTCGGCAGCAGCGGCAGAAACGACTCGAGCCGTTCTGGATTCGCTTCGAATTGCGGCGGCAGCTGGAACAGCACGGGGCCGGCCTTGTCGCCGAGCAGCGACAGCCGGCTCTCCATCAGCGCGATGCTGTTGACCGAGCGCGCAGACAGGCGCTTCCAATGCGTGATGAACTTGGAGGCCTTCCAGGCGAAAACGAAATCGGGCCCGGTCTGATCGCGCCAGCCGCGGACGGCAGCTTCCGTCGGTGTCCTGTAGAACACGCCATTCAGCTCGGTGGTCTCGAACTGGCTGGCGTAGTAGGGCAGCCGATGTCTGATCAGCAGTCCCGGCGGAAAGAACGCGCCGCGCCAGGACTCGTAGTGCCATCCCGATGTGCCTATCACGACCCGGGCCATCATCGTCCTCTCGCCGAGACAAGACCTCGAAAGCAAAGCGTCGTGATGGCGTTCGGGTTCCTTTCAGAGCCGCAGCAGACGATACGGCGCGTGGTCTAGCGCTCCGCGGCGTGCAGCACCGGCGCGCTCAACAGCTCGTTGATATGCGCCGCCGTCTCCGCCTGCATCGCCTTCTTCAGCATGATGTCGCGTTCGGGGCCTGCGGGAAGACGTGCTGCCGCCTCGCGGGCAGCGGCTGCAGCCTGCTGCAGCCGCTGGCGGAACGACACTGTCTGCTTGCGCCGGTTCCGGGTGACCTTCATAGCGAAACTCCTGTTGATCCTCCGAACATGAGTCTGCTGCCCTGCCGAGGGGCTGTCGCTAACACACGTTAGCGTGCACTTCACTATCCCTGGAGGTCCCGTCGGAACCCACGATGAGTGTTGTGGAGCTGATTAGTTGTTCGAGCGATCGGGGTCATTGCCCGGAACGCTGAGATGCACCTCGTGGCCTTGCTTGATGGCCAGCGTCGCAGCTGATGCAGCGGATTCGAACGCAGCCTCTTTGGTCGCGTAGTCGCCATGGGCGTTGCCGTCATGCAGCACGCTCCAATGATCGCCGACCGCAACGATGGCGTATTGAGCCAGTCCCATATCGTCCTCCATTCTTCGCGTCATTGGGCTGAAGGCCGTCAGCCGCCGGATGCCGTGACGCGCCAGACCGTATTGCCGACATCGTCGGCAATCAGCAGGGCGCCGGTCTTGTCCACGGCGAGACCGACCGGCCGGCCGCGCGCCTCGTTCCGATCATTGAGGAAGCCGGTCACGACGTCCTGGGCTTCGCCGTTCGGCTTGCCGCCATCGAAGGGGACGTAGACCACCTTGTAGCCGTTCAACGGCGTGCGGTTCCAGCTGCCGTGCTCGCCGACGAACGCGCCGCCGCGATAGGCCTGCGGCAGTGCGCTGGCGGTGTAGAACGTCATGCCGAGCGGCGCGACATGCGAGCTGAGCGCGTAGTCCGGGACGATGGCCTTTTCGACCAGGTCCGGCCGCTGCGGCTGCACGCGGGGATCGACATGCTGGCCGTAATAGCTGTATGGCCAGCCATAGAAGCCGCCGTCCTTCACCGAGGTCATGTAGTCGGGCACGAGGTCCGGACCGATCTCGTCACGCTCGTTCACGACCGTCCACAGCGCGCCGCTCTGCGGCTCGAAGCTCAATCCGTTCGGATTGCGCAGGCCGCTCGCGAATACCCGCCAGCGTCCCGTGGTGCGATCCACCTCGAGAATGGCGGCACGGTTCTTCTCGGCCTCGATGCCGTTCTCGGTGATGTTGCTGTTGGAGCCGACGCCCACATAGAGCAACCGGCCGTCGGGGCTCGCCACCAGGCTCTTGGTCCAGTGATGATCGATCGGGCCGCCCGGCAGCGCGGCAAGCGTCGTGCCCGCATCCTTCATCTGGGTTTCGCCCTGCGTGTAGGGATATCGAACGATGGCGTCGGTGTTGGCGATGTAGAGATCGTTGCCGACCAGAGCGATCCCGAACGGCGAATTGAGATGGTCGATGAACAGGCTCTGCTGCTCGGGAATGCCATCGCCATTGGCGTCGTGCAACAATGTGACGCGGTTGCTCGCTCCGGTGTTGCCGCCCGACGTGGCCCAGGATTCGACGAGGGCCATCACGAGGTCCTTCGGCCGTTTCGCCGGCGGCGGGGGCGGCGCTTTCGATTCCACCACCAGCACGTCGCCGTCCGGCAGCGTGTAGAGCGAGCGCGGATGCTGCAGGCCGGTCGCGAGCGCCTCGATCTTCAGGCCCGGCGCGACTTTGGGAGTCTCGCCCTGTTTCCAGCCGACCACCGTGGCGATGTTCATCGGCGGCAACAGGTATTGCGTCAATGCGGGCAGCTTGACGTTGGCGCCGATCTCGGCGTTCGGATCGCCGCCTTCGTTGCACGCGGTGAGACCAAGCGCGGATATTCCGAGCAGCAGGACTGTGAGCAGAGGCGCGAGGCGGGAGGAGCCGGACGGCGTCATCGTGCGACTCCCACCCTGTGACGATACACGAGCGACCAACCGAGCCAGCCGGTGACGGGCAGGATCAGCACCGTGACGAGCGACAGGATGAGGCCGGTCGGCACGACCGAGGTCCAGGCATCGCGTGAATGGACCAAGTTGTTGAAGAAGGCCAGCACCAGGGCGATGAGGTTGCCGGCCATGTGCGGCCAGGCCGGTGCCTGCGACCGGATCAGCCCATTGCCAAGGAAGTCGATGAGCCCGGCGATGCCGGCCAGCACGCCCATGATCAGTCCGACCAGCAGCAGCCAGGCGGAGATATCCGCCCACATGATTTCAGCGGTCCGCCAATAGGCGATGTCGGTGACGAACGCTCCGATGAAGCAGACGATAGGGAACGGCACCAGCATCGGATGGATCGGACGCCGTGCGATCTGCGCCGTTGGCTCCAGGGATGGTCGGGTGATTTCGGCGGTCGCCACGGCGGTCTCCTCGATTGGACCTGTTGCAGCGTGGAGAACCGTCGGCCTCAACAGGTGTTCCGATGACACCGACGGATTTGGCGTGGCGCTCACGCGACGGCCGCCGCCGCCCGGTCGCCCGTGCCGGCGTGTCGGTCAGCGGCTCCTGTTCAGCGGCCCGGTGCCGCGCGCGCTGTCGCCGGCCACGTCGTTGCGCGGCGCCGTCGGCGCGGGTGCGGGCGGCTGGCTCTGGCTGGGCGCCGTGCCGGTTGTCTGCCGGCTCGTCGTTTGGACCCCGGGGCGACCGTTCGCTTCCGATGCCGCCGAACCGCGGGGCCGCCTTGGGTCTACCCGGCCGGCCGATAGCCTGTTAAGCAACCGCGTAGGACGGGGCGGTCCCCGCGGATACGAGATTGAGAGGAAGCGGCAATGATTCAGACGGTCGGCATCATCGGAGCAGGCACCATGGGCAACGGCATCGCGCAGGTGTGCGCCGCCGCGGGCGTTCCGGTCGTCATGGTCGACATCTCGGAGCAGGCCGTGGCGCGCGGGCTGGCGACGGTGGGCTCCAGCCTCGATCGCCTGGTCAAGAAGGAGAAGATGACGACCGCCGACAAGGACAGGGCGTTGTCGCTCATCACCGGCACCGCCGACAAGGCGAAGCTGTCGAACTGCGACTTGGTCATCGAGGCCGCCACGGAGAACGAGGAGCTGAAGCTCAAGATCCTCAAGGACCTCTGTGCCGGTCTGAAACCCGAGGCGCTGATCGCGACCAACACCTCCTCGATCTCGATCACCAAGCTGGCCACCGCCACCGACCGGCCCGACCGCTTCATCGGCATGCACTTCTTCAATCCGGTGCCGATGATGGCGCTGCTTGAACTGATCCGCGGCCTGCAGACCTCGGATGCGACCCATGCGGCCGCCGCCGATTTCGCCAAGCGGATCGGCAAGGTCGCGATCACCGCGAAGAACAGCCCGGGCTTTGCCGTAAACCGCATCCTGTGCCCGATGATCAACGAGGCGATCTTCGCGTATTCGGAAGGCATTGCGACCGCGGCCGACATCGACGAGGGCATGAAGCTCGGCTGCAATCACCCCATCGGTCCGCTGGCGCTGGCCGATCTGATCGGTCTCGACACGATGCTGTCGGTGATGGAGGTGTTCTACAACGGCTTCAACGATCCGAAGTATCGGCCGGCGCCGTTGCTGAAGGAGATGGTGGCCGCAGGCCAGCTCGGCCGCAAGACCGGCAAGGGCTTCTACGACTACAGCAAGTAGCTGCGGCAGATTGCTTCGGCGGCGGGTGACGCCTGCACCCGCCGTGCATCAGGCGATGAAGGATTTCGTTTCGGGGATATTGGTCGGGGACATTGGGAATGCGGCGATGCCGCGAGCGGATATCTCGGCTGCCATTGGTCAACTGATCGCTGCGCGCGATCGACTGATCACACGTTCCAATATTCTCGTTCCGCAGTATCAACCATCAACCCGAGTATTGCGCCTCGAGCCGCAGATAGCTACCAAGCTCGCGCTGACGTGATCCAGAGGGACGGCACAGCGCCGGGCGGGCAAGGGGCCATGCCTCGCTGATGCAGCCCACTAAGCCGCGACCCGGCGTGCCGTTCGTGATTTGCCGCTATGCGATGGTCCGAAGCGAGTCCCGTCGCACTCAGCGGATCTGGTACGGAGGTGGAGTCATAGAACCTCCCTGCAATCAGATGGGTTGTTGTCGTTCGGACATCGCGGCGCCGTCAGGAACGGCCACCGAGATTGGACGACACGGTTATCGTCCTCCCGGCTGCCTGTGCTGTCAAGGCGCATCCTGACGCATTGATGAATTCGGCGTTACGGGGCGTCGATACTGCGAGTGCAGGAAAACTTTGATCACGCGCTGGTCTGATGACAAATCCGTGCAAATCACTACATGAGGGTGGCCGAGCCGTGTCGGTCGAAGAAGGTTCGCGATTGCCCGGTCGAGCGCGCGTCGTCCGCAGCGGCGGAGACGATCAGCATGTTGTATGTAGGCGTAGTGCTTGGGGGCGACAAACGGGCTGCACGGCGCATTTGATTGTGGCGCGTTAGACGGCCCAAAGTCGTCAGCGACGAAGCTGACGGTTCCGGGAACCAAAGAATTCGTGGTGTTTTGTTTGCCGCGAGAAGCAAGGCAGGAGAACAGCGATGAGAGCAGTTGGCATTACTCTGGCGACGGTCGCCCTGTTTGCGGGGACTTGGCCCGCTCTGGCAGCGGAGCAAGACACGGCGGGCATGGTCACGGGGATCAACCGTCTCAACGGCACGATCGCGATCAAGCGCGTTCCCAACGGGACCGTCGGCGCCAACACGGCCGGAGCGGCCCAGGAGTTCAAGATCAAGGACAATGCCATGATCGAGAACATCCACGCCGGCGATCGCGTGACGTTCTCGACGTCCGACGCCGCCACACCGACGATCGTCAAGCTCGATCGGCAGAAATAGCCGACATAGCCGGATCGAGGGCGCGATGAGGCAGTGCGGTGCTTTCCGCGGTTGGGGCGTATGGCGTCTCGGGCTCTGGGTGATGATGGTCGTCGGGGCCTGCACTATTGCGAATGCGGCCCCGACCGACCTGTACCAGGCGCAGACGGTCGTGACCGGTCAGGGCGAGGACAATCGCCGGGCGGCATTTGCAGCATGTCTGGAAGACGTGCTGATCAAGGTGTCCGGTGCATTTCAGCTCAGGAACGACGCAAGGCTCGCGCCACTCGAGGCGCGGGCAGCGGAGTTCGTCACCGGCTTCGATTATCACGATCAGATGTCGGGCAAGCCGAAGCACGATGAGCAGGGCACGCGCGACCGTCCATATGACTTGACTGTGTCATTCGATCGCGCGCGGATCGATCAGTTGCTTGCGAGCTTGAACATCAAGCCGTGGCCGGCGCCGCGCCCGTCGATTGCCGTGATCGTGGCGATGACGTCGGGCGGTCGTACTTTCTTTGTTGCATCCGACGACCGGAGGTCCGATCTGCAGCGCGACGCGCTGCGCGCAGCCGCCGTCAAGCGTGGACTCGAGATCGCTCTGCCAAGCGCCTCCGAGGTCTCGAAGGCCGCTATTGAGCGGACCAAGTTGAACGATGTCCAGCCCGCGGCGGTTGCGTCGTGGTTTCCCGGCGCTGATGTCATGCTCTTTGGCGATCTCACCTGGGACGATGCCGAACTGGGCTGGGTCACGCAATGGCGCCTCGATCGCGCTGGCAAGCAAGATCGGTGGCAATTCCGTGGCGTGACGTTCGACGAGGCATTTCGCCGTGCTCTCGGTGGAGCAGCGCAACTCCTCTCCGACAACGGAGCGCCGTGAGGTTGCCGCGATAGTCTGCAACCATCCCCGTGGACCGGATGCCTGAGCCGCGCATGCGGGGCGCGAGAGTCTCGCGCCCGAGCTCGCTCGGGCAAACAGACAGGAGGGCGCCCGTGGTGAAACTCAGACCGTGTCTTGTTGCTGCGCTGTTGATTGTCACGCCCGCCTCGCTGGCGGTGGCCGCGCCGGGCCTGGTGCGCACCGCGGCCACCATGCGCGCAGGACCCGGCCCCGGTTTTCCCGTCGTCGAGCGCATTCCAGTCGGTGCCAGGATCACCATCCATGGCTGCATTCAAGGCGGCGCGTGGTGCGATGTCAGCTTCGGAGGCGAACGCGGCTGGGTCGCGGCGCGGACGCTCGCCTATCTGTATCGTGAGCAGTACGTCTACCTGCCCGAATATGTCGAGTACGTGCCGACTGTCGGATTCACGCTGACCACCTATTGGAGCAGCTTCTATTTCGGACGGCCTTGGTATCATCGGCACGCGTTCTGGAACCGCTACTGGCATCGCCATCCGCCGGTCATGGCGCAAAATCCGCCTCAGCCTGGCATGACCCCGGGGATGCCGGGTCGTGGTCCCGGCGGGATGATCCAGCCTGGCGCCGGAGCGGGCGCGGTCGCCGGCACGGGCCAACCATCCGGACCGACTTCGGGCATGCAAGGTCGTGTGTCGCCTTCGACTGCCGCCGGTCCCGCCGCACCTCCGGTCGTGGCTGGTGCTCCCGCTCGAGCTGCAACGCCACCCATGGTGCAGCCATTGATGAGCCGAAGCAGCGGTGCGCCGCAGAGCGCCCGCGCGCAGATGGGCGGCATGCGCATGATCGGGACTTCGCCGCAAATCGGTTTGGCGCATATCGAGGGCGGCCCCGCCATGGGTGCGGCGCGTGTCGGCGTCAGCGGCCCTCGCGGCGGCGGGCGTTCCGGCCCGGGCGGTGGTTTCCGCCGGCACTGAGTCTTCAGCGCTGCCCTGGTGTCCGGATTGTGAAGGTGGCGTGCCGGCCGGCGCTGGCGACGGCGGGCGCGATGACTACATGGCTGTCATTCCTCGGCGCCTCCATTGTCCTCGCTCATCGTGAAAAAGCCCGTGCTCGCTTTCTTGCTGCTCATCTTCGTACCCATCTCGCTGTCTGCCGCGAACTATCTGCGCGGCGATCGTCGCGGCAGCTGGCAGACTGCGGACCGTTCGAGCGCGGGCCTGCTGCCATCGCCGGCGCAGCATGCCGACGCGATGGTGCGCGTATTTGCTGCGCGCACGGTGCGTTGGCGTGGCATCTTCGCGGTCCACACCTGGATCGTCGTGAAGGAGAAGGGCGGCCCGCGCTACACCCGCTACGACTACACCGCGTGGGGTGAGCCGATCCGGGTCGATGGCTTCGCGCCCGATGGTCGCTGGTTCGGTGCATTGCCGGAGACAGTGCTGGCCGTCGACGGCGATGAAGCCGAGCGGGTGATCCCGAGGATCCGCAGCGTGATCGAGAACTACCGCTTCCGCGCCTATGGCGACTACAACGCCTGGCCGGGGCCGAATTCGAATACCTTCGTGCAGGCGGCGCTGAACGCGGTTCCTGAGCTCAACGCCGTGCTGCCGCCGACTGCAATCGGCAAGGACTTCCCCTTTGACGGCTGGTGGGGGCGCACGGCCTCCGGGACCGGTCTGTTCGTATCGCTCGGCGGCTATCTCGGTGTCACCGTCGGGTGGATCGAGGGCGTCGAGCTGAACTTCTTCGGGGGAGTTCTCGGCGTCGATCTGCGCCGGCCGGCGCTGAAATTTCCCGGGATCGGCCGCCTCGGCATGCCAGCGGCCTGAGGCCCGCGATCTATGTCTGTCAGGCACTGCCTGGCATGCTGCTTGCTGCGACCCTCTTCAGCGCGCCTGTGATGTCGCGGATGCGCCAAGGACGCCGGGCGAGGCGAGAAGAGGCGGATGATGAGCACGCTGTTTGCGATCTGCGCGACCTATGAGGTGGACGATGGCGCGGCGCGGGGCTTCGTTCTCCAGCGCCGCGAGCCCGACGGCAGCGCCAAGCCTTGGCCGATCCTGGTCACGCGCAAGGGCAACAATTTCTATGGCTTCGAGAATGCCTGCCCGCATCAGGGCGCCCGCCTCGACAAGCATCCGGGCGAGTTCATGGACGAGGAAGGCGATTTCCTCGTTTGTGGCGAGCATGGTGCGCAGTTCGACCTCGATACCGGACAATGCTTCATCGGGCCCTGCCAGGGCCGGACGTTGTCCCCGGTCGAGCTCGTGATCGACGACGGTGACATCTGCCTCTCCGGGATCGATCTGGACGAGGAGGACGGCCTCGACATCGACGATCCCGAGGATGACGTGCCCGAGGTGCAGATCACGTCGGACTGAGGCCGAGGGCCGGCGGCCGCGGCCGGGTCAGCGCTTCTTCCGTTCGGCGCGGCTGTAGTTGCTGAGGTGCCCCTCGCGTGCTGCCTGGCTGCGCGCGGCCTTGATCAGGCCGGGGCTGCGCGCTGGCGGCGCCGGCAGCGAGGGTAGGCGGGTCAGCTTGCGACTGCCGCAGGTCGGACAGACTGGCCTTTCAGAAATCCCGATCAGCAACTCGACATCCTCTGCGCAGGCTGCGCAATGGAAGCTGTAGAACGGCATGACGTCATCCCCTCATTGTCGCTGAGGGGCATTGCACGAAGCGGGCCAGCGCCATTGCGCATCGAATTCGCCGATTCAGGGCTCGTTTGCACGCTAACGACAGCGTTTTTTGCTGCGCATGTCCCGAATGCGACGCGGCTGGGGTCGAACATTCGACAGCAGTGCAGAGCTCTTCCGCCCGGCCGGCAGGCCCCGGATATCCGGGCGCCAGCCGGACGTGCAAAGCGGATCAGGCGTTGGTCTTCGGCACGTACTTGCCGGCGACACACTTGTAACCCTGCAGATGCCACTCGTGATAGGGACCCTTGGACATCCAGTCTGCGATTCCGATCTGCGCGCTGACGGCGCAGGATGTCATCGTGATGCCGGACATCTCGCTGTTGGTGACGACCTTCTCCATGCAGAGCTGGCCGTTGCATAGCATTGCGACGAGAGTGACGAGCACGTTGATTCTGCCTCCAAAGAGTGGGACCCGGTCAGGATCTGGAAAGCAGAGTTCATGCCAAGTTATGAATCCACGCCGTGCTGCTACGGAACGGATTGCTACGGGTGTCACTTCATGGCGACAGAAGTGTGACGGATTCACTGCTTGGATCACGCAGCGTTCGGCAACCGGCCTGCGTTTGCTGCTCGATCAATTGGCGATTTGCCCGTGTTGTGTTGTTCGGCCTGAGTGCCGGGCCTGAGCCGGACCTGTTGCGTCAAATAACAGGCAGCGCCTGCGCAGTCCTGCGGCGCCCGCGGACATTGTTTTCGGTCTTCGGGCGGAATATCGCCGTTCATTGGGTGAATCAGAGTTCGATTCGCAAGGGTGTCTGCAGACGAACCGCCGATTCCCCCATGATATTTGGCCGGATGCCAGACTTTCCGGTGGCGCTGATACCGACGCCCCGATGCCCGGTGCTGCGAGCCTCCGGTCCGTCAGGCCTCGTTCAATCCGGCACCTCGATCGGTCAGGATCTTCTGCCCCTTTGCCGTCAGCTCGTAGATGTCGCCGTCCTTGGCGACATAACCTTCGCGGATCAGTCCATCGAGTTCGTCCTGCCGGTCGGGCGAGAAGGCGATTGCCTGGCCGATATCCGAAAGCGTCGCGATCTGGTCGTCCGTCAGCATGGCCATCCTCCCGTTGTCGATCCGAACGCCATGGCGTCGCGAATGTTCCGGGAGCACCAGGCTCTACGCCTTGCGCACGAACTCCGACTTCAGGTTCATCTGGCCGATGCCGTCGATCTTGCAGGCGATGTTGTGGCCGTCGCTCGCCTCCTGCAGGCGGATGTTGCGCACCTTGGTGCCGCCCTTCACCACCGACGACGATCCCTTCACTTTCAGGTCCTTGATGACGATGACGCTGTCACCGTCGGCCAGAACGTTGCCGTTGGCGTCGCGGATGCTGGCGTCGTCGCCGGCCGCTGCCGCAAGGGCGGCGTCGCCGCTCCATTCATGGCCGCATTCGGGACAGACCCATAGCGCGCCGTCCTGATAGGCGTGCTCGGAGCGGCATTGCGGGCAGGTCATTGCGTCGGTCATCTCATCCTCGGGCGCGGGCAGAAGCGTAGCGCAGCGTTAGAGGCTCGGATGGAACCGGGCAAGGAAAATCCCGGGGAGGGCAGCGCGCGGCGCAGATGGGCTGCGCGCCGCCATCGTCGGTCGGCAGCGTCACGCCGCCTTGCGCTCGGGGCTTTTGCTGGCCGGCCCGGTCTCGGCCGCTTCCATCGCCCGGAGATAGGTGTCGAGCAGCGTCTCGTGCTCGTCGCGCTCGTCCTGGTCCTGCTTCCTGAGCTTGATGATCTCCTTCAGGATCTTGACGTCGAAGCCTTCGCCCTTGGCCTCGGCGAACACTTCCTTCTTCTGCTCGTTCAGCTCCGCCAATTCGCCATCGAGGTGCTCGATCCGCTCGATGAAGGACCGGATGCGCGCGCCGGGAATGCCGATCTCTGACATGGTGACTCCTGTACTAATGGGACGGAGAAAATGCGCGGCAGTTCGTTGCCAATGTCTTAACGGGCGCGCTTTGCCCACATCAGTGAATCCGACGTGCTTAACGCGGAACCGGGCGGGCTGCGATGTTGCCGAGCGGACGCCATGCGCTAGCTCTGCTCCGCCGCCGAGAGCTTCTGAAACTGCTTCTTCATCGCATTGACGCGGCCGAGATAACCGGCGACCGAATGGTCGCCGCAGCGCTCGCCATCCGCCGGCTTGAAGCCACGGCGCGCGAACCCGGCCGCCGGCCCGGCGCCGCACAGATGAATGACGGCCGCGAGATCCTGCCGCTGCTGCGCGCTCGGCTTGGCGCCAGGCTGCCGCGCGAGCACGGCAGCGACCTGGCGGTCGAGCGAGATCACCGTGAGCGCCACCGCATGCGCCGGCCATGCGCGGACGTACAGGCTCGGTGACCCACAGCCGTCGCTGACCACCTCGTGATCCCGGATGCAGAACCGTGCGGCGTCGGCAAAGGCGCCGTCGGTCATCTGGAACAAGCCGACGGCGCTGGACGCCGGCTGATACAGCGCGAACGGATTCCATGCGAAGCGCCAGCGCCAATAGGTGCGCGCCACCGGATTGCCCGAGCTCTCGGTCTGCGCCAGGGCGGCGAGCAGCTCCGGCGTGATCGATCGTGTCGAGCTCTCACGGAACAGCGCGCCATATTGGCGCCAAGTCTCTTCCGGCTCCTTGTCGAGCGAATGACCCGTCACCACGAACAGCTCGGTCGGCTTGCGCAGGACGTGATAGGCCAGATTGACCAGCGCGAAGGTCACGAGCAGCACCAAGGCGCCGCAGGCGATCTTGATCCATCGCGGCGCCGCGCCCACCGTCCGGCCCAGCCACTGCGCACCGCGCCCTGCGATTCGCTTCGCATCGCGCCGCAGCGCGCGCCAGCGGCTGCCGCGTTGCGGCTTGCGCATTTTTTGTTGGCGTGGGGCAGGGGATTTCGGCAACTGATTACCTCGGCCGCCGGTGTGCCGGTCCATGGTTAAGGAAGAATTTGTGCAATCGCGTCATCCTGCCACTTTCTGGTGTGGGGCGGGGCGTGATGAAGAAATCGGTCAGTACTCTGCTGATGGTGCTGTTGTCGGTGCTGGCGGCGGGCATCCTGGTGTCCACGGCGATCCTGATGAGCGGCGCCGCGGGCCGCTATCGCGAGAGCGTCGCGACCGAGCAATTGACCGCGGCCGACAAGGCGATCTTCCAGAACGTCCTGGTCATGCGCGCCCACCGCGGCGACATCCAGAGCGTGCTGCTGAGCGAGGACGATCCGCGCGCAAAGCTCACCGAATATCAGGGCATCGAGGCCAAGGGCTATGACGGCATCGTCGCCGCGCTCGCCGGCGTCGACATGCCCGAGCGCGACGACCTCATGGCCGGGTTGAAATCGAGCTGGGACGCCACGGTTCCGCAGTTCAAGCTGCTGTTCGATGAAGCCGCGAAGCCGCGCTCCGAACGCGTGCTGGCGCGTACGCAGGCCTGGTACCAGGCAATGACCAAGACGCTGGACGTCGCCAACGCTGCCTCGCTCGCCGTCTCGAACCGCGCCTGGATGACCGATCCGGCGATCGCCAAGATGGTGCAGGCGCGGCGGCTGGCCTGGCAGGTCCGCGACCGCTACGGCCTGCAATGCTCGGCGCTGCGTCCCAACATCAACGCCTCCAAGCCGCTCGACGACACCCAGAAGGGCGCGATCGCGCAATGGCGCGGCACCGTCGCGGCCGGCTGGTCCGGGCTCGACGACCTCTTGGCGGGGGGCGGCAGCACCGGGCTCGCCGGGGCCGTGAAGACCTCGCGCGCCGAGGTCGAGGCCGCGCATCAGCGCATGGACCAGCTCGCCAAGGGGTTTGACGGCAGCGGCAAGCCGGCGATGCCGGCGCCGGAATGGAACGCGTTCTGCCAGGGCCCGTTCGCCGGCATCATCGCCATCGGCATGACCGCGCTCGACGGCTCGATCGCGCGCGCCGAGGAGATCAAGACCGCGGCGCTGAGCAGCCTGATCGTCCAGTCGCTCGCCTTCATCACCGCGCTCGTGGTGGCCGGCCTGGCGCTGCGCGCGGTGCGCGTCCGCCTGATGCGCCCGGTCGGCGTCCTGATGCAGGCGATCCAGCGCATCGGCCAGCGCGACTACCAGACGCCGGTGCCGCAGTTCGCTCATGCCGACGAGTTCGGCGCCATGGCTGCCGCCCTCGAGGGCCTGCGCGAGAGCGCCGCCACCGCCGAGCAGCTGTCGCGCGAGCGCGAGCTCGACCAGGGCCGCCGGCTGGAGCGCTCGCAGGCGATCGACAGCGCCTGCAAGAGCTTCGACGACACCGTGCAGGCGGTCATCGTCAGCATGGGCAACTCGACCGGCCAGCTCGATTCCAGCGCCGGCGAGGTCCGCAAGCTGGTCGATGAGTCCACCGAGCAGACGGCCGCGGTCGCCAGCGCCGCGGAGACCGCGACAACCAATCTCGAGACCATCGCCGCCGCCACCGAGGAGCTGACCGCGTCGGTCTCCGAGATCGCGGCCCAGGTGCAGGCCTCGGCGGCCGATGCGCGCCAGGCGGTGGAGAAGGCGGCGCAGACCAACGCCACCGTCGAGATGCTCGACCGCGCCGCCAACCGCATCGGCGAGGTGGTCAAGATGATCACCGCGATCGCCGCGCAGACCAACCTGCTGGCGCTCAACGCGACCATCGAGGCGGCGCGCGCCGGCGAAGCCGGCCGCGGCTTCGCCGTGGTCGCCGGCGAGGTCAAGAACCTCGCGGCGCAGACGGCGACCGCCACCGACGACATCACCCGCCAGATCGCCGAGATCCAGGCCGCCACCGGCGAGTCGGTCGAGGCGATCCGCGCCATCAGCCACAACATCTCCAGCATCGACGAGAAGATGACGGCGATCGCCGCGGCGGTCGAAGAGCAGCGCGCCGCCACCACCGAGATCTCGCGCAACTTCCAGCATGCCGCCCAGGGCACCCGCGCCGTGACCGACACGATCGGCTCGGTCGCAGCGCTCAACCGCCAGACCGGCAATGCCGGCGCGGCGATGGTCGACTCCGTCCGCCGCATGTCCACCGATGCCGATCGTTTCCGCGTGGCGGTGGAGGGCTTCCTCGGCACCGTGCGCAAGGCGTAGCATCGCCAAGCGGACGCGATCCCGCGACGCAGATGGCGCCCGAGCCTTGCCGGTCGTCGGCCCTCTGAAGGGAGAGGGCGCGGGGAATGCCGGGCGCTGGCCGCACCCATGGCCCGCCTGCAGAAGATAAGCAGGCGGCAGTCACCACAGGTTCAGCCGAGGCATCCCGGCATTCCCCGCGCGATGGTTTTCACGCTTATGTCGCGATCTCCCCGGTGTCCGGCTTGTTAGCCACCGTCGCACGGCGCGATCATCATCACCACCGCACTTGGCGCCAGCTTCGGGGCGCCAGGACCACGCGTCTTCACGTCCGCAAGCGTGCCGTTCGTCGGCGGGCCTCAAGCCCGCTGCGGCACACTCACAGCCACCGCATCTCCGGCCCACGTCTCGTGACGATCGCGATGCGCCCCTCTCGGCGGGCCGGGATGGGCGTAGACAATCATGATTTTTGAAAAAGCGAAAGTGATTTATTTTTCACCGAAGGACTGGACAGGCCAAATCAGCTTGAGGCCGCTGATGAAATAGCTTTGTCGGTGCAGGCGGGTTTTTGCGTCATTGCGAGCCGACGGGTCCCCGCCGAGGCGCAGCCCGTGGCAGGATCCGCGGCACTCCAGAATTCTCATGCCGCCCTGGATTGCTTCGTCGCCTCCGGCTCCTCGCAATGACGAGAGTCCGTAGGGCGGGGTTTGGCGCAGCCGTAACCGCCGCCTGCGGAGGAAGGGCGGATCACGCTGCGCTGATCCGCCCGACGGCTCCGTGCGAGGACGGAACTGTTCGGGCACCCCGCCGGTTGAGGCCGTTTCAGACCGATCATCAGCCATGAAGGAGACGCGTCATGCAGGACATCAGGGAACACATGGAAGTCATCGGCGCCGACGGCGCGCATGTCGGCACCGTCGACCGCGTCGACGGCAACCGCATCAAGCTGACCAGGAAGGACAGCGGCGAGGGCAGCCACAAGGGGCATCATCACTTCATCGACAAGGGTCTCGTCGCCGACGTCGAAGGCGACAAGGTGCGGCTGTCGGCCATCGGCGCCGTCGCGGTGACGATGGAGGAGGAGACCTAGCCTGGTCGCGATGCGGAGCGCGTCGGCTGCGCCGCGAGTTGCGTGTCATTCGTTGTTCGAGCCGGGATAGGTCAATCTGTCGCCGGCTCGCACCGCACCCTCAGATAACGTCGCCGCACGAACCTCGTCGTGGCCCATGAGATGATACACGGCGCGGCCGGCATCGATCAGGTAGTCGGCGACGATGCGACGATGACAGCGCCACCACACCGCCTCCGCGCACATGATGGCCGTGCGTTGCGCGGCCGACACGGTCAGCAGGCGATCGAAGCCGCGCCGGAAGTCATCGGACAGGGCGTAGTCAGCGTAATGATGGAAGCTCTTGTTGGTCCAGAAGCCGTTCGTGTCCGGTGAAATGCCGCTCGTCTTGCGCAGGCCGCCGAGCTCGGCAATGCGCAGATGGCCGATCTGATGGCGCGCGAGCTCGGCCGGCAGCACCTCCGAATTGTACTGCGGGTTGGTCCGCGAGCGCGGGATGCGCCTGATATCGACGACGAGCTGAACCTCGCCGGCCCGCAACAGCGTGACGAACTCGGCGATCGTCCGCGTGGAGTGCCCGATGGTGAAGACGGGAAGCGCGTCGCGCGCCCGTGTCATTGCGGTCTTGGCGGGTAAGTGCTCGGTCATCCCTGCGAACCGCGAGCCTCATCGCCGCTCACCCTGGTCAAGGCGCTCTCCTTGTGAGCGGCGATGTGGTCGCTCTTGTCGCTCTTGATCTCGTATTGCGGAGAGTCCTTGCTGGCGCGGTGACGATAGCCCTTGTAGTCGAAGTCGCGCACATGCACCGCGACGATGCGTCCGGTCACGCGGCCGGCCTCCGAGTTCCAGGAGACGTGGTCGCCCTTCGCAAACTTGGTCATCTGTCTGCTCTGTAAACAGCCGCGATCCGCACTTCACCCAGGAACGGCTCAGGCAAAGGCATGTTCCATCCATCGCTGGTCAATCCGCTCCGGCGAGCCGCGATTGCCTGGTCCCGCGGGATATCTGATCCAGATCAATCCGCAGCCGCCCGCGACCTTCAGAGTGCTCCTGTCGAGGTCGCGGCCGGATGGTCGATGTGACATGCAAAGGGAGAGCCGTTCCATGCGTACTTTTGCCTTCATGATCGTCTTGCTGGCGTCAGTCAGCCTCAATCCCTTGTTCGCTCAGGGGCAAGGAAAACCTTCCCCCAATCCCGCGGAGACCAAAGCGAGTTCAGGCGTGCCGGCAAGAGAGAAGGGGCAGTCGACCAGCGAACGTCAGAAGCAGCACACGCTGCATCGGATGGGACCCGGCATCGATTGGGACCACCGTAAGGCAGGTCGCGACTGGAAGATCTCTCCTCAGCGCGAGAAGAACGACGCTCATAGCAAACGAGACGGAGCGAGCTGAACGGCTCGTTCCCTGCGACATGACGCTAGCGCTTGGTGCTCGCCTGCGATCGCTATGCTGGCGTGGTGGCATCCAGCGATGACAACATCCGGCGTCTCCCGTCGGGCCGATGACGGTCCCGTATCGTGCGACGAGCTAGCGTTCGCCGCCCGCCGGGGGAGACGGACGCACGCACGATGCGCCGCCTCCGAGGCGCCTTGGGTCTTGAAATTGGCGCGTGCCTCGGTCAGCGACAGCGCTCCATTGGGACCACCACGGACGAGGTCGGCATCGTGGTCGTCCTGGCCGTCGTCCTCCCAATAGCAGACCGGGCAGATCTCGAACCCGCCGCGCTCACCCAGGGTGAGGAAGCGGCAGCACGGGCAGCGATAGCGCACCTCCGACGGCGGCTCGGTGACATCGCGATACATCAGGGCGTGATGATGCGAGTCTGAAAGACCTGCGTCAACGGCGAGCCGTCGGCGGGCCAAGCAGCGCGCATCTTTGCGAAGGCGATGCATTCGTCATAACAACTATAGGTTGATATTTTGATCGAGATGGGGGCAAATCATCCTCGCCGAATCCGCGAGGCAAGCCTCACGCAGCGTTTCGCGTGGCTTGAGAGACGTGGCGTTTGGCCATGGTTCAGCTCCCGACCGGCTGGATTTCAATCACCAAGGAGTTTTTCATGCGCATTGGCTTTGCATTGTCGACCCTCTCCGTCGTCGTGGGATCGTCCGTTCTCGGCTGGGGCCTGACCGCGCCGCACCCCGCGCAGGCGTTCCTGGAGGACATCTGCATCCCGCGCGTGAAGGACGGCTTGAGGAATTGTCTCGCGCCGGCCAGCGCGTGCCGCAATCCGGCGGAGGCGCTCAACCGGGGCTGCCTGCTCGAGGCGGTGCAGTTCGCCGTCATCCCGCCCGGCCGCAGCATGGTCCACGCCGACTCCACCTATTTCATCGCCCAGGCGCTCGGCTATCGCGCCGACGTGGCCTATTGGATCGCCGCCTACAACGAGAATTCCGACTACGCGCAATATGCGCCGATCGACCAGTGCGGCGGGCAGGCGACATCGACCAATTCGGGCGCCAGCTACATCACCGCCAAGTTCAACGGCTTCCAGCGCACCAACAACACCACCGACGGGCCGCTGTATCATTACCTGTTGAACTTCTCGCCGAACGGGCAGGGCACCGACGTGCACGGCGCCAGCGGCGTGCAGGCGGTGTATCCGTTCCACTATCCGCCCCCCGGCTATCCCGTGACCATCGACAGCGTCTATCAGGGCACGCTGTACGATCTCCGGCAATGGGCGATGAAGCCCGACGACGGCCCGGGCCTGCTGTGCACCGCCGGATATACGGTGCCGAACGGCTCCTCGAACTTCAGCGGCCCGCAATGCCTGGCGAACGTGCCGATCAGCGGCAACGTGCCGCTGCTGGAGAACTACGCCATCGGGCCGGCCATCAACATCACCTCGGGACCGAAGGTGCTCGACAACAGCAACGGCGTCGTCGACTACACCCAACTCAAGTCCTGGCTGGACGACAAGAGCCGGACGACCGGCGTGCTGTTCGACGATCCCAGGAAGCCGCCGGTGCCGGTGCAGATCGCCCGGATCGGGCTCTATCTGCACTCCCTGCAGGATGCCTCGTCGCACGGCACCTTCTGCGGCGACGACGCGCCGTCGCCGCCGGGCGGCTCGGATGTCGGCAGCTACATGGCCATGAGCTCCGGCAGCATCAAGCTCAGCTTCGGCACCTATTGCGCCACCGGCCCGCATCTGGCGAGCCACGTCCAGGAGACCGGCACCGGCGACGCCAGCCTGCCGCTGCGCGACTATGTGGCGCTGAACAACACCGTCGACGAGCTGATCCTGTTCGGCAACAACGTCGCCAAGCCGCGCGGCTGGATCGTCAACCCCAGTCTGCTGCCGCCGAACGTCGTCGGGGCCAAGAGCGCGGCCGGTGACAGCGCCGCCGATTTGAAGTCGCGCCTCGTCGGCCGCATCGTGCAGGGCCAGCAATGGTCGCGTGCGGAGGTCTACAACTCTGGCGTGGTCACCCTGCCGCTGCAGCGCACCGACGCGCAGGACCGGCTCAACACGATGAACGCCGCGCTGGGGGCCTATTCGAAGCGGCTGCTGGCCGCCAACCCCAAGCTGACCCCGCTGCGGCCAATGCCGGGCAATTCGTTCGACCCGAACGACAAGTCGGTGTGTTTCAAGTAACGCCGCAGGGCGGGCAAAGCGCCGCCGCAAGGCGGCGCGTGCCCACCAATGCGAACCGCCCGTACCCTACGGGCTGTCCCGCTCATCCGAGCCTCCTGATGTTTCGTGCGCCGTTTAGGGGGATTCCGTCGTTGAAAGCGTCTTCCAGAGCAGATATCCGCCCAGCACGATCAGGATCATCGGCATGAGCGGCAACGGCAAGGCAAGAAGATCCCACAGGCCGGCCGCAAGAATGATGACCCCGATGACCACGCCGAACCTGTCGACCTTTAGGCTCCGTTGCGTCCGCACCATCTGTGCGCCCAGGATGAGGATGCCGACGCCCACCAGGAACCAGCCCCAGGGAAGCCCCGCGAGCATGACCACGCCGAGCCAGATGAAGAATACGGCCCAAGCGGCTGAATCGATTTGACGGTGCGGATCGGGCGCGTCGTGGGATGGGACGAGAGATGCTTGCGAGTCGGCCATGATACTGCCTCCGCTTCTCTGACGATGACAGCTTGATGCGGATTCACTTCGACGCTGTTGATGCAGGTCAACCAAAGCGCGCGGGAAGCGCGTGGCTGTGTCCACAGCGTGGCGCCGGCAAAGCGTACGCCCGCCAGCACGACCGCCTCGTCTTCTAGGAGACGCACGCCGAACCGCGCCGCCTCGGCGCGCGCCAGCTTCAGCTCTTCGGGAAAGGTGCGGTGATCAAATTCATGGTTGCCCATCACCATGACGATCGGCACGCCACGATGTGGAGGATCATGGCGGGCGGGGAGGTGGAGCCCAGGGCTCGCTGCGTAGGGCGCGTTAGCGAAGCGTAACGCGCCGATCTGGTCGAGCGGCGGATTACGCTCCGCTCATCCGCCCTACGCTTGCTAACGCTCCTGGTCCGGCTGATCAGCACCATCCCTTCTTCCAGTGGCCCGGCGGACAGTGATGACCGCGCCAACCCACCTTTCGGCCGCGACTCCAGCCGAAGGCCCGGTGACCGCCGCCGCGGCCCCAGCCATGACCATGACCATGGCCATGGCCGCCTCTCACCTCGATGAGATCAGATGCGCCGCGATCGACCTGAAGGGGAGCGCGAGGCAACGCGCTGGCGGGCACGATCAGCGCGGTTGAAATCGATGTTACCAAGATGAAGATCGCTTTGCGCATGTGACTCCCTCGGATGTCTGGAAGATGAACTGAGAGGCTTACGGCTTTTCTGTGTCTTCAAGCGAAACGGGGGGGCCGAGAAGCGGGATCGAATCCCGTTCGCGCGCCCACTACTTCCTATGCGTGCTGGAGCCGGTGGTCGTCATGCGCTGGCCGGGAGCGCTCTCGGAATGCCCCGGGCCGGCGGCGGTGTTGCTCTGATGACCGGGCGCGTACTCCGAAGCGCCGGGCGCCGTCGACGTCTTGCTACGCTGCATCTGCTGGCCGGGCGCTTTCTTCGACGCGCCGTGCGAACTTGCGCCGGTCTCTGCGGCGAACACCGGCGAAGCGGCGAACAGAGCCGCCGTCAAAACGATTGCCATCTTCATGAACGAAGCTCCTTCGTTGTTGGGTTCGTAGCAAACTTCCGTTTGACGGCGATCGTTCCGCTGCACCGGGAAATCCTGGGGATCGTGTAGCGGACGCGGTATGATGTTCGGGCAGGGTTCAAGTGCCTCGCTCTCGCCAAACACGAACATGGAAGTCAGTGCAGGCCGAGCGCCTGCTGCGGCCGGAAGCGCAGCCAGGGCTCTTTGCGCCAGGTGATGCGGCGATGGTCGTCCATCCGGTCGCGGCAGACTGCCATGGTGTGGACCTCGGAGCCCGCGCCGAAGATCGCATAGTCGGTCCGCAGCGCGGCGCCCGCAAGGCGCCCCCCCCCCCGCGAGCACGACCGCGTCGTTCTCCAAGAGATGCACGCCGAACCGCGCCGCCTCGGCTCGCGCCAGCTTCAGCTCCTCGGGGAAGGTGTGGTGACAATATTCATGGTTGCCCATCACCATGACGATCGGAACGTCCTCCGCCACGACCTCGCGCAGCCGCGCAAAGCCGTTCACCGCCCCCTCGCAGACATCGACGGCGACGACGGCTACATCGACCCGCCGGGCAGGGCCTCGATCGGCTTGATGTCGGTCATGTCGGCGTGGAGATCGGAGAAGATTTGGAGGTGCATTTGGGGCAGGGAGGTGAGTCCAGTGCTCAGAGCGTAGGGTGCGTTAGCGAAGCGTAACGCGCCGATCAGGGCAAGCGGCCGATTGCGCTCCGCTATCCGCCCTACGCTTCCTCTCGACGCAATACCGCTACGGGTCACCGTATTGCGCGACGCACCCTCCGCCCAGGACGCCCGTTATCGGCCGGATCTGGGTGTTTACCGCCCCCCTTCCATTCGTCGGTGATCAGCCAATCCTCGAAATAATAGAGCCACATTGTGGCCCACGGCACGAATGTCTGATCAATTCGCATGGTGCCAGTCCATTCGCGCGTTCCTGGCAACGTGAGGCACAGGCGCAAAGGATCGTGATAGACGTGCGGCAGGGACCGGCCGCCGGCCAAAGCTGAAAGGTCGGGGTCCGTGACGAACACGCTCGGTGTTTCGCCCCGCTGAAATGCAATGCGTATGAAATATTCGCGACTAAGTGGCGTGGGCCTGTGACGATAATTCCAAACTAAGCCAGTTGCGTGCAACTGGCCCGTTCCCGCACAGATGGGATTGGCGCGCAGAAACATAAACTGCTGCGCGTGCGTCAGGTCTGGGCGGTCACGCGAAAACACCTAGTCACCGAAGAAAGTGTTCGAGCGAACCGGTGTCGCATGGGCCGCGCTTGACAGCGTGAGCCCGATCGTCGGCGCGACGTATAGCTTCTTGGCCGTGCGTGCCTTCGAAATGCTGTCGGTGCGAGAATCGATAATTTTGCGAACGACCGAACTCCCCAGGGTTGCTTCCAAGCTCTTGCCAATAACGTCGATGCCTTGCAAATCCTGCAGGGCCTCAAAGTCTTCCAGTGCCTTCGCATGCCACTCGTAGAAGGCGGCCGCGCGAGCCGGTTCAGTGTTCCAGCGCTCGGCGAAGTTCTCGCCGACCGTGGTTTCGTTGGCCACCACATAGATTCGCCGGCCATTGGCCACCGGCTTATCGATGAAGTGTGGCATCAACCGAATCGTCGCGATCAAAACGTCGAGTTCGGAATCGAAAACAAAACTATTGACGCAATACTCATACGACTGCGCGGCAAGTGTAGTGATGATGATGGAGATCGGTGCGATCTCCTCGACAACCTCCATGAAATGCAAATCACGATGCCGCTTGAGGATCTGAACAGTACGCCGGAGGATGCCTTTGGCGGCGGCATCCACAGGGAACGGCTCGACGGCTGCACGGTCCTCGGCGCCGACAGCCTTAAGCATCCGCAAGGTGGGAACCAGGGCTGCCCTACGTTCAAAGAGCGCCTTGTAACCTTTCGGATTCGTCGGTTTGAACTCCCGGAGCTTCTTGTCTGGAACCAGTTCGCCTCCGTTGGCGCATCTGGCATTATCAATCGTCGGCGAGATGTCCAGATGATATTCGCGGGCGTAGTTTAAGCGCCAGCAGCGCTTCTTCTCTTCCAGCATGGCGGCGTACCGCGTGTTTTCCTTCAGGCGATCGCCGACAATGCGCTTCAACTCTGCCGGTGGCCGGTCAGCGGTAAAGCGCAGCACTTTGCAGATGAGATCGACGTCGAAATCTTCGCGCCCGATCGGCTTCACAGTCGTGCCGAGGCCGGTCGATCCGTGAGCATAGATGTCGATCCACTTCAGTAGAGGATTGTCTGAGTCGGAGAGCCACGTCGCGACAGCCTCGTAGCTTGTCCGCGCAGCCTCGACTTGGGCGGCGCTTAACTCCAGCGCTTCGCAAATCTGATCGAGGAGCGAGTAAACCTCGACTTTGCGCAAAAGCTGTTGCGTCTGGGGAGCCGCCTTGAACATCTGATTCATGGCTCGATGCCTTTCAGGTGTAGACAGGTTTGAATGATTCGGCAGGGTCCGTCAGAAAAACGGGTTCAATGCGTGGACGCTCCTTACGAGCTGATGAGGCGCCCATGCCTCTGAGTTGTGCGATTTTGCGCGTGTCATCGAGCTTGAAGAAATCCTTCGGCACATCTGGGCAGCACCGGAAAATCGCCTCACGTTCGTATTGATGGCCGGTAAGCAGCTTCGCTATGCCGAGCGCGCCGTGCGACTGGCCGTCCATGAATAGGCGGGTTACATCCTTTGCGAGACCGCCCCAACCAGGCGCCTCGCCGATCATGTAGACCTCGTTGACGCAGCCCAGGCTCAGCACTCGCAAACTGCCGGCGGGCCAGCCGAGTAAAGTGACGGCCTCGACCACCGCCAACGCGATCGGGTTGTTGGCCCATACGCCGCCATCGAGCAGACCGACATCTTCGGCCGTGCGGTGGCGTTTGTAGTATGTGGGCGCGGCGGCTGTCGCCATCGCTGCATCGACGGCCAGGCGCTTGTAATCGGTCTTGAGGCGGGGATGATGCGCGGTCTTGAAAATATATACACCGCGATGGTCGGCATCCCATGCGGGAATCACCAGTCGCGTTCTCGCATCCCCAATGCGCCTGCTGCCGAGAACTCTGGCGAGTTCACTCCGCAGCAAATCGGCGTCATGTTTCGGGGTGACGATGTGCTTGAGGCGCCGCCACACTTCACTGGCGAAGGTCGCCAGAGCGCCGCCCGACTGTCCGAAAATATGTGGGCCCCGACGAACATAGAGGTCGAGGAGATCACACGCGGGAAGACCCATCGCCAATCCGATCGCCAGAACACCGCCCGTGGAGGTTCCTGCGATCAGGTCGAAATATTCCCCGATGGGTCGGTCGAGATCCTCTTCCAGAGACGCAAGAAAGGATGCCGGCTGCGTTCCCATGATGCCGCCGCCATCGATCGAAAGAATTCGACGGATCGGCGGTTTATCTGTAGGAGCCGCCGTCATAGCGCTTAATCCTTCGAAGGACTGGCGATTGATCGCACAGTTTCTTGGTCGATCCCTCTTACTTGGTACTTGGCTCTGGTGGTGCGAAGTAAGAGGGATCGTCTCGATTATATTAGTTCCTCACTCGAACGACTAAGTCATCGAGGTCTCCTATCAGAGGACCGTCGTGATCTGCGAGTCGGAATATTAGCTACACCCCGTCGTGCTTCCGCACGTATCGCACTTCATGCACGTGCCATTCCGCACCAGCGTGAAGTTGCCGCACTCCGAGCACATCTCGCCTTCGTAGCCCTTGGCCTTGGCTTCGGCGCGGCGTTCGGCCTTGGAGGCGACTTGGGTGTTCGCCGTGCCGGCCTTGCTCCATTGCAGCGCCTCGAGCTTCTCGGTGGGCGAGAGGTCGTGCTGCGGCTCCTGCTTCAGGGCGGTGGCGCCGTCGAGGGAGTCGCCGGCGCGGGCGTGGGAGAGGGCGGTGAGATTCACCCCACCCCGATCGGAAGCGGAGCTTCCGATCGACCCTCCCCCTGCAGGGGAGGGTGACGACGAGCCGCCGCGCATCACGACGAGGTTGTCGGTGCGGGAGCGGGTCAGGCCGCGCGAGACGTATTTCGCCGCCTGCTGGCTCGGGCCGTCCTCCGACGGCTTGCCTTCGTCGACGCCGCGGCCGAGCGCGTCGAAGTTGCTCTCCGAGGGGTCGACATGGGCGAGGTCGAAGCGCGACATGTAGCTGACGGCGAGCTCGCGGAACACGTAGTCGAGGATCGACGTCGCATACTTGATCGAGTCGTTGCCCTGCACCGGGCCGGCCGGCTCGAAGCGGGTGAAGGTGAAGGCGTCGACATACTCCTCCAGCGGCACGCCGTACTGGAGACCCAGCGACACCGCGATGGCGAAGTTGTTGATGAAGGAGCGCAGCGCCGCGCCCTCCTTGTGCATGTCGATGAAGATCTCGCCGAGGCGGCCGTCGTCATACTCGCCGGTGCGCAGGTAGACCTTGTGGCCGCCGACGACCGCCTTCTGGGTGTAGCCCTTGCGGCGGTCCGGCATCTTCTCGCGCTCGCGCATCACCACGATGCGCTCGACCAGCTTCTCGACGATCTTCTCCGAGACCTGGGTGGCGCGCGCCGCCATCGGCTTGTCGTAGAAGGACTCGACCGCATCGTCCTCGTCCTCATCGTCGGCGATGAGCTGCGAGTTGAGCGGCTGCGACAGCTTCGAGCCGTCGCGGTAGAGCGCGTTGGCCTTCAGCGCGAGCTTCCACGACAGCAGATATGCCGCCTTGCAGTCCTCGACCGTGGCGTCGTTCGGCATGTTGATGGTCTTGGAGATCGCGCCCGAGATGAACGGCTGTGCTGCCGCCATCATGCGGATGTGGCTCTCGACCGAGAGATAGCGCTTGCCGATCTTGCCGCAGGGATTGGCGCAGTCGAACACCGAATAGTGCTCGGCCTTCAGATGCGGAGCGCCCTCGACCGTCATCGCGCCGCAGATGTGCACGTTGGCGGCCTCGATCTCGCGCTTGGTGAAGCCGATCGCCGTGAGCAGGTCGAAGGTGGGGGCGGCGATCGCCTCAGTGGTGACGCCGAGCTGCTTGACGATGAAGTCCTCGCCGAGCGTCCACTTGTTGAACACGAACTTGATGTCGAACGCGGTCGGCAGCGCCTTCTCGACCTTGGCGATGGCCTCGTCGGTGAAGCCCTTGGCCTTCAGGGTGGTGGCGTTGACGCCGGGGGCGTTCGACAGCGAGCCGTGACCGACCGCATAGGCCTCGATCTCGGCGATCTCGCTCTCGCGATAGCCGAGCACGCGCAGGGCCGCAGGCACGGCGCGGTTGATGATCTTGAAGTAGCCGCCGCCGGCCAGCTTCTTGAACTTCACCAGCGCGAAATCAGGCTCGATGCCGGTGGTGTCGCAGTCCATCACCAGGCCGATGGTGCCGGTGGGGGCGACCACGGTGACCTGGGCGTTGCGGTAGCCGTTGGTCTCGCCGAGCGCGAGCGCGTCGTCCCAGGCCTGGATGGCGTGGCTGACCAGCGAGACCTGCGGGCAGTGGGCGTGGTCGAGCGGCACCGGGGCGACCGAGAGCGCCTCATAGCCGGTCGCCTCGCCGCGCGCGGCGCGGCGATGGTTGCGGATGACGCGCAGCATGTGCGCGGCGTTCTTCTTGTAGCCGGGGAAGGATCCGAGCTCGCCGGCCATCTCGGCGGAGGTCTTGTAGGCGATGCCGGTCATGATGGCCGAGAGCGCGCCGCACAGCGCGCGGCCTTCCTTGGAGTCGTAGGACAGGCCCATGGTCATCAAGAGGCCGCCGATATTGGCATAGCCGAGGCCCAGCGTGCGGAACTCGTAGGACAGCTCGGCGATCGCCTTCGACGGGAACTGCGCCATCAGCACGGAGATCTCGAGCACGACCGTCCAGAGCCGGCAGAGATGCTCGTAGGCGCCGACGTCGAAGTGCTTCGTTTCGGTGTTGTAGAACGTCAGCAGATTGGCCGAGGCCAGGTTGCACGCGGTGTCGTCCAGGAACATGTATTCCGAGCACGGATTGGACGCGCGGATGTCGCCGGACGCCTTGCAGGTGTGCCAGTCGTTCATCGTGGTGTTGAAGTGCAGGCCGGGATCGGCCGAGGCCCAGGCGGCGTGGCCGATCTTCTCCCAGAGGTCCCTGGCCTTCAGCGTCTTGACGACCTTCTTGTTGGTGCGGCCGATCAGGCTCCAGTCGCCGTCGGTCTCGACGGCGCGGAGGAAGTCGTCCTTCAGCGACACCGAGTTGTTGGAGTTCTGGCCGGAGACCGTCAGATACGCCTCGGAATCCCAGTCGGTGTCGTAGATCGGGAAGTCGATGTCCTTGTAGCCCTGCTTGGCGAACTGGATGACCCGCTTGATGTAGTTGTCGGGCACCAGCGCGCGGCGCGCGAGCTTGATCTCGCGGCGCAGGGCAGGGTTCTTCTCGGGATCGAAGCAGTCGTCGCCGGAGCCCTCGCAATTGACGCAGGCCTTCATCACGGCCTTGAGGTGCTTCTGGTTGATCTTGGAGCCGGTGACCAGCGCCGCGACTTTCTGCTCCTCCTTCACCTTCCAGTCGATATAGGCCTCGATGTCCGGATGGTCGGCGTCGACCACCACCATCTTGGCGGCGCGGCGCGTCGTGCCGCCCGACTTGATGGCGCCTGCGGCGCGGTCGCCGATCTTGAGGAAGCTCATCAGGCCGGACGAGCGGCCGCCGCCCGACAGCCGCTCGCCTTCGCCGCGCAGCCGCGAGAAGTTGGAGCCGGTGCCGGAGCCGTATTTGAACAGGCGCGCCTCGCGCACCCACAAATCCATGATGCCGCCGTCATTGACGAGGTCGTCCTCGACGCCCTGGATGAAGCAGGCGTGCGGCTGCGGATGCTCGTAGGACGACTTCGACTTGGTCAGCTTGCCGGTCTTGTAGTCGACGTAATAGTGGCCCTGGCCGGGGCCGTCGATGCCGTAGGCCCAGTGCAGACCGGTGTTGAACCATTGCGGCGAGTTCGGCGCGACCATCTGCTTGGCCAGCATGACGCGGAGCTCGTCATAGAACGCCTGCGCGTCCGCTTCCGAGGAGAAGTAGTTGCCCTTCCAGCCCCAATAGGTCCAGCAGCCGGCGAGACGGTCGAACACCTGCTTGGCCGAGCGCTCGCTGCCGTAGCGCTCGTTCTCAGGCAGCGCGGCCAGCGCCTCGGTGTCGGGCACCGAGCGCCACAGCCACGACGGCACGCTCTCTTCCTCGACCTTCTTCAACTTGGCGGCAACGCCGGCCTTGCGGAAATACTTCTGCGCCAGCACGTCGGAGGCGACCTGCGACCAGAACTCGGGGACCTCGACATTCTCGAGCCGGAACACCACGGAGCCATCCGGATTCTTGATCTCGGACGTGGTCAGGCGGAAGTCGATCCCTGCATAGGGCGACTGTCCTTCGGTGGTGTTGCGCCGTTCAATCCGCATCGCGAGCCCCAATAGTTCTTGCCGGACCGCGCTTGGCGGCCGGGATCATTGCATCCAAGGGCGACGGCTGGAAGTCCCCGGACGCTGCCGGAAAATTCGTCTGCCGCCGCAGTTCAACCGGTTGCCCGGTCCGCATCTGTTCAGCCTCGAAGACGAAGGCCTTGCGCCGTTGTCCGGCGTCTCGCCCCGTCTTCCTGCGCGGGGCGTGCAGCCCGTCCGCTGCCCGCACCGTCCGTTCTCAACGCGTCACTCCCGCCGTTCTGCTCCGTCGTCCCTGCAGGGGAGGCCCCACATCTAGTGGGTTCCCCGTCGGGGCGCGTCGGCGCAGCGATGGTCTACAGGGCAGACGGCGACCCACGCCCGCTGCCGTGGCGACGGCGGCGTGGTCGTCTTCGAACCCTCTCGAGGGAAGCGGCCGGCCAGACCCGAAACATGACTGTGCGCCGAACCGGGCCGGAAGCTAGGACGACTCCGCTCCACCCGTCAAGGACTAGTACGGGTTCCTAAACCAAACACTAAATATGGGGGAAAGTACGGGATAACCAGGGCGTGTGCCGGTATCGTGATGGCCGTAACTATCGGCGAGTCCTCGCGGATTCGAAACCGAAAAAATTTGTCCCGCAGGCTGTCCACAGGGCTTCGTCCCGCTGTTCACAGGGGCAGATTTATTCGCGTGCGAATGACGTGTTTCGCTTGCATCGGCGGGACTCACGGGCGCCTACGGAGCGTTCGCGGGGCAGGCATGCCCCACAATCCCTGGTGTGGCCGGGAAAACGCCGGCAAGCTCATCGTCCCACGGACGGCGCCGGTGATTCCATGACAGACAAGCCAGTGGCCAGCGGGCGGATCACGCCCGCCGGGCTGATGTTCCTCGCCATCACCTCGCTCGGCTGGGGCTTCAACTGGCCGGTCACCAAGCATCTGGTCGGCGTGCTGCCGCCGCTCACTCTGCGCGGCACCACCGGGGTGGTGGGCGCGCTGCTGTTGGCGCTGCTGGCCGTCATCCGCAGCCAGAGCCTCGCCGTGCCGCGTGAGGTCTGGCCGCGGCTCATCCTGGCCGGGATGCTCAACGTCACCGCCTGGATGGTGCTGATGGGGCTGGCCCTGCTGTGGCTGCCGGCGAGCGAGGCGGCGCTGATCGCCTACACCATGCCGGTGTGGGCCTCGCTCTTGGCCTGGCCGATCCTCGGCGAGCGGCCGACGCTGTTGCGCGTGCTCGCGCTGGTGCTGGCGTTCGCGGGGCTGGCCTCGATCATGGGCGCCAACGGGCTGTCGGCGAGCCGCGACAAGCTGCCGGGCATCCTGATGGTGCTCGGCGGCGCGTTCGGCTTCGCGCTCGGCACGGTCATGGCCAAGAAGCTCCCGATCAGGCTGCCGCCGCTGTCGGCGGCGGCCTGGCAGATCGGCATCGGCTGCGTGCCGATCGTGCTCGTGGGCTTCGCGGTCGAGCATTCCGACTGGACGAAGCTGGATCAGCTCGACTGGGCGCTGATGTTCTATTCCACCGTGATCCAGTTCTGCGTCGCCTATGTCGCCTGGTTCGCGGCGCTGTCGCGGCTGCCGGCCTCGGTGGCGGCGATCGGCACCATGGCGGTGCCGGTGATCGGCGTCCTGGCCTCCGCGATCGCGCTGCGCGAGCCGCTCGGGGCAGGGCAGGTGGCCGCGCTGGCCTTCACGCTGGCCGCGGTGGCGATGGCGACCCGCGGCTAACGCCAGCCGGCCGCCGGCTTGCCATCCAGCGCCCGCCGCACCATCTGCGCGAGCTCGGCGCGGCGATACGGCTTGGTCAGCAGCAGCGCGTCCGGCACGAGCTGCCGATTCTCGACCATCTCATCGCCGGTATAGCCGGAGGTGTAGATCACTGGGAGCGCGGGGCGCGTGGTCATGATGGTTTCGGCGAGCTGCCGGCCGCTGATGCCGCCGGGCATGATGACGTCGGTGAACAGCAGGTCGAAGGGCTGGTTCCGCGCGGCGATCGCCAGCGCCTCCGAGGCCTGCGAGGCGACGAGGGTGGTGTAGCCGAGGCCCTGCAACTGGGCGAGCACGAAGTCGCGCACCAGCGGATCGTCCTCGACCACCAGGATCGTCTCGCGGCCATGCGGCAGCGCCTGCTCGTGCTCCGTCTCGATCTGCTGCGTCGCCTGCGCCGCCGGCAGATAGAGCCGGATCGTCGTGCCGCGGTTCTGCTCGCTCTGAAGCTTGACGTGGCCGCCGGACTGCCTGACGAAGCCATAGACCATGCTGAGGCCGAGGCCGGAGCCCTTGCCGGCATCCTTGGTGGTGAAGAACGGCTCGAAGGCGCGGTCCTTCACCTCCAGCGGCATGCCGCTGCCGGTGTCGCTGACCGCGACCATGACGTAGGAACCGGGCACGATGCCGGGATTGGCCGCTGCATGGGCCGCGTCGAGCGTGGTCTTCGCCGTCTCCAGCAGCAGCCTGCCGCCATCGGGCATCGCATCGCGCGCGTTGATCGCCATGTTGACCAGCGCGTTCGCGAGCTGCGCGGAATCGACATGGGCGATGAGATCCTCGTCGGCGAGAACGGTCCTGATCTCGACCTGCTCGCCGAGGGTCGGCCGCAGCAGCTTGGCGATGTCCTCCACCGTGGCGTTGACGTCGATGTCGCGCGGACGCAGCGGCTGCTTGCGGGCGAAGGCGAGCAGATGCCGGATCAGCTCGGTGCAGCGATCGGTGGCCCTGCCGATCAGGGCTGCGAACTCGGCCGCCGCCGGCCGGTCCTGCACCGCGTCGATCAGGACCTCGATCGACCCGGTGATGATCGTCAGCATGTTGTTGAAGTCGTGCGCGACGCCGCCGGTGAGCTTGCCGATGGCATCGAGCTTCTGCGCCTGCTGCAGTAGGCGCTCGGTCTCGTGCACGTCGGTGACGTCGTGATACACCAGCGCGGCGCCGCTGATCGCGCCTGCGGAATTGCGCAGCGGCCGCCCGCTGACCATCAGGCGAAACTGCGGCCGGCCGTCGGTCGGCTTGACCACGACCTCGCGGCGGTCGAACGACAGCCCGCACAAGGCGCGCGCGATCGGGAGCTCCTCGTCGACGATGCGGGTGACGGCGTCGCTCTCGTAGAACTGGTTGGCAGCCTGCATCTCGGCGAAGGTCTTGCCCACATTCGTTCCCAGGAAACGTCCCATCGCCTGGTTCGACAGCATGATCGTGCCTTCGGGATCGACGACGAGGACGCCCTCGGCCATGCTGTTGAAGGTGTTCGTGAGAATGGCGGAGAAGCGGCGCAGCTCGTCATAGGCGGCGGCGAGATCGCTGCGCTGCTGCACGGCCTGGGCTTCCAGCGAGGTCGCGGTCTCCCGTGACCGGGTGAGGGACGAGCGCAGCGCCCGGTCGGAAAGATGAGCGCGCCGGACGAGATAGGCCGACATCAGGAGCAGCAGGCCGACGCCGGCGAGGTCGATCGCCAGCAGCCAGGATCCGGTTCGTCGCGAGATCGTGGCGCGGTCCGCCAGCAGCCGGCGCTCCTCATCGGTAAAGGCGTCGAGCGCCTGGTTGATCGTCGTCATCGCCGCCGGACCGGCCGCGCTCGCCGCCAGCGCCTCCGGGCCGTCGCGATCGTTCGCCGCGTGGCGACGGATCAGTTCGCCGGCAAGCTGAATGCGCCGCTGCACGATGCCATAAATCGATCGCAGCCGCTCGCTCTGCGAGGAATTGTCCCGGACGAGCTCTCGCAGGTCCGCCCAGGCCGCAGGAATAAGTCCACTCGTCGCCTGAAACTCTGCGATGAACCGGTCGGCTCCGGACAATGCGAAGCCGCGCGAGGCGGCTTCTGACTGTCGCAGCAGGGCGCGGAGCTCGGAGGATTTCTCCAGCACCTCCATCGTGTGCTCGACCAGGGCGGTATCGTTGCGCGCCTTGATGTCCAGTCCCGTCGACGCGGCGCCGATCGCGAGCAGGGTTCCAAGGCCGAGCCCGATCACCACCCGCCGGCGGATCATCGGTGGCCTCCAATGGCGCGGGATGCCGTCGCGTCCTGCCAATTGCATGGGGTAGGTTTCCATTGGAATTTGTGGCCCAGCTCCGTGACGATCGCAGTTCCGATCTGCGCGATGGTCAAGTCAGGAGAAGTGAGCGCGCGTCTGCGCGTCCTCGGAAAAGGCGTTCTCGGCCAAGGCATCATCGGCCAAGGCGTCATCCACGGGGCCTGCCAGCGCCAGCCGCACCATCTTGGCGAGCTCCGACTTTCGATAGGGCTTGGTGAGCAGGAGCGCAGCCTGGTCGAGGCGACCGTGCTCGACCATCGCATTGTCGGTATAGCCGGACGTGTACAGCACCTTGGTGCCGGGCCGCTGCCGCAGCGCCTCCTCGGCGAGCTCCTTGCCGTTGACGCCGCCGGGCATGATGACGTCGGTGAACAGGAGATCGAAGCTTTGGCCGGAGTCGATCTTGGCCAGCGCCTCGACCCCGGTCGATGCGGTGATGGTCTTGTAGCCGAGGCTCTGCAACTGTGAGACGACGAAGTCCTGCACCAGTGGATCGTCCTCGACGATGAAGATGGTCTCCTCGCCGCGCGGCGGCGGGGGCTCGGGCGGAGCAGGGCTCGCAGCCTGTCCCTTGGGCACAGGGATGTAGAGCCGGATCGTGGTGCCCCGTCCTTCCTCGCTGTAGATCTTGATGTGGCCGCCGGATTGCTTGACGAAGCCGTAGACCATGCTGAGGCCGAGGCCGGAGCCCTTGCCGGCTTCCTTCGTCGTGAAGAAGGGTTCGAAGGCGCGGTCGCGGACCTCCGGCAACATGCCAGTACCCGTGTCGCTGACGGCGACCATGACATAGGGGCCGGGCGTCACGCCGGCGTTGGCTGAGGCATAGGCCTCATCGAGCTCCACCCTGCGCGATTCCAGCAGCAGCTTGCCGCCATTGGGCATCGCGTCGCGGGCGTTGATCGCCATGTTGACCAGGGAGTTGGCGAGCTGCGCCGAATCGATGTGCGTGATCAGCGTCTCCTCTTCGAGGATCGAGTTGATCTCGATCTGCTCGCCGAGCGTCGGACGCAGCAGCTTTGCGATGTCGAGAATCGTGCTGTTGACGTCGCTGTCGCGCGGATGCAGCGGCTGCTTGCGGGCGAAGGCGAGCAGATGCCGGATCAGCTCGGTGCAGCGGTCTGCCGCCTGTCCGATCAGCGCTGCGGTCGCCGCGGCGGCGGGGCGGTCCTTCACCTCGTCGGCCAGCGTTTCGATGGTGCCGGTAATGATCGTCAGCATGTTGTTGAAGTCGTGTGCGACGCCGCCGGTGAGCTTGCCGATCGCATCCAGCTTCTGCGCCTGCTGCAGCAGCCGCTCGGTCTCGTGCGCCGTGGTGATGTCGTGATAGACCATCGCCGCGCCGGTAATGCCGCCCGCGGCGTCGCGCAGCGGGCGGCCGGAGATCATCAGCCGCAGCGTCTCGTCCTGGTCGGGCCGGTAGACGATCAGCTCGCGGCGGTCGAAGCTCTCGCCCCGCAACGCTCGCGGCGTCGGCAGGTCGTGCGCTGCAACAGGCGTCACGCCGTCGCTTTCGTAGACGCGGAGGCGCGCGCGGACGTCGGCCAGATTCTTTTCCGGGCTGTAGCCGAGCAGATGTTCGACCGCGGGGTTCGAGAAGACCACCGTGTCCGTGGCATCGATGACGAGCACGCCCTCTGCCATGCTGTTGAACGTGTTCTGCAGGATCTCGGCGGAATGGCGCAGCTTCTCATGGGCGGCGATCAGGTCGAGATGCTGCTGCTCGGCCTTTTCCGCCAGCGAGTTGGCCTCGGCTTCGGAGCGGACCAGCGACGCGCGCAGCGCACGATCGTGGAGATACGTCCGCCGGATGAGGTAGAAGGCGATGATCAGCAGCAGCGCGAGACCGCACAGGTCGATCGTGAGCAGCAGCGATCCGGTGGATTTCGACGTCATCGAACGCTGCGTCAGCAGCTTGCGCTGATCGGCAACGAAACGGTCGAGATGGGCCGTGATCTCGCTCATGGTTGCCGGCCCTTCGGCGCGGCTTCTGAGGGCTTCGAGCCCCGCACGATCCGAGGCGGCGTGCAACCGGATCAACTCCGCAGCGAGCTCGACCCTGCGGACAATCAGGGCTTCGGTCTCGGTCAGAAGCTTCAGCGGTTCGGGATTGTCGGCCACGGCGCGCCGCAGCTCGGCCATGGCGACCGGAATTCTCGTGCTGACATCGGCAAACTCCGTCCTGAATTGATCGTCACCGACGAGTGCGTAGCCGCGAGAGGTCGCTTCCGCTTCGCGTAGCAGCAGACGCAGATCGGAGGTCTTCTGCAGGATGTCGAGCGATGAATTCACCCAGGCCGCGTCGTGGCGCGACTTGATGTCGAGCGCCGTGGACGCGGCGCCGATCGCCAGCAGCGTTCCGAGACCGAGCCCCAATGCGAGACGCTGATAGGTCATCTGCGTTTCTCAATCATCGACACGTCCGCCAGCGGGGCCGGGGATCAGCGCGGCCAGCCATATGCATCCGAGTTTCGATGCAGCTGCGTCCAAGCAGTGAAGATATGTCGGCAAGGCGCGCCTCCTTGTTCGAAGTTCTTGGCGCGTTCGCGGGCGGCAGGCCCAAGCCACTCACCCGCGGCGTTTGCATTGCGCGAGTTCCGCGAAAATCCATGTGTCCATCAACTGATATCAACCAAGCCTGCGAAGCGGCCAAACGGGCAGAATCACATGCTCAAACGATATTGGACCGAAACGGGCCGATCATCTGCACGTCGCGAGGCACATTTTGAAATATGGGCGAAAATCAGCCTGCAACGTGGCGCATTAGACACAGAACAAACAACAATACGGCACGAAAAAGGCGGCGAGCATAGGCTCGCCGCCCTCTGTTGTCGCAGCTACTATGTCAGACTCTTACGGACATGGATGGCGAAAGCCATCATAGCCGAGATAGGTTCCCGAAGCCGGATCATACGAGCGGTACCTGCGTGCGCAGTAGCTCGGGTCGACGCCTTCGGTTCCAACGATGGCGACAGGCGCGGAGTCGTCATAGTACGAGTAGTCGGAGTAATAGTCGGGCCCGTAATAATACGGATCGTTGTAGTAGGCATAGCTGCTGCCCAATCCGATCCCGACGCCAACGCCGACACCCGGCCAGAAGCCGCCGCCGCGGTGATGCCAGCCGCCACGGTGACCGCCCTGCCAGCCGCCGCCACTCCAATTGCCGCCGCTCCAGTTGCCGCGGCCGCCACCCGTGTTGACGGCGACGTTGGCGCCGGCCGCCGGACCGCGACCCGCCAGCGCTGCGCCGCCAACGGCTGCGCGTCCGGCGAAGCTGCCGCCGCTCATCCCGGCGCCACCCGGGCCGGCCGCAAAGCCGCCGCGTCCGCCGCCGCCGATCGCTCCGCCGCCGCCACCACCGATGGCCGCGCCACCGCCCCCGCCGATGGCGGCACCACCACCGCCGCCCGGACCACGACCGCCGCCGGGACCCTGGGCAAAGCTCGTCGTCGCTGCCGCCAGCGGCAGAATCAGCGCCACTGCCGCCGCAGTGCTCCATCTCTTCAGTCTGGTCATCGCTATCGCTCCATCAGGGGGGGAAAGTGACCTAACCGCAGGCCGCGGATGTCGTTCCCCGCCGCGAACCGATACATCGTCGCGGGCGGAGCGGTGCAACACTGGACAAGATGCGGGCGGGGTGGCATCAGAACCGGGACCTTCACAGAACCGGCCCCAAGCCCATGAAACAGTTCTTTCTCAAGCTCTTCACGTGGTGGAACGGCCAGACTTTCGGCACGCAATTGTGGACCTGGCGCTTCGGCGAGCTCGTGGGGCAGGACGCACAGGGCAACCGCTATTATCGGACTGCCGGCGGCAAGATCGACCCGGTGCTGCATTTCGAGCGGCGCTGGGTGATCTATAACGGACTGGCCGAAGCCAGCCGTATTCCGCCCGAATGGCACGGCTGGATGCATCATATGGTCGATGTGCCGCCGACTCAGGAGGGCTACAAGCCCCGCGAGTGGGAAAAGCCGCATGAGCCGAACCTGACGGGGACTGCGCTGGCGTATCGCCCGGCCGGCTCGACCTTGGGCAGCGGTCGCAGGCCAAAGGCCACCGGTGATTATCAGCCCTGGACTCCTGGCGGCTGATTCGATTTCGCTCGAGATGACCCGATCGGAAAAGGCCGCCCCGAGCTCTGGGCGGCCTCTTTACTGTCGGGAGCCTGCCAAGCCTGCGCTACGCCGGGTTGCTCCTGAGGGCGGCCGCCGCATGCTCCGCCGCCTCGATTCGCCGCTTCCGGAACGGTGCGATCCGCTCCAGCATGCGTGACACCACCTCGGGCGGCGCCGTGTCGGGGGATCCAGCGGTGAAAGGGGGCGCCGGATTGTATTCGAGTCTGAGCTGGATTGCCTCCGCCGTCTGACGATCGACCAACTGCGCCACCAGGGTCAGCGCGAAGTCGATGCCGGCCGTGACGCCGCCGCCGGTGATCCGGTTGCGGTCGATGCAGACGCGCTCGGTGCTGACGGTGGCCCCGAACAGCGGCAGGCACTCGCGCGCGCTCCAATGGGTCGCTGCGCGATAGCCATCCAGCAGGCCGGCGGCGCCGAGCGCGAGCGAGCCCGTGCACACCGAGGTGACGTACCTGGCTCGTTCGGCTTGGCGGCGGATGAAGCCGATGACCTCGGCGTCATCGAGGATGGCGTCGACGCCGAAGCCGCCGGGAATGCAGATCACGTCCGCCTGCGGACAGTCAGCGAAGGTGGTGGTCGGCATCAGTGTGAGGACCGAGTCGGTCGGAATCGGCTCGATCCTCTTCCACGCCAGATGCAGTGTCGCCCCCGGCACGCTGGAGAACACCTGCACCGGACCGGTGAGATCGAGCTGGGTCAGATGTGGAAACAGGACGAGAGCGATCGAGAGCGGTTGGGCCATGGCGGTGCTCGCAGGTGTGGTGCTTGACGGCGGGCATTCTGCATGGTCCGCTGGATGGCGCATATGCCAAAGTTCCCTCGTTTCCGGACGGGCTTGGGATTTCGCACTTGGGCTCACGGACTTGGGCTCACGGAGTCATCCACCATGATCGGCGTGCTCATCTACCCCGATTTTCAGTTGCTCGACGCCGCCGGACCGATCTCGGTGTTCGAGATCGCTTCGCGTTATGCGCGCGCCGCGCCATCGATCAGGGTCGTCGCCGCCACGCCCGGACCCGTGCGGTCGTCGTCAGGGGCCGAAATGCTGGCGCGGAAATTCGGTCCGGTGTCGGCGCTGACCACGCTGCTGATCGCCGGCGGCGAGGGCGTGGAAGCTGCGAGCCGCAACGCATGCACGCTGAACTTCGTTCGTAAGGTCGCGCAGCGGGGCACCCGGCTTGCCAGCATCTGTTCCGGCGCCTTCGTGCTGGCCGAAGCGGGCCTGCTGGACGGGCGGCGCGCGACCACGCATTGGCAGCGCACGCGGCAGTTCCTGCGAGCCTACCCCCAAGTGAAGCTCGAGCCTGACAGCATCTACGTCCGCGACGGCAATGTCTGGAGCTCGGCTGGGATCACTGCCGGCATCGATCTCGCACTCGCCATGGTCGCCGACGATCACGGCGAGGAGATCGCGCAGAAGACCGCACGTCAGCTCGTGCTGTATCATCGCCGCAGCGGCGGGCAGTCGCAGTTCTCCTCGCTGCTGGAGCTGAAGGCGCCGAGCGGCCGCTTCGCCGAGCTCCTGACCTGGGCGCGGGAGCATCTCGATGCGCCGCTGACGGTCGACGACCTTGCCGAGCGTGCCGGCATGAGCACGCGGCATTTCACCCGCGCCTTCGTGGCCGAGACCGGCACGACGCCGTCGAAGGCGATCGAGCGTCTCAGGCTGGAGGTGGCGCGCGATCGCGTGCAGGCTTCGCATCAGCCGATCGAGCTGGTGGCCGAGGCGACCGGCTTTCGCGATCCTGAGCGGATGCGCCGCGCCTTCATTCGCGCCTTCGGCCAGCCGCCGCAGGCCCTGCGGCGCGCGGCACGCCTCACCGCCTGACCTGGATCAGTGGACGAGCAGCCGCGGGCGACGATCCTCGATGGCAGTTGAGACAATTTAAAGTTGTGTGACATGCGCGAAGCGCGCATAGTACGCGCATTGCCACTTTGTCCATGGAGGATACGATGCGCGTATTTCTGTCCCTGATTTTGTTTGCTGCTGCCGCGGTCGGCAGTGTCGACAGCGCTTTTGCGGCAAAAGCCGAAGTCACCGGAATGTGCGTCTGCAAGAAAGGCGGCAGCACGATCGAGACCTATAGCGAGACGATCTGCGTGAAGAACGATCATGCGGGCTGCACATCCGCGAAGGTCGCCTGCGTGAATGCCTATGCCGCCACCTGCAGCGGCAAGGGCGGCACGATTTCACAGTCGACCAACAAGTGCAAAGTCGGCGCCAAGTGCTGAGCGGCGAACTCAGCCGTTCGACCTGGACGTTCTGAACGTCTGAGGCGCAAGAAGTCCCGCGCGACGGACATCGGCGCATGTCCGTCCGCGTGTTGGCATCGGCAGGTGTGAGACCTATAGTCCGCCCCGCGAAACCGAGGGGTAGACGAGGCGCGATGCGTGTCACCATCATCACCGGCAGCGGGGCCGGCATCGGCGCTGCGGTGGCGCGCCGCGTGGCCGCACCGGGGCAGGCCTTGATGCTGCACGGGCAGGGGGCTGACGAAGCAGGTCTCGCGCGTCTGCGGGACGTCGCCGCGGCGTGCCGGGAGGCCGGCGCCGAAGCCGAGTTTCATTGCGGCGATCTGGTCAGGCAGGGCGTTGCCACCGAGCTGGCGGCTGCGGCACGAACGCGGTTCGGCCGGATCGACGCGGTGGTGCATGCTGCCGGCTTTGCCGACCGCCGCAGCTTTCGCGATCTGCCGCGCGACGGGCTCGACCGCTCACTCGCAGTGATGCCCGCGGCATTTCATGAGCTCGCCAGCGCCGCGCTCCCTGACCTCGTGCAGAGCACCCATGCGCGCGTGGTCGCGATCTCCAGCTTCGTCGCGCACCGCTTCGTGCCGGGCGGCACCTTCCCGGCCTCGGCCGCCGCCAAGGCGGCGCTGGAGGCGCTGGTGAAATGCCTCGCCATCGAGCTGGCTGCGTGCGGCGGCACCGCGAATGTCGTCGTGCCCGGCTATACGCGCAAGGATGCGGGACGGCTCGGCTCGCTCGATCCGGCCGCGTGGCAGACGGCGGCGGCGGCCAATCCGCAACAGCGCCTCGCCGAGCCCGACGACATCGCCGCGGCCGTGACCTTCCTGCTGTCGAAAGACGCCGGCCACGTCACCGGCGCGGTGCTGCCGGTCGATGGCGGCCTGACCCTGATGTAAGCAGCAGATGGATCGAGAGACGATGGAGCGTATGCAGCAGACAGCCGACGTGGTCGTGCTGGGAGCGGGGATCGTCGGCGTCTCCTCCGCCTACGCCATCCGGGAGCGCGGGCTCTCGGTGGTGCTGGTCGACCGCAAGGCGCCGGGCGAGGAGACATCGTACGGCAATGCCGGCATTCTCTCCTCCGGTTCGATCCTTCCGCTCAACAAGCCCTCGCTGTTCAAGGCCCTGCCGTCCTATCTCGGCAACAAGAGCGCGGCGCTGCGCTGGGATCCGGCATGGACGCTGCGCAATGTCGAATGGGTGCTGCGCTTTCTCGCCAATGCCGTGGAGTCCCGCGTCAAGCCGCGCGCCACCGCGCTGCATGGCCTGATCGGCGCGTCGCTGAAACTGCATCGCGACTGGATCGTTCGCGCCGGCGAGCCGCAGCGGATCCGCGAGACCGGCTGGCTCAAGGCGTGGCGCAGCGACGCTGTCGGAGCGGCCAAGGCGGAGCAGGCTCTCCTGGCCGAATACGGCATCAAGAGCGAGCTGCTCGACCGCCAGGGCATTTCCGCGCTCGAGCCTAATATGCTGCCGGTCTACAAAGTGGGACTGCTGCATAGCCAGACCGCGTCGGTCGACTCGCCCGGCAATGTGACGAAAGCCTACGCGCGGATGTTCGAGGGCGCGGGCGGCGTGCTGCGGCAGTCCGAGATCAGGGCGGTGCTGTCCGACGGGGACGGCTGGCGTGTCGTGCTCGGCGACGGCGAGATTCGCGCCCGTCATGTCGTGGTTGCGCTCGGTCCCTGGTCGCCGGACATTCTCAGGTCGCTCGGCTACCGGGTGCCGATGGCGTTCGAGCGCGGCTATCACCAGGAGTTCACGCCCAATCCGGAGCGCATGCTGTACCGTCCGATCCACGACGCCGAGGGCAGCTTCCTGATGACGCCGATGGAGAACGGCGTGCGCGTCACCTCCGGCGTCGAGCTGACCGATCGCGATGCGCCGTCGAATTTCGCCCAGCTCGAGCAGGTGGTCCCGCTGGCGCGCGGCGTGGTCGAGTTCGGCGAGGCCGTGGCCCAGCCATGGCGCGGCGCGCGGCCGACCTTGCCGGATTCGCTGCCGATGATCGGGCCGGCGCCGCGCCATTCCGGCCTGTGGCTTGCATTCGGCAATCAGCATATCGGCTTCACCACGGGGCCGGCCACGGGCGCGGCGATCGCCGCGATGATCACGGGCGAGGCGCCGTCGTTCGACGTCTCCGCCTTTGCTCCGAGCCGGTATCTGTGAGGGGCCGCGACCGCGTCACGCCGGAGCTGCGATGAACTATACCTGGGATTTCGCCATCCTCGCCAAGTACAGCCATCTGTTCTGGCTGGGGCTCGGCTGGACCATGGCGTACACGCTCGGCACCATCCTGCTCGGCTCGGTGATCGGGCTCGTCGTCGGCATCGTCAGGCTGCGCCGTCCGGTCGTGATCGACTGGCTGTTGATCGGCTATATCGAGCTGTTCCGCTGCACCCCGCTGCTGGTGCAGATCATCTGGTTCTATTACGCGTTCCCGGTGGTGATCGGCGTCAACATTCCGGCGCATGTCGCCGCGGTCACCGTGCTGTCGCTCTACGCCGGGGCGTTCTATGCCGAGATCGTGCGCGGCAGCATCGAGAGCGTGCCACGCGGGCAATGGGATGCGGCGCGCGCGCTCGGCCTGCGTCCGTGGCGGATGATGCGGCTCGTGATCCTGCCACAGGCCTTGAAGCCGATGCTGGCGCCCTACGTCAACCAGTCGGTGACGCAGTTGAAGAACACCTCGCTGGTGTCGGTGATCGCAGTGCCCGATCTCGTCTACAACGCGACGCTGATCAACGCCGACACCTATCGGCCGCTCGAGGTCTACACCATCATCGCGCTGATCTATTTCGCGATCCTGTTTCCGGCGACGCTCCTGGGCCGCCGCTTCGAGCGCGGCATGACGTACGACAAGGCGTGAGGCGATACATCATCGAATGCCTCCGTCATTGCGAGCGACGCGAAGCAATCCAGGGCGGCACGAACGGTCCTGGATTGCTTCGTCGCTGCGCTCCTCGCAATGACGCTGGGAGAGAGCGTGGCTTCGCTTAGATATTCACCTCGACCGGCACGTCCTCGGCCTTGACGCCGGCCAGCCCCAGGCCCTTGACGAACCATTCGCGCATCTGGCCGATGCCGCGGTTGTAGTCGATCCACACCGCGAGGAAGTCGCGCCAGCGCTTGTCGGCCTCGCGGCGCACGCCCATGCTGGAGGGGATCGCGACCGAGGGCGACTGCAGGATCTTGTAGGAGCCGAGATTGGGGTTCTTGGCGATTGCGGTGAGGCCCAGGATCAGGGCGTTGACGACGACGTCGACGCGGCCCGAGGCCATCTCCAGCATCACTTCGTCGCGCGACTTGAGCGACTTGATCGTGGCGTTGGGAGCAAAGCGCCGCGCCACCGCCTCGTTGGCCGAGCCGACGTCGACGGCGATCTTCACTTCCGGCTTGTTGATGTCGGCCCAGGTCTTCGCTTCCATGCCCTTCTTCAGCATGGCGCCGAACGGATGCGGGAACACCGTGCCGCAGAAGTCGATGACCAGCGCGCGCTGCGGCGTCGGGTTGAGGGCGAAGCCGAGATCGATCTTGCCGGCCTGCAGGTCGAGCACCGAATTGCCGTAGGTCGACTCGACATATTCGAGCTTCACGTCGAGCAGCTTGGCGATGTCGTTGGCCATCTCGATCGAGAAGCCCGACCAGGTGCCGGTGGCAAGATCCTTGTTGAAATAGGGCAGCTCGCCCGGCAGCACGGCGATGCGCAGCACCTTGTTGGCGCGGACGCGGTCGAGCGTGTTGTCGGCCGCTTGCGCCGAGGCGGGCGTCGTCGTCATGGCGGACGCAAGCGCGGCACCGGAGCCGATGGCGAGCGCGTAGCGCAGCGCATCGCGGCGGTCTTCGGAAATTTTCTGATCGTCTGACGTGGTCACATAATCCTCCTGCACCAACAGGCACGGAGCGTAGCGCCGGCCTTGCACGCCAGCAACAACCATGTCGGCCTTGATAGTAAGCGGCTCGCCGTCGTGTCATGCCGGAACGGCCGCATGCCGTTGCTGCTCTGCCTCATTCCGATGCAGGATTGATCAAGCCGTGATCGGTCCCGCCCGATGGAAGCGGCCTTGGACGCAGGCGCTCGGCGAGCGGGCGCAACAGTTGCGGCGCAAGGTGGATCGGGAACTGGCTCATCGCGAAATACAGCCAGGTGGTGCCGGGGATCGCGCCCTCGGTCGCCGCGAGCATCAGCCCCATGTTGCGTAGCGACACCATCATGCCGAGCGCCATCGCGCGTTCGCGCCCCGCGCCGCGAAACAGCAGCATCGTGGTACCAAGCAACAGGAAGAACACGGTGAAGGCGAGCAGCGCCAGTCCCAGCATGCGGAACGGGCTGGCGGCCAGGTCGGCCAGGAAATGGGCCATGATGGCGGACGCGAACACGAACAGGATGAGGACGTTGACGCCGTCGATCGGCGCGCGGTGGCGGCGGATCGTCGCGATGCCGAGGGCAAGGCGGATCGCGGCGGCCGCCGCCAGGGCGCCCGCAAGGATGGCGGCGAGCTTCAGCCCGAGCGCGGCCGGAGACAGTGACAATGTCTCACCCAAAAACACATAGGCGAACAGCGGCGCCGTCAGCGGCACCAGCGCGGTCGAGGTCACCAGCGTGATGAGAACCAGCGTCGCGTCGAGCCCCATCAGCGCGGCGAGTGCGGGCGAGGCCATCATCGGCGAGGCCGTCCCCTGCAGCATCAGCGCGAGATACAGGTCGGGCGCGGTGGCATCGACGCCGGCGATGCGTCCAATCGTGCCGACCAGCGTCGGCACGGCGATCGTGGTCCATGCGGTCGCGGCCACCACCAGCAGCGGGCGGCGCAGATGCGCTGTTAGCATCGCGACGTCGACGCGCATGAAGGAGATGCAGAGCAGCAGGAAGATCGCCTGTGTGACGTAGGGCCGCGCCAGCTCGCCCAGCGGCGGCACGGCGATTGCCGCCAGCAGAACCGCGACGATGGCGCGGGTGCCCTGATTGCCGAGCCAGCTCAGGGCCTGCAGAGGAAAAGCGAGAGGCCCGAAGGACGGCATCTTCATTCCGAACGATGGGAATCAATGAACGCGCGAACCATGCGTCGGCCGCGCGTTCATGCAAAGTCACATCTGGTTACGGACGATGTCGGCGCCTGCGCATCACTGCGCGCTGGAGCCGCCGACCACGATCTTCTCGTTGAGCTTGAAGTCGACCGTCTGCACCGTCTGCTCGATGTCGGGGTTGGGCATGCCGAGCTGCTGCGAGATCAGCTTCACCAGAAGGTCGACGCGTTCGATGAACGGCGCGCCCGCGGCGACGGCGCGCGCGGCCGACGACGGCTTGAGCAGGCTCTCGGCCGCCTTGGCGTATTTCTCGAACGGCACCTGGTCGCTCGGATCGGCGCCGAGCTTGCGGGCGATGGCATCGACATGCTCGTAGATCGATTTCGACTGGGCGAGATTGCTATGCACGGCATCGCGGATCGCCTGCGGTTCACCGCGGGTGATGCAGCGGTAGTTGCCGGTGAGCAGCATCGACCACTTCGCCAGCGGCACGAACAGCGAGTCGAACACCTTCAGCTTCACGGGCACGTCCTGGCCGTCGAGCCTGACCGCGTCGATGTCGCGCTCCAGCTCGCGGAGCAACGCGTTGTGCGTCTCGTCCTCGAACGCGGCGGCCTTGAAGTTGGTCGGCAGGCCGACATGCAGCACGTTGGCGGCTTCCTCCGGCGGACGGAAGGCCTGCGGATCCGGCGAGCACAGCGTGACCAGCCCGGGCGTGAAGCGTTCCCACACCGCGGGATTGGTGTAGGCCTCGTCGAGGTCGACGTTGGCGAGCGCCGGGATGCGCTTGAGATAGGGCAGCGGCGGCATGTTCATGATCGAGAGGCACGGCAGCTTGGCCTCGGCGATCTTCACCATCAGCACGCGAATGGTGTGGTTGGTGTACTGCGGCTCCTGCATCGCAAGACCGACCAGGTCGTAGCGCGACAGGTCGACGCTATCGGGCGTGGCCGCGTCGAGCTTGCCCGGCAGGTCGCGCGAGAAGATCGAGCGATGCGCCGGATCGTCGCGCAGCTTGATGCGGACTTCCGTGCCGTCGCGGTTGATCAGCTCGGCTGTCTTCTTGCGGCAGACCAGCGTCACGTTGTGGCCGGCCATCAGCAGCTTGGTGCCGAGGAGGGAGCCGTAGGAGGCCCCGAGAATCAGAATGTTGCGTGCCATACCTTGGTCGTCCCCAGAGATCGGTTCGAGATTTTGCGTTCGCGTTTCTTGTTGGCGATCCAGCCGTACCGACGAGTCCGTCAGGCGTCCGGCAGGAGCGGACGGATGCGGTAACCCATTGCCTCGGTTGCTGGCATACCAGAGCTTTCATCCCACGGAATGCGCCGTCTGGCAAGGTGCAGCGCACTCGTGCGGCATCCGGCGCGTGTCACGGTGGGGCTATCCGAGCGCAGATCGACCTTGCGCTTGGAGCTCGGCCGTTCAGCTCAGCGCCATATAGCGCCCCGGCTTGTGGTTGATCGCGATGATGACGTTGACGATCACGATGCCGAGGATCGACAGCGCCAGCCGGTTCACGGGGATGACGAAGAACGCGGCGATCATGATGAGGAAATCGACGGCGAGCTGGAAATAGCCGGCGCGGATCTTCCAGTGCTCCTGCAGATACAGCGCCAGAATGTTGATCCCGCCAAGCCCGGTGCGATGCCGGAACAGCATCAACAGGCCGGTCCCGGTCAGGCCGGCGCCGATTACAGTGGCATAGATCGGATCGATATGGCTGATGTCGATCCATGACGTCGTCAGCCGTGAGAACAGGGCGACGAGCCCGACCGCGACAAAGGTGCGGATCGTGAACGGCCAGCCCATGCGCCGGACGGCCAACGCATAGAACGGCAGATTGATCAGGAAGAAGCTGACGCCGAAACCATAGCCGCTGATGTAGCTCAACAGCAGCGACAGACCGGCGGTGCTGCCGACCAGCAGCACCGTCTTGCTGTAGATCAGCATGCCGAGCGACACGAACAGCGTGCCCAGCGTCAGCGCCATCGCGTCCTCGTAGAGCTTGTGCCGCTCCTGAGCGACGATCTCTGTCACGGCCTTGATCCTTGCAGGCGATGTTTCAAAGCGACTTGAACAGGCCGGCAACGCGCGCGACGTCGGCGAGCTTCAGGCCTGCAATGTTGATGCGGCCCGAGGTCGGCATGTACACGCCGTGCTTTTCGCGCAAAGTCATGACCTCGGCCGGCGTCACCGGCAGCAGCGAGAACATGCCTTCCTGGACGCCGATCGCGATCGTGTTGGACCAGCGCCCGCCGAGCGCCTCGGCAAAAGAGCGGCGCAGCGCGGCGAGGCGCTGGCGCATCGTCTCGAGCTCGCTGCTCCAGTCGGCATAGAGGTCCGGCGTGTCGAGAATCGTCTTGACGATCGCCGAGCCATGGTCGGGCGGCATCGAATAGCTGGTGCGGGCGATGGAGACGAGATTGGAGCGCGCGGTCTCGGCTGCGGCCTGTGCCGAGGCGACGGCGTAGAGCGCGCCGGTCCGCTCGCGGTAGAGTCCGAAGGACTTCGAGCAGGACACCGCCAGCAGCGCCTCGGGCACGGCCGCGACCATTGCCCGCAGGCCGGCGGCATCGCCCTCGAGACCGGCGCCAAAACCCTGATAAGCGGAGTCGATCAGCGGCACGAGGCCACGCGCGGCCATCACGGCGGTGATGCGCGCAAAGTCCTCGGTGCTGAGCGGGGCGCCGGTCGGGTTGTGGCAGGAGGCGTGGATCAGGACGGCGTCGCCGGGCGCGGCGCGCTGCAGCGCCTCCAGCATGCGGTCGAGCTGCAGCGTCTGCGACGGAACGTCGAAGTAGGGATAGGTCTCGACCTCGAGCCCCGCCGCGGCGAAGATGCCGGCGTGGTTGGGCCAGCTCGGCAGTCCGAGCCAGATCTTGCCGGTGCCGGCCTGGCGGATCAAATCGGCGGCGAGGCGGAGCGCACCCGAGCCGCCCGGGGTCTGCACGCCTGCGGCATGGACCGAGGGCGCGGGGCCGCCGACGAGCGACCACAACAGGTCGAGGAAGAGCTGGTCGCCTTCCGGCGCCACATAGCTCTTGCTGTCCTGGCTCTCCCAGATGATGCGCTCCGCAGCTTTCACAGCGCGGAAGATCGGCGAATGGCCGGCCTCGTCGCGATACACGCCGACGCCGAGATCGACCTTGTCGGCTCTCGGGTCAGCCTTGAAGATGCCGATCAGAGCGAGCAGGGGATCCTCGGGCTGGCGGGTCAAGCGGTCGAACATCGGGGCGATCCTATTGGAGGAGGGGCCTGCCAGACGGCCATAAGCCGTCCTTGCGGGCGACGGGACACTATCTCGGTTGCAGCGCAAGAACAGCGGACATTTCGGCGATGCTCCGCTTCGTTCGCTGCATGGGCGGCCGTTGCGCCCTCAGAACTTGCCGTGGCCCGCCTGAGCGAACTGAGCGACAAGCGTCAGCGACTGCCTTCTGAGCCAGAACGGGGCTCGGGAGCCGGCTGTGGGGACTCGTTGCGGATCTTGCGCGCGCGCCTGGCGGCAAGCTGTGAGCGAACCCTGCCATCGACTTTGCGGCCTGTCGCACGTTGCCATTTCCGAAGCTCGGCCGCGGTCAGGATCACTTTCACGATCCGCTCGTCCGGGCGACTGCCGATCGTGTCGATGACCTCCTGAGCGCTGGCCAGCCATTCTTCATAAGTGTCGTGCAGATCCGGGCAGATCCGCCTGATGTCCTCCCACTCTTCGGGCTTGAACCAAGCCAGCGCAATCTCCAGAGTTGGCTCCATGTTTATCCTGCTCACCTGTCCGCTCTGAATGATATCTCAAGCTCGCGGAGGCCCGAAGGTCTGACGCCTTCCGGCGAGTCAGATGCGCGGCTTGGGCGCGGGCACCCGGTCGGAGTCGCCGGAGTTCGGTTCGCCCTTGGGTTCGATCAGGAGCACCTTGACCTCCTTGGCCGCGCGCGGCCGGTGGACGACCCCTTTGGGGACGACGAACAACTCGCCGGCCTTCACCGTCCGCGACGGCTGCCCCTGAATGTCCATCTCCATCTCGCCTTCCAGGACCAGGAAGAAGTCATCCGTCGTGTCATGCTTGTGGAACGGGAATTCTCCCATGAACTTCACGACCATCACGTCATTGTCGTTGTAGTCCGCGACCACGTGCGGGTCCCAATGGCCTGAGAATTGGCTCAGCTTGTCGGCGAGGTTCACGGTCTTCATGTGGGAGTCTCCTGCTGCGAGGAATGAAATGTGAGCTGTCCAGTCGTCCCGGCCGGCTTGCGCGGGATGTAGCTGCTGCTCGAGCGCGAGCAAGCCGATCTCACACGCGACGACTTCGGCCGCATGTGAGCACGACCCGCGAACTCGCGGGTCGGTGCGTTCTGAGCTCAGCGCGGTAACGCTCAGATGCCACCGGGCCGGTCGAGCTGCTTCAGCCAGGCGCCGATGTCGCGTGCGGCGACATTGGCCTGGTCGAGCAGCTTGCCCATCGTGAAGAAGCCGTGGAATTGGCCGGGATGGTTGCGATGCGTCACCGGCACGCCGGCCTCGCGCAAGCGGCGCGCGTAGTCGTCGCCCTCGTCGCGCAGCGGATCGGCGCCGGCCGTGAGCACATAGGCGGGCGGTAGCCCGGCTAGGGTTTCCGCCTTCGCCGGGGAGGCCCGCCAATCGTGGATGTCGGCGGCACTGTTGAGATAATGGTCGCGAAACCAGCGGATCACCGAATGCGTCAGCAGCACGCTGGTCTCGGGCTCGCTGTGCGAGGGATGGCTCATCGAAAAGTCGGTGGCCGGATAGATCAGCACCTGGCCTGAGAGCTTCGGGCCCTTGCCGTCACGCGCCAAGAGCGCGACGACGGCGGCGAGATTGCCGCCGGCGGAATCGCCGCCGACGCTGAGCCTGGCGGCATCGATGCCGAGCGCGGCGGCATTGTCGGCGATCCATCGTATGGCCGCGGCGGCGTCGTCGACCGCGGCCGGAAACTTGTGCTCGGGCGCGAGGCGGTAGTCGACCGAGATCACGATCAGTTCGCCTTCGTGCGCCAGCGCGCGGCAGACCACGTCATGCGACTCCAGATTGCCGATCACCCAGCCGCCGCCGTGATAGAACACCAATCCTGGTGCAAGACCGTTGTTCTGCCGCACCGTCCTTGGCCGATAGAGCCGTGCCGGGATTGTGCCATGCGGGGCAGGGATGGCGAGGTCCTTGACGTCCGCAAGCTCGGGCGGCTCGGGATTGCTCACGACGCGCGCGGCCAGGTAGTAGTCCCGCGCCTCCTGTGGTGTCAGCGTCTCATAGGCCGGCCGACCGGCCTCCTGAAATGCTTTGTAGACGGCAGCGGCATCGGCATCGAGTTGCACGGGCATTGCAAAAACCTGTCGGGTTGAAAGACGGTCAAGTTGAAGGGACGTCAGGCGGCGGTGCGGCCGCCATCGACGGTGTAGGCCGCGCCGGAGACGTAGCTGGCATCGTCGGAGGCGAGGAAGGCGACGATCGAGGCGACCTCCGCGCCCTGGCCGAGCCGGCGCGCGGGGACGCGATCGACCACCTTGTCGGCCGGAACCGCGGCGCCGCTGCGCCCTTCGATGATCGCGCTCAGCATGCGGCTCTCGATCAGCCCGGGGCAGATGCAGTTCACACGGACATTGGTGCCGGTGCACTCCCAGGACGCGCTCTTGGTCAGGCCGATGACCGCGTGCTTGCTGGCGCTGTAGACGGCGATCTGCGGCGAGCCGATCAGGCCTGCGATCGAGGCGGTGTTGATGATCGAGCCGCGGTTCTGCTTCAGCATCACCGGCAGCACGTGCTTGAGGCCGAGGAAGACGCCGACGACGTTGACGTCGAGCACGCGACGGAACGCCTCCAGCGGATATGCGGTGATCGGCTTGATCTCGCCTTCGATGCCGGCATTGTTGAAGAACACGTCGATGGTGCCGAACCGATCGCACGCTTGTCGCACATAAGCCGCGACCTGGTCCTCGTTGGTGACGTCGGCGGCCACGGCGAGCGCCTCGGCGCTCGCCGGCAGGGCGGCCGTCGCGGCGGCGAGATCGGCCTCGCGCCGGTCCACGGCGACGATGCGGGCCCCGCGCGCGGCCAGCAGCCGCATGGTCGCGGCGCCGATGACGCCGGCCGCGCCGGTAACGACGGCCACTCGGCCGTCGAGACGGATCGAATCAGACATCGATTTCCTTCCCTTTGGCGCCGGTTCCGATCCGGCTCTTGATCACGACTATCTCATTGGAAGAACCGGCTGACCAGCACGCGGAGTGCTGGCAGCTCGCCCTTCCCCCGCCGTATTCGACATGTTAACGGGAGGGCTGATCGAGAGCGGCGGATGGGTCATGACGCGATTTGATTGTCCCGAACCCCGATTCGCCTGATAAAGCCGCGCGAGATGCACCGAACAATCGTCCTGACCGGTATCGCGGCATTGCTGGCCGCCACATCCCTCACGCTGTCCGTGCCGGCGCGCGCGCAGATCGGTACCATTTTCTCCGATCCCGTTCCGCGCCCGCCGGGCAACATTCCGCGCCGTGGCGAGCCGATTCCGCCTCCTGAGGAAGAGGAGGAGATCCCGGAGCTGCCGCAGGGCCGGGTGCTGCCGGCGCCAACCCGTCCGCCGCCAGGGCAGGGCGCCGCCCTGCCGGGTCCGGTCCAATCCCAGCCGCTGGCGCCGCCGCCGGGAACGACGATCCTGCCACAGAACAATCCTCCGGTTGCGGCCGTGCCGCCACCCGGCCAGCCGGGGGCTGCGCCTGGTCAGCGGCAGGCACCGCCACGCGGCGCACCCCAGAATGCAGCGATCCCGCCGAACGGCGCGGTACCGCAGACCCCGGCCACCATCCAGCCGGGCGACGAGGTCGTGACCGAACCGCCGGCGCAGAAGATCGTCAACAAGAAGGCGAGCTTCTCCGGGCTCGACAAGATCACCGGCCGCATCATCAATTTCGACGAGGATATCGGCGAGACCGTGCAGTTCGGGGCGCTCCGGGTAAAGACCGACGCCTGCTACACGAGGCCAGCCACCGAGGCCGCCAACACCGACGCGTTCGTGCAGGTCGACGAGATCACCTTGCAGGGCGAGGTGAAGCGCATCTTCTCGGGCTGGATGTTCGCGGCCAGCCCCGGTCTGCACGGCGTCGAGCACCCGATCTACGACATCTGGCTGGTTGACTGCAAAGAGCCGCAGACCACGGTCATCAGCGCCGCCGCGCCGGATCAGAAGCCGGCCGCGGCGCCGCAGCCTGCGCAAAAGCGTCCGCCGCAGCAGCGGCAGGCGGCGCCCAGGCCGCCATCGCCGCCGCAGCAGAATCAGACCCAGCAGGTGCCGCCACCACCGCCGCCGCCCCAGGCGGGTGGACCGTTCGGCGGAGTGTTCAGATAACCTCGCTCAGCCGCGCGCTGCGATGATCGCGAGTGCCTCGGTGCCCGAGATCGGCCGATCAACCGCCAGCCTGGCGAAATTGGCGGCCGGCCCCCTCAGGGCCTTTTCGAGCAGCACGGTGTAGCGCCGGCGCGGGATCTCGACGGCGCCGAAGGTCTTGAGGTGCTCGGTGACGTATTGGGTGTCGAGCAGCTCGAAGCCCCCGGCGATCAGCCGCGCGACGAGATGCACGAGCGCGACCTTCGAGGCGTCGCGGGTGCGGTGAAACATGCTCTCGCCGAAGAAGGCGCGGCCCAGGCTGACGCCGTAGAGGCCGCCCACCAGCTCGCCATCCTGCCAGCATTCGACGCTGTGGCAATGGCCAAGCGCGTGGAGGCCGGTGTAGAGTTCGCGGATACGCTTGTTGATCCAGGTGTCCTCGCGGCCAGGCTGCGGCTCGGCGCAGCCATCCATCACCGCCTTGAACGCCTGGTTCACGGTCACGGCGAAGGCGTCCGACCGGACCGTGCGCGCAAGGCGCGAGGCGACGCGAAAGCCGTCGAGCGGAATGACGCCGCGCAGCTCCGGCTCGACCCAGAACAAGGTCGGGTCGTCGGCACTTTCGGCCATCGGGAAGATGCCGCAGGCATAGGCACGCAGCAGGACCTCGGGCGTAATCTCGGACGCTGCAGAGTCGCGCGTATTCATGGGATCAGCATAGCAGGCCGATGCCGGGCGCGCGATGGTTGCGTGCCGGCTGCGTCGGCTCAGCCGACCGCGGCAGCCGCGGGCTTGGGAGCATCTTTTTCGAGGCGGAAGCGGACCACGATCCTGGTGCCGGCATGGCTCGGATCGGGGCCGACGGTGGCGTCGAGCTTGGTCGCCATGGCGCTGACGATGCGCTGGCCCATGCCGGTCGAGCGCGGATCGCTGGTTGCGTTGAGGCCGACGCCGTTGTCGGCGATCGACAGCACGATGTCCTCACCTGCAAGCTTCAGCTCGACATGGATTGGGCCCGGCCCATCGGGGTAGGCGTATTTGACCGCGTTCATGACCAGCTCGTTGACGACGATGCCGATCGCGACCGCGCGATCCGGGTCGATCTCGACCGGTTCCGCCTTCAGGGTCAGCCGCGACATCCGGTTGCCCTCCGCCGAGCGGCGCAGGTCGTCGAGCAGCGAATCCAGATACTGGTTGAGCAGCACGCTCTTGAGATCCTGAGACGTGTAGAGGCGGCGATGCACCTGCGCCACGGCGGCGACGCGGCCCATTGCATTGGTGAGCGCGGCCTTGACGTCGTCCTGGGTGCTGGAGTTGGCCTGAAGATGTAGCAGCGAGGCGATGATCTGCAGCGAATTGCCGACGCGGTGATTGACCTCGCGCAGCAGGACCTCGCGCTCGGCCGCCAGCGCCGCGTAGCGGTCGCGTGACGCCCGCACTTCCGCCTCCGCCTCGTCGCGGGCCTTCTGCAGCCGGGCCTGGCGCACCGCGCCTTCGGCCGCGACCTGCAGCAGGGGAATGAACTCGCCCTGCACGTCCTTGACGAGGTAGTCGGCCGCGCCGGCCTTCAGGGCCGTGACCGCGATCTTGGAATCCTGTGAGGCGGTGACGAACACCACCGGCGGCGGTTCGGGCAGCGCCATGATGCGCTCCAGCGTCTCGAGTCCGTCGAAGCCTGGCATGTACTGGTCGAGCGCCACGACGTCGATGCCGCCGCGCTCCAGCCGCTGCAAGCCCGCGCTGCCGTCGGCGGCGTGTTCCACCGTGAAGCCCAATCGCTTGAGCCCGCGCTCGACCAGCCGCGCCAGCGCTGCGTCGTCGTCGATATAGAGCAGCGTGGGGGCGGCGGAGCTCATGCGGCGGGCGGAACCTGGATGACGGAGAAGAACAGGCCGAGTTGGCGAATGGCGTTGGCGAAGCTTTCGTAGTTGACCGGCTTGGTGATGTAGACGTTGCAGCCGAGTTCGTAGCAGCGCTTGATCTCCTGCGAGTCATCCGTCGTGGTGAGGATGACCACCGGCGCGCTCTTCAGGAAACTGTTCTGCTTGACCATCTTGAGGATGTCGATGCCGGTCATGTCCGGCAGGTTCAGGTCGAGCAGGATCAGCAATGCGTGCCCCTTGTGATCGAGGCCGGTGCCGTCAGCACCCAGCAGATACTTCACGGCATCTGTACCATTGGTGAACGGCTTGATCTCGTTGTTGACGCCGGACCGGCGGATATTGCGCTCGATCAGGCGGGCGTGGCCTTCGTCGTCCTCGATCATGATGATCGTCACGGGCATGGTCATCGGTCTGAGTTCCGGTTTGAGGCGTTCCAGTTGATCGGGAGCGTGATGGTGAACGTGCTGCCCTGGTCGAGCTCCGACGCGACCGACATGGTTCCGCCGAGCCGACGCACCAGCGCGCGGACATGCGCCAATCCAATCCCCTGACCCGGACGGTCCTGGGTCCCGGCGCGACGGAACAGATCAAAGATACGTTGATGATCCCTGGGATCAATCCCCCGGCCGTTGTCCGTAACCTCGAAGATGGCAAAACCGAGCTTGGTACGGGCGCGAATGGCGATGTCGCCGGGAACGCCCGGCTTGAGATATTTGATGGCGTTGTCGATCAGGTTGGAGAAGATCTGCTCCAGCGCCAGGCGGTCGCTGACGATGGCCGGCAACGGTTCCACGCGGATGGTGGTGTCGGTTTCCGCAGCCTGATGCGCCAGCGTCGAGACGATGCCCTCGATCAGCTCGCGGGTATCGATCCGCACCGGCACGAACTCGCGGCGGCCCTCGCGGGTCAGGTTGAGGATGGCCGTGATCAGCCGGTCCATCTTGGCGATCGAGGATTTGATGAAGCCGAGCGCCTCGCTGAAATCCTCCGACAGCTGCTGGTCGGCGCCTTCGAGCTCGGGCTCAGCGCCTTCCGCCGGCGGCGGCGCGTCGGAGGCCGCCCGCGCCAGCGTCGCGATCCGCCGGAAGATGTCGTTGCGGAGCTCGTCGAGCTCGCTGGTGAAGCCCATGATGTTGACGAGCGGCGAGCGCAGGTCGTGGCTCACGATATAGGCGAAGCGCTGGATCTCCTCATTGGCCTCGCGCAGGTCCGCGGTGCGCTCGTCGACGGTGGCTTCGAGGTTGAGGTTGCTCTCGCGCAGCCTGGCCTCGGCCTCGTCGCGCGCGCTGGCCGAGCGGCGCACAAGGAGCACCGAGATGATCGCGAGCAGGACGACCAGGGCCGAGCCAGTCACCGTCACGACGGTCGCCAGCTGCTGGCTGCGGTCGGCATTGGCGGTGCGCAGCACGAACAGCCGCTCTTCCTCCAGCCGCATGCGATTGGCGAGATCGCGGATGTTGATGCTGGTGTTGCCGGAAGCGGCGCTCCGTACGAGCGCGGCGGCGGCGGCGAGGTCACCCTGCGCGGCCAGCTCCTTCTCGCGCCTGAACTGGCCGAGGCGGGTGTCGATTTCGGCGCGGACCTGGCGGAGCAGCTCGACCTGGGCAGGATTGTCGGCCACGAGTGTTCCGAGCTTGTCGAGCACCGGCGCGATCGCGGTGACGGCGGCGTCGTGATCGGTCAGAAACGTATTGTCCTGGGTCAGCAGGTAGGCGCGGGCGCCGCTCTCGGCCCGGCGGACCTCGAGCAGCAGCGCGTTGATCTGGTTCTCCGCCTCGATGGTATGCACCACCCAGGCGTTGTCTTTGCGGGCCTTGTTGACGAGCAGCACCGAGGCCGTGCTGACGACGACCAGCACCAGGAATCCCGCCGACAGCAGCAGGATTTGTCCCAGCGTGCGCCTTTGTCCAATCTCAGGCGCCACCGCTCACTCGCATGCCAATTGAAATACCTGCCCCCTCAGCGGAACCGCCGAAAGAGCAGAACGCAGTGCGGGCTGAAGGGTTCCGGCGCGTCAGTGGAATTTTGCGGTTAGCCGCTCACTCCGCCTTCTGGCCAGCGAGGTACTGTTCGAGCCAGTGGATGTGATAGTCGCCATCGATGATGGCCGGCTCGCGGACAAGGGCCCTGAACAGCGGCAGGGTGGTCTCGATGCCGTCGACGACCATCTCGTCCAGCGCGCGCCGCAGCCGCATCAGGCACTCGACCCGCGTCTTGCCGTGGACGATCAGCTTGCCGACCAGCGAGTCGTAATAGGGCGGAATCACGTAGCCCTGATACACGGCGGAATCGATGCGGACGCCGAGGCCGCCAGGCGGGTGGTACTGCAGGATCTTGCCCGGCGAGGGCCGGAAGGTGACAGGGTTTTCCGCATTGACGCGGCACTCGATGGAGTGGCCGTTGATGACAACCTGGTCCTGGGTCATCGGCAGGTCGCCGCCGGCGGCGATGCGGATCTGCTCCAGCACGAGGTCGATCCCGGTGATCATCTCCGTGACGGGATGCTCGACCTGGATGCGGGTATTCATCTCGATGAAATAGAATTCGCCGTCCTCGTAGAGGAATTCGATGGTGCCGACGCCGATATATTTCAGCTCCTGCATCGCCTTGGCGACGGTGTTGCCGATCTTGGCCCGGGCCGCTGCGTCAAGCACCGGGGAGGGGCCTTCCTCCCAGACCTTCTGATGGCGCCGCTGCAACGAGCAGTCGCGCTCGCCGAGATGGATGGCGCCGCCGCGGCCGTCGCCGAGCACCTGGATCTCGATGTGACGCGGCTTCTGCAGATACTTCTCCAGATAGACCGAGGCGTCGCCGAACGCCGATCTCGCCTCGTTGGCCGCTGTGGTCAGCGCCAGCTGTAGGTCGGCCTCGGTGTGGGCGACCTTCATGCCGCGGCCGCCGCCGCCGGCGGCTGCCTTGACCAGCACCGGGAAGCCGATCTCCTTGGCGATCGCCATCGCGTCGTGGTCCGGAGTGACAGCGCCATCCGAGCCTGGAACGACGGGAATGCCCAGCCGCTTGGCCGTCTTCTTGGCCTCGATCTTGTCGCCCATCAGGCGGATGTGCTCCGCCTTCGGCCCGATGAAATGCAGATTGTGGTCCGCGAGAATCTCGGCGAAGCGCGCGTTCTCCGACAGGAAGCCGTAGCCGGGATGCACGGCGTCCGCGCCGGTGATCTCGCAGGCGGCGAGCAGGGCGGGAATGTTGAGATAGCTGTCCTTCGACGGCGGCGGCCCGATGCAGACACTTTCGTCGGCGAGGCGGACATGCATCGCATCGGCGTCGGCGGTGGAATGCACCGCGACGGTGGAGATACCGAGCTCCTTGCAGGCCCTGAGGATGCGAAGGGCGATTTCGCCGCGATTGGCGATGAGGATCTTGTCGAACATGGTGCCTCGGGCGCGAGTGGCGAGTAGTGAGCGGCGAACATGGAATGGTGGACCATTCGCTTTCGCCGTCCGCTAGTCGCGCTTATTCGATGATGACGAGCGGCTCGCCGTACTCCACGGGCTGGCCGTCCTCGACCAGGATCTGCGTCACCGTCCCGGCGCGCGGTGACGGAATCTGGTTCATCGTCTTCATCGCCTCGATGATCATCAGAGTCTGACCGACGGACACCTTGGAGCCGACCTCGACGAACGGTTTGGCGCCGGGCTCGGGCGCCCAGTAGGCGGTGCCGACCATGGGCGAGGGCACCACGCCGGGATGTTTGGACAAGTCTGCGCCGGCGGCTGCCGCGGTGGCGGCTGCGACCACGGGAACGCCAGCGGCGGCCGTTCCGATGGCCGAATGGACGGCCGCCGCAACGGTCACGTTGCGGGCAACGCGGATGCGAAGGCCGGCACGCTCCAGCTCGATCTCGGTCAGGCTGGTCTCATCCAGCAGCGCTGCGAGCTCGCGAATGAGCTGGCTGTCTTCGGATTTCGCGATGGTCTTGTCGTCGGGCTGGGGCGCCATGATCTGATCCGGAACGTTGGGTGCGTGAGGACTGTGACGTCAGGCTTGCGCTAGATGTCGGTCTGCGTGACGGCTTTGGCGCCGATCTTGGCGGCGAGGCCGGTGATCGCCAGCCGGTAGCCGTCGATGCCGAAGCCGCAGATCGAGGCAAACGCGGCCTTCGCGGTGAAAGAATGGTGCCGGAAGCTCTCGCGGGCGTGAATGTTGCTGATGTGCACTTCGACGGTGGGGATCTTCACCCCCATCAGCGCGTCGTGCAAGGCAATGGAGGTATGCGAGTAGGCGCCGGCATTGAGGATGATTCCGACCGCACCGCGGCTGCGGGCCTCATGGATGCAATCCACGAGCACACCCTCATGGTTCGACTGCCGGCACTCCACCGTCAGGCCGAAGCGCGCGGCCGTCTCGACGCAGAGCCGTTCGACGTCTGCCAGGGTGGCATGGCCATAGGTCTCCGGCTCGCGGGTGCCCAGCAGGTTGAGGTTGGGTCCGTTGAGGACATAGATCGTGTTGTGCGCGGCGTCGGCCATTCCCATCCCGGCGGTGTGGCGGCAGTGGGCGGCGTTATAGGTAACAAAGCCGCCAAGGGGAAGCCTTTCGGCAGCCGGGCCGGCTGCCCGAGGCTTGGTCCGTCAGACGAAAAAACCGTCTTAAGTGTACGAAATTGCTGGTTAACCAGGTTTGTCCACGGGGCTGCACGGGCTGCGTGTGATCGCCCTTACGTGCTCTTTGCGCAATAGAATGGGGCGGGCATTGCTGCCCGCCCCATGTCCTCATCGCCTGCCTGGTCGGGATCAGGCGTCGAGAACTGCGACGATCTCGTAGGTGCGGGGATCGATCACGATGATCTGCTCACGAACCAGGATGAAGTCGTATCCGCGCCATTCCGGATAGATCGTCACGACTTCCGCAGGGAGCCGGTGGAAGTGAACGTCGCGCGGCACCCGGGTGCCGACCGAGATGTTGAAGTTCACGTTGGTCACCGGCTCGACGCGCTGGCTGCGGATCACGCTGGTGATCTTGGTGCGCTGCTCGGTCGAGAGCTTGGCGCCGGCGCCGGCCTGTCCGGTGGTGGTCTGCGACCGGTCGCTGCCGGTCTTGGTTTCGGCGTTCGTGCTGGTGCCGCTCTTGCTGTCGCGACCCTCGGCCTTCATGTTCTTGGAGCCGGCCTTGTCGGTCTCGGAGGTCGCGCCCTTGGCATTCGGACCCTTCATGCCTTCCTCGGCGCGCTGGCCCTTGGTCGCACCGGGCTTCTGCTCGGACTGACTGGAGCGCATGTCGGACGCAGGCGAGCCGCTGTCGCGATGCATCGCGCCGCCGGGCGCGTTCATGCCACCGCTCGATGCTCCGCCGGCAGCACCACCGGTCGCACCGCCCTGCATGGCTGCGCCGCCGGACTGTCCAGCTGCGCCGCCCGCACCGCCGGTACCTTGCGCATGAGCAAAACCTGCACCCGCCAGGAGCGCGATTGCAGCAACTGATACCATCAAGCGATTGGTCATCCTCTATCCTCCTCGTATTTGCACTGCCCGCGCCGACAACGGCAGGAGGTAGGAGTCGTTCCGTGCGTCGCCGATCGTTCCGGAAAAATGTCGCAGATCGCAACTTTATGAACGGATGCTCAGGGTCATGAATGCTGCATGACGACAACAGTGATCCGTTGCGTGTCGCCGGCGACTTCGCATGAGCTACGCGCCGTGACGTTCGCGCGCGTAGCGGACGAGCGCCAAGAATCGATAGAGGCCGTGCACGAACTTGCCGTAGGGCATCGTGATGAAGAGCGCGAACACCGCACCGAGATGGAGCGCGAGCAGCAGGCCCATCGTGCTGGTCTCGCGTAGCAAGAGGAGGGCGAGCCCGGTTGCGCCGGTAAGGACGAGCATCGCCAGGAACGCGACGTCCATGGCGCGACTGCCCGCATCCATCATCGCAGGCTCACGCCTGCGCTTGGCGGTGTGGAGTCCGAGCGGACCGACCACGATGCCCAATCCGCCCAGCGTGCCGAGCACGACCGGCAGGTCCCACAACGGATAGGGCGCCTCACGGTGCAGAAGATAGTGATAGAGCGTCGCGACGCTGGTCGATGCGACGCAGAGCATGAAGCCCCAGAACGTCAGATGGTGATAGAACCGCCGGGTGTCGCGTGGCCGCTCGTCCTCGTTGTAGCAGCCGACGCCGCCGCCATCGAGATAGCGCAGGCTGGCTGCGTCGCGAACGGCGCGCAGCAGTGGACGTGGGCGCGTCAAGGTCGAGCTCGGCTCGCCGATATCATTCCAGAACGCCCGAGCGCCCATGATGAAGGCGATGATGGCCCACAGGAAGGCGGCGCCGAACAACAGCACCATCGCGTTGTGGGGCATGAGCGCGTAGAACGAGCCGGGGCCGTGCCGGCTTGCAAACACCGCGGCGGGATCGTTGAAGGCCACGATGCCGACGATGAACGCGGCCATGCTGACCACCGCGATGAGCGACACCGCGAGACCATTGCGCCTGAACAGCGGCGCCAGCGCGTGCGGCCAGGCATAGTCGGCATAGCTCTCGTGCCGCACCCGGGCCAGAACGGAGGGGACGCGAACGTCGAACTCGTGCGGGGGGGAGAACTGGCAGTCGACGTAGCAGGCCCCGCAGGCATGGCAGAGATTGGCGAGATAGTTGAGGTCGCCGCCGGTGAAGGCGCGGCGCATCTCCATTGCCGGAAACACGGCGCAGAGTCCCTCGCAATAGCGGCAGGAATTGCAGATCGTCATCAGCCGATCCGCCTCGGTCAACGCTTCACTGCGCTGCATGTGTCGCTGCTCCCTGGCCGGCGATACGCCCGAACACGCTGCCGATCGTCATGCCGATTCCTGCGGCATAGCCGCGGCCGAGCACGTTGCCGGCCATGATCTCGCCTGCGGCGTACATGTTGTCGGCGGGACCGCCGGACTTCATCATCATCTTTGCGGCGTGATCGACCCGCACGCCGAGATAGGTGAAGGTAATGCCGGGCCGAACCGGATAGGCGTAGTAGGGGCCGCTATCGATGCGGCGCGCCCAATGCGATTTCGGCGGCGTCAGGTTCTCGGTGCGGCAATCGTCGAGGATGTCGGGATTGAATTGTCCGTCGCGCACCGATGCGTTGAAATGCGCGACGGTGGCGGTCAGCTTGTCCGGATCGAGGCCGAGCCTGCCGGCGAGCTCGGTGATGCTGGCCGCCTCGATCGCGGGGTAGAGCGACGGCATGAACAGGTTCGCCGATTTCGCGTCGAAGATGATGTAGGCGATCTGGTCCGGCTGAGCGGCAACCAAGCGTCCCCAGATCGCGTAGCGCTTCGGCCAGACGTCCTCGCCTTCGTCGTAGAATCGCTCAGCGTTGTTGTTGACGACGATGCCGAACACGACGCAGTCGAGCCGCGTGATGATGCCGCCGTCATATTTGGGGGCGCGCGCATCGATCGCCACCGCGTGGCACTGGGTCGGATCGCCAATGCTGTCGACGCCGGCGCCGAGCAGCATGTCGAGCACCGTACCGCGATTGTTGGGCGTGCCGCGGATCAGGAAGTTGCGCGCGATCTCGCCCCAGCCCTCGACCAGCCTGTCGATGTTGGCTTCGAAGCCGCCCGCTGCCGCAACCAGCGCCTTGCCGCAGATTCGCGTCCTGGCGTCACGCTGTCGGATGATCGCAGCGTCGAAACGGGTCTCATCGATGTCGAGCCCGACGACCTCCGCCTCATACAGCACGTCGACGCCGAGCCGCTCGGCGGTGAGATACAACGCATTGAGCATGGCCCGGCCGCCGCCCAGGAAGAACGAGTTGGTCCGCCCTAAGCTCAGCGTCCCGCCGAGCGACGGCTGGAAACGCACGCCCTGTGCGACGATCCAGTCGAGCATGTCCTTGGACTCGCGGATCATCAGGCGGGCCAGTTGTTCGTTGGTCTGGCCTTCGGTGACGCGCAGGAGATCGTCCCAGAACTCGTCCTCGGTGTAGGGGCCGCTCAACGTCGCGGTCGCCGCGTCATGGGCGCAGCGCATGTTGCGGGTGTGGCGCGTATTGCCACCGCGATAGAACTTGGAGGCGGCCTCCAGCACGATGACCGAGGCCCCGGCGCGCCGTGCCGCAATGGCGGCGCAGAGGGCTGCGTTGCCGCCGCCGACCACGACGACGTCGTAGGTCAGGGGATGGTCGGCGAGATCGCTCTGATCAGTCATTGCAGGCCCTCGCGGACGCAAGGCGGCGGGGCCTGGATCGGCTTTGGTCCGCACAGCAACGCCATCGGCATGTCAGCCGTCGGCCAAGCGATGATGGATGGTACGGAAGTAAAGGCTACAGTGGGCATAGAATTAGTATGCTATTGTATACAAAAATATGCAGATAGGCTGTTGTTCGCAACGAGATTGTGAAATGGTGACCCCATGTCCTCGGAAGCGCCATCGCTCACCATCGATCGTGACAACGTCTCTCTCGGCGAAGCGGTATTTCGTGCGCTGTGCCATGCGCTGGAGAACGGCTTCTATCGCTCCGGCGATCGGCTGCGTGAGGACGAGGTCGCCCAGAAGCTGAACGTCAGCCGGACGCCGGTCCGTGAGGCCTTCGGCAAGCTGGTGGCCAAGGGGTGGGTGCAGCCGGCTGGTGGACGCGGCCTGATCGTGCGCAGTCTCGACGAGAATGAAGTCCTCGAGCTGTACGCGATGCGGGAAATTCTCGAAGGCGCCGCCGCCCGGCTCGCCGCGCAGTATGCCGTGTCGGCCGAGATCGCGGCGCTCCGCGACATTCATGCACGCTTTGTCAGCGGGGGGGACGACGCCGCCGAGCTAGCGCGGCTGAACCGGCTGATGCACGGTGCGATCCAGCGCGCGGCGCGCAACCGCTACCTCGATGCCGCCCTTGAGGACATGCATGTCGCGACAGCGCTGCTGGGAACCACGACGTTTGCGGCCGAAGGACGTGCGGCAACAGCCGCGGCCGAGCATGGTGAGCTGATCGAAGCGATCGCGATCCGCGATCCCGATCGGGCCGAGGCGATTGCACGCGGGCACATCCGCGAGGCACTTCGAACCCGGCTCGGCATGAAGCTGAAGGGATAGGCGAGGGCGCCGCCGCCACCGGTCTGTCGCTTCGCCACCGGCTCACGGCAAAAGCAGAAGGCCGGCTGAGACAGCCGGCCTTCGATTGATCCCGTGATGGCCAGACGCTTTGGCAGAGATGCTCAGCAGCTCGCCTTGCCGCAGCGGGCCGCGCTGATCTTCTCGCGCAGGCCCTCGACGCCGACGGCGCCGATCACGACCTGCTTGCCGATCACGTAGCTCGGCGTCCCGTTCATGCCCATCTCCTCGGCGAGCTTGAAGTTTTCCTCGATCGTCGCCTTGGCCTCGGGGCTCGCCATGTCCTTCTCGACGCGCGCCATGTCGAGCCCGAGATCCTTGGCGACCGCGAGCGCATGGGCCTTGTCGGCCTGGCCGCGGCCGCCCAGCAGCTTCTGGTGGAAGTCGAGATATTTCTGCGGGGCCTGCATGCGAACGGCAACGGCGACCTGCGCGGCCTCGACGGAGCCCTGGCTCAGCACGGGAAATTCCTTGAGCACGACCTTCAGCTTCGGGTCGCTCTTCATCAGCTCCATCATGTCGGCCATCGCGCGCTTGCAGTAGCCGCAATTGTAGTCGAAGAACTCGACGAAGGTGACGTCGCCATCCTTGTTGCCGAGCACGACGCCGCGCGGCGAGTTGAAGATGGTCTCGGCGTTCTTGCTGACGCTGGCCTCGTGCTTGGCCGCCTCGGCTGCCGTCTGGCGCTTCTGCAGCTCGGCCATCGCCTCTTCGAGCACCTCGGGATGCGCGATCAGGTAGTTTCGGACGATGGTCTCGATCTCGCCCCGCTGGCTGTCGGAGAAGCTCTCCGCCGACGCGAGCTGAGGCACGCCGCAGAGCGAAAGCGCGAGCAACATCGCGGGAATGAGCGTGCGGACTGACGGCATGAAGGAGGTCCTCTGGGTCAAATGATCGGGTCCTTGTCGATGGTCGTGACGGTATTTTGATATTCTGGATCGGATGATAGCAGTAGTTCAAAACTTCAGCGGGCGCCAATCCCGCTGTCCGACAGCCTACTGGCCGGAAAGCGGCTTTGCCGTGACGATATCGTCGGCCCTGACCCAGCCTGGCGAGCCGACCGCGAAGCGGGTTTTTGCACGCGAGGCAAGCTCGCGCGCCGTCTTGTTGTCGCCACGCAGGAAGGCGGCCTGCGCCGAGGCGAGATCCGCCTCCGCATAATCGCCCTTGCGACCGTAGGCCATCGCGAGCTGGGAATAGCCGAGCGGCGCCTCGGATTCGCGCGCGACCGCCGCGCGCAAGATCGAGATCGCCTCCTCAGTGTAGGCTTTGTTCTCGGATGCCACCAAGGCCTGACCAAGTAACATCTCGATGAGCGGGGCGTTATTGGACAGGTGCACCGCCTTGCGCAGCGGGGCGATCGCCTCAGTGGGGCGGCCGCCCTCCAGCAGGGCCTGGCCGCGGACCTCGTAGAAATAGGCGTTGTTGGGTTGCACCTGGATCAGGGCATCGATCTGGCTCAGGGCGCTGCGCAGGTCGCCATGCAGGTAGGTGGAGATTGCCCTGGCGTAGCGGGCGGGCAGGCCGGTGTCCGACAATGGATAGCGCCGCGCCACCGTGTCCGGCCGTTCCATGAAGGCCGAGATCTTGGCACGGACCATGTCGTGGCGGAGCTGCAATGCGGGGTCGTCCTTCTTGTCCCAATAGGGGCTTTGACGCGCGAGGCCCTCGAGCGCCTCGACGCGATCGGCCGGCATCGGATGTGATTGCAGATAGGGGTCGGCGCCGCGCGCGGCGAACAGGCTCTCATTGGTGAAGCGCTTGAACGTCTCGTACATGCCCTTCGGCGATTGCGCTGTCGCAGTGAGGAATTTCACCCCCGCGCGGTCGGCGTTCTCCTCCTGCTGACGCTGATACGACAACAGCGATCGGCGGATGACCTCGCCCGGGGCCGACAGCGTCGCGGCGCCGGCATTGGCAAGGCCGCTGCCGCCGCCGCGCGCGCCGACCGCGAGGGCGCCGGCGCCGAGAATGGTGGCGATGATCATCTGGGTCTGGGCGGTGGCGAGCTGTTGGCGCAGCTTGGCGAGATGGCCGCCGGCGAGATGGCCGGTCTCGTGCGCGAGAACGCCGATCAGTTGGTTCGGATTTTCCGACTGCAGGATGGCGCCGTAATTGACGAAGATGCGGCGGCCGTCGGCAACGAACGCGTTGAAGGACGCATCGTTGATGATGACCATCTGGATGTTCTGCTTTTCGAGCCCGGCGACGCGCAGGATCGGCCGGGTATATTCACGCAGCAGCACCTCGGTCTCGGTGTCGCGCAGGATCGGCGGTCCCTTGCCTTGCTGCGCCGACGCAGGCGCGACCGGCGCCAGCGTCACGGCCGCCGCGACGACCGCGGCAAGCCCGCCGGACAGTTTCTTGCGAAGCACGATACGGAGCGACATCAGGCGATCTTTGCAATTGGCGCGAGGCGCGAGACGGGCTATTGCCCACCAAACGGCGGAATGCGGCTCATCTGCGGCGAACGAGGCCCATGGGCTGACCCCGACCGGTTCACGGAGCGGGTCCGAACAGCCGCGGTCAATAGCAGATATCGATGGTGGATGCGACAGTGATACCGACATTGGAACAGCGGATCGCCGACCTGACGGCGCCGTCCGCGCGCAGCAATGTTCCGCCGTTCATGGTGATGGACGTGATGGCTGCGGCCGAGCGGATCGAGGCGGGCGGTGGACATGTCATCCACATGGAGGTCGGCCAACCGGCGGCGCCTGCGCCACGAGCGGCCATTGCGGCCGCGCATGCCGCGCTCGATCAGGCCCGCATCGACTACACCTCGGCGCTCGGTCTGCTGTCGCTGCGACAGCGAATCGCGCGGCACTATCGTGAGACGCACGCTTGCGAGGTCGATCCGGCGCGAATCGTGATCACGACGGGATCCTCGGCCGGATTCATCCTGGCGTTCCTGGCCATGTTCGAGCCCGGCGACCGCGTGGCCGTGACCGTGCCGGGCTATCCGCCCTATCGCCATATCCTGACGGCGCTGGGCTGCGAGCCGGTGCTGATCGAGACCACGGCGGAGAACCGTCACGCCCTGACCGGCGAAGCGCTGCTCGCCGCGCACCGCAAGACGCCGCTGAAGGGTGTGCTGGTGGCAAGTCCCGCCAATCCGACCGGCACCATGATGTCGCGTGAGGCGCTGGGCGGTGTCATCGCAGCCGCACGCGACGCCGGCATCCGCTTCATCTCCGACGAGATCTATCACGGTCTGGACTACGCGTTTCCGGCGGTGACGGCGGCGGAGCTGTCGCGCGAGGCCCTGATCATCAACTCGTTCTCGAAGTACTTCTGCATGACGGGCTGGCGCATCGGCTGGATGGTGGTGCCAGATGCGCTGGTGCGGCCGATCGAGCGTCTGCAACAGAACCTCGCGATCTCGGTTCCGACCCTGTCGCAGATCGCGGCGGAAGCGGCGTTCGACGGCCGAACCGAAATGGAGGCCATCAAGCACGGTTACCAGGAGAACCGGCACATCCTGATCGAGGGTTTCCCGAGGGCCGGCCTGACCCGGTTCCTGCCGGCCGACGGCGCCTTCTACCTCTATGCCGACGTGTCCGACTTCACCTCCGACAGTTACGACTTCGCCAAGCGGATGCTGGAGGAGACCCATGTGGCGGCCACGCCGGGCGTCGACTTCGATCCGATCCACGGCCGCAGCTTCGTGCGCTTTTCCTATGCGCGTTCGGCCGAGGACATGCGTGAGGCGGTGGCCCGGATCGCGCGCTGGTTAGGCTAGGGCGCGCGAGCCGCGTGCACTGACCAACATCATCGGCAACGGCATCGCCGCCGTGTTCGTCTCGTGGCGCGAAGACGAACTCGACCATGATCTCCTGCAGCGACGGCTCAATCAGCAGATCGATCCGTCGGATGTCGAGACGGCCGTGACGACCGGCTGAGCGGCCTCCGGTCGTCACGGTCAAGAACGATCGCCATACGAAGAACGCCATATGAAAAACGCCCGGCCAATCTGGCCGGGCGTTTTGCATTGAAGCGTCGGAGAGTGGGGGTTTACTGCCCGCCACCGAAACGGCGGGACCACCAGCCGGCCCGGCGCGGCGCCGCAGGGGACGAGGAATCGGTGGCCGCCGGCTCGGAGGCAACCGGTCCGGACGCCGCGACGTCGACAGCCGGAGTGGGTGCGCTGCTCTCGGCGACGTTGACGGCTGAAACCGCGCCCTCCGGCCTCGGCTCGGTAAGGAAGCTGACCTTCTCGCGAACCGTCGAACGGCGTGGGGTCTTCTCGGATTCCGTCTTCGGAGCCTCGGTCTGCTGCACTTCGGGCTGTCCCGGAGCAGCCTGTGGCATGGGCACGGAGGCGCCAGCGACGGACTCATCTGCCTCGGTTGCGGCCGACGCATGGACCGGCGCCGCAGGTTCTGCCGGCTCTTCCTCGTCGTGGTGGGAAGCGCCATTGCCGTCGAAATCGGCCACGGCGGCTTCTGCCTCCGATGCCGAAGCCGGCGCGAGCTCGTCGCCGATCGACGCGGCGAGACCTTCTTCCGCGCCACCGCGCCGACGACGACCGCCGCGGCGTCCACGCCGGCGCGGACGCCGCTCGCCGCCAGGCTGATCCGTCTGCTCGCCTTGTGCGAACGCAGGCTGTTCCTCCGACTCGTCGTCTTCGCCGTCGGCGTCCTCGGCTGACTGCTCGGCGGCAGAGCCCGGCTCGGCGGGCTGCAGTCCGGCCGTGCCTTCTGGGAGCGCGCCCTCGCGGGCCTCGCTGCCGCGGCCACGCCGGCGCCGTCGCCGCTTGCGGCGCGCGCCGTCCCGCTCGCCTTCGGCTGCGCTGCCGTCGGCTGCGTCCTCGGACAGGCCTTCGGTCTCCTCGGTCTCGACCTCGGATTCCGTCTCGATGTCGAACGGTTCTTCCTCGTCGTAGATTTCCTCGGCCGCCAGCGGCGGGGCAGAGGCCTGCGCGGCGAGCAGCGCCTTGGCGGCCTCGAGCGTGTGCACCTGCTCGCCCCGATCGATGATGAAGGATTGCTGGCCGCTCACGCTCGGATCGGCGATGACGGCGAGCGAGACCTTGAAGCTGTTCTCGAGGTCACGCAGATGGCCGCGCTTGTGATTGAGCACGTAGAGCGCCACCTCGGTGCGGGTGCGGACCACGAGATTGTGGGTCGCGCCCTTCATCAGCGTCTCTTCGAGGCTGCGCAGCAGCTGCAGCGCCACCGAGGACACCGAGCGCACGTGACCGGTGCCGCCGCAATGCGCGCACGGCTCGGTCGAGCTTTCGAGCACGCTGGCCCGGATGCGCTGCCGCGACATCTCCAGAAGGCCGAAATGCGAGATCCGGCCGACCTGGATGCGCGCGCGATCCTGCCGCAGGCAGTCCGACAGCTTGCGTTCCACGGAGCGGTTGTTGCGCTTCTCGTCCATGTCGATGAAGTCGATGACGATCAGCCCGGCTAGGTCGCGCAAACGGAGCTGCCGCGCCACTTCCTCGGCCGCCTCCATATTGGTCTTGAGCGCTGTGTCCTCGATGTGATGCTCGCGCGTGGCGCGGCCGGAGTTCACGTCGATCGAGACCAGCGCCTCGGTCTGGTTGAGCACGATATAGCCGCCTGAGCGCAGCTGCACGGTCGGCGAGAACATCGCGTCGAGCTGGCTCTCGACGCCCATCCGGGAGAACAGCGGCTGGCCGTCGCGATACTGCTTCACCGCCCGGACATTGGTCGGCATCAGCATCTTCATGAAATCGTGCGCCTCGCGGTAGCCGTCTTCGCCGGCCACGAGGATCTCGTCGATCTCCTTGTTGTAGAGGTCGCGCAGCGAGCGCTTGATCAGCGAGCCTTCCTCATACACGAGGGTCGGGGCCTGCGACTTCAGGGTCATGTCGCGGACCGTTTCCCAGAGACGCAGCAGATATTCGAAGTCGCGCTTGATCTCGGGCTTGGTGCGGTTGGCGCCGGCGGTGCGCAGGATCACGCCCATGCCCTCGGGCACGTCGAGGTCCTGCACCACTTCCTTCAGGCGCGAGCGGTCCTGCGCCGAGGTGATCTTGCGGCTGATGCCGCCACCGCGCGCCGTGTTGGGCATCAGCACGGCATAGCGGCCGGCCAGCGACAGATAGGTCGTCAGCGCCGCGCCCTTGTTGCCGCGCTCCTCCTTCACGACCTGCACCAGCATCACCTGGCGGCGCTTGATGACTTCCTGGATCTTGTACTGCCGGCGCGGACGGAAGGTGCGCTCCGGCACTTCCTCCAGCACGTCATCGCCGCCGACGGATTCGACGAGCTCTTCCTCGATCTCCTCGCCGTCGTCCTCGTCGTCCTCATGGTCGCCGGACGCGGTGTCGGAGCCGTTCTCGTCGCCGGGCACGATGGTGACGCCGTGATCAGCATGTTCGCCCACGGCAGCGACGTCATCGTCGTCGTGCTCATCGTGATCATGCTCATGATGGTGGTATTCGTGATGTTCGTGCTCATCATGTTCGTGCTCGCCGTCATGATGCTCGTCGTGACCGTGGTGCTCATGGTCATGCTCGTCTGCCGCGACAGCCGGGCTGGCCGCCTCGGCAGCGTGCGAGCCGCCGGTCTGCGCGCTCGCGGCCTCCGCAGCTTCGCCGGAGGGCTGCTCGGTAGCAGCGTCATGGTCCTGCGCGGCAACGGCATCAGGCTGACGGTCGGCATGCTCGCGCGATTCGTCGGCTGCGCCCTGCCGAGCTTCGCCCGAGGCGTCCCGACCTTGAGCCTCGACCGGGCCTTCGGAGAAGCCCTGCGCCTCGCTGGGAGCGGTCGCGTCGGCGTGCGGCTGATCGTCCTGCGCATAGGCGTGGTGGTCTTGCGCCTCGTGGTCGGCCTCGTGCCCTTCGGTCGGGGCAGGGAGGCCCGCCTCGGCGACCTCGACGATCTCGCTCTGGACCCGTTCGCCGCTGCCGCGGCGCCGTGAACTGCGGTGCCGGTTGCGGCGGCGGTTGGAGCGGTTCTCGCTTTCCTCTTCGGCTTCGCGGTGCGCGCGCTCCTCGGCCTCGATCAGAGCCTGCCGGTCGGCGACCGGGATCTGATAGTAGTCCGGATGGATTTCGCTGAAGGCCAGGAAGCCGTGGCGGTTGCCGCCATACTCGACGAAGGCGGCCTGCAGCGAGGGCTCGACCCGGGTAACCTTGGCCAGGTAGATGTTGCCGCGGAGCTGCTTGCGTTGGGCCGTTTCGAAATCAAATTCCTCGACGCGGTTGCCGCGGACGACAACGACCCGGGTCTCTTCCGGGTGGGTAGCATCGATCAACATCTTGTTGGGCATATTGGAACTCTTGGAGGCGACGGGCGCGATTGGCCGCGAGCGCGTGGCGCGCTGTCGGATGACGCGACGGTCCACCTGATTCGGGGGTGAGGGGAAGGCCTAAACGCAGCTGGTCGCGCCGCGCCAACCCTGATGCCGGCGGGGCGATTGGCCGGACGGGGGTCTGGCCCCGCATCGGCGCGGATCGTCCGCTGGTCATGGTTGGCAACTCAGTCTGGCGCATCAAGCGTCGGCCCGTCTGGAATATGTGGGCGGCAGCGGGTGCCGCCTTCTCTGTTGCCGAAGGCCAGATTGCGCCGAAACGCTTGCCTGGATCGAATACCCACCCTGTCACGGGTGCGGTATCAGGCTATACCGTGTCTGACCTGGTGCCCGGGCGGTCTCTGCGAGGAGGCGCCCTGACAGGCGCCACTCGGCTCGTGACCGGCTCTCCGTTGCGGCCGCGCGGGATCGCGCAGGCTTTGGTGGAGCGTCGGAAAGGCGCTGGACTCTTCGCAACGACCGAGGACCCGATATCGAGCACCCCGATCACGAAGCTTCCGGCGTTTCACCGGAGGTTGAACGCGACACAACCGGCAGTAAGGATTAGCCTTCAGCCCTTCGTACATACGAGGAATGGTCAGGTCGCGCAAGCGAAGCGTCGCGGAACCGCAACAATCGGTGGCCTTTAACGAAAATGACAAAATTTGGCGGTTAACCCCTGGGATTGGTTGCGGTAAGACGATCCCGCGGAGGCATCGATTTGGCAATTGGCCGGGCGAATTACCTTTCCTTGCTGGGATGCGCGTCGCTGTGCGTCACGCAAATGTTATGTGCGGCGGTCATTCCGGCCCGCGCCCAGAGCGGGCCGGTCGGCCAGGTGCCGCCTGCCGTGGTCGGGCCCGGGTTCCCCATCGCCACCGACGCACGGGTCGCCGGCGATTCCCGACAGACCCGATTCGTGCTCGATCTCGACCGGACGGTGCCGTTTCGAACCTTCCTGCTCAGCGAACCCTATCGCGTCGTCGTCGACCTGCCCCAGGTCAGCTTTCATCTGCCCACTGGAGCCGGGACCAGCGGCCGTGGTTTGGTGAAGGCGTTCCGCTATGGGATGGTGATGCCCGGTGGGTCCCGCATCGTCTTCGATCTCACCGGCCCGGCTCGAATCGCCAACTCCACGGTGCTGGATGCCGCCAACGGTCAGCCGCCGCGGCTGGTGCTCGAACTGGAGGAGGTCGACGAGGCGACCTTCGCCCGCGCCATCGGCAGCGACAGCCGTCTTGCGCCCAGGCCTGCCGATTCGGGGTCCGCGACGGCGTCGGTCGCGGTCGCAGGAAACCCTGCGCCGGCAGTTCGGCCGCCGCCGACGACGGTCGCCATCGCCCCCCCTCCGACGGATGGTCCGCCGGACACCCGGCCCGTGGTCGTGATCGACCCCGGTCATGGTGGTATCGACTACGGCACCCAGGGCGGCGAGGTGCCGGAGAAGAATCTGGTGCTCGCCTTCGGCCAGGCGCTGCGCGACCGGCTGGAACGGTCGGGCAAGTTCCGCGTGATCATGACTCGCGACGACGACACCTTCATCCCGCTTGGAGACCGGGTCCGCATCGCCCAGAAGCAGTCGGCGGCTCTGTTCGTCTCCATCCACGCCGATGCGCTGCCGCGAGGTGAGGGCACTGCGCAGGGCGCGACCATCTATACGCTGTCGGACAAGGCGTCCGACGTCGAGGCGGAACGGCTGGCCGAGGCCGAGAACCGGGCCGACCAGATCGGCGGGGTCAATCTGACCGAGGAGCCGGCTGACGTCGCCGACATCCTGATCGATCTGGCCCGCCGGGAAACCCGCACGTTTTCCAACAGGTTCGCCCGTGTGCTGATGAACGACATGAAGACGGCGGTGCATATGCATAAGCGCCCGCTGAAATCGGCCGGTTTCCGCGTGCTCAAGGCGCCCGACGTGCCATCCGTGCTGGTCGAACTCGGCTATGTCTCCAACAAGGGCGATATGGGGAACCTGGTCTCCGACGCGTGGCGGTCGCGCACGGCGGACGCAATGGCGCGGGCGATCGATGCCTTTCTGGCCAAGCGCATCGCCAACGCGGGCCCCGAGAGGCCGGACAAGCCGGCGGCGGTCCGTGCAAAGCCCTAGTTTGGCCACAGCAACATCCGTATAAACGTGCTGCGAGGCACCCGGAATCAGTGAGGATTCCTTCTCGGCAGACTTGTGATAGGCTTGACCGCTGATAGGCTTGACCATGCGTTTCTCTGGCATGGGTCACGCGGCATTGCAGCCGACCGTGTGATTTTTGGCGGTAGCGCCTGTGGGTGCGCCGCGTCCGAGCCGAGAGACGAAACAAGAGTTGGAACGGATATTCGCCGATGCGCTTTCTGGTGCGGTTTTTGGGCTTCCTGTTCGCGGCCGGTACCGTCTTGTTCCTGGTCGGTGTGGCAGCAGCGGCCGGCCTGATCTGGCATTTTTCCAAGGACCTGCCTGACTACTCCCAGTTGCAGGATTATGAGCCGCCGGTGATGACGCGCGTGCACGCGGTCGACGGCTCGCTGGTCGGTGAATATGCCCGGGAGCGCCGGCTGTACCTGCCGATCCAGGCGGTTCCCAAGCTCGTGATCAACGCCTTCCTCGCCGCCGAGGACAAGAACTTCTACGAGCATGGCGGCATCGATTTCACCGGCATGGCGCGCGCCGCCGTGGTCTACGCCCAGAACTTCGGCTCCAATCGCCGTCCGCAGGGCGCCTCCACCATCACCCAGCAGGTCGCCAAGAACTTCCTGTTGACCAACGAGGTGTCGTTCGCCCGCAAGATCAAGGAAGCGCTGCTGGCGATGCGCATCGAGCGCACCTACTCGAAGGACAAGATTCTCGAGCTCTATCTCAACGAGATCTATCTCGGCTCGGGCGCCTATGGCATCGCCGCGGCGTCGCTGGTCTATTTCGACAAGTCGGTGAACGAGCTCACCGTGGCGGAGGCGTCCTATCTCGCCGCGCTGCCGAAGATGCCGGGCAGCCTGCATCCGATCCGCAATCGCGACCGCGCCATCGAGCGCCGCAACTACGTCGTCGATCGTCTGCTTGAGAACGGCTGGATCAAGCAGGCCGACGCCGACAAGGCGCGCAAGGATCCGCTGACGATCGCGAGCCGCAACACCGGCGCCCACATCTTTGCGGGTGAATATTTCGCCGAGGAAGTTCGCCGCGACATCTTCGAACGTTATGGCGAGAAGAAACTCTACGAAGGCGGCCTGTCCGTCCGGACGACGCTCGATCCGAAGATTCAGGTCATGGCGCGCAAGGCCATGGTCGCCGGACTCGTGAGGTACGACCAGGAGCAGGGCTATCGCGGGCCTGTCTCCAAGCTCGATACTTCGGGCGATTGGGGGGTGAAGCTCGCCGACATCAAATCGCTCTCGGACATCTCACCGTGGCGGATGGCCGTGGTGCTCGAGACCAGTGACCAGTCCGCCCGCATCGGCTTCCAGCCGCCGCGCGAACTCGGCGGCGCCGTCAGCAAGGAACGCCAGACTGGCCTGATCACGCTTGACGGCGTGAAATGGGCGCGGGCTGCGACGGCCAACGGCCGTGGCAAGGTGCCGACGTCGGTCGCCCAGGTGCTGCAGCCGGGCGACGTGATCTATGCCGATCCGCTGTACAAGGAAGGCAATCCGGTCGAAGGCCAGTATCGCCTCGAGCAACTGCCCGAAGTGTCCGGCGCGATGGTTGCCATGGACCCGAACACCGGCCGTGTGCTCGCGATGGTCGGCGGCTTCTCCTTCGACCAGAGCCAGTTCAACCGCGCAACGCAGGCCTACCGGCAGCCCGGATCGTCATTCAAGCCGATCGTCTATTCTTCGGCGCTCGACAACGGCTATACGCCGTCGACCCAGGTCGTCGACGCACCAATCGAGATCGACCAGGGGCAGGGCGGGCAGGTCTGGCGCCCCGACAACTTCTCCAACGGCAAATATCTCGGGCCCACGACCTTGCGCAACGCGCTGCGTCTGTCGCTGAACACGGTGACCGTGCGTCTCGCGCAGGACGTCGGCATGCCGCTGATTTCCGAATACGCCAAGCGATTCGGAGTCTATGACGAGCTGCCGAATTACCTCTCCTACGCCCTCGGCGCCGGCGAAACCACGGCCATGCGCATGGTCACGGCCTATTCGATGATCGCCAATGGCGGCCGTCGGGTGAAGCCGACCTTGATCGACCGCATCCAGGACCGCTACGGCCACACCATCTTCAAGCATGATGCCCGCGAGTGCCGCGGCTGCGACGCACCGGACGGCTGGAAGAACCAGAGCGAGCCGCAGCTGGTCGACCGCCGGGAGCAGGTTCTGGATACGATGACGGCCTACCAGATCACCTCGATGCTCGAGGGCGTGGTGCAGGCGGGCACGGCGACCGTGCTGAAGGAGGTCGGCAAGCCGATCGCCGGCAAGACCGGCACCACCAACGAGGCCAAGGACGCCTGGTTCGTCGGCTTCTCGCCGGACCTCGCCGTCGCCATCTACATGGGTTACGACAAGCCCCGGCCGCTCGGTAGGGGTAATGCTGCGACCGGCGGTCATCTGGCCGCGCCGATCGCAAAAGACTTCATGAAGCTCGCGCTGGCCGACAAGCCGGCCACGCCCTTCAAGATCCCGGCCGGCATCAAGCTGGTCCGTGTCGATGCCAAGACTGGCATGCGCGCGAGCCCCGGCGACGGCGGCCGCACGATCATGGAAGCGTTCAAACCTGGTACGGCGCCGCCGGACAACTACTCGGTCATCGGTGTCGCCGACGCCGATGGACGCGTGATGCCGTCGCAGAGCGGCGGCCAACCTGATGCTGGCAGCTTCATCATCCGTCCAGGCACGGGAAGCCTCTATTAGGCATTGGGCCGGCTGAAACTGATGCCGGTGCGGTGCAGAGCGATTGCGCTTTGCGCCGAGCGCCGTTACATCCCCTGTGAGAGACGATGCTGCGGCGCTTCAAGCCGTGGCCTGAAGAGAGCGACATGCGCGCGGAAATCGAGAAAATCGTAGAAGAGATCAAGCAGTCGGTCGGGCTGCTGAGGAGGCATCTTTGACGTCGAGACATCGACGGCAAGGCTGGCCGAGCTGAACAAGCTCGCCGAAGACCCCAATCTCTGGAACGACCCCCAAAAAGCTCAGCGGCTGATGCAGGAGCGGACCTCGCTGGAGGATTCGCTCACCGGCATTGGCAAGGTCGAACGTGAGCTCAGCGACAATATCGAGATGATCGAGCTTGGCGAGGCCGAGAACGATCCCGGTGTCGTCACTGAAGCCGAGAATGCGCTGAAGGAGCTGAAGAAGGAGGTCGCGCGGCGCGAGCTCGAGGCGCTCCTGTCCGGCGAGGCCGACAAGTTCGACACCTATCTCGAGGTCCACGCCGGTGCCGGCGGCACCGAGAGCCAGGACTGGGCGCAGATGCTGCTGCGCATGTACGCCCGATGGGCCGAGAAGCACGGTTTCAAGATCGAGTATCTCGAAGAATCGTTGGGCGAAGAGGCCGGCATCAAGTCGGCGACCATCCAGATCTCCGGGCATAATGCCTATGGTTGGCTGAAGACTGAAGCCGGCGTGCATCGCTTGGTCCGAATCTCTCCGTTCGATTCGAATGCACGCCGCCACACCTCGTTCTCTTCGGTGCAGATCTTCCCGGTCATCGACGACAGCATCAAGATCGACATCAAGGAGTCCGATGTCCGCGTCGACACCATGCGGTCCGGTGGCGCCGGCGGCCAGCACGTCAACAAGACCGAATCGGCGGTCCGGCTGACGCACATCCCAACCGGCGTTGCCGTGGTCTGTCAGGCTGGCCGGTCACAGCACAAGAATCGCGCCCAGGCCTGGGACATGCTGCGCGCACGCCTCTATGAGATCGAGCTGAAGAAGCGCGAGGAGAAAGCTGCGGCCGACCAGGCGGCCAAGACCGAGATCGGTTGGGGCCACCAGATCCGCTCCTACGTGCTGCAGCCGTATCAGATGGTGAAGGATCTGCGCACGGGCGTGCAGACGTCCGACACCGCCGGCGTGCTCGACGGCGATCTCGACGAGTTCATGGCGGCGACGCTGGCGCAGCGCGCGTTCGGCACGACGCCAGGCGCTGCGATCGAGGACGTCGATTGAGCGTGGCGCGCGTTGCCTTCATCGGGCTCGGGCGCATGGGCCATGGTATGGCCGGCCGTTATCTCGACGCAGGCTATTCCGTGGCGGTCTGGAATCGCAGCCGGGCGAAGGCGAAGGATCTGATCGCGCGCGGTGCGCGCTGGTCGACCTCGCCAGCTGATGCGGCAATCGATGCCGATGCGGTCGTTACGATGGTGGCTGATGACGACGCCTCGCGCGCGGTTTGGCTCGGGCCGGATGGCGCCGCGGCCACCATGCGGGTCGGCACGATCGCGATCGAATGCTCGACCGTATCGCGCGACCATGCGCTGCGCCTGTCGCGCGAGCTGGACGCGCGCGGCGTGACCTATCTCGACTGTCCGGTGACCGGGCTGCCCGACGCGGCCGCAAGCGGCAAACTGACCTTGCTGGTCGGCGCCGACGTCGCCGATCTCGACCGCGCCCGGCCTTATCTGGCGCCGATCGGCTCGACCATTCGCCATTTCGGGCCCGTGGGCGCCGGGACAGTCTACAAGCTGATCAACAACCTGCTTGGTGCGATGCAGATCGCAGGTCTTGCGGAGGGGCTCGCAATCGCCGAGCAGGCCGGCCTCGACATGAAGCTCGTGCTGGAGGCGATCCAGAGCGGCGTCGCGGCGAGCCCCCAGGTTCTGCGCCACGCGCCGCGCATGATCGCGCGCAACTTCGCCGATGCAAGCTTCACCGCGGCGCTCCGTCACAAGGATGCAGCCTATGCGCTGCAACTCGCCGAGCAGCTGCTTGGAGAGCGTCCCATCATGGCCCAGGCGGCCGTCGATGCTTATGCGCGGGCGAAGGCGGCGATGCCGGATGAGGACGAAGGCCGCATGATCGAGCTGGTGTCGCGGCCGAGATCCATGCCGTAGGCACACCACCGGAAAGCGGGTGGACGGCGCGAGTCTTCGCCTGCAAGGCTCGCGCAGATGAAACAGCGGTTTGCGGCGATGACATCCCAGAACGATAGCATGGACGCGCGGGACTGGTCGCTGCTCGGCCTGCTCTCTTTGCTGTGGAGCGGATCGTTCATCTTCAACGGCCTCGCCTTGAAGGAACTGCCCCCGCTGACGCTGGTGCTGCTGCGCATCGTGCTGGCGGCGGCGATTCTGCTGCCGGTGGCGCGACTGCGCGGGCTCGGCTTTCCCAAGGGGGTTGTCGGCTGGCTGCCGTTCCTCGCCGTGGCGCTGTTCAACAATGTCGTGCCATTCTGCCTGATCGTGATCGGCCAGACGTTCATCACCTCCGGCCTTGCTGCCGTCCTCAATGCGACGACGCCGCTGTTCACAATCGTGGTGATGGCCGCCGCGGGAGAGGAAAGGCTGTCGGCCCGGCGGGCAGCGGGTCTGGTCGTCGGCCTCGTCGGGGTCGTGATGCTGCGGGGCGGACCGGGGCTCGACGGCTCGGCAGGCGGCTACGGCATTCTGTTCGGTCTTGGCGCGTCGCTCAGCTACGGCATCGCCGCGCTGCTGGTGCGCCGCCATCTCGCCCATTCGCCGCCGCTTGCAACCGCCACCTTCCAGCTCTCGGCTTCCAGCGTGATGATGCTGGCCATCGCCGCTTTCGTCGACCAGCCCTGGCGTCTCCCGCTTCCCGGACTGCAGACCTGGGTCGCGGTCATAAGCCTTGCGGCGCTGTCGACGGCGTTCGCCTATATCGTGTTCTTCCAAATCCTGCGCCGCTCCGGGGCGACCAACGTGATGCTGGTGACGTTGTTGATCCCGTTGACGACAATCCTGCTCGGGTCGCTGGTGCTCGGCGAAAGCATCTCGTTGGGAGAGATCAGCGGCGCGCTGGTGATCGGGAGTGCGCTGCTGGTGATCGACGGTCGCATCTTCAGCGTCATTCGCCCTTCACCGCGACCGTCCTGCTGAACTGCACGCGCACCATCACTTCGTGCCGAACATCCGATCGCCGGCGTCGCCCAGACCGGGCACGATGTAGGCGTGGTCATTCAGCTTCTCGTCGATCGCCGCGGTCCAGATCGGGATGTCCGGATGCTCCTTCTCGAACTTGGCGATGCCTTCCGGTGCCGCCAGCAGGCAGACGAAACGGATGTCGCGGGCGCCGCGCGTCTTGAGCAGCTCGGCAGCCGCGCAGGCGGAGTTGCCGGTCGCGAGCATCGGGTCCATCAGGATCACCGTGCGGTCGCTCAGGTCCTGCGGCGCCTTGAAGTAGTACTCGATGGCCTGCAGCGTGTTGGGATCGCGGTAGAGTCCGATATGGGCGATGCGCGCGGACGGCATCAGCGCCAGCATGCCGTCGAGGAAGCCGACGCCGGCGCGCAGGATTGGCGCAAGCGTCAGCTTCTTGCCGGCGATCTTCGGCGCCTTCATCGGCGCGATCGGCGTTTCGATGTCGACCAGCTCGAGCGGCAGGTCGCGCGTGACCTCGTAGGCTAGCAGCATGCCGATCTCGTTCAACAGCTCACGGAAGCCCTTGGTCGAGCGGTCACGCTCGCGCATCAAGGAGAGCTTGTGCTGGACCAGCGGGTGATCGACGACGTGAACGCTCGTGTTTGCCATGATTCAAGTCCAGCAGGATCGCAGGTTCTGTGGGAGATGGATGCGTGCCAGGCTCATGGCAGCACCTCGCGGCGGTCGGCGAGCATCGTCTCCGCCTGGCTGCGGCGCTCGGAGAGGAGCCCGGCGCTGACGTCCTGGATCAGGTTGAGCAGCACCTGCGCATCGCTGAGCCGCGGCACGGTCACGTAGTCGGCGCCGGCAGCGTAGAGGTCGTTGACGTCGGCGAGCAGGTCGGCGGTCGCGATGATCTTGGCCGTTGCATTGATGCTGCGGACATGGCGCACCAGCTTTTCGTTATTGGCACCCTTGAGCAGCGAATCCGGGATGCTCAGGATGATCAGCTCGGCCTGGCCCACCCCCGCATGAATCAGCGTGTCGACGTTGCTGATGTCGCCATAGGTCACCTGGATGCCGCGATCGGACAAGGTTCGGAAGACGACGGGGTTGAAATCGACCACGCCGATCTGCTCCAGCAGCGCTGGCTCGTTGCGCTCGATCTCGCTGAGCAGCGCGCTTGCCGTGCGGAAGAATCCGAGGAGAACGATCGGCCGTCCGGCGCCGTGTCCGCCCTCATGTCCGGCCTCGCCATCCTTGCTTGCATCGAGGTCGCGCAGACCGATCCGCTTGAGCAGCGGGATACTTCGCCGCGCGATCGGATCGGAGCGTACGATGACGAAGGTCGAGAGCACGGCGAGCAGCACGAAAGCAAAGGACGCTGCGCTCGACGTGCCGTTCTTGAGGTGCCCGGCGGCGGCGCCGGTCTGGATCACCACCAGCGAGAATTCGCTGATCTGGGCGAGGTTGAGCGCCGGCAGCAGGCTGGCACGCAGGCCCTGCCGCATCATGTAGAGCGGCGTGAACGTCGTGAGCAGCCGGCTCGCCACCGTGAACAGCGCGATCACGAGCGCCAGCCCCACCACGGACATCGTCGGGATCGGGATCGTCATGCCGAGCGCGACGAAGAACAGCGTGATGAAGAAATCGCGCAACGTCGTGACCTTGGCGGTGACGTCGAGCGCGTAGGGGAAGGTCGACAGCGAGACGCCCGCGACCAGCGAGCCCATCTCGCGCGACAGGTGCAGCCTTTCAGCGATCTCGCCGATCAGGAAGCACCAGGCCAGCGCGCCGAGCAGGATCAGCTCCGGAGTACGCGCGATGCGATGGAACACCGGCGGCAAGACGTAGCGGCTGAGGAGCAGGGCGATCGCGACCAGTGTGCCGGCGCGGGCGAACGACAGCAGGATCACGCTGACATGGAGGTCGTCGAGGCTCGGCTGCACCGCCAGGAACAGGATGGCGAACACGTCCTGCAGCACGAGCACGCCGAGCGTGATGCGGCCGGGCAGGGTGTCGAGCTCGCGCTTCTCGTACAGCACCTTGACGATGATGACGGTCGAGGACAGCGCGCAGGCGACGCAGAGATAGAGTGCGTCGTAGCTCTCGGCGCCCATCCGCATGCCGATCGCGACGAAGAACAGGATGCCGAGCGCGGCACCCCCGAGCAGTTGGACCCCACCGGCGATCAGAATCACCGGGCCGGCACGGATGATCTTCTTGAGGTCGATCTCGAGCCCGATCATGAACAGCATGAAGATCAGGCCGAGCTCGGAGATCACCGAAATCGACTCCTGGGACTTGACCCAGCCGGTGCCGAAGGGGCCAATGGCGAAGCCCGCGACCAGATAAGCGAGAATCGAGGGCTGGCGCCATCTATGTGCCGCCAGTCCAAGCACCCACGCAAACAGGATGCAGAGCGTGATGTCGCCGATCAGTTCATGCATGAAGCAACCCCCAAGGCGGCAATTTATGTCGCGCCGCCGCGCAAGGAAACCCGCAATCTGTCACATCCGGACCGGCGCATTCGCGCTGCTGCTCATCGCAGCTGTTGCGGCCGGCGCGGCGCAGGCCGCCGACGACGTGACCACCGCTTTCGCGAGCTCGCTGACGCCAGTTCCGGCGGAGCCGGTCACGGTCACGGGCGCCGTCTATGTCCCCGTCTATTCCAGCGTTGCGATGACCCCGGGCCGGGTCCAGGCCGATTTCTCGGTGACGCTGAGCATCCACAACGCCTCCGAGCAGCGGCCGCTGATCGTCCGGCGCATCAACTATTACGATACGGCCGGCACGCTGGTGGAGGCGCATCTGCGCGAGCCCGTCGCCTTGAGGCCGTTCGCGACCGTCGAGGTCTTCGTGCCCATCAAGGACACCCGCGGCGGCACCGGCGCCAATTTCGTCATCGACTGGGCCGCGACCGGTGAGATCGCCGAGCCCGTCGTCGAGGCGCTGATGGTCGGCGGCATCGGCGCCGGCTATTACGCCTTCATCAGTCAGGGCCGCCCGATCCGGCTGACCGGGCGGTGAGCGCGGGGCGGCTCAGGCCGCCCGCACGTTGCCGAGGAATCGGTCGACCTCCTGCCGCAGCCGGTCGCTCTCCCGCGACAGCGACTGCGCCGCCGACAGCACGTTGCCCGAAGCAGAGCCGGTCTGCGAGGCGCCGCGCTGGACGTCGACGATGTTGGTGTTGACCTCGGTGGTGCCGCGCGACGCTTCCTGGATGTTGCGCGAGATCTCCTGCGTCGCCGCGCCCTGCTGCTCGACGGCGGCGGCGATGGTCGAGGAGATTTCCGACAGCCGCTCGATCGTCGTGCTGATCTCGCGGATCGCCGACACCGATTCCTGTGTCGCTGCCTGGATGCCCGAGATCTGCTGGGCGATCTCACCGGTGGCCTTCGAGGTCTGCTCGGCGAGCGCCTTGACCTCGGACGCGACCACGGCGAAGCCGCGGCCGGCATCGCCGGCGCGCGCCGCCTCGATGGTGGCGTTCAGCGCCAGCAGGTTGGTCTGGCCGGCGATGGTGTTGATCAGCTCGACCACGTCGCCGATCCTCGCGGCTGCCTTCGAGAGCTCGTTGACGCGGTCGTTGGTGGTGCGCGCCTGATCGACGGCGCCGTTGGCGATGCGCGCCGATTCCTGCACCTGGCGGCTGATCTCGGTCACCGACGAGGTCAGTTCCTCGGTGGCCGAGGCGACCGACTGCACGTTCGTCGCGGCCTGCTCGGACGCGGCGGCCACGGTGGTGGCGAGCTCCTGCGAGCGCGTCGCGGTCGAGGTCAGCGTGCCGGCGGACGTCTCGAGCTGCGACGAGGCCGAGGACACCGTCTGCACGATGCCGCCGATCGCGCTTTCGAATTCGCTGGCGAGCTTGTTCATTCCGGCCTTGCGCTTGACCTCGGCCGAGTGCTGCACGGCCTTCACTTCCTCGCTGTTGAAACGGACGATCGCCTGCACGGTCTGCAGGTTGCGCAGCGCCTCGCCGAGCTCGTCGTCGCGCTCCACCGGAATGCGGTTGTCGAGCTTGCCGGCGGTGATGTTCTGCATGGCGTCGTTGAGCACCTTGAGCGGCCGCAGCACCGCGCGGATGCTCTGCAGGCTGAACGTAGCGCCGATTCCGATACCGGCCAGGATCATCACAGAAATGATCGCGAGCACCACCAGATATTGTCTCTCGGCCTCCTCGTAGAGCGCCTTGCCTTCCTTCACCTGGATCTGAACGAGCTTGTCGAGCTCGTGCTTGGCGGCCTCGAACAGATCATGCCCCTTGGTGGCGATATGCTGGCTCGCCTCGTCGAACTTGCCCTGCTCGAGCAGAGCCAATCCCGGCCTGATGCCTTCCTCCAGATAGGCCTTGCGCTTGATCGCGAAGGCATCGGCGACGATCTTCTCCTCCGGCGTCAGGTAGCTCGCCATGTAGTCGGCCCAGACCTTGGTGATCCTGGCGCTGTTTCCGTCCACCAGCGCCCTGATGCCGTCGATCGGTTTTCCGGCCTTGCCGTTCGCCGCCGCAGACTGTTGCGACGACATGTTCTGCAAGGTGCGATCGTTGATCTCGAGCAATTGCGCCAGCGGGATCGTGCGATCCTCGTACAGCGACTTCATGGCGACGTTGGTGGAGCGGGTCGACAGCAGGCCGGCCGCGCCGATGATCAGCATGAACACGCCCAGCACCGCGGCCAAGGTCGTCAGGCGCGCCCTGAGCGTACCCGTGAAGAGCGACAGGCGGTCGAACACCGAGCGGCGGCGGATGACGCCCGCGCTGATCGCGTAGCCCTGCGCCTTGTTCTGATTCAACAGCCCGTAGACCTTCTCGGCCTCGGCGCGCTGCTCGGCCGGCAGCTTGGTGCGGATGGAGGTGTAGCCCGTGATCCGGCCGTTCTCGCGGATGGGGGATGCGCTCGCCAGTACCCAGTAGAAGTCACCGTTCTTGCGGCGGTTCTTGACGGCGCCGGCCCACGGCTTGCCTTGCTTCAGCGTGTCCCAGAGATTGGCGAATGCGGCCTCCGGCATGTCGGGGTGGCGGATGATGTTGTGCGGCTGGCCCATCAGCTCGTCGGGGGTGAAGCCGGCGGCATCGACGAACTGGTCGTTGAAGTAGGTCAGCTTGCCCTTCAGATCGGTGCGCGAGACGATCAGCGTCTCGTCGGTGATCGGGTATTCGTTGTGGGTGACAGGCAGATTTTTGCGCACGGTATGACTCCAAATTGTCCCACCTGCATGCGGACACTGGATGCAGAGTTTCAGATCACCGCCTAGAAGGCGCCGACTCCTTAAAAGTTGCGTAAAACCTAGGCACCGTACGACTACGCACTGCTCATAAAGGTTGCAATTTGTATGGAATGCTCGCTCTCGCGCGCAAGTATGTGATTCAGCGTGCAGAAAGAGCTCCCGCGGCGCGGTGCACCCGGGGTTTTCGGCAGCGCCCCCTCGACGCGAGGGTGCAGGGAATGCCGGGTGAAGGCCTCACCCATGGCCCGCCTGCGAGAAGAATGCAGGCGGCAGGTACCACAGGCAAAGCCGTAACCGGCATTCCCTGCGCGATGGTTTTAACAACTTATACGCGATCTCCCCGGGGACCGGCTTTCTTGCCCCCGTCATCCGCGCCAGCGCATCTGCACCGGCACGAACTTGGCGCCAGCATCGGGGCGCCAGGACCACGCGACTTCATCGTCCGCGACCGCCATGCCCGTCGTGCATCGCAGCCCGCGTCCACCGCATCCCGCCCCAACGTCCGTGACGACGCGTACGCCCCTCGCAGAGAGGGCAGGATGGGGGGATCATACATGATTTCTGGAAAAAAGAAATAACAAAATCGCGTTTGAGAATTCGGATGAGGGAGTTGCTGCCGGGCGTGGTCCTCCCCTTCAGCCGAATGATGGGCACCCGCCCGCGGTGGGGCCGGCCACGTCTTCGTGCTCCCGGCCAAGCGATGATCAGCCGCGTGGACCGTTTCGGCGGTCCGCTTGGCCGTTCTTCACCGGTTCACGCGCCGGGCGGCTCTTCCGTTCGAAAGCCCGCCGCGGCGATGCCGGCGATCGCGCAGGCTTCGTCATTGTCGCCGAGATCGCCGGAGATGCCGACGGCGCCGAGCACCTGCCTGTCCGGTCCGAGCACCAGGACGCCGCCGGGCGAGGCGACGAGGCGGCCGCCGGTCGTGGCTGATAGCATCGTGAAGAATGTCGGCATGTTGCCGGCGCGACGGCTCAGCTCGCGTGATCCGAAGCCCATGCCGAGCGAGCCGAAGGCCTTGCCGAAGGCGATGTCGAAGCGGACGATGCCGGCGCCGTCCTCGCGCTGATAGGCGATCAGGTGTCCGCCTGGATCGAGCACGGCGACCGCGAGCGGCGCGAGGTTCTTCGCACGCGCTTCGCGCAGCGCGGCGTCGATGATGATCACTGCGTCGGCGAGCATCAGCATGATGTGCGGTTCCTCATTCAATCTGCGATAGTGCCTCAGACGAACATCGCGAGGATGCCGAGAGGGTTCTCGGGCCGCGGAACGCGGAAACTGATCGTCTTCCAGTCCGCAGCGGCCGGCCGTTCCAGGCAGCGATCGAGCCAGCGGTCGACATGGGGCCATGGTGACATGTCGAGCGTGCCGAGCCGGGCCAGCGTCATGACGGCGGCGACATTCAGGTCGGCCACGGTGAAGCGGCCGCTGACGAGATAGGGCCTCTCGGTGAGATGCCGATCGAGGACCGCCAGCGGACGGCCGAGCTTGGTGAGCGCGATCCCGAGCTCGTCGGCATCGCGCTTGTCGGCATCGAACAGGACGCGATTGGCTGCGGCGAGAAGCAGGGGCTTCTCGATCTCGGTCACGACCCAGAAGCTCCACTGGGTGACGAGCGCGTCTTCTTCCAGGGTGGCCGGAGAAAGGTCGCTGCGGTAGCGGCGCGCCAAATGAAGGTTGATCGCGAGCGACTCGAACAGGCGGATCTCGTCGGAGACGAACGCGGGCACGCGTCCGTTGGGATTGATCTTCAGGAAGTCCGGCGTGTGGGTGCTGCCGTCGGTGAAGCCGGTCGGAACGTGCTCGAAGTCGAGCGCGAGCTCCTTCAGCATCCAGGCGCAGCGATGCGCGCGCGAGTGCATCGAGCCGTACAGACGTATCATGGTGTTTCCCCGGTTGTGACAGGCCTGCTGCGAGGCTCTTTGTCATTGGAGTGTTTGTCGTTCAGCGCGAGGCGCTGGCGGATCCGCGGCTGGCGCCTCCGGTGGCCGGATGCGTTAAAGGACGTCGGCGTGCACCCAGATGCCGTGGAAACCCTCGTGCACCCGGCACGGGAAGCGGATTGTCGCAATGGGGCCGGCCGACAGATTGCGTGCGTCGAGGATGACGAGATCGGTGCGGTTCTCCGCCCGCCGTCCGACGATGCTGAGCAGCCAGCCGTCGCCCTCGGCTGCGTGCGCGCTGCGGGGAACGAAGCATGGCTCCTCGGGCGAGCTCTCGGGGCCGGCGTAGTAGAAGTCGAGCTTGCCTGTCTCCTCGTCGAAATGTCCGAGGCAGGTGAAGGGCGGTCCCTTGGGGCCGAAGGGCAGCATCGGGCCGAGCTTGGGATTGTTGGTGCCGAACCAGAAGTGCCGGACGCGGGCCATCGCGAAGCGCTGGTCGATGACCGGCATCTCGCCGATGTGTCCGATGAAGCGCGAGATGTCGATGGCGCCAGATGCACTCGACAGATCGATCGTCCAACGTTCGCCGAAGGGCGGCAGCTCCTTGGCCTCGGGATCGCGGATGTCCGGGAACTGGCTGAGCCAGCCGGACTCCGTGACGAACTGGTCGAGCACCAGGCGGCTGCCGTGCTCCCAGGCGTTGAAGGTGTGGGTCTGCATCGCGAGCTTCGGCGCGGTGAACCAGCGGATGCCGGCCACGCCCTGCCAGCGCGGGATCACGGCGACATGGGTCTGCCTGTGGCTGTCCCAATGCCAATAGGGCTCGCCCTTCCTGACGCGATCCCAGTCGCAGACCATCGGGCAGATCACGAAGGCGATGTAGTTGCGTGATACCAGGAAGTCGTGGACCATCGAGCAGTAGGGCGCGGTAAAGCGCTCGGTGCGGGTGAACTCGCCGTCCGGCGCGATGGTGTAGAGCTCGATGTCATTGCTGGCCGTGCCCTCGCAATTATAGGCGAACGCGATGCACTCGCCGGTGAGCGGGTCCATCTTGGGATGGGCGGTGAAGGTGCGGCTCCGGAGCTGGCCGCCGAAATCGGTCTCGCCACGGGTCTCCAGCGTGACCGGATCGAGCTCGTAGGGGCGGCCGGATTCCTTCAGGGCATAGAGCTTGCCATGGTGCCACATCACCGAGGTGTTGGCGGTGTTGGCATCCTCGCCCGCCACCTCGGGTGAATCGGTGAACGGATTGCGATAGGCGCCGAACAGCGCCTTGCGCGCCTGCCGCTCGATCAGGAACTTGCGGGTGCGGACGTAGCGCATCGCCAGATCGGCATGACCGTTCTGGATGCGGACCATGTGCACCATGCCGTCGCCGTTGAGGAAGATGTCCTTGCCCAGCAGGGGCGGGTAGGTGTGGTCGGCGCTGTTGCGGTAGTAGACGCCTTCCAGCCCCGCCGGAATGCGGCCGATCACCTCGAGGTCGTGCACCTCGCCCTCGATCCGTACCGGAGCGGCATAGCCGGAGAACACGATATCCTGCGGAAACTCCAGGCCGTTGTGCTGCGTGACGTGCTTGTTCATGGGACTCTCCTTGGGGGCAGGGGGCTCAGGCGGAGCGCAGCATGGCCGGTGATGCGGCGGTGCGTGCCTTGAAGGTCAGCATCAGGACGACGGCGAGCGTGGATATCGTTCCGGCCACGTAGCTCAGGCCGCCGTAGCCCAGGCTCTCCACGATCGCGCCGGCGACGGCGGGTCCCGCGGCCGATCCGATCATCATCATCGCCGGTGTCGCCGCGACTGCGCGCCGGCTCGGGTCGATCTGCGACAGCAGTCCGAACAGGAACGTGTGGGTGAAGATCACGATCGAGACGTAGGGGATCGCAAAGGCCGCGTAGGTCGAGAAGCCCTGGGCATTGACGATCACGAAAGCCAGCATGGCCTGCAGCAGCGGGCCGGCAATGCCGATCGCGATCGGCGACAGGCGTCGTTGCAGGGCCGCCGCCAGCGCGCCGGGAAGCAGGTTGATGAAGCCGACGGCGATCAGCACCTTGGTGACGTCGTCCTGCGACAGCCCCTTGTGACGGCCGATGCGCTCCAGGAAGGAGAAAACGAGCGACTGGTTGAAGGCGAGGCAGATCACGACGGCGATGATCAGCCAGGCTCGGCCGGGCATCGCGTGCAGCATCTCACCGCCGGTCTCGGCGGCGGCGACGGAGCGCGGGAAGCCGAGAGAGGCCAGGAGCGCCGCGACCGCCATGCTGGCTGCGAACACCGCGAACAGCAGGCGCGGGCTGATCGCATGGATCAGGGCCGGCACGGTGGCGAAGAAGGCGACGCTGAAGACGGCGAGCGCGACATTGGCGAGGCCGAACAGGCGGTGCGGATTGTCGGTACGGCCCATCGTGCCGTGCGTCATCGACAAGGCGGCACCGGCTGCGAGGCCCGCGATGGCGTGGATGATCGGCAGAACCCAGAATGGCACCAGCTCTGGCGGCCTGCCGGCGAGATAGCCGAACGCCGCAGCGGCCACGATGAAGCCGCCGACCACGATGCTGCGCGCGTCGAGCCGCGTGAACGATCGCGCGGTCACCAGGCTCGCGAGCACGATGCCCGCCAGGAAGCTGGTGACGGTCGCACCCGCCTGCGCCGGCGACAGACCGTAGAATTCGATGAACGTTCCGACCCAGACCGGCAGCGCCACCAGGTCCAGCATGCCGGCCACGTGGCACGTGGCGAGCACGACTCCACCCGAGCTCGATCGGCTCATGTTTCCCTCCCCGTGAACGGACCAGTCGCGGGGGCCCCTTGGCCCGGGCTTTCGCGCCCTCTGCCGACGCTGGTCCGAGCACACGCTAGGTCGAACCCGTGATCCGGCAAAATCGATTGAATTGCGCATCGTCATCGATACGATCGATACCAAGTGACAAGTCCAGGGGAAGGGAGCGCGCTGCGATGCGGCTGGACAGGTTCGATCTCAATCTGCTGGTGGCGCTCGACGCGCTGCTCGACGAGCGCAACGTCACGCGGGCTGCGGATCGCCTCCGGCTCGGTCAATCCGCGACCAGCGCCGCGCTGGCGCGTCTGCGCGAGTTCTTCGAGGACGAGTTGTTGACCCAGGTCGGACGGCAGTTCGAGCTGACGCCGCTCGCCCAGGCGCTGGTCGAGCCGGTCAAGGACACGCTCGTTCGTGCGCGCGCCGCGATCAGCACGAGGCCGGACTTCGATCCCTCGACGATCAGCCGCACGTTCCGGATCTGTGCATCCGACTACGCGACCTATGTGCTGGTGTCGCGAGTGGCGATCGCGCTCGCGCAGCGCGCGACCGGATTCCAGCTCGAGATCGCGCATCTGCCCAAGCATGTCGAGCAGGTGTTCGGGCTCGGCGACATCGACCTGCTGATATTGCCCGAGCAGTATGCATCACGGATAGCGCATCCGCAGACGCATCTGCTGTCGGACGATCATGTCTGCATGATGTGCCGGGAGCGGCCGTTGCGGCGTGGCAAGCTGTCCGAGGACGATTATTTCGCGGCCGATCACGTCAACGTCCGCCTCGGCGAAGCCGGCACCTTCTCGTTCGAGGAATTGTTCTTCCCGCGCGCCGGCCGGCCGCGAAAGATTGCCTGTACGGTCGATTCCTACTGCCTGCTGCCCAGGATGTTGTGCGGGACGGACCGGATCGCGACACTGCATCGGCTGCTCGCGCAGGATCTGGCGCTGCATTATCCCGTGAAGTTCGTCGGCTTCCCGTTCGAGATTCCGCGCCTGAACGAGTCCATGATCTGGCCCTCGTTCAGGGATCAGGACTCCAGCCACAAATTCCTGCGCCAGGTGTTCGCCGAATGCGCGGCGCAGATTGCGTCCGAAGGCCGGAGCAGGGCACGCGCGTCGCGCAAATGACCGGATGTTGTCTCGTGCCCGCGGTCGGCGACCATTCCGACCTGCTGCTCGGCGCGATCACGGTGAGGGATCTGGCCTTGCGCAAGGCGCTCAAGGATGTGCTGGTGCGGCTCAGCATCGGCCTCGAGGAGCCGGGCGAGTTGTGGGAAGATTTGTCGCGCTTTGTCGATGCGCTCGGCGCGGCGTGAGCCGGTCGGGTCCGGGCGCGGCCGGGCCAGCCATGGGCGGCCTCGGCGGCCGGTATCCCGGAATTGTCCGGTGTCGTGCCCGCCCGGCTGCAATTGGTGTTTCGCCGGACCGGATGGTATGGCTCGACACACGCGCGATCGACGCGACCAGCAACGGACCGAGGCATGATCATGAGCGGCAAGCCGGTGATCCGGATCATTCTTGGGGTCGCGGCCCTCGTTGTCCCGGCGGCAGCGCTGGTCGTCGTGTTCGATCCCGCCCTGGTCCGTGACGTCCCGATCATCGGGCGGGACAGAACGGCCGCGAGCGGAGCGGCAATCCCGGCGGCCGAAGCGCCGGGCCAGTCCGCATCGGTTCCGACCGCCGAGCAAGCGCCGTCCGCCGCGGACCATGGTCGCGGCGCGAGCCCGCTTGCGACGATGCAGCAGCAGGCGAGTGGTCTTGCCGACGCGCTGGGCCCGCTGGTTCCACAGTCGGGCGCCGAAAGCGATGGTCCGGCGTTCGATGTCGTCAACGTCGCTCCTTCGGGCGACGCCGTCGTCGCCGGGCGCGCGGCGCCCGGCGCCACCGTGGAGCTGCTGCGCAACGGCGAGGTTCATGACCGCGTCGTTGCCGACCGGGCCGGACAGTTCGCCATGGTGCCGCCCCGTCTCCCTGCCGGAACCTACGATCTGACCCTGCGATCGAAGCTCGCCGACGGACACGAGGTGACGTCGAAGCAGAGCGTGGCGGTGAACGTCGAGGCCGGGCGGCAGCAGGCCACGGTGGCTCTGCTGTCGCCGGATGAGCCGACGCGCGTTCTGTCGAAGCCGGCCGGCGCGATCCCGCAGGCGCTGGCGGTGGACGCGGTGGATCACGAGACGAATGGCGTCCTGCGCGTCAACGGCCGGGCGCGTCCGGGCGCGACGGTGAGGCTTTATTTGAACGATCGCCTGATCTCATCGACGGTGGCGGGTGCCGACGGACGTCTCAGCATCGCGATCGGCAAGGACGTCAGCCGGGCGGGCAAAGACCGGATCAGGCTCGACGAGGTCGATCCGGCATCCGGCTCCGTCCAGGCGCGCGCCGAGGTCCCGTTGAGCCTGCCCGACGACGCGACGACTGCATCGCTGTCCTCGGTTGTTGCGGGGGCCGAGACGGCCAAGGCACGCGCGGCCGCTCAGTCCACGCTGGTCGCGGCTGCAGGCAACCCGCGTGAGGCGATCGTGCCCGCTGCCAGAGGCGAGCCGAAGATGACGACGGTCACGGTCGCCCGCGGCGATAGCTTGTGGCACATCAGCCGCCGCCTGCTCGGGGGCGGCACGCGCTACGCGGTCATCTACAAGGCAAACCGGGAGCAGATCCGAAGTCCCGATCTGATCTATCCGGGGCAGGTCTTCATGCTCCCGGCCAAGCGATAGGTCCGGCTCCGGAGCGCACCCGCGGGGCGCTGCACCGCACCAACTTGATGTGAGCTGACTGACCTAGCCCGCGCTCAGCCGGACGCCGGCGCGCAGGAATTTCTGCGGGTCGACGGCTTCGCCGTCGATGCGGGTCTCGTAGTGCAGATGCGGGCCGGTCGAGCGGCCGGTCGAGCCGACCTCGCCGATGATGTCGCCGATCTTCACATGCTGGCCGATCTTGACGTTGATCTCGGAGAGATGGCCGTAGCGGGTGGAGAGGCCGTTGCCGTGATCAACCTCGACCATGCGGCCGTAGCCGCCGGCCCAGCCGGCGTTGACCACCTTGCCGTTGGCGGTGACGCGGACCGGATCGCCGGTGGCGGCGCGGAAGTCGAGGCCGGTGTGCATGGCTGGTCGGCCGAGAAACGGATCGGAGCGCACGCCGAAGCCGGAGGTGAACTCGACCTCGCCGATCACCGGCTTGCGATAGGGCACCAGCGACAGCGTGCGATTCATCTTCTCGACCTGGGCGCGGGTGATGCTGATGCGGTAGAGCTGGCGCTCGAACGGACCGGATTCGGCGCCGAGCTTGACCGGCACGTACGGGCCGCCCATGCCGCCCTTCGGTGCCGCCGCTTCGAGCTGACCCATGTCGAGGCCGAGATCGGTGATGACGCCGCGCATCCGGCGGAGCTTCGATTCCAGCGTCTCCTCGGCCGAGGACAGCATCGCGATCTGCCGGGCCTCGACCTGGTCGAGCGAGCGCGTCAACCGCGTCAGCACGTTGTCGACGCCGGCGAGCTTGGTCGATGGGTTCGGCTGCGCGTTGGCCATCACGGGGCTGCGCGATTCGAGCCGGGCCTCGCGGTCCGGCGGCGCGGTGAAGATCACGGTGTCGCTGATCGGCGACGGCTTGGGCGTGGCTGGCGCCGACGGCGGCTCGATCGCGACAGGCGCGCGCGCCGGGGCGCGGATCGAGCCGGTGATGTCGGGCATGCTGCCGAGCGCGGTGGCGCGGCCTTCAAGCGCGCTCTGGCGCTTCAGGATCTGGTCGAGCTTCTGGTCGAACTGCTCCTGGTCGAGCAATTGCCGGCTGGTGGCGCGATCGACCTTGGCGCGTAGCTCGGCGATGCGGTCCTCATAGGCGTATTGCATCTCGGCCTGGCGCGCGATCAGCCGCGTCAGCACGTCGTCGCGAAACGCGAAATAGGTCGCGGTCGCCGCCGACCACAGCCCGAGCAGGCTGACGGTGCCGACCACGATCCAGAATACCACCGGGCCGATGCGCACCTGCTTGCCGGCATGCACCAGCGTGTAGTCGCTCTGCGACGCGGCCGCGACCGGCGCCGGATGGCTGACGGGGGCGCGCCGATGGTGATGGGCGTGCCCACGGTCATGAGAATGGTGCTGGGGATATTCGGCGTGATGGCCGGAACGATACGACATCGGCACTCCCGCGCCGGCCGGAGATCGTCGTTCCAGCGGCGTCATTTACGGGAGCGATTTGACCCCTGCATGGTTAATTTTCCGCCAACGCCGTCAGGCGCATTCTCAGAGCGCGCGCGCCGCCGCGAGCACCGCGTCGGCATGGCCGTCGACCTTGACGTTGCGCCACACTTTGGCGACGCGGCCGTCGGCGCCGATCAAGACGGTGCTTCGGATGATGCCGAGAAACTTGCGGCCATAGAGCGACTTCTCGCCCCAGGCGCCGTAGGCCCCCAGCATCTCATGTGTCTCGTCCGAGATCAGGGGCACGGCGAGATCGTGCTTGTCGCGGAAATTGTCCTGCGCCTTGACCGAATCGGCGGAGACGCCGAGCACTGCGGCGCCGGCGGCCGCGAAGTCCTTCGACAGGCGGGTGAAGTCGATCGCCTCCTTGGTGCAACCGGGCGTATTGGCCTTGGGATAGAAGAACAGCACGAGCTTCTGGCCGCTGTAGTCGGCCAGCGAAACGGTTCCGCCGCCATCGCGCGGCAGCTTGAACGCGGGTGCCTTGACGCCCTCGGTGAGGCCCGTTCCAGTGGTCGCTGGCGTCCTGGGCCCGGCCTTCGCAGCTCCCGTTTTGGTGGTCGCGGCTTTGGACGTCGCGGTCTTTGCGGAGGTCGTCTTGGTAGAGGTCGTCTTGGCGGCTTTCGCCACTGCCGGTTTGGCCGTCTTCTTGGTGGCCTTCTTGGCCGCGGTGGCGAGCCGGTTCCCGTCAATCGCCCCGTAGGACGCCGGGTTGGAGGATTTCTTTTGTGATTCCTTTGACATACGCCTTCCTTTCGTCGCTTTCGGCGGCTCAAAAATGAAAGTATCTCGGTTCTTGTCCGGTGTCCCGGGATCGATCTGGAATCCGTGCTTCGCGGCGCGCAGGGGATCGCGCCTCTTGCGATGAAGCGAAGATCATGGCTACCAGCAGGCGTGAGCACCAGCGCAGTTGAGCACAGTGCAATGACGACTCTCGTACCGTCTCCGGATCAGACGTCCCCGCCACAGAATTCGTCCGGCGGTGGAGAGGCGCCGGTCCGCTGGCGCGAGCAGGTGGGCAAACCTGACGGCGGCGGGGGATAGTGACGAGGATGTCGCGCGTCGTCCGCGCCGCCGGCGAAGCGCCAGCGGCGTGTTGACAGCACCCGCCGAAGCGTGACGGGATCATTTGGGGCATCGAGTCCTGCCGGCAGTGAGCACGCGCGCTGCGTGAACGGGCGGGGCCACACCGGCGACCAACCTGGCCGAGGCCAGGTTGGCACGAATGTTTCGGACACGAGGGGCCGGCACCGAGAGGCAATGGCAAGACAGACATCACCCCACCGGCCCCATCTGCAAGCGGACACCCAGGGCCAGCAGTGGGATGAGGCCGACTGGGATGTGGCCGACCAGTATGAGGCTGCCGCCGAGCACGACGAGACGGTCGGGCAGCGCGCCCGGCGCCTGTTGTCGCGGCCCGATTCGGGCGGGAGCACCGGTCGATTCGGCTGGGCGCGTCCGCGTCTGCCGGGCGGCCGCGTGGCCAAGCGGATCGTCATCACGCTGGCATCGCTCATGCTGCTCGTCGGGCTCGGCTTCGCCGGCCTGTGGCTGCGGCTCGGTGCGGGCCCGATCAGCCTCGATCTGGCGACGCCGTGGCTCGCGGCGGCGATCGAGGACAATATCGGCCACGGCAACACCGTCGAGGTCGGCGGCACCCAGATCGAGCGTGCCGGCCGGATCAGGATCGCGGTCCGGATCCGCGACATCATCGTGCGCGATCAGGATCACGCCATCGTCGCCAGCGCGCCCAAGGCCGAGGTGCGGCTGTCCGGCGCCGCGCTGCTGATGGGCCAGCTGCGTGCCGAGAGCCTCAAGCTGGTCGACGCCGAGCTCGCGATTCGCATCACCCCGGACGGCACCGTCACGGTGTCGACGGGGGAGACCACCAAGCCGCTGGCAACGGGCGTCGCCTCCAAGCGCGATGCCGGCCTGCCGCCGACATTCCCGCGACCGGGACAGGCCGCGCCACCGCCCAACGCACCGGGACCGCAGGCCGGCTCGCAGCCAGCACCGCCGGCCATGTCGACTGTGCCCGCGACCGCTGCGCCGAACGGCCTGCTTGCCGGCCTGGACTGGCTCGACAGCCTCAGCCTCACCGGGCTCGATGGCCAGAACCTGAACGAGATCGGGTTGAAGAACGGCGTGCTGATCGTCGACGACCAGCAGCGTGGCAACAAATGGACGTTCGAGAACATCAGCCTCAGCCTGCGCCGGCCGTCCGGCGGCGGGGTGGCGCTGAGCCTCGGCGAAGAGGGCGCCAAGCCGTGGCAGCTGCGCATCCTGGTCGGGCCCCAGGCCAACGGCGTGCGCACGGTGGACATCAAGGCCGACAAGGTCTCCACCAGCAACATCCTGCTGGCGATGCGGCTCAAGGATCTCACCTACATGGCGGACCTGCCCATGACCGGCGAGATCAAGGGCGAGCTCGCGCGCGACGGGCTGCCGACCTATCTGCGCGGCAAGATCAACATCGGCGCCGGCAAGATCATCGACACCGATACGCCCGACTATCCGATGGCGATCGACTCCGCCGAGATCAGCATGGAATGGGACGCCGGGCGCCGCGTGCTGATCGCGCCGTTGAAGGTGATCTCGGGCGCCAACCGCATCACGCTCAACGCCAATCTCGAGCCTCCGAACGACACCGCAAACGACTGGCGGCTGGGTCTCAACGGCGGCACCATTCTGCTCGGCGCCATCGAAAACGAGCCACCGCTGATCTTCAACCGCATCTCGATCAACTTCCGCTTCGACACCGAGGGCAAGCGCGTGCTGCTGACGCAGGCGGAGGTCTCCAATGGCGAGATCGGCGTCGCCGGCACCGGCAGCGTCGACTATGCCGGCGAGCCGCGGCTGAAGCTCGGCTTCGCGGCGACGCCGATGCCCGCGCTGGCGATGAAACGGATCTGGCCGGCGCTGATCGTGCCGGAGGTGCGGGCCTGGATCATCGAGCGCATCGAGCGCGGCTCGGTGCAGCGGATCGACGTCGCCGTCAATTCGCCGACGCGCAACCTGCCGCGCAAGGGGCCGCCGATTCCCGACGATGGTCTCGACGTCAACATCGTCGCCACCAATGTCACCGTGCATCCGGTCGACGGCTTGCCGTCGGTGCGCGATGCCGACGTGAAGGCGCATGTCACCGGCCGCACCGCGACGGTGACGATCGGGCAGGGCGTCGCGGATACGCCGGCCGGGCGCAAGCTCAACTTCTCCGACGTCGTGTTCGAAGTACCGGACATGGCGCCGAAGCCGTCGCCGTCGCGGGTACGCATGCGCGTCGAAGGGCAGGTCGCCGCTGCCGCCGAGATCCTCGCCTCCGACCGGCTCAACGATCTGTCGTCGATGCCGATCGATCCCAACCAGACCAAGGGAACGTTCCAGGCCAGCGTCAATCTCGCGATGCCGGTCAAGGGCGAACTGACCAAGGCCGACACCAGCTACGCGGTCACGGCCGATCTCAATGGCTTTGCCGCCGACAAGCTGGTGATGAACCAGAAGCTCGAGGCCAACACGCTCAAGATCGTGGCCAACACCGCCGGCTATCAGGTGAAGGGCGACGTCAAGATCAACGGCCAGCCGGCCACGCTCGACTATCGCAAGCCGACGGAAGGCGACGCCGACATCAAGATGCAGGCGATCCTCGACGATGCCAGCCGGGCCCGGCTCGGCATGGATCTGGGCACCGCGATCACCGGCAACGTGCCGCTCAAGCTCAATGGCAAGATCGCGGGCTCTGCCGATCGCGACAGCCGCATCGGCGTCGAGGCCGATCTGACCCAGCTCAAGCTCGACAACCTGCTGCCGGGCTGGGTGAAGAACCCGGGCAAATCCGGCAAGGCCACCTTCAACGTCGTCGCCAAGCAGCAATCGACGCGCTTCGAGGACATCAACATCGAAGGCGGCGGCGTCTCCATCAAGGGCTCGCTGGAAGTCGACCAGAACGGCGACCTGATGAACGCCAACTTCCCGACCTATTCGCCGTCGGAAGGCGACAAGACGCAGCTCAAGGCAGAGCGCGGCCAGGACGGCGTGCTGAAGCTGTCGATGCGCGGCGACGTGTTCGACGGCCGCGGCTTCCTGAAGTCGGCGATCTCGGGCACCAACAAGGACGCCGACAAGAACAAGGCACGCTCCAACCTCGACTTCGACGCCGAGGTCAAGTTGGGCGCCGTCGCCGGCTTCAACGGCGAGGCGCTGCGCAGCGTCGACCTCAAGTTCTCCAGGCGCGGCGGCGCCTTCAAGAGCTTCAATTTGACCGGCAAGGTCGGCCGCGACACGCCCGTCACCGCCGACATCCGCGTCGGCCGCGAGGCGCCGAGCGCTGATCCTCGCGCGCGTCGCCAGGGCCGCGAGGTGATCTATCTGGTAACCAACGATGCCGGCGCGCTGCTGCGCTTCGCCGACACCTATTCCAAGATGGCTGGCGGCGAGCTGGAACTGGCGATGGAGCCGCCGACGGCCGACTCCAGCCCCAAGGAAGGCCTGGCGATCGTTCGCAACTTCACCGTCAGGGGTGAGCAGGCGCTGGATCGCGCCGCCTCCGGCGCAGCACAGGGCGCCTCGCAAGGCATCGCATTCACCATGCTGCGCGCGGAGTTCACGCGGCAGAACGGGCTGCTCTCGATCCGCGACGGCGTCGTCAAGGGACCGACGCTCGGCCTGACCATCGAGGGCAGCATCGACTACAACGTCAACCAGGTCCGGGCTTCGGGCACGATCGTGCCGCTGTACGGGCTGAACAACATGTTCAACCAGATCCCGATCGTCGGGCTGTTCCTCGGCGGCAGCAATGAAGGTCTGTTCGGCGTGACCTATGAGGTTGTGGGCACGCCAAGCCAGCCTGTGGTGCGCATCAACCCGATCTCGGCCATGCTGCCGGGCGTGACGCGCAAGATCATGGACTTCAACACCGGCAAGCAGCCATACCCGCCGGCGGAGCTGCCGCCGAACAATTGACGCTGCCGGCCGCCGGCGTTCGGCGACGTCAACAGACCCGATCGATGCGGTTCAGGCCGCTCTGAGGCCAGCAAGGAAGGTGTCGACCTCGCGGGAGAGCTGCTCGGCCTGCTTGGAGAGGTTGCCGCCCGCGATCAGCACGTGGCCGGCACTCCCGGTCTCATTGGCCGCCGTCGAGACGCCGCCGATGTTGGCGGTGACCTCGCGGGTGGCCTGCGCGGTCTGGGTGACGTTGCGCGCGATCTCCGCGGTGGCCGTTCCCTGTTCCTCGATCGCCGATCCGATCGTGGCCGCGATCGCGGACACCTCCTCGATGGTCAGGGTGATGGCGTCGAGCGCGCCGACCGCTTCCCGCGTCGCGTTCTGGATCCGGGCGATGCGGTCGCCGATCTCCTGCGTGGCCTGTGCCGGTCTGGCTGGCCAGACTCTTCACCTCCGCCGCGACCACGGCAAAGCCGCGCCCGGCTTCGCCGGCGTGCGCGGCCTCGATCGTGGCGTTGAGCGCCAGCAGGTTGGTCTGGCCCGCGATGCTCGAGATCAGCTCGGCGACGTGCTCGATCTGCTTGGCGCCATCGGCCAGGGCGCGGACGATCCCGTCGGTATGGCGCGCGCTTTCGACGGCGCGTCCTTGCCGAAACAACTATCATCAAGCTGCTTACTAATCATGAACGCGTGGTTGTTGTGCGCCGTCCACTATGTGGACGGGCGGCTATCGGAGCGCGCAAGCACATCGTACTTGGACCGCGGGCCGACTAGGTGCGAAGGGCCGGAACGACCAGGAACGGGATCATGCCGATGACGACGCTCACGAGCGCGAGCAGAATGACGGCATCATAGCCGTGGGTGAGATCGTGGATGACGCCGCCGCTCCATGATCCCAGTGCCGATCCGAGCCCGCTGCCGATCGTGATCGTGCCGTAGATGGTCCCAAGCCGCCTGCCGCGGAAGATCTTCATCGCGGTCGCCGACAGGAGCGGCCCGCGCGAGCCGATCATGCTGCCGAAGCAGACGACGAAGCCGGTGAGCAGGAAGATGTTCGGCGAGAATTGCAGCGCCCACAGCATCAGGATTCCTGCGATCGATACGGCGTAGGAGAACAGCACCGACGGCCGCCGGCCGATCAGCCCGTCGAGGGCCGAGACGCCGAGCATGCCAAACAGCAGCACCACGCCCGAGAAGCCCCAGGCGGTGGCGGCCTGCAGCGGCGCAAAGCCGGCATCGATCAGATAGGCGACGACCTGCGGCGCGATCGCATACATGCCAACGGCGGTGAAGAAGAAGGTCGAGAACAACGCCCAGAAGGCGTGATGGCGCAGCGCTCGCGACAAGGTCCAGGCATCGTCGGCGAACTCGTCGGCGACGGGCCTGGTGATGTGGGGCGCGCCGGCGGCAAACAGCCGCCAGGGCAGCAGCGCCAGCGGCACCAGCAGGATGAAGGTAGCGGCGCCGAACGCCTGATATGTGCTGCGCCACCCGATCGCGTCGATCAGCAGTTGCGAGCCCGGTAGCAGGATCAGCACGCCGGCGCCGGTGGCGGAATAGATCACCGCCATCGCGGTCGGCAGCTTCTTGCCGAACCAGCGGCCCAGCAGGATCGAGTTGGGGACGTTGCCGATCAGCGCGATGCCGATGCCGACGCACAGGCCGATGCTGATCTGGAACTGCCACAGCGCCCGCGCGTGCGCCGCGGCCGTGAAGGCGGAACCAAGCAGCAGGAGGCCGAGCGCATAGACGGCGCGTGGTCCGGAGTGATCGAACAGCCGCCCGATCAGCGGTGCGGCGAGGCCGCCGGCGAGCGCCGTCAGCGAATAGATCGAGACGACCTCGGAACGGTCCCAGCCGAAGCTGTCGGAGATCGGCTTGAGAAAGACGGTGAAGCTTTCCCCCAGCCCGCGGCCGACCACCGAGAGCGCAAAGCAGAGACCCAGCACCACGAACGCCATGCGCGCGCGTGGTGGAGCTGTCGGCGTTTCCTCGGCTTGCGCAGTCTCTTGCGGCGCGCTGATCGTCATGCCCTGAGGGAGCGCCTTTCGGCCTTCCCTGACAAGCAGGCAAAAACGAATGCGGCTATGCAGGCCTGACCAGCACGTGGCGCTTCTTGCCCAGCGACAGCTTGATCACGCCCTCGCTGGTCAGTGCAGCCGGCGTCAGCGCCATCTTCTCGTCGGTGACCGCAATGTCGTTGACGCGCAGGCCACCGCCCTTGATCTGCCGCCGCGCCTCGCCGTTGGAGCCGACGAGGCCGGCCTTGACGAAGGCGTTGAGCACGCCAAGGCCAGCGTCGAGCTCGGCCTGCGGCACCTCGACCGTCGGCAGGTTCTCGGCGATGGCGCCTTCCTCGAAGGTGCGGCGGGCGGTCTCGGCAGCGGTGCGTGCCGCCTCTTCGCCATGCAGCAAGGTGGTGGCCGCATCGGCCAGTGCCTTCTTGGCCTCGTTGATCTCGGCACCCTGCAGTGCACCGAGCTTCTCGATCTCGGACAGCGGCAGCGTGGTGAACAGCTTGAGGAACTTGACGACGTCGGCGTCCTCGGTGTTGCGCCAGTACTGCCAGAAATCATACGGGCTGCACTGGTCGGCATTGAGCCAGATCGCGCCCTGCGCGGTCTTGCCCATCTTGGCGCCGGATGCGGTGGTCAAGAGCGGCGTGGTCAGCGCGAAGAGCTGCTCGGTGCCCATGCGGCGTCCGAGCTCGACGCCGTTGACGATGTTGCCCCACTGGTCGGAGCCGCCCATCTGCAGCCGGCAGCCGGTGCGCCGCGCCAGCTCGACGAAGTCGTAGGCCTGGCAGACCATGTAGTTGAACTCGATGAAGCTCATCTCCTGCTCGCGCTCAAGCCGCAGCTTGACCGAGTCCATGGTCAGCATGCGGTTGACCGAGAAATGCCGGCCGATGTCGCGCAGCATCTCGATCCAGTTCAGCTTCGTCAGCCATTCGGCATTGTCGAGCATGATGGCGTCGGTGGCGCCATTGCCGTAGCGCAGCACCTTGGCGAACACGCCGCGGATCGACGCCTTGTTGGCCTCGATCTCCTCGACCGTGCGCATCGCGCGGGTCTCGTCCTTGCCGGAGGGATCGCCGACCATCGTCGTGCCGCCGCCCATCAGGGTGATCGGCTTGTTCCCGGTCTGCTGCAGCCAATACAGCATCATCATGGTCAGGAAGTTGCCGATGTGCAGCGAGCGTGCGGTGCAGTCGTAGCCGACATAGGCGGTCGCCTGGCCCTTGGCGGCGAGGGCATCCAGCCCCTCGAAATCCGAGCACTGATGAATGAACCCGCGGCTCTGCAGCACGTTCAGGAAATCAGACTTGAAGCCAGTCATTGTCGGCGACTCTGAGCATTTGTTTACGGTATTGACCGCTTGTCGCGGGGACGTGCGGGAGGCACATGCCACGGATACGGGCGTTGTGGCATTATAAGATGCGCCGGGCTTGTACAAGCATGTGCACGGCCTGGGCGGGACCTCAAATCGGCCGTACTTGGCAAGCAGGGCAGGGTTTTCAGGTTCGACTGCAATGATTCTGACCGCACTTGGCCTCATGAGTGGCACCTCGCTCGACGGGGTGGACGTGGCCCTGATCGAGACCGATGGGCGGCAGGTCAAGAGCCTCGGTCCCTCGGGCTACCGGGCCTATAGCGCCGCGGAGCGCAGCCTGCTGCGCGAGGCGCTCGCCGATGCGGTGCAGATCGAGCGGCGCGATGCGCGCCCCGGACGGGTGCGCGACGCCGAGCGCGTCGTGACGGTGGCGCATGCCGAGGCGGTCGCCGCGTTCCTGGCGCAGCACCGGCTCAAGCCCGAGGACATCGATATCATCGGCTTCCACGGCCAGACTGTGCTGCACCGCCCCGAGCGCCGCCTGACCGTGCAGATCGGCGACGCGGCCGTGCTTGCCAAGTCCGTCCACATCCCGGTGATGCACGATTTCCGCGCCGCCGACGTCGATTTCGGCGGGCAGGGCGCGCCGTTCGTACCCGTCTATCACCGCGCCCTGGCGCAGTCGCTGTCGCGCGCGGGGCCGATCGCCGTGGTCAATATCGGCGGCGTCTCCAACATCACCTATATCGACGGCGACGACGTGCTGATCGCCTGCGACACCGGTCCCGGTAATGCGCTGCTCGACGATTTCATGCACCGGACCACGGGACAGGCATTCGATCAGGATGGCCGCGTGGCGGAGCAGGGCAACCCGGACGAGGCCTGGATCACCAGTGCGCTGGAAATGCCCTTCTTCGCGCTGCCGCCGCCGAAATCTCTCGACCGCAATGATTTTGCCGCGCTGAAGCTGGGCGATGTGAAGCCGGCGGACGGGGCCGCGACCCTGACGGCGTTCACGGCCGCAGCGATTGCCCGCATCGTCCCGCTGCTGCCGAAGCCGCCGGCGAGCTGGATCGTCTGCGGCGGCGGCGCCCGCAACCATACCATGATGCGGATGCTACGGGAGCGTGTCGCGCCGGCGAGCGTCGAATCGGCCGATGCGCTGGGCTGGTCGGCGGACGCCATCGAGGCCCAGGCGTTCGGCTTCCTGGCGGTCCGCGGCATGAAGGGCCTGCCGCTGAGCTATCCCACCACCACCGGCGTGCCGTTTCCGATGACCGGCGGAGTGATCGCGCGGCCATGATCTATGCATCTGCATGGACCTTGACAGTTCCATGCGCATGCATCTAGTTTGATGCATCTGCATCAAACTGCCGAGGATGTCATGGCGCCTGCCCTGAAGCTGATCAGCCACAAGCTCTGCCCCTATGTGCAACGCGCCGTCATCGCGCTCACCGAGAAGGGCGTCGCATTCGAGCGGATCGACATCGATCTCGCCAACAAGCCCGACTGGTTCCTGAAGATCTCGCCGCTCGGCAAGGTGCCGGTGCTGGTCGTGCCGACGGCGCAAGGCGAGGTGGCGCTGTTCGAGAGCAACGTGATCTGCGAGTACATCGAGGACACGCAAGCCGGCGCGCGGCTGCATCCCGAGGGCGCGCTCGCGCGTGCGCAGCATCGCACCTGGATGGAGTTCGGTTCAGCGATCCTCGGCGATCTCTGGGGCCTGGAGACGACGCAGGATGCCGCGGTGTTCGCGGCCAAGCGCGAGGCGCTGACGGCGAAGTTCGTCCGCGTCGAGGCCGCGCTGGGCGAGGGGCCGTATTTCGATGGCGTCCGCTTCAGCCTGGTCGACGCCGTGTTCGCGCCGATCTTCCGCTACTTCGATGTGTTCGATGGCTACGGTGATCTCGGCATCTTTGCGTCCACGCCGAAGGTTCGGGCGTGGCGCGATCGGCTCGCACAACGGCCGAGCGTGAGGACGGCGGTCAGCGCCGACTATCCGCAGCTGCTGCGCGCGTTCCTCGCGCGGCACGATGCGTATTTGTTGAAGCAGGCGGCGTAGGAACGTTGTTGTCGTACCGAGCGTTCACGCCGCTCACAGTGCCATCGCCCGGCTTGACCGGGCGATCCAGTATTCCGAGACGCTGATGATCAGCCGAGAAGCCGCGGCGTACTGGATCACCCGCTCTCTTTCGCGGGTGATGACGCAACCTCACCTCACATTGGCGAGGCGCATGTCGAGATAGGCGGTGATGGTTTCCATCAGCGGCTCGAGCTTGCCGTCGAAGAAGTGGTTGGCGCCGGGGATGACCTGCTGGTCGATCACGATGCCCTTCTGCGTCTTCAGCTTCTCGACCAGCGTGTTGACGTCCTTGGGCGGTACCACCGCATCGCGCTCGCCGTGCACGATCAGGCCCGAGGACGGGCAGGGCGCCAGGAACGAGAAGTCGTAGAGGTTGGCGGGCGGCGCGATCGAGATGAAGCCCTCGACCTCCGGGCGGCGCATCAGGAGCTGCATGCCGATCCAGGCGCCGAACGAGAAGCCGGCGACCCAGCAGGCGCGAGCTTCGGGGTTGATGGTCTGCGCCCAATCGAGCGCGGAGGCCGCATCGGACAGCTCGCCGGTGCCGTGATCGAACGAACCCTGGCTGCGGCCGACGCCGCGGAAATTGAAGCGCAGCACCGAGAAGCCGCGATGCGCGAAGGCATAGTAGCACTGGTACACGATCTGATGGTTCATCGTGCCGTGGAACTGCGGATGCGGATGCAGGATCATCGCGATCGGCGCGTTCTTCTGCTTCGCCGGATGGTAACGGCCTTCGAGGCGGCCGGCCGGACCGTTGAAGATGACTTCAGGCATCAGAGAATCCTTGGCAGAGCGTCGACCGACTTCGTCCATGCTTCATCTGGCGCCTCGCCGACGAGTTCAGCAGGAAAAGTGGTGATCGAGCGCCATCCGTTCGCTTGGACGGAGCAGCGCTGGCGTGACTGGAAGTTGGCCTTCTAGCATGGAGCGCGGGGCAAAAAGCAAGGATTTTCAACGCCCGGCAAGGCGGCTGCGGCAGGGATGCAGACCGGGCCGCCGATACAGCGGCGGGGCGAAGCGGTCGCGGAACGTGATCCGAATGCGCCTGCAATTCGATGAAAATACTGGCGTTTTCGTCTGCGGCCCGGCCGTTCAGCGCAGCGACGCCGTGTGCTCCAGTTGCGCAACGGCGCTGCGATAGCGGCGGCTGCCCTGCGCGGATTGTCCGTTGTCGAAGGTCAGGCCGAAATCGCCCGTTGGCAGGACCGAAAGCGCCGCGACCCGGGCCATGTTGACCAGCCGGCCGCGGTGGATGCGGACGAGCGCGAAGCGAGCGAGCTCGACCTCGGCGGCCGACAAGGTGCCGCGGATCAGATGTCGCCTGCCGTCGGCCATGGCATATTCGACGTAGTTGCCGGCCGCGGCGACCCACAGGATGTCGGCCGGCGAGATGCGGATGCGGCTCGCGCCGTCGCGCAGCCAGAGCGTGGCAGGGGCAGGCGGCTCGGATCGCCGTGTCGGCTCTCGGACAGCGCTCGCGCGATAGCCGTCGTACAGCCAGAGCGTGGCACCGATGAGGAGCGCCGTCATGACGTCCTTGCGGAACTCGTACACGATGGTGGCCAGCGAGAGCTGGAAGTCGTAGGCGCCGCCCGCGGTCCACATCAGCAGCTTGCGGAGCGTCACCATGCCAATCATGTGAAGCGCAGAGAAGGCGACCACGGCGGCAATTGCGAGCGCGATGTGACGTGCCATGGCAGCCGGACCCAGCCGGATGGAACGAACCGTAGCGACCAGCAGCGGCGCCAGCAGGATGAGGACGACAATGCTCGTCATCTCCCATAGCAACTGTTTTTCCAGATCATAGGCCGCGCCCCGCCTGACGGCATCGTGGGCGGCGGAAAGGGCGTTGACGACGCCGATGCCGAGCGAGAGCCCGGCCATGATCGCGTAGAAGATCCGATCATTCGGACGCAGCATCGAGCCGACAAGCTTGTTCATGGCACCGGACCCGCTATCTCAATCTCGCGCCCGACAATATCACGCTGGCCGTCGCGCATCATCATGGCGCGGGCGAGCGATGGTCGTTCGTGGCCCGAGTTGATAAGAACAAGCCATGGCCGACAGGATCTATCTCGACTGGAATGCGACGACCCCGCTGCGACCGCAAGCGCGCGCGGCGATTCTCGCCGCCATGGATCTGGTCGGCAATCCCTCGTCGGTTCACGCCGAAGGCCGCAAGGCGCGGCGGCTGACCGAGGAGGCCCGCGAGGTGATCGCCCGGGGGCTCGGCACCGTCGCGCGCCGCGTGGTGTTCACTTCCGGCGGAACCGAGGCCAATGTGCTCGCCTTGAGCCCAGGCCTGCGCGCGCCGGCCGGCCCGGTCGAGCGGCTGCTGGTGTCGGCGGTCGAGCATGCCTCGGTGCTGGCCGGCGGCCGGTTCGCGCCATCAGTAGTGCAGACGATCCCGGTCGACCCCTCCGGCGTGGTCGATCTCGGCCGCCTGAAAGCCCTGCTGGCCGGAGGACCGCCGGCGCTGGTATCCGTCATGGCCGCCAACAACGAGACCGGGGTGCTTCAACCGGCTTCGAAAGTTGCTGAGATCGTGCACCAGGCGGGCGGCCTGCTGCAGGTCGACGCGGTCCAGGCATTTGGGAAAATACCCCTCGATATCAAAGAGATGGGCGCAGACCTTATGACCATCTCTGCGCACAAGATCGGCGGACCCAAGGGCGTCGGCGCGCTGGTTCTGGGCGCTGGTGTGGAGGAGCCGATTCCGGTTCTCCGCGGTGGCGGCCAGGAGCGCGGTCGCCGGGCTGGAACCGAAAACGTGGCCGGAATTGCCGGATTTGGCGCCGCGGTCGGTGCTGCCCTGGCTGAGCTCGAGGTCGACCTGCCTCGGATCACGGCGCTGCGCGACCGGCTGGAAACGGGCCTTCGTCAGACCGCTGGCGTGACGGTATTTTCCTCCGATGCGGCGCGGCTTCCGAACACGACGCTGTTCACGGCGCCGGGGCTGAAGGCCGAGACGGCCGTGATCGGGTTCGATCTCGAAGGAATCGCGGTGTCTTCCGGCTCGGCCTGCTCGTCCGGCAAGGTCCAGCCCTCCCATGTCCTGGAAGCGATGGGCGCCAGTTCCGCAGCGGCCCAGGGAGCGGTGCGCCTCAGTCTGGGCTGGTCCACGACGGAGGCGGACGTCGATCGCGGCGTGCAGGCTTGGCGAAAGCTGTCATTGACCCTACTTAAAGGTGGCGACGAAACCGTGCTTGAGCGATTCTAAGGGCGTGATTTCGTCGAGGAAACGTCGTAAGACGGTTCCAGAACGTGTCCACCGCGGTCCTTGAAACCGCGAGCGGAGGATTGAATGCCAGCCGTACAAGAGACGGTCGACCGCGTCAGGCGGATCGACGTCGACCAATATCGCTATGGGTTCGAGACCGTCATCGAATCCGAGAAGGCTCCGAAGGGGCTTTCCGAAGACACCGTCCGCTTCATCTCGGGCAAGAAGAACGAGCCCGCCTGGATGCTCGAATGGCGCCTTGAGGCCTATCGCCGGTGGCTGACCATGACCGAGCCGACCTGGGCGCGCGTCGACTATCCGAAAATCGATTTCCAGGATCTCTACTACTACTCGGCGCCGAAGCCGAAGAAGCAGCTCTCCTCGATCGACGAGATCGATCCGGAGATCCTGAAGACCTATGAGAAGCTCGGCATTCCCTTGCGCGAGGTCGCGATCCTCGAAGGCGTCGAGCCCGTGCCCGGCGCGGGCAGCCCCGAGACGCGCAAGATCGCGGTCGACGCCGTGTTCGATTCGGTGTCGGTGGCGACCACGTTCAAGGAGGAGCTGAGGAAGGCCGGCGTGATCTTCATGCCGATCTCGGAGGCGATCCGCGAGCATCCCGAGCTCGTGCAGAAATATCTCGGCAGCGTGGTGCCGACGTCCGACAATTTCTACGCGACGCTGAACTCGGCGGTGTTCTCAGACGGTTCGTTCGTCTACGTGCCGCCGGGCGTGCGCTGCCCGATGGAGCTGTCGACCTATTTCCGCATCAACGAGCGCAACACCGGCCAGTTCGAGCGCACGCTGATCATCGCCGACAAGGGCGCCTACGTAAGCTACCTCGAAGGCTGCACGGCGCCGCAGCGCGACGAGAACCAGCTGCATGCCGCCGTGGTCGAGCTGATCGCGCATGACGACGCCGAGATCAAGTACTCGACGGTGCAGAACTGGTATCCGGGCAATTCGGAAGGCAAGGGCGGCATCTACAATTTCGTCACCAAGCGTGGCGACTGCCGCGGCGACAATTCCAAGATCTCCTGGACCCAGGTCGAGACGGGATCGGCGATCACCTGGAAATATCCGAGCTGCATCCTGCGCGGCGACAATTCGCGCGGTGAGTTCTATTCGATCGCGATCTCGAACGGCTATCAGCAGGTCGATAGCGGCACCAAGATGATCCATCTCGGCAAGAACACGACCAGCCGGATCATCTCCAAGGGCATCGCCGCAGGCCGCTCGCAGAACACCTATCGCGGTCTCGTCACGGCGCATCGCAAAGCCACCGGCGCGCGCAACTTCACCGCCTGCGATTCGCTGCTGATCGGCGACAAATGCGGCGCGCATACCGTGCCGTATATCGAGGCCAAGAATTCCTCGGCCACCTTCGAGCACGAGGCGACCACGTCCAAGATCTCCGAGGACGTGCTGTTCTACTGCATCCAGCGCGGTCTTTCGCAGGAGGAGGCGGTCGGGCTCGTCGTCAACGGCTTCGTCAAGGACGTGCTGCAGCAGCTCCCGATGGAGTTCGCGGTCGAGGCGCAGAAGCTGATCTCGATCAGCCTCGAAGGTTCGGTCGGCTGAGGCCACAATGCAGCGGGGCCGCGGCGCGGCCCGCTCGTGCTGACATCGATATCATACGCCCTCGGACCCGATGGAATCGGTGGCGCCAGGGCAAGCGTTGAGCGGAAACAGATCATGGCACTACTCGAAATCAACAACCTGCAGGTCCGCGTCGAGGAGCGCGAGATTCTCCACGGCCTGACGCTGTCGATCGACGCCGGCAAGGTGCACGCGATCATGGGGCCGAACGGCTCCGGCAAGTCGACGCTGTCCCACGTCATCGCCGGCAAGCCGGGCTATGAGGTGACCGGCGGCGAGATCCTGTTCAAGGGCGAGGATCTGCTCGCCATGGCGCCGGACGAGCGTGCCGCCAAGGGCGTGTTCCTCGCGTTCCAGTATCCGGTCGAGATCCCCGGCGTCGCCACCATGACTTTCCTGCGCACCGCGCTGAATGCGCAGCGCAAGGCGCGCGGCGAGGAGGAGTATTCGACGCCGGACTTCCTCAGGAAGGTGCGCGAGATCTCGAAATCGCTCAGCATTCCGCAGGACATGCTCAAGCGCGGCGTCAATGTCGGCTTTTCCGGCGGCGAGAAGAAGCGCAACGAGGTGCTGCAGATGGCCCTGTTTCAGCCGTCGCTCTGCATCCTCGACGAGATGGATTCCGGCCTCGACATCGACGCGCTGCGCATCGCCGCCGACGGCGTCAACGCGCTGCGCTCGCCGGAGCGCTCGATGATCGTGATCACCCACTATCAGCGGCTGCTGAACTACATCGTCCCCGACGTCGTTCATGTGATGTCGAAGGGCCGCGTCGTGAAGAGCGGCGGCAAGGAGCTCGCGCTCGAGCTGGAGGCGTCCGGTTACGCCCAGTTCGAAGACGCGGCCTGAGCCTCGCGTGAATGGATCTGTGATGAACGTAGCTTTGGTCAAGAACGACAGCGGTCCGGCGGCGAGCAGCTTGCTCTCTGCCGCTTGGGGCCGTCTGCCCGGCACCGGCAAGGTGGCCGATATCCGGCGCGAAGCCTTCTCGGCTTTCGAGCGCACAGGCCTGCCGCACCGTCGTATCGAGGAATGGAAGTACACCGATCTGCGTGCGCTGATGCGCGAGGTGCTGCCGCTGGCAGGCGCGCCGGATGCGGCGGCGCTGGCGCGGGCTAAGGCCGTGCTGGCTTCTGTTGCCGTCGACGGTGCTCGGAAGCTGGTGCTGGTCGACGGCGTGTTCGTGGCGGAGCTCTCGGATATCTCGGCCTTCGAGGATGGTGTCAAGGTTCGCACGCTTCGCGAGGCGCTGCAGAGCGCCGGCAGCGAGCGGCTGCTGGAGACGACTGTCAACGATGCGATGGTCCTGTTGAACGGGGCGCTTGCGACCGACGGAGTCCTGATCTCCGTGGCGGACGGTGCAAAGCTCTCGCATCCGCTGCAGATCATTCACATCGCGACAGCATCGCAAGCATCGCGCGCCAGTCGCTCACATCTTTCGGTGGGGAACGGCGCGCAGGCCACCTTGATCGAAAGCGCGATCGCCGCCGATGGTGCCTCAGGCTATCAGGCCAATGACGCCGTGGTCGTCTCCCTCGGTGATGACGCTGCGCTGTCCACCATTCGCCTGATGCGCGATGGCAGCGATGCTGTGAACATCACCTCAGCCAGGTACGAGGTCGGTGCGAGGTCGAAACTCAATCTCTTCAACATGACGACAGGCGGCGCCGTCAGTCGTCTGCAGGGCTTCATTACTCTCAAGGGCGAAGGCAGCGAGCTGATCATCAACGGCGTGAACCTGCTGCGTGACAAGCAGCATGGCGATCTGACGCTCGTCGTCGACCATGCGGTGCCGGGCTGCACCAGCCGCGAAAACTTCCGCGCGGTGCTCGACGATCGCGCTCATTCCGTGTTCCAGGGCCGCATCATCGTCCGCCCCCACGCGCAGAAGACCGACGGCAAGATGATGACCCGTGCGCTGCTGCTGTCCGACGAGGCCGAGGCCGACTCGAAACCGGAACTCGAGATCTTCGCCGACGACGTCTCCTGCGGCCACGGCGCCACCGCCGGCGCGCTCGACGACAGCCTGTTGTTCTATTTGCAGGCCCGCGGCCTGCCGGAGAAGCAGGCCCAGGCGCTGCTGATCCAGGCCTTCGTCGGCGAGGCGATCGAAGCGATCGAGGACGATTCCTTGCGCGAGCGCGTCATTGCTGCCGCCCAGGACTGGATGGAGGCGCGCGCATGAGCACGCATCCCGCCGTCTCCAACGGATCCTACGACGTCGCCCGCATCCGCGAGGATTTTCCTGCGTTGGCGCTGCAGGTCTACGGCAAGAAGCTCGTCTATCTCGACAACGCGGCGTCGGCGCAGAAGCCGCGCGCGGTGCTCGATCGCATGACGCAGGCCTACACCAGCGAATACGCCAACGTGCATCGTGGCCTGCACTATCTCGCCAACGCCGCGACCGAGGCCTATGAGGGCGGCCGCGAGCGGGTCACGCGCTTTCTCAATGCACGGCGCAGCGAGGAGATCATCTTCACCCGCAACGCGACCGAGGCGATCAATCTCGTGGCGTCGTCGTGGGGCGGACCGAACATCGGCGAGGGCGACGAGATCGTGCTCTCGATCATGGAGCACCATTCCAACATCGTGCCCTGGCACTTCTTGCGCGAGCGCCAGGGCGCGGTGATCAAGTGGGCTCCGGTCGACGACGACGGCAATTTCCTGATCGACGAGTTCGAGAAGCTGCTCACGCCGAAAACCAAGCTGGTCGCTATCACCCAGATGTCGAACATGCTCGGCACGCTGGTCCCGGTGAAGGAGGTCGTGCGCATTGCGCATGCGCGCGGCATTCCGGTGCTGGTCGATGGCAGCCAGGCCGCCGTGCATCTCGCCATCGACGTCCAGGACATCGACTGCGACTTCTACGTCTTCACCGGCCACAAGCTGTACGGGCCGACCGGCATCGGCGTGCTCTACGCCAAGTACGACCACCTCGTTGCCATGCGCCCCTACAATGGCGGCGGCGAGATGATCCGCGAGGTTGCGCGCGACTGGGTCACTTATGGCGATCCGCCGCACAAGTTCGAGGCGGGCACCCCGATGATCGTCGAGGCGGTCGGGCTCGGCGCCGCGATCGATTACGTCAACTCGGTCGGCAAGGAGCGCATCGCCGCGCATGAGCACGACCTGCTCACCTATGCCCAGGATCGGCTGCGCGAGATCAACTCGCTGCGGCTGATCGGCACCGCCAAGGGCAAGGGCCCTGTGATCTCGTTCGAGATGAAGGGGGCGCATGCCCATGACATCGCGACCGTGATCGATCGGCAGGGTGTCGCGGTGCGTGCGGGCACGCACTGCGTGATGCCGCTTTTGGAGAGATTCAACGTCACGGCGACCTGCAGGGCCTCGTTTGGCATGTACAATACGAGGGAAGAGGTCGATCAGCTTGCACAGGCATTGATCAAGGCGCGGGAATTGTTTGCATGACCGACACGGCCGACGTCAAAACTCAGTCCGTCGAAACGCATTCGGCGCTGCCGCCGGAGGAGACCGAGCGGCTCTCCAGCGAGATCATCGCGGCGCTGAAGACGGTGTTCGATCCGGAGATCCCGGCCGACATCTACGAGCTCGGCCTGATCTACAAGGTCGACATCAAGGACGACCGCAGCGTCGACGTCATGATGACGCTGACGACGCCGAACTGTCCGGCGGCGGGCGAGCTGCCGACCATGGTGGAGAACGCGATTGCGAGCGTGCCGGGTGTCGGCGTCGTCAACGTCAGCATCGTCTGGGAGCCGCAATGGACGCCGGACCGGATGAGCGACGAGGCCCGGCTCGTCCTGAACATGTGGTGAGACGAGCGGGCACGAAGTTTGAATAGTAAGGGCGGATCACATACCCCGCCGGGATGACGCCATGACCAGCACGACGAATTCGACAGCGCCTGTTGCCAAGCCCAAGCCGCGGCCCCGCCCGCAGGTGATGCGGCTCACCGATGCGGCGGCCAAGCGCATCCGTGAGCTCACCGATCGCGCCGAGTCCGAGATCATCGGATTGCGTGTCGGTGTCAAGAATGGCGGCTGCGCCGGTCAGTCCTACACGGTCGAGTATGCCCATGATATCCGGCCGACCGACGAGGTCGTCGAGGACAAGGGCGTCAAGATCCTGGTCGATCCCAAGGCCGTGCTGTTTCTGCTCGGCACCGAGATGGACTATCAGGCTGACAAGATGCAGGCCCAGTTCGTCTTCAACAATCCGAACCAGATCAGCGCCTGCGGCTGCGGCGAGTCGGTGCAGCTCAAGCCGGCCGAGGTCTGATCGTCCGCTTCCAGCCAGTGCGGCTCCGGTGCTGTCGCGTTCCGGACATTGACACGCGCCACCTTCCCGACCGAAAACTCCAGGCGAGCACGTGGGGTATTGGCGGGAGCTGGAGCGATGGACCGCGAATTCCTGATCGATCTGTTCGCCGGCTTCGGTCCGGTCACGATCCGGCGGATGTTCTCCGGCTTCGGCATCTCCGCCGACGGCATCAACTTCGCGCTTGCGCTGCGCAGCGGCCTTTATCTCCGTGCTGACGAAACCAGCTTTGCCAGATTCGAGGAGGCCGGATCCAAGCCGTTTTCCTACGAGACCCGCGCGCGGACCATGACGGTGCGGTCGTATTGGCAGGTGCCGGCACATCTGTTCGATGACACCGACGAGTTCGCGGTCTGGGCGAGAGATGCATTCGCAGCGGCCCAGAGGGCGGCCTTGAGCAAGCGGACCAGCAAGAAGCGGGCGGCGCGGGGCAACGGACTGGTCCCGACCCGGGGTGGGGCGAAGCCTGGACCAACCAGGCCGGCAGTGAAAAAGACCAAGCCGGCCAAGACGGGAAATGTGGCCAAGAGCGTTGACAAGAGCGCAGACAAGGGTCCCGCCGGTCGCAAAACACGCAGCGCGACAGTGGCGCGTGGCCGGCAGACGTCGCGCGCAGCATCATCGCGAACACGCTGATGCTCCATATGCGTCGCTGGCGACCTTGCCGTCAGGCGACCCGACCTCGCGTCGTCGTCGCGTATTCGGGATCGTTCTCGCATACCACCTTGTTGCGGCCGTTGCGCTTGGCGGCATAGAGGCAGGCGTCCGCGCGCTCGATCAGGGCGTCGGTGTCATCGCCGGCCCGCAGCACGGATACGCCGACCGAGATGGTCACACGTCCGAGAATCTCTCCCGTCGATTTCTTCTTGAGCTCCTTTGCCGTGACGGCGCGGCGGATGTGATCGGCCACCGTCAGCGCGTGCTGTAGCGAGGTGTTGGGCAGCACGACGGCGAACTCCTCGCCGCCGTAGCGCGCTGCGATATCCTGGCCCTTGATGGCGTGCTTCAGGGTCATCCCGACCAGGCGCAGCACCTGGTCTCCGGTGAGATGTCCGTAGGAATCGTTGAAGGACTTGAAGTGGTCGATGTCGAACATCAACAGCGACAGCGGCTGCTCGGTCGCGAGCCCCGACTGCACCGTCGTCTCGATCATTCGGTCGAAATATTTGCGATTGCCGAGGCCGGTGAGGGGATCGGTCAGGCTCTCGGCCCGAATGACCTCCAGGCTATGCTGCAGCCCGCTGATCTCGTCCTTGGACAGCGTCAGCCGCTCTTCGAGGATCCGGTTGGTTTCGCGCATCTGCTTGGTCGAATGGGCCAGCGCCTCGATGATGTCGACCAGTTGCTCGCGGCTGGTGGCCGACGCGAGTCGTTGATCGGCGCCCGCGAGGCTCGCATCGTAGCTCGCCGTCCTGCCGAGAGCATCGGTGAGCATGTTCACCAGGTCGTCGATCTCGCCGACGACGCGCGCGCCGACCTTGTCGATGCGATCCGACGTCTTGAGCTGCGCGAGGTAGGAGTCGTAGAGCTGATCGAGATCGGACTGCGACAGCTTGCCGTTGCGCGAAAGCGTCTCGTTGATGATCTCGTTCAGCGGTGCGTTGTAGCCCGTCGCGTAGACGTACCAGACCTCGTAATTGCGCGGATTGGCCGAATGGCGGAGCGTTCTGATCTGGCTGAGCGCGACTTCGGCGAAGCCTATCGTGCGTTCGTGTTCGTCAAGCGCATTGACCACCACAGGTTCCCCCCAATCGCCCGCGTCGCCGTCGTCGTCACAGCAATGAAATAAACAATGCCGGCCAAGCTAAAGGACGTTTGTGAACCAGGGGTAAATACGGCCGTAGAGTCCCGGATGCGCCGCGCCGTGGATACGGGAACGGCAGCTCATATGTTCAATGAGCTACATAGGATGCTGCCAGAAACTGCTGACGCGGGCTGGAACTGTTCGCTCGACGCACGCCTCGCCGAGAGCTCAGCGCTGTCGACTTAAGTCAGGTCTACGAATGCAGCGGCTGATGTTCCGGGCGACCACATGGGGGGGCAGCCCGGAATCTTGTGCCCGCGCTCAGGGAAGCGGTGCCCGCACCGGGCGAAGCAGGAAGGCGGGCAGATGTGAGTGATCGGCGGGCTCGTTGTCGTGGTCGCGCCGCGGCCGCCGCGCTTCATTGCGAGGCTGTTCGTTGCGAGGCTGTTCCTTGCGAGCGCTCGGCGCAGGCCGCGGAGAATTTGCCTGTGCGGCGCGCGGAGCTGCCGCGCGCGGCTCGCGCTCCCGCGGGGCTGGATCACGCTCGCGCGGGGCCGCATCGCGCTCCCGGGCCTTGCCGCGGCTGCCGCGACGCGCGGCGTCACGCGGACGTCGCTCACGCGTATCCTCGTCGCCCGAGGACTCCTGCACTTCGTAGTCACCCTCGATCGTCGGAATGCCCTGTCCGATCAGCTTCTCGATGGCGACCATCGACTTCTGGTCGGCCGGGGCCACGATCGAGATTGCCGTGCCGGTCCGTCCGGCGCGGCCGGTACGGCCAATGCGGTGAACGTAGTCGTCGGAATGATGCGGCACGTCGAAATTGAAGACGTGGCTGACTTCGGGAATGTCGAGGCCGCGTGCGGCGACGTCGGAGGCGACGAGCAAGGGCAGTTCGCCCTTGCGGAATTGATCGAGCGCCGCGGTGCGGGCCGACTGGTCCATGTCGCCGTGCAGGGCGCCAACACTGAAGCCGTGCTTCTGCAGCGACTTGTGAACGATGGCGACGTCGCGCTTGCGGTTGCAGAAGATGATCGCGTTGTTGAGATCCTTGGCGTTCCGCAACAGCCTGCGCAGCACCTCGCGCTTCTGATGCGCCTCGCGTCCGGACGGGACCTGCAACTGGGTCACGGTGACGGCGGTCGTGGCCGGCTTGGAGACCTCGACCTTCTGCGGGTTGTGCAGGAAGGTTTCGGTGATGCGCCGGATTTCCGGCGGCATGGTCGCGGTGAAGAACAGGGTCTGGCGGGTGAAGGGGACGAGCTTGCAGATGCGCTCGATGTCGGGGATGAAGCCCATGTCGAGCATGCGGTCGGCTTCGTCGATGACCAGAAGCTCCACGCCCGTGAGCAGCAATCCGCCGCGTTCCGTATGATCGAGCAGTCGGCCTGGCGTGGCGATCAGCACGTCGACCCCGCGGGTCAGCTTGGCGTCCTGGTCGCCGAAGGAGACGCCACCGATCAACAGGGCGACGTTGAGCTTCTGTCCGGCGCCGTAGCGATCGAAGTTCTCTTTGACCTGGGCGGCCAGCTCACGGGTCGGCTCCAGGATCAGGGTGCGCGGCATTCGGGCGCGGGCGCGGCCCTTCTCAAGGATCGTGAGCATCGGCAGGACGAAAGCGGCGGTCTTGCCGGTGCCGGTCTGGGCGATGCCGAGCACGTCGCGGCGCGCCAGCACATGAGGAATCGCCTGTTCCTGAATGGGGGTCGGGGTGGTGTAACCAGTGGCCGCAACTGCAGCCAACACCTTGTCGGACAAGCCGAGATTGGAAAAAGACATCGAGCCTCTATGTCACGCGCCGATAGGCGACGGGGCCTCTATTCGACGCCGCCGTTAGGAATCGAGGGTAAAAGGCTGTGGTCGCGCTCAACCCCGAAACGGCATGCTCTAACGAAGCTGGGGGTTTTCTGACTAACGCCGACCCGCGGTCAATCTCTCAGGAATCGGATGCGATCCGGCCGCGCTGCTCCGGAAGATAGGGGCGAATTCTGCAAAGTCAATGGAAGAGGGGAGCGAAGTACCGAAAAAGCTTAATGTTTTTGCATTATTTGCAGGCAACCTGTCGTCGAGCTGTCGTATTCGGGTGCTCCGAAGCTTCCTACGGCCGGTCGCGGAAAACGCTCTGGTCGAATTGTCGACGGAATTGCGGCGTGTGTTCGGCAGGGGGAGCAGCCGCGTGTGCCGCCGGGCATGAACCGGTGGCGCGGTGCCGTCGACTATCCGAGGGCGGCAGCCCACGCGATGAGGGCAGGGACGAACGATGAGATCGATGCGGACGTGGCTGGCGTGCGGGCTGGCGATGCTGGCAGTGGTTCTGGCGCCGGCCGCCGCGCGTGCCGAGAAGCGCGTTGCGCTCGTGATCGGCAACAACGACTACCGCTTCGTGCCGAAGCTGCAGAAGGCCGTCAACGACGCGCGGACGATGGGCGACACGCTGAAGCAACTCGGCTTCAATGTCATGGTCGCGGAGAATCTCAATCGCCAGCAGTTCAGCCAGACACTGCTGGCGTTCGACAACGCCGTCGAGCCGGGCGACACTGCGTTCTTCTTCTATGCCGGTCACGGCTTCGAAATCGCCGGTCAGAACTTCCTGTTGCCGACCGACGTGCCCGCGGCCACCGAAGGCCAGGAAGAGCTGGTACGCGACGCCTCGATCCTCGCGGACCGCGTCATCGAGCGGCTGCAGAACAAGAAGGCGCGCACCTCGATCCTGGTGTTCGACGCCTGCCGCAACAATCCGTTCGAACGCTCGGGCACGCGCGCGGTGGCGGGCGGGGGTGGCCTGGCGCCGATGACGCAGTTGCCGGAAGGCGTATTCTCAGTGTTCTCGGCCGGTCCGCGCCAGACCGCGCTCGACCGGCTCTCCAACGATGACGTCAATCCAAACTCGGTGTTCACGCGCACCTTCGCCAAGGAGCTGACGCAGCCCGGCGTCAATCTGGTGCAGGTGGCGCAACGCACCCGCCGGCTGGTCAGCGAGCTCGCCGAGACCGTGCGGCACAAGCAGATTCCGGTCTATTTCGACCAGATGGTCGACGATGTCTTTCTCAACGGCATGGCGAAGGGGCCGGCTGCAGCCGACAAGCCGGCCGAGCCGCAGCAGAAGCTGGCGGCACTGCCTCCCGTCTCGGCGCCGCGCATTCCGCCGGCGAACGAGAGCCTGAACGCACCGATTGCGATGTTCTCGCGCCACAATGGCGGCTGGACCGTCACCTTCTCGATCGCCGATCCGACGCTCGGCATTTCCTGGCGCATGGGTGAGGCAGGAGAGTTTCGCGAGACCGGCTTCATGGACGTGCTCGATCCGCGCACGCGCAAGCGCATGCCCAATCCCTCGATCCAGCTGCCGTCGGATGCGCCCGCGGGCACCATCCAGGTCCGCTATGTCGATGCATCGGGCGAGATGCAGGGACCGTTCCCGATCCGCTTCGAGCCGGAGGCCGCGCTGGTGCATGACCAGCGCAAGATCCTCGACATGACCGCGACGAGCTGGCTGTCGTTCCGCGAGTTCAACGGTCTCCTGGTCTACTACACGCACCTGATGTCGTATCGCTGCGCCATCCGCGAGGTCCGCATCGGCATCGACACGGCGGTGCCGGACAAGGTCCTCAACATGCCCGGCTGCGACATGCGCGATCCCATTGCGATTCCCTCCAACGCCACGCCCTATTTGAAGCTGCCGCCAGCGACGAAGTTCGTCTCGGTGGAGTTGACCTATCGCGACGGCAGCGTCTCCGAAATCAAGAGCTTTCGACGCTGAGACCTCGGCTAGGCCATGATCGAATAGCCACCATCGACGGGAATGGCTGTGCCGGTGACGAAGTCCGAGGCCGGCGAGCTCAAGAACGTCGCGATGCCGGCGAAGTCGTCGATGTCGCCCCACCGTGCCGCGGGCGTGCGCGCCAGCACGCGGTCGTGCAGGCCGTCGATCTGGCTGCGCGCCGCGCGCGTCAGGTCGGTGTCGATCCAGCCCGGCAAGATCGCGTTGACCTGGATGTTGTCGGGCGCCCAGGCGCAGGCACAGGCGCGCGTGTACTGCACGATGCCGCCCTTGCTGGCCGCATAGGCCGGCGCGAAGCTGGCGCCGAAGATCGACAGCATCGAGCCGATGTTGATGATCTTGCCGCCGCCGTTCGCCTTGAGGGCCGGGTAGGCGGCCTTCGAGCACAGGAACGCGCTGGTGAGATTGGTGTCGATCACCTGCTGCCACTCCTCCAGCTCGAGCACGTGCGGCGGCTTGCGGATGCTCATGCCGGCATTGTTGATGAGGATGTCGATGCGACCGAGCTCGCTGGTCACGCGCGCGACCATGGCGGCGACGTCGTCCTTGTCGCTGACGTCGGCTGTGACGGCGATGGCACGGCCGCCGCGACCGGCGAGATCAGCCACCGCCGCCCGTGACTTGGTTTCGTTGCGGCCGACCACGGCAATGTCGGCGCCGGCATCGGCAAGCCCGCGCGCCATCCCCAAGCCGATTCCGCCGTTGCCTCCCGTCACGATCGCAACCTTGCCACTCAGGTCGAAACGGCCCGCCATGTCGTGTCTCCATGTCGTTGTTGTCAGACGTCAGCAGGTGCCCTGCCAGATCATCACCAGGCCGAGTGCACCCATGCCGACGCCATAGCCGGCCCATTGCAGCTGGTTGATCATGAAGCTCGTCCGCGGCCATGCCACCACCCCGGTGCCCTGACCGACCCAGAGCAGGCCGATGGCGAGCAGAAGCAGGCCGCCGATCATCAGGAATTTCCGCATGACCATGTCCTCCCTCGTCGACCGCGTCACAGCATCGGAAACGCTGCTGCCGTCTTTTTTGTGAAGTTTTGTGACGAGGAGGCTAGCGGCCGGCGCGGCAGATGACCAGCGGCTCCAGCCGCCAATATCCGAGCCAAAAACAAAAAGCCCCGGATCAACCGGGGCTTTTCGCAGATTTATCGAAGACCGAGTGCGGTCTGCTCAGTACTTGACGGCCGGGCCGGTCCAGTTGAAGCGATAGACCAGCGAGGTGCTGATGGTCTGCACCCACGGCTTGAAGCTGACCGAGTCGGTCGTTGCGAGGTTGCCGACGTCGGTGCGGACCGCGACGTCCTTGCGGTCGTAATAGGCAGCGCGATATTCGGTCTTCATGAACCAGCCCGGCGCCGAGATGCCGAAGATGTTCAGGTTGTTCTCGACGCCGCCGCCGACGAACCAGCCATTGCGGTTGAACGAGTCGGTGTGGAAACCGGAGGCCGCGCCGGTGAGGGTGGTCAGGCCGGTGCCCGACCAGTGCGAACCGGAGTAGCCCGCGTTGACGTATGACAGCACGTTCGGCGCAACCAGGTAACCGACGCGGGCGCCAGCGGCCCAGGCGGTTTCCATCTTGATGCGGCCGGTCAGGGCAGCGAACTGATCCTGCAAGGTGCCACGCAGGCTGCCGAACTGGCCATCAGCGAACACGCCGAAGACCCAGGTCGGATTGACCTGCCAGTCATAGCCTGCACCGACCGTGCCGAGGAAGCCGTCGCCGCCGACGCGCTGATCGATCGTCACCGGCACGCCGTTGAAGTTGGTGTGCGAGTCGGCATCCCAGATACCGCCGCCGGCGCCACCGAAGATGTAGAAGCCGGTCCAGCTCGGCGCCACCGGCATCATCGGAGCCTTCACGTAGGGGCGAGCCGCCAGATCAGCAGCTGAGGCGGCACCCGTGATCGCAACCAGCGCAGTGGCAGCAAGCAAAAACTTCTTCATATCCAATTCCCCAAGATCGTCGTGTCGCAGGTGCCGGGTTGCGGCGGCGATTCCCTCGCCAGATGTGCCCGAACTATAGCCGATTGGTGCCCAAAAGCTGTTGCAGGTTGAGCACACCGGAGGGGAAAGTGCGCTGCGGGATGCTCGGGATTCTCGTAACCCTCTGATTGGAAAGGTCGATTGCAGGCTCGCGCGAGCTAATGGAACCTGCAATCGAGGAGTGAAATCGGGTCAAAAGCTAGACGTCGAGCAGCTCGTCGCTGGCGAATTCGGCCTTTTCCGAAATGAAGGCGAAGCGGGCCTCTGCCTTGGTCCCCATCAGCCGCTCGACCGAGTCGGCGGTGCCGTCGCGATCCTCGGCCAGCAGAACCACGCGCAGCAGGGTGCGCTTGGCCGGATCCATGGTGGTTTCCTTGAGCTGGGCCGGCATCATCTCGCCGAGACCTTTGAAGCGGCCGATCTCGACCTTGGCGTTGGCATTGAACTCGCGCTTCAGGAGCTCGTCCCGATGGGCATCGTCGCGCGCGTAGAACGTCTTGCTGCCATGGGTGAGCCGGTAGAGCGGCGGCACGGCGAGGTAGAGATGCCCCTCGTCGATCAGCGGCCGCATCTGCCGGTAGAAGAAGGTAATCAGCAGCGAGGCGATGTGGGCGCCGTCGACGTCGGCATCGGTCATGATGATGATGCGCTGGTAGCGCAGATCCTCCTCGCGATACGACGTGCCGGTGCCGGCGCCGATCGCCATCACGAGATCGGCGAGCTGGGCGTTGGCGGTCAGCTTGTCCTTGCCGGCGGAGGCGACGTTGAGGATCTTGCCGCGCAGCGGCAGCACCGCCTGCTTCTTGCGGTCGCGCGCCTGCTTGGCGCTGCCGCCGGCCGAATCGCCCTCGACGATGAACAGCTCGGAGCCTTCGGTGCCGGCGTCGGTGCAGTCGGCTAGCTTGCCGGGCAGGCGCAGCTTCTTGGTCGCGGTCTTGCGCGCCGTCTCCTTCTCCTGCCGGCGGCGGATGCGTTCCTCGGCGCGCTCGATGACGAAATCGAGCAGCCGGTTGGCCTGCACCGGATTGCCGGACAGCCAGTGGTCGAACGGGTCCTTGACGGCCTGCTCGACGATGCGCTGGGCCTCTGCCGTGGCGAGGCGGTCCTTGGTCTGGCCCTGGAATTCCGGCTCGCGCACGAACACCGAGAGCATGATGGCGGCGCCCGCCATGATGTCCTCGGAGGTGATGTTGGCCGATCGCTTGCCCTGGCCGACGCGCTCGGCGTGGTCCTTCAGGCCGCGCAGAAGCGCGCTGCGGATGCCGGATTCGTGCGTGCCGCCGTCCGGCGTCGGAATCGTGTTGCAGTAGGAGGACAGGAAGCCGTCGGCATCGGCGGTCCAGGCGACCGCCCATTCGCAGCCGCCATGGCCACCGGTGCGGCCCGACTTGCCGGCGAAGATATCCGGATGGACCAGCGTGTCGGCATGGATCGCTGCGGCCAGGTAGTCCTTCAGACCGCCGGGGAAATGGAACGTCGCCTCGGCCTGGACGTCCTCGATGCCCTTCAGCAGCGACGGATCGCACTTCCAGCGGATCTCGACGCCGCCGAACAGATAGGCTTTCGAGCGCGCCATCTTGAACAGGCGCTGCGGCTTGAACGTCGCCTTGGCGCCGAAGATGGTCGGGTCGGGTTGGAAACGCACCCGTGTGCCGCGCCGGTTGGCGACCTTGCCGACCTCCTCGAGCTTGCCCTTGGGATGTCCGCGTTCGAACACCATGCGGTAGAGCTTCTGGTTGCGAGCGACCTCGACCTCGAGCCGGGTCGACAGCGCGTTCACCACGGAGATGCCGACGCCGTGCAGGCCGCCCGAGGTCTCGTAGACCTTGGAGTCGAACTTGCCGCCCGCGTGCAGCGTGCACATGATGATTTCGAGCGCCGACTTCTTCGGAAACTTGGGATGGGGATCGATAGGAATGCCGCGGCCGTTGTCGGTCACGGTGAGGAAGCCTTCGGCGTCGAGCTCGACCTCGATGAAGGTGGCGTGGCCGGCCAGCGCCTCGTCCATCGAGTTGTCGATGACCTCGGCAAACAGGTGGTGCAGCGCCTTTTCGTCGGTGCCGCCGATATACATGCCGGGGCGGCGCCGCACCGGCTCCAGGCCCTCGAGGACCTCGATGTCACGGGCAGTGTAATCGCCCTCGGCACTCGCCGAGCGGGCGGCTGGCTTGGCCGGAGCCTTGCCCTTGGCGGCGAACGCCGCCAACGGGTCCGTGACGCCCTTGGCCTTGGCTTTTGCAGCTGATTTCAACGGCTTACCCATGGAATCTGATGTTGCGTGTGCGCAAGATGGAACGAATCGTTGGGCCTGACTATGCCATGGACCGGCATAAAACAATGACCCCGGGAAACAACGACGTTCACCGGCCCGCCACGTCTTGACCGGTTCCGAACGCCGGATCGCCGCTGTTCACGCGGTTCAGCCGGTTGTTGTGACTTGAAGTGGGCGGGTTCGGTGGCGTACCAGTCTGCGCCATGGAACCGCGAAGGCCTTCAAGCACTTAAGCGCCGCGGAGCAGAAAGGCGTCGAGCAGATGGAAGATTTTGGCCGCGCGGTTGCCGACTTCGTGCGCGACCATCAGGCCTGGGCTGCTCCGATCGTCCTGCTGCTTGCCTTTGGCGAGTCCCTGGCCTTCGTCTCGCTCCTGATTCCCGCCTGGGGCGCCCTGGTCGCGATCGGCGCCCTGATCGGCGCCACCGGGATCAGCTTCTGGCCGATATGGCTGGCCGGGGGCATCGGCGCCGCGCTCGGCGACTGGGTCTCCTACTGGTTCGGCTACCGCTACAAGGACCGCGTCGCCCAGATGTGGCCGCTGTCGCGCTACCCGGAGCTGCTGCCGCGCGGCGAGGCCTTCGTGCGCGATTGGGGCGTGCCGAGCATCTTCATCGGCCGGTTCTTTGGCCCGTTGCGCGCATCGGTGCCGCTGGCGGCGGGCATTTTCGAGATGCCCTACATGGTGTTCCAGATCGCCAACTTCGTGTCGGCGCTGGTGTGGTCGGCGGTGCTGCTGCTGTTCGGCGACATCATCGGGCGCATCATGGAATGGCTGTGGCATGCGGTCTGACGCCAGCCCTGAACGCGCCGGGCCGACTTGCGAGCTTGACGCAGGAACCCGGCAGCCTTATAGGCCTGCCCCCATGATCAACGCAGCGACCCACATGATCGCCGAAATGCGCCGTCGTACCTCCGCGGTACGGGCGATGATCTGCGTCTAGATCACAGCCCCTGCCGCCGGATCCGATCCCGCGGCAGACTTTCTCCTTGCAGCGCGATTGATCAGGCGGCTCCTTCGTCCAGCAGGAGTTTCCGATGTACACGCCACCGCCCTTCAAGCCCGATCGCGCCGCGAGCCTCGGCTTCGCTGACGCGCGCGGCTTCGGCATGGTCTGCGCGTGGGACGGCACAAAGCCGATCGCGTCACCGGTGCCGTTTCACCTGGGCGCCTTGAACGATGGCACGCCGCAGGCGTTCTTCCATGTCGCGCGCGGCAATCCGCTGGCAAGGATCGCCGACGGTACGACGCCCTGGCTGTTGGCCGTCAGCGGCGCCGATGCTTACGTCTCCGCCGATTGGTATGTGTCGCCCGACCAGGTGCCGACCTGGCTCTATCAGGCCGTGCATCTGACCGGTACGGCGCGGATCTTGTCGGAGGCCGAGCTCGCGCGGCAGACTTATGAGGTCAGTGCGAAGTTCGAGCAGCGGCTGCTGCCGAAGAAGCCCTGGACCTCGGACAAGATGACGGCGGGACGCCTCGAGGCGATGCGCAAGGCGATTGTGGGCATCGTCATGACGATCGATCAGGTCGAAGGCAGCTTCAAGCTCAACCAGCACAAGTCCGAGGCCGACTACGCGACGATCGCGACGAGGCTCGGCGAGCAGCCCGACATTGGCTCGCAACAGATTTCCTCTCTCATGCGGCAGGCGCGGCCCCAGGCCTTTGCCGGCGAAACCCAGACCTAAGGAGCGTGTCATGACCGTGATCGACAGCAACGTGCCGAAAGCTCACGCCGCCTCCGGGACTGCGACACGCGCCGTGTTCGTCGACGGCGGCTCGGGAACGACCGGCCTGGGAATCGCCGAGCGTCTCCGGCACCAGCCGGACATCGTCGTGAAGACGATCGCCGAGGACAAGCGCAAGGATCCGGCGGCCAAGCGGGCGCTGATGGCCGAGGTCGATCTCGTCATCCTTTGCCTGCCGGACGATGCGGCCAAGGAGACGGTGGCGCTGATCGACGGCATGGGCAGCTCTGCGCCGAAGGTGCTGGACGCGTCGACCGCATACCGGGTCGCGCCGGACTGGGCCTATGGCTTTCCCGAGCTCGCCGCCGACCAGGCCGACAAGATCCGGAATGCGCGCAAGGTCTCCAATCCCGGCTGCTATCCCACCGGCGGCATCGCGCTGCTGCGGCCGCTGGTCGATGCCCGACTGATGCCGCAGGACTATCCGGTCACGGTGAACGCGGTGAGCGGCTATTCCGGCGGCGGCAAGACGATGATCGCGGCCTTTGAGAATGGCACCGCGCCGAACTTCGAGCTGTACGGTCTCGGCCTCGAGCACAAGCATCTGCCTGAGCTGCAGCTCTATTCGCGGCTGACCCGGCGGCCGATCTTCATTCCCTCCGTCGGCAACTACCGGCAGGGCATGCTGGTCTCCGTGCCGCTGCAACTCGACACACTGCCGGGCAAGCCGTCAGGCTCGGACCTGCAGGCGGCCCTGACGAAGCATTATGCCGGCAGCAAATACGTCTCGGTGATGCCGCTCGATGGCGCGGCGGCCAAGAGCGGCCGGCTCGAGCCGGAGGCGCTGAACGAGACGAACAAGCTCGAGCTCTACGTCTTCGCCAGCGACCAGCATCACCAGGCGGTGCTGGTGGCGCGGCTCGACAATCTCGGCAAGGGCGCCTCGGGCGCGGCCGTGCAGAACATGCGGCTGATGCTCGGACTGCCCGATCTCGGGAGCTGAGACCGATCTGGATCGTCCGGCCGCAGACGCGCCGGCACGATCGGCAACATCATGCGAGGTCGGCGCGCCGCCGGCATCGCGTGCAATGACGCACGCTGAGGGATGGGCAGACCCATGACCGCCACTGATCTGAACGCGCTGCCCGTCACCGCCAACGATGTGCGGGCCGCCGCCGAGACCATCGGTGGCGCCGTGCTCGCGACGGCCTGCAACCAGAGCCGGACGCTCGGCGAGATCTGCGGCTGCAACGTCTGGCTGAAATTCGAGAACCTGCAGTTCACGTCGTCGTTCAAGGAGCGCGGCGCGCTGAACCGGCTGAATGCGCTGTCCGCCGAGCAGCGCGAACGCGGCGTGATCGCGATGTCGGCCGGCAACCACGCGCAGGGCGTCGCGTATAACGCGCGGCGTCTCGGCATTCCCGCGACCATCGTGATGCCGGTGGGCACGCCGATGGTGAAGGTGGAGAACACCAAGCGGCACGGCGCCGAGGTCGTGATTTCCGGCGCCACCTTGGAGGAGGCGGGCGCGTTCGCCAGGGAGCACGGCGCGGCGCACGGCATGACCATGATCCATCCTTACGACGATCCACTGATCATCGCAGGGCAGGGCACGGTGGCGCTGGAGATGCTCGCGGTGGTCCCCGAGCTCGATACGCTCGTGGTGCCGATCGGCGGCGGCGGGCTGATCTCCGGCATGGCGGTCGCGGCGCGCGCAATCAAGCCGGGCTTGCGCATCGTCGGCGTTCAGGCCGAACTCTATCCGTCGATGTACAACGCCATCCGCAGCAGTCAGCTGCCGATGCGCGGCGACACGCTCGCCGAGGGCATCGCGGTGAAATCGCCGGGCCGGATCACGACCGAGATCATCCGCCATCTCGTCGACGATATCCTGCTGGTCAACGAGCCGCAGATCGAGCGTGCGCTCGCCACGCTGATCTCGATCGAGAAGACGGTGGTCGAAGGCGCCGGCGCCGTCGGTCTCGCCGCAGTGCTCGCGCACCCCGCGCAGTTTGCCGGCCGCAATGTCGGCCTGGTGCTGAGCGGCGGCAACATCGACACCCGACTGATCGCCTCGGTGCTCACCCGCGAGCTCGCTCGCGAGGGGCGGCTGACGCAGCTGTCGATCGACATCGTCGATCGTCCCGGACAACTCGCTGCCGTGTCGACGCTGCTCGCCGATGCCGGCGCCAACATCATCGAGGTGTCGCATCAGCGAACGTTCTCGGACCTGCCGGCCAAGGCGACCCTGCTCGAGCTGGTGATCGAGACGCGCGACCAGGCGCATCTCAACGACGTGATGGCGAAGCTCGTCGCCGCAAATTTCAAGGCGCGCTGCACCTGAGCGTCAGGCGATCTCCAGCACATCCTTCGCGGTGCGGCAGACGCCCGCTCCGCCTTTTCCAGGCGAAAGGCGCGTGCGGCTGCCCGCCGAGTCTTGCTCAGCCCAATTAGCAATCTCTCTGTCTACTCGTGAAGCTGTTCGCAAATGCGAACACGTTTGAGGTTTGCTCTGTCAGAATTTCAGTTGCGCACCTCAAAAAATGAGGACAGGATTACCGCAACAAAGAAGACGGTTGGGAGGATTGTGATGAGACTGCTCGCGAAGCTGGGACTCGCCGCTGCCGCATGCCTGCTCTGGGCCACCGTCGCGAGCGCCGATACCACCGTGAAATGGCTGCATATCGAGGTCAATCCAGCCCAGGTGAAGATCTGGGAGGAGGTGGCCCGCGCCTATGAGGCGTCGCATCCGGGCGTCAAGATCGAGATGCAGTTCCTCGAGAACGAGGCCTACAAGGCCAAGCTGCCGACCATCCTGCAGTCCAAGGACCGGCCGAACATCATCTACAGCTGGGCGGGCGGTGTCCTGAAGGCGCAGATCGAGGCTGGCGTGCTCGAGGACATCACCGAGCAGGTGAAAGGCTACAGCGACAGCGTGACTCCGGCGGCGCTCGCGGCATTCACCGATGGCGGCCACGTCTACGGCCTTCCGATCTCGCTGTCGCAGGTCGGCTTCGTCTGCAACAAGGAGCTGATGGCCAAGGCCAAGGTCGATCCCACGGCGATCAAGAGCTGGGACGATCTGCTGAGCGCCGTGAAGACGTTGAAGGCGGCCGGCGTGACCCCGATCGTGGTCGGCGGCGCCGACAAATGGCCGCTGCATTTCTACTGGACGCATCTTGCGGTGCGGATCGGCGGCAAGCCGGCATTCGACGCGGCGCTGCGCGGCGAGAATGGCGGCTTTGCCGGCGACACCTTCGTCAAATCAGGCGAGCTGTTCAAGCAGCTCGTCGATCTCCAGCCATTCCAGAATGGCTTTCTTGGCTTCAAGAACCCGCAGGCCGTCGGATATTTCGGCGATGGCAAGGCGGCGATGACGCTCGCGATCAGCTCCGTCTACAATCTGCAGCGGGCGCTCGCCGCCGACAAGGTCGGCTTGAGCGAAGACAAGATCTGCTGGTTCGATTTTCCGGTCGTGCAAGGCGGCAAGGGCGCGCCGACGGATACGCTCGGCGGCATCACCGGCTGGTTGGTCACCAAGGGCTCGCCCAAGGAAGCCGTCGATTTCCTGAAGTACTTCATCTCCAAGGACGTCCAGACACGGTTGGCGGCGGGAAATTTCATCATCCCGGTGGTGCAGGGCGCGGACGCCGGCCTCAACAATTCCTTCATGAAGCTGATCGCGTCCAATCTGGCCAAATCGAACTATCACCAGAACTTCTATGACCAGAGCCTCGGCCCCTCCGTCGGTCGCGTCGTCAACGATGTCTCCGCGGAGATAGCCGGCGGCAGCATGAGTCCGCAGGAGGCTGCCAAGGCGATCGAGGCAGCGCGGAAGCAGGGCAACTGACGTGGCACGTCCGATCGCGAGTTCGCCGGCGATGGGTGTATCGCCGGCATCGCTCTCCACGCGCGCGGTGGGCGGCCCGAGCTGGGACGGCCGCTTCACCGTCCTGATCCTGTTCCTGCCGCCTGCGCTGCTGCTGTTCACGCTCTTCGTGGTGCTGCCGATCGGCGAGGCCGCCTGGTACTCGGGCTTCAACTGGAATGGGTTCGGCAGGCCGACCCATTGGATCGGCTTTGACAACTATCGTTTCGTGCTGGAGACGCGCGCGTTCTGGCTCGCGCTGCGCAACAACGGCCTGATCATTGCGGTCTCGCTGTGTGTCCAGTTGCCGCTGGCGCTGACGCTGGCCCTGATGCTCGCGGAGCGGTTCCGCGGCGCGGTGGCGCTGCGGATGCTGTTCTTCATGCCCTATATCCTCGCCGAGATCGCGACCGGGCTGATCTTCAGCTTCGTCTATGACGGCGATTATGGCCTGGTCGCGTCGATCTGGCGCAGCTTCGGCGCCGAGCCGCCGCATCTGCTGGCCTCGACCGACACGGCGATGCTGGCGGTGCTGATCGTGATCGTCTGGAAGTATTTCGGCTTCCACATGATGCTGTTCATCGCCGCGCTGCAGAGCATCGACAAGAGCCTGATCGAGGCCGCCCGGATCGACGGTGCGACGCGGTCGCAGAGCCTGCGCCACATCGTCATTCCCTTGCTCTACCCGACGATTCGGCTCTCGGTGTTCTTCGCCATCGTCGGCTCGCTGCAGCTGTTCGACCTGGTGATGCCGCTGACGCGCGGAGGGCCCGCCGACTCCTCGAATACAATGGTGAGCTTTCTCTACAACAACGGCATCTCCCGGATGCGGGTCGGCTATGGCAGCGCCATCGGCGTCATCCTGTTCGTGATCTGCGTGACCTTTGCCTTCACCTACAAGCGATGGTTCATGCGCGATGAATAAGGTGGAGACGTTCCGGGCACCATTCGATCCCGCCGTGCTGTTCAAGACGGTGTTCCTCGCGATCGTCGCCATCTTCGTGCTGGTGCCGCTGCTTGCGACGCTGCTCGGTGGCTTCAAGTCGCTCGGGGAATTGCGCGTGAATCCGTTCGGCCTGCCGCAGCACTGGGCGTGGCAGAACTATGCCGATATCCTGTTCTCCGGGCGCTACTGGCAGCTCCTGCGCAATTCGCTGATCATCTCCACGCTGACGGTCGTTCTGACTCTCATCGTCGCGTCGATGGCGGCCTTCACCTTTGCCCATGTCCGATTCTACGGCAGCTCGATGCTGCTGAGCTATTTGACGCTCGGCCTGCTGTTTCCGGCGGCGACCGCGGTGTTGCCGCTGTTCATCAAGGTGCGCGATCTCGGGCTGCTCGACACCTATTTCGGCGTCGCGCTGCCGCAGGTCGCCTTCAGCCTCGCCATGAGCGTGCTGTTGCTGCGCCGCTTCTTCAAGGACATCCCCTACGAGCTGCTCGAGGCCGCGCTGGTCGACGGCTGCAGCTATATCAAATTCTTCCGCTACGTGACGTTGCCATTGTCGCGCCCGATCCTGGCGACGGTCGGCACCATTACCTTCGTCAACAGCTGGAACGCCTATCTGCTGCCGCTGGTGATGCTCAACACCGATGCGCTGTATCCATGGCCGCTCGGCATCATGGTCTATCAGGGCGAGTATTCGTCCGAGTGGCACCTGATCCTCGCCTTCATCACCCTGACCATCCTGCCAACGATCATCCTCTTCCTCCTGGCGCAGAAGCACATCGTTGCCGGCCTGACGTCGGGCGCGGTCAAGGGATGAACCGGACCTCACGGAGACCCCAATGAGAAAAGTCGGCATCGGCATCATCGGCTGCGGCAACATCAGCACCGCCTATCTGAAGGCGGCCCAGCGCTTCCCCGTTCTGGACATCAAGGCGCTCGCCGACATGCGCAGCGACGCAGCCGAGCGACAGGGCGCAGCCTTCGGCCTGCCGGCGATGCGGGTCGATCAATTGCTGAAGCGCGATGACGTCGAGATCGTCATCAATCTCACCGTGCCGCTCGCCCATACCGACGTCAGTCTCGCCGTGCTAAATGCCGGCAAGCACGTTCATTCCGAGAAGCCGCTCGGAATCGACGTCGCGGAAGCCCGCAAGGTGATCGAGCTTGCCGCGCAGAAGAACCTGCGGGTCGGCTGCGCGCCCGACACGTTCCTCGGCGGCGGCCACCAGACCGCGCGCAAGCTGATCGACGACGGCGCGATCGGCACGCCTGTCGCGGGCAGCGCGTTCTTCGGCTGTCCCGGCCATGAGCGCTGGCATCCGGCGCCGGGCTTCTATTACCTGCGCGGCGGCGGCCCGATGCTCGACATGGGCCCATACTACATCACCGATCTGGTGCAGTTGCTTGGCCCGGTCGCGAGCGTGATGGGCTCGACCGCGCGCCCGAGATCCGAACGCCTGGTCACCAGCCAGCCGATGAACGGCACGCTGATCCCGGTCGAGGTCGCGACCCACGTCGCGGGCACGCTCGAGTTCGAGAGCGGGGCGGTGGTCTCGGTCACCATGAGTTTCGACGTTCCGAAGCACCGGCACGCGCCCATCGAGATCTATGGCGCCGAGGGCAGCATGCTGGTGCCGGACCCCAACCGCTTCGGCGGCGAGGTGCAGGTCGCCAAGACCGGCGGCGACTGGCAGACGATGCCGTTGACGCATGGTCACGTCGACGGCGAGTTCCGCTCCATCGGCGTGGCCGATATGGCGACCGCGATCCTGAACGACCGGCCGCATCGGGCCAGCGGTGCGCTCGCCTTCCACGTGCTGGAGGTCATGGAGGCGTTCCAGACCTCCGCAAGCGAAGGGCGGCGGGTCAAGATCGAGAGCGGCGTGGAGCGGCCGGCGATTTTGCCTGTTGGACGCGACACCGGACAGATCGACTGAGGACAGAGACATGCGCAAGGCAATGATTGTATGGGGCGGCTGGCCAGGACATGACCCCGATCTCTGTGCCTCGATGATCCGCGGCTGGCTCAAGGCGGAAGGCTTCGAGGTGCGGATCGAGACCACGACGGCCGCGTTCGCAGATCCTGCGATCCACGATCTGTCGCTGATCATCCCGATCTACACGATGTCCAAGATCGAGAAGGCGGAAGCGCTCAACCTCTGCGCGGCGGTGCGCAGCGGCGTTGGGCTCGCCGGCCATCATGGCGGCATGTGCGATGCCTTCCGCGATTCGGTCGACTACCAGTTCCTGTGCGGCGGGCAATGGGTCACCCATCCCGGCAACATCATCGACTACCGGGTCGACTTGACCAGGCCGGACGATCCCATCATGAAGGGCCTGACAAGTTTCGAGCACCGTTCCGAGCAGTATTACATGCACGTCGATCCGGCCAACGAGGTGTTGGCGACCACGACCTTCACCGGAGAGCACGCCCCATGGATCGAGGGGGTGGTGATGCCGGTGGTCTGGAAGAAGCGTTACGGCGCGGGCAGGGTGTTCTATTCCTCCCTCGGCCACCGTGCCTACGAGCTCGACGTGCCGGAGATCCGGACGTTGATGACCCGCGGCATGCTATGGGCGGCGCGCGAGTGACGGCTGACGCGAACCCGTTACCGGTCCGGGCCACGCTGGAGGACGTCGCGCGGACGGCGGGCGTGTCGCTCGCCACCGTCGACCGCGTCATCAACCGACGCGAGGGCGTGCGTGCCAAGACCGTTGCCCGGGTGGAGGCCGCTGTTGCCAAGCTGGGTTATCGCGCCGACGTCGCAGCGGCACGGCTCGCGCGCGGCCAGAGCTTCCGCTTTGCCTTCGTGCTGCCGACCGGTGGCAACAGCTTCATGACCATCCTGACCGAGCAGGTCCAGCGCACGGCAGAGTGGCTGGCCGGTCAGCGCGGCTTCATCGATATCCTCCACGTCGACGTGTTCGATCCTGACGTGCTGGCCGGTGCGCTGGAGAACCTGTCGCCGGCCTATCAGGGCGTTGCGGTCATCGCGCTGGATCACCCCAGAGTGCGCGCCGCGATCGACGAACTCACCGCGCGCGGCGTCGCGGTGGTGACCCTGGTCTCGGACGCCCCGAGCTCGCGCCGCCTGCACTACGTCGGCATCGACAACCCTGCCGCGGGGCGGACGGCGGCCACGCTGATGGGGCGCTATCTCGGCGGTCGCGAGGGGACGGTTGCCGTGATCGCGGGATCATTGTCGCTGCGCGATCACGCCGAGCGGCAATTCGGCTTTCACCAGATCCTGTCCAGCGAGTACCCGAACCTGCTCGCGCTTCCGGCCATCGAAGGCCGCGATGAGAGCGAGCGCACGCGGGAGCTGACCGCCGCGCTGCTCGCGCGCCATCCGGATCTGCGCGGCATCTACTGTTGTGGCGCCGGCAACCGTGGCATCGCCGATGCGCTCGAGGCATCCGGCCGCGCCCGGGAGGTGGTCTGGATCACTCATGAGCTGACCCAGCACACCAGGCGGTTCCTGGTCCGCGGCACGTGCGACGCCATCATCAACCAGGATCCCGGCCACGAGGCGCGCTCGGCTGCGCGCGTCCTGCTCGCGCATTGCTCGGGCGAGCCGATCAGCCCCGATCAGGAGCGCATCCGCATCGACATCTTCCTGCGGGACAATCTTCCCTAGCCGACAGGCCTAGAGCCAGCCGAAGATCGCGAGCGCCAGGACGGCCTGGGCGATGAAGCCGACGACGAACGCAAGGGTGCGAAATACGGGCAGGCCGATCGCGTAGACGATGACGTGGGCGACGCGCGACCAGAAATAGACGGCGCAGGCGAGCACGGTCCATTTGGTCGAATAGTCGATCGCGTTGAGGATCAGCACCAGCGGCGCGAAGATCACGAGGTTCTCGACCGCGTTGTCGTGCGCGAACATCAGCCGGGTCGCCCACGGCGCGTGCGGCTTGTCGTTGCGGGAGGGGTTGGCCATCGCGCCCGTCAGGCCGCGGACCTGGCAGCGGTTCAGGATGTAGGGAACCCACAGCAGGCCGGTCAGAATGACCGTGAGCGTCAGCCAGAACAGTTCGCGCGTCATCGAGATCCCCTCAACTGATTCCCGTCCCGTCCCGGCGGGACGGAGCGTTTATAGTCAATCGCGGCGGATCGCGCTATGCGCGGACGCGGACATAGGAGCCCGGCGCATCCTCGAGCGGTGGATAGGCCTCGCTGCCGACGCCGCGCGCGGGCACCTCTTCCGGATCGAGCTGGCTCAGCCATTCGCGCCAGTCCGGCCACCACGAGCCCTTGTGCTCCTGTGCGCCCTTCATCCAGTCCTTCAGCGAGATGTCGTGGATCTGGTCATTGGTCCAGTACTGATACTTGCCGGAGGAGGGGGGATTGACGACGCCGGCGATGTGGCCCGAGCCCGAAAGCACGTACTTCACCGGACCGCCGAAAAATTGCGATCCGTACAGCACGGAGTCGGCCGGCGCGATGTGGTCCTCGCGGGTGGCGAGGTTGTAGACCGGCACCTTCACCTTGGAGAGATCCAGCAGCGTGTTGTCCAGCACCATCGTGCCCTGCGTCAGCCGGTTCTCCAGATAGCAGTTGCGCAGGTAGTAGGAATGGTTCGCCGCCGACATCCGCGTGGCGTCCGAGTTCCAGTGCAGCAGGTCGAATGCCTGCGGCGGCTGGCCCTTCAGGTAGTTGTTGACGACATAGGACCAGATCAGGTCGTTCGAGCGCAGCATGTTGAAGGCCATCGCCATCTTGCTGCCCTCGAGCACGCCCGAGGCCTGCATGTCGCGCTCCAGCGCCGAGATCTGGGTCTCGTCGACGAACACCAGGAGATCACCGGCATGGGTGAAGTCGACCTGTGCGGCGAGGAAGGTCGCCGAGGTCACGCGCTGGCGGCGCTTGTCGGCCAGCCAGGCGAGCGTCGTCGCCAGCATGGTGCCGCCGACGCAATAGCCGAGCGTGTGCACCTTCATCTCGCCCGTCACCTTCTCGATGACGTCCATCGCGGTGAGCGGGCCTTCCTTCATGTAGTCCTCCCAGGTCTTGGTCCCGAGCGACTTGTCGGGATTGACCCAGGAGATCACGAACACCGTCAGGCCCTGATCGACGCACCATTTGATGAAGGATTTCTCCGGGCGCAGATCGAGGATGTAGAACTTGTTGATCCAGGGCGGCACGATCAGGAGCGGCGTCCGCAGCACGCTCTCCGTCGACGGCGCGTACTGGATCAGCTGCATCATCTCGTTCTGGAAGATCACCTTGCCCGGCGTCGTCGCCATGTTGACGCCGACCTCGAGATTGGCCGGGTCGGACTGGCGGATCTTCAGCGAGCCCTTGCCGGCCTCGATGTCCTCCGCGAGCATCTGCATGCCACGCACAAGATTATCGCCGCTCGACGCTACCGTCTGCCGCAGCACCTCCGGATTGGTCAGGACGAAATTCGAGGGCGCCAGCGCATTGGTGATCTGGTTGACGTAGAACTCGGCCTTCTTGCGCGTGTGCGGATCGAGGCCCTCGGCATTGTGGACAAGGTCCTGCGCCCACTGCGTCGTCAGCAGATAGGCCTGCATCACGAAATCGAAGAACTGGTTCGACTTCCATTCCGGATCGGCGAAGCGCTTGTCGCGCGGGGAGGGCGAAATGGCCGGGGGTACGTCTTCGCCGGCGAGACGGCGCGCGGCCGAGCCCCACAAATCGAGATAGCCCTTGGCGATCTTGGTCTGGATGTCGCTGGCGCGATCCTTGTCCGACAGCCAGTAGTCGGCGACGGCGGTGAAGGATTTGACGACTTCGGTCAATTCGGTTGGTGGCCGGTCCTGAACTTCGCCCGTCTCGCGCGGCTTCAGGTAGGCCGAGAGCGCCTTGCCGCTGCTTTCCATGGCTTTCGCGATGTTCATCGCGAACGCTTCCGCATCGAATGTTTTTTCTGGATTGCTGCTGTTCTGAACGTCGGTCATGGCTGGATCACACTATCGCGTCGGGACCGTTTCGTCACCGAGCGAGATCAATAATCCGCGAGTTTGCGGCAAATTCGATTTCTGATTGTTGCGTTGCGAAAAAATCTCTCGCTTCCGACATCATGATCACGTAGCTGGATGAAATTCCTGTTCAAGCCGGTCACGTTTCGAGTGACAATTGGTTGTGCTGCGGCAAAATGCGCCGCGTTGCGGTCGGGCCGGGGACCGTCGACTGGAAGTTGGGGGCTGAGGGACGTGCGCGTGGGGACGCAGGGGCGAGGCTGGAGTTCGGGACGGCGCGCCCCTGTTGCGGGGCTCGTTGTGTTCGGCGCGCTCGCGCTTGCCGGGTGCTCCAGTCCAATAGCGGACATGCCTTCGCTCGACGCGGATGCGATCGCCCGGCCCAAGGAGCCGGGCGGGTATCTGCCCGTCAACGACGTGCCGCGCGACCGCGATGCGCCGATCATCTCGCCGCAGGAGCGCGACAAGATCGAAAAGGAGCTGCTCGCGGCGCGCGACCGCCAAGCCTCGGCGGGCACCAGCACCAGGCCCAAATGATCGGCCAGGGACAAGGGCTGGGCGATCGGCCGCCCGGAGCGGCGTAATTGTCTGGCGCGGCGCGGCGGCCATGATAAAACAACCGGAATCAACACCTCCGCGTGTCGTTGCCAGCCAAGCCGCGAGCCCGTGCTAAGCTCCTGATCCAGCACCGGTTTCAAGGCATGGCGTGCGCCGCCGCAGCGCCAGCTCTGCTGGCGAATCCGCCCCCGGTTGCCGGAGCCGAGAGACCCATGGAAGATTTCTATCGCATCCGCCGTCTGCCGCCTTACGTGTTCGAGCAGGTCAACCGGGCCAAGGCGGCCGCGCGGAACGCCGGGGCCGACATCATCGATCTCGGCATGGGCAATCCGGATCTGCCGGCGCCGCCGCACGTGCTGGAGAAGCTCAGGGAGACCCTGGGCAAGCCGCGGACCGACCGCTATTCGGCCTCGCGCGGCATCGTCGGACTGCGCCGGGCGCAAGCAGCCTATTACGATCGCCGTTTCGGGGTGAAGCTCAATCCCGACACCCAGATCGTGGCGACGCTCGGCTCCAAGGAAGGCTTTGCCAACGTCGCGCAGGCGATCACCGCGCCGGGCGACGTCATTCTCTGCCCGAATCCGAGCTATCCGATCCACGCCTTCGGCTTCCTGATGGCGGGCGGCGTGATCCGGTCGGTGCCTTCCGAGCCGACGCCGCAGTTCTTCGAGGCGGCCGAGCGCGCGATCATTCATTCCATCCCGAAGCCGCTTGCGCTGATCGTCTGCTATCCGAGCAACCCGACCGCCTATGTCGCGAGCCTCGACTTCTATCGCGACCTCGTCGCATTCGCGAAGAAGCACGAGATCCTGATCCTGTCGGACCTCGCTTATGCCGAGGTGTATTTCGACGACAAGAACCCGCCGCCGTCGGTGCTGCAGGTGCCTGGCGCGATGGATGTCGCGGTCGAGTTCACCTCGATGTCGAAGACCTATTCGATGGCCGGTTGGCGCATGGGCTTTGCCGTCGGCAACGAGCGCATCATCGCGGCGCTCGCGCGCGTGAAATCCTATCTCGACTACGGCGCGTTCACGCCGGTGCAGGTCGCGGCCACGGCTGCTCTGAACGGTCCCGACGACTGCATTCGCGAGATGCGCGACGTCTACCGCAAGCGCCGCGACACACTGGTCGAGGCGTTCGGCCGGGCCGGCTGGGAGATCCCGTCGCCGGAGGCGTCGATGTTCGCCTGGGCGCCTTTGCCGGAGAAGTTCAAGAGCCTCGGCAGCATGCAGTTCGCGACGCTCATGGTCGAGAAGTCCGGCGTCGCGGTGTCGCCGGGCGTCGGCTTCGGCGAACATGGCGAAGGCTATGTCCGCATCGCGATGGTCGAGAACGAGCAGCGCATCCGGCAGGCCGCGCGCGGCGTCCGCCGCTTCCTTGAAAGCGGGATCGAAACGTTGCACAACGTCGTTCCCATCGCCAACCGGCGCTGAGCCCTCCCGTACTTTCCTTTCGACAGGTTCTTTGATTCCATGGTCGCACCCCTGAGAGTGGGCATCGCGGGCCTCGGCACCGTGGGTGTCGAGGTCGTTCGTCTCATCGAGCGTGAGGGACGCGTGCTCACCGAACGCACGGGGCGCCCGGTGAAGGTCGTCGCCGTGACGGCGCGGTCGAAGGCCAAGAAGCGCGGCATCGATCTGTCCGGGATCAAATGGGCCAAGGATCCGATCGCGCTGGCGAGCGATCCCGAAATCGACTGCCTGGTCGAGCTGATGGGCGGTGCCGGCGATCCCGCGCTGTCGGCGATCGACACCGCTCTCAAGGCCGGCAAGTCGGTGGTGACGGCCAACAAGGCGCTGATCGCCAAGCATGGCCTGAAGCTCGCCAAGGCGGCCGAGAAGCATGGCGGTGCGCTGAACTTCGAAGCCGCCGTCGGCGCGGCCATTCCGGTGGTCAAGACCCTGCGCGAAGGGCTCACCGGCACCGGCATCAGCCGCGTCTATGGCATCCTCAACGGCACCTGCAACTACATCCTGACTCGGATGGAGCAGGAGGGGCTGTCGTTCGACGAATGTCTGAAGGACGCCCAGCGTCTCGGCTATGCCGAGGCCGATCCGTCGTTCGACATCCATGGCCACGACACCGCGCAGAAGCTCGCGATCCTGGCGAGCCTCGCCTTCGGCACCCAGGTGGCGCAGAACTCGGTCTATGTCGAAGGCATCTCCTCGATCGCGCCGGAGGACCTGCGCGCGGCGGCGGAGCTCGGCTACCGCGTCAAGCTGCTTGGCGTTGCCGTGCGCACCGCCAAGGGCATCGAGCAGCGGGTGCACCCGACGATGGTGCCGAAATCCTCCTCGATCGCCCAGGTGATGGGCGTCACCAACGCGGTCACGATCGACGGCGACGGTATCCCGCCGATCACGCTGGTCGGTCCGGGAGCAGGGGGCGCCGCGACGGCGTCCGCCGTCGTCGCCGACATTGCCGACGTCGCGCGCGGCATCCGCGCCGCGCCGTTCGGGCGTCCGGTCGACAGGCTGCAGGCGACCGAGAAGGCGCCCATGGAGCGGCACGAGGGTGGCTATTACATCCGCCTGATGGCGCGTGACCACGCCGGCACGGCCGCGACCATCGCCACCCGGCTCGCCGAGCAGAAGATCTCGATCGAATCGATCGTGCAGCGCCATCCCAATGGCAGCGAGCCGGCGAAGACGGCCGGCAAGTCTGCGCCGGTGCCGGTCATCCTGATCACCTATGCGACACACGAGGACGCCGTGCATCGTGCGCTCCAGGCGGTGCAGCGCGACAAGGTCATCAGCGGCAAGCCGCAGGTGATCCGGATCGAGAAGAACTAGCGCATGATGCCCAGGGAACCACTTGTCCCTGCTCAAACAAACGCGTGGCGTTTGGTATAGGTTCATGCTCAAACCGGGAGAATAGACAGGCGGGGAGCGGCCGTTCGTGCCGACCGCCTGACCCGGATGCCGCCCAGGGGGGCGGCGTGCGAGCGGTAGATTTTGATGGCGGATGTCCGCCTTGACGTCTTGAGGAGTTGATCGATGTCGACGCAGATTTCTGTCCCGCAACAATTGCTGCTCGAGCGCATCCTGACGCTGGAGCTGGTGCGCGTGACCGAACGGGCGGCGGTGTCGGCGGCGCGGTTGCGCGGCCACGGCCAGGAAAAGCCGGCCGACCAGGCGGCCGTGGATGCGATGCGCCGCGAGCTCAACAAGCTGCCGATCGAGGGCACGGTCGTGATCGGCGAGGGCGAGCGTGACGAGGCGCCCATGCTCTATATCGGCGAGAAGGTCGGCCTCAATGCCGGGCCCAAGGTCGACATCGCGGTCGACCCGCTCGAGGGGACGACCCTGTGCGCCAAGAACATGCCGGGCGCGATCGCGACCATGGCGATGGCCGATGGCGGCACGCTGCTGCATGCCCCCGACGTCTACATGCAGAAGATCGCGGTCGGCCCCGGCTACGCCAAGGGCGTCGTCGACATCGACGCGACGCCGGCCGACAACGTGCGACGGCTCGCCAAGGCCAAGGGCGTCGAGCCCGGCGCGATCACGGTGCTGGTGCTCGACCGTCCGCGCCACGCTGACATCATTCAGGGCGTCCGCTCGACCGGCGCCGCGGTGCGCCTGATCACTGACGGCGACGTCGCCGGCGTGATCCACTGCGCCGATCCCGACAACACCGGCGTCGACATGTATCTCGGCACCGGCGGCGCGCCGGAAGGCGTGCTGGCCGCGGTGGCGCTGCGCTGCATTGGCGGCCAGATGCAGTGCCGCCTGATCCTCGACACCGAGGAGAAGCGCGAGCGCGCCCACAAGATGGGCGTCGGTGATCCCAAGATGATCTACGGCATCGAGGACATGGCCCGCGGCGACTGTCTGTTCGCGGCCACCGGCGTCACCACCGGCTCGCTGCTCTCCGGCGTCAAGTTCCGCAAGGACGGCGTGATCGAGACCGAGACCGTCGTGATGCGCTCGGTCACCGGCACGGTGCGCTACATCCGCGCGGAGCACCGCCAGTTGGCGAAGTTCCACCTCGACTGATCCAGCACAGTCGTTCCGGGGCACGCGGGGCGTGACCCCGGAATCTCGAGATCGTGGCGCGAGATTCCGGGTCTGCGCGCCGTGCGCGCATCCCGGAATGACGAAATTGGAGAGCGGCTCAGCATGTCCGACCTGTCCATGGTCAAGGCGCTGGTGTTCGATGTGTTCGGCACCGTCGTCGACTGGCGCACCAGCCTGATCAACGACTTCACCGCGTGGTCGAAGACCCGCGGCATCCAGGGCGACTGGACCGCGCTGGTCGATGGCTGGCGCGGGCTCTATGTCGGCTCGATGGACGAGGTCCGCAGGCACCCGGAGCGCGGCTACGTCATCCTCGACGTGCTGCACCGGCGCTCGCTGGAGACGCTCGTTGCCCAGCTCGGCATCACCGGCTTGACCGAGGCCGATCTCGATCATCTCACCCGCGGCTGGCACCGGCTGCATCCGTGGGCCGACAGTGTCGCCGGGCTGACCCGGCTGAAGTCCAAATACATCATCGCGCCGCTCTCCAACGGCAACGTTGCGCTGCTCACCAACATGGCGAAGTTCGCGGGTCTGCCGTGGGACCTCGTGCTCTCCGCCGAGCTGTTCCAGCACTACAAGCCCGACCCCGAGACCTATCTCGGCGCCGCGCGTCTGCTTGGTCTTGCGCCCGACGAGGTGATGATGGTCGCCGCGCACAACAATGATCTCGAGGCGGCGCAACGCTACGGACTGAAGACCGCCTTCGTCGCCCGCCCCACCGAATACGGCCCGCTGCAGAGCCGCGACTTCGACGCCACCGGCGCCTGGGACATCGTCGCCGATGATTTCAACGGCATCGCCGACCGGCTCGGCTGCTGATCGTCCTGCCTCACGCGCCCGACACGATCACGCCATACCAGCCGAGCCCCTTGTAGGTCTCGTAACCGGGCGTGGCGTGGAACGCGACCATGCGCCCGGAGATGTCCTGATAGAAGCCACTGCGCTTGCCATCGAGCTTCAGTGAAACGCGCTCGCTGAGAATGCCCTGACCGTCCGAGGATGCGATCACGCGCAGATTGGAATCCACCAGCAGCACGCGGGCCTTGTCGCTCTCGCTGACGCGCACGCCCTGAACGATGGCGCGCGCCTGCGCTTCCCAATCGAAATGGATCGCGAGCACGCCGAGCGGCTTGCCATGGGCCTTGCCGTCCTCGCGCACCGAGGCGCAATAGGTCGCGACCTGGGCGTTGCCGAGCAGCGGCTGGCATTCGACATCACCGGCGACATAGTCGTCGCCCGAGCGCAGGCCGCGCGCCTCACGAAACCATTTGGTATCAGCCACGCTCTGACCGACGACGTTGAAGCGGTCCGCCCGGCCGTTGGCGATCACGTTGCCGCTCGGATCGCACAGCCACAGATCGAGATAGACGGTGTAGGCCGAGAGAATCACCGCGAGCCGTTCGGAGACATGCGTGACGCGGGCCGCATCGGGCGCGGCTGCGCAATCGACCACGGCGGAGTCGGTCGCCCACCAGCGCACGTCGCAGGTCCGCTCATAGAGATTGCGGTCGATCAGCTCGATCGCATTCAGCGCCAGATCGACCATGCGCTCGCCGCGGGCGCGCTCGGTCATGCGTTCGATCGAGCTCTTCAGATTGCCGGTGCGCGTCGTGAGCTGGCCCTCCAGCTCGCGCGCGATGGTCTCGACGAGTTGGCCGACGGCGCGCACCTCCTGGGCCACCACGGCGAAGCCTGCGCCTTGCGCGCCGACCCGCGAGCTCTCGATCAGCGCGTTCAGCGCCAGCATCTTCATCTGGTTGGTGATCTGCTGGATCGATTTGGTCTTCTCGCAGGCGATCTGATTGACCTCGCCGGTGAGCCGCGCGATCAGCGCCGAGACGTCGGTCTCGTCATCCTTGGGAGTCGTTTGTGCCGGAGCGGCGGAGGGCTGCGTCTTCAACTCGGGCGCGGTCAGCATCGGCAATGAACTCCATGTTGCCGCGCCTCCTGGTCGGCACGAAGAGGGCGGACAAATCGGACGTAATAATTGATTGAAATGTTACGGAGTTCGCCTAATGGCTGTTTAATGCACTCCATCGAACGCAGCTCTAATTTTAGGCAGCCAGCCGTATATGGCGGCATTTCCCTGATTTCTTGTGAGTTCCGCCAAGTTCTGGGGCGATTCTGGTGGGTTTCATGGATGGAACCTGCTGAGGCAAGCCAGTTGCTGTAGATTCGACTGCGTCCATTTCGAATCGCTGCGCTGCAAGCGAGGCCCCGCGCATCATGGCACCATCCGCCCTTGCACTGCCCCTGAGCGCCCCGCAGGCGTTCCTGGGCGTGCGGCTGTCGCTGACCAACAAATTGTGGCGCGACCGGCTGGATGCGCGCGGCGCGGCGCGCGCGCTTGCGATGGTGCAGCGATATCAGTTGCCCGAGATGTTGGCGCGCGTGCTCGCCGGGCGCGACGTCGAGATCGACGCGGTCAACGACTTCCTCGATCCGACCATCCGCAAGCTGATGCCGGATCCGTTCACGGTGACGCAGATGGAGGCGGCGGCGCAGCGCATTGCCGACGCCGCGGTCAAGGGCGAGACGGTCGCGATCTTCGGCGACTACGATGTCGACGGCGCGACCTCGGCGGCACTGCTCGCCTGGCATCTGCGCCATTGCGGGCTCGATCCGCTGATCCACATTCCCGACCGCATCTTCGAAGGCTATGGCCCGAACGTCGAGGCGATCCGCGCGCTGGCAAGCAAAGGCGCGACGCTGCTCGTGACGGTCGACTGCGGCACCACCAGCCTCGAGCCGCTGGCGGAGGCGCGGCGGCTCGGCATGTCCGTGGTGGTGATCGATCACCATCAATGCGGCGAGGAGCTGCCGGAGGTCGAGGCGCTGGTCAATCCGAACCGGCCGGATGATCTTTCCGGCCTCGGCTATCTCGCCGCGGTCGGGCTGACGCTGGTCACGCTGGTTGCGGTCAATCGCGAGCTGCGCGGCCGCGGCTTCTGGAGCAGCACGCGCCCGGAGCCGGATCTGCTCAGCATGCTGCATCACGTCGCGCTCGGCACCGTCGCCGACGTCGCGCCGCTGATCGCGCTCAACCGCGCCTTCGTCGCCAAGGGCCTGATCGCGATGCGCCGGCGCGACCATGTCGGGCACACCGCGCTGATGGATGTCGCCCGGCTCAACGGTCCGCCCGAAGCCTGGCATCTCGGCTTCATGCTGGGACCGCGCATCAATGCCGGCGGGCGCATCGGCCGCGCCGACCTCGGCGTGCGCCTGCTCCTGGAAAGCGATATCTCCGAAGCCGCGCGCATCGCCGCCGAGCTCGACCGGCTCAACAGCGAGCGCCGGATCATTGAGCAGCAGGCCGAAGCGCAGGCCGAAGCGGAGGCGCTGGCCTCGCTCGGGCTGGAGGACAAGGGCGCCGTCATCGTGACCGCATCCGAAGGCTGGCATCCCGGCGTGGTCGGGCTGGTCGCGTCCAGGCTCAAGGAAAAGTTTGCCCGGCCGGCGTTTGCGATCGCGCTCGAGCCGGGCGGCATCGGCACCGGGTCGGGCCGCTCGATTCCCGGCGTCGATCTTGGCAAGGCCGTCCGCCACGCCGTGGAGCAGGGCATCCTGATGAAGGGCGGCGGGCACGCGATGGCCGCCGGCGTCACCTTGCGCAAGGAGCGGTTGGCCGAGTTTCGCGCCTTTCTCGAAAGCGCGCTCGCCGCCGACGTCGCCGACGCACGTCACGTCAACGAGATCCTGATCGACGGCGCCATCAGCGCGCGCGCCGCGACACCCGAGCTGGTCGCGACGCTCAATCGCGCCGGTCCCTTCGGCAGCGGCAATCCCGAGCCCATCGTGGCGCTGCCGTCGCATCAGCTGGTTTACGCCGACGAGGTCGGGCAGGCGCATCTCAAGCTGCGCTTCAAGTCCGGCGACGGCGCCGCCGTGAATGCGATCGCATTCCGCAGCGTGGGCCAGAAGCTCGGCAACGCCCTGGTTCAGCATCGCGGCCAGATCCTGCACGTCGCCGGCACGCTCACCGTCGACCGCTACCAGGGCGTCGAACGCGTGCAGCTGCGCGTGCTCGATGTCGCCGTGCCGGACCATGGGCCGGCGATGATCAGGTAGCAGCCCCAACACCGCTGTCGTCCCGGACAAGCTTCGACGACGCTCGCGTCGGCGAAGCGCCGATCCGGCAACTGTTATGTTGATGGAGTGATCGCATAAGGTTTTCGGTCGCGCATCATGGCATTCAGGATGGTTAGAAGCTTCCTGGCGACGGCGATGAGGGCGAGCTTGGCGGGTTTACCGGCTTGGCGCAGACGGTTGTAAAAGATCTTGAAGCGATCGGCGCGGCGGACGGCGTTGAGGGCGGCCATGTAGAGGGCGTCGCGGACACGCTTCCGGCCGCCGCCGATCTTGCGCTTGCCACGATACGCCCCGCTATCGCGATTGAAGGGAGCCAGGCCCGCAAGAGCGGCTACCTCCTTTGGCCCGAGATGGCCGAGTTCCGGCATCTGGGTGATGAGTTGCATGCAGGCGACGGGTCCCACACCGGGCACGGAGCGCATCAGCTGTGCCTGCTCCGCAAGCACCGGCTCGGCTTTGATGAGCGCGTTGATCTCGGCCTCGATCTCGACGATCTCGTCATTGAGGACCTCGATCAGGCGGCTGATGCGTTCGGCCATGGCGCGGTCCTCGGCCTCGCTGCGGCGGTTCTTTTCCTGGGCGCGCATGGCAACCAGTTGATCCCGCCGTTTTGCAAGCCTGGCGAGGGCGCTTTGGGCAGGCGTCATGGCCTGCTCGGTGGCTGGCTGCATGGCGCGCCCAAAGGCTGCCAGCGTTCGCGCGTCGATCGGATCGGTCTTGGCGAGTTGGCCGCTGGCGCGGGCGAAATCGCGAGCTCGAGCCGGGTTGATCCGCGCAAAGCGGATGCCCGCCCGACGCAGGGCCTCGCGCAGTTCGAGGTCGTAGACACCCGTGGCCTCAAAGACCACCAGAACATCGCATCCCCAACGCGCCACCAGCTGTGTGATGGCCTGTGGCCCGTTGGCGATGCGCTCCGGCGCCCCCACGGCTTCATCAAAAATATCGAGATAGGGTTTGCAAACGTCGATTCCGACGCAACGAAAAGGTACGATCACGGTGCCTGTCCCTGTGATGCGAGGTCTGTTGGCGCAGCCTCGTGCAACTGTTCAGGTTGATAAATGGAACGGGCGGGAGACCGAGCCGGCTCACGGCGTCTAGCGCCAAGGACCCAACGGCTTCCCGCCCACCATCATCATGGCAGACTTTCCAGACACAGGGACCCATACGCAGCAGCAGATGTTGTGAGGACGAGATGCCCACTCCGATCTTGCCTCAAACTGCTCCCTGTGGGTATGGGTCCCGGCGCGGAGGCCGGGACGACAGCGGAGCGTGGGGTGGCCGTCGCGTGTCTCATTGCAGGGCAAGTCTTTGCAATCTCGCCGCGCATCTGCGCCCGAGTGATGCTGGATCAAGACCCTCATCACAGAAGAGAGGGCGCAGGGAATGCCGGGTGAAGGCCTCACCCATGGCCCGCCTGCAAACAAAAAGCAGGCGGCAGTCACCACAGGCAAAGCCGTTTCAACCGGCATTCCCTGCGCGGAGGTCTTAACGCTTATACGCGATCTCCCCGGTGTCCGGCTTGATAGCCACCGTCGTCTCCGGGATCATCATCACCCAAAGACTTGGCGCCAGCATCGGGGCGCCAGGACCACGCGATTTCACGTCCGCAACCTGCCGTTCGTCCGCGTACATCGAGCACGCTGCAACACGATCGCGGCCACCGCATCCCGCCCTCCACGTTCATGACGATCGCGAAACGTCCCTCTCATGAGGACGGGATGCGGATGTTATTTCCGATTTTCGGAATAAAAGCAAGCGGAAAGTTTGAGGGCGGGGCTGGCTGCGGCGGCCATCTGGCTGATGCTGCGGGTGAAAATAAAAAAAATTGCAACGGGGCATGTTGCGTCACGAGCAGTGGAGATCCGCGGCCATGCAGACAGAGACATCGATGGCCGGTGACCTCTGTACCGTCCGTCGGTCTTGCTCTAGCATTCTCGACATCGGTTTTGTCGAGACGGGAATGAACGTGCCAATGCGACGTCCGCTTGCCGTGCTGGCAATCCTTGCGATGGGTTGGTCCTGGGCTCAGGCCGAGCCGGGACTGCATTGGCGGACGGCAAGCCCGGACGAGACGCCCTGGTCTGCACCGATCGCACGCGAGGTGCAGGAGTTTGCGGTCGAACAGAAGCCGACAGCGATCATGGTCGTGAGGGACGACGACATTGTTGCCTCGTTCGGCGATCTCGGTGCGAAGGTCAATGTCCGGTCCGTGCGCAAGAGTCTGCTCAGCGCGTTGTATGGCATCGCCGTCGAAGCCGGCCGGATCAACCTCGACAGCACGCTTGCCGCGCTCGAGATCGACGACGTTCCGCCGGGGCTTTCGCCGGCCGAGCAGACCGCGACGGTGCGTCAGCTACTGATGGCGCGCTCCGGGGTCTATCATCTCGCGTCCTATGAGACGGGGCAGATGAAGCAGAGGCGGCCGGCGCGCGAGAGCCATCCGCCGGGCAGTTTCTGGTACTACAACAACTGGGATTTCAACGCGCTCGGCACGATCTATCGGCAGTCCGTCGACGACGTGTTCGCAAGCTTCGACAGACGGATCGGCCGGCCGATCGGGATGGAGGATTTCTCCGCCGCAGACGGCGTGTACGTGAAGGAAGCCTCCTCGTCGCATCCGGCCTATGTGTTTCGGATGAGCGCGCGAGACCTGGCGAGGTTTGGCCTGCTGTTCCTGAACGGCGGACGCTGGAATGGGGCTCAACTGATCCCGCCGACATGGGTGACGGAATCGACCAGCCGTCTCTCGGACACCGAGCAGCCCGGACGGGGTTACGGCTATCTCTGGTGGACCTTCAGCAGCGTCCGATCCGGCATCAGCGGCTATTTTGCCTCCGGCTACGGCGGACAGCAGATCGTGGTCGTTCCCTCGAAGCACCTGGTGGTCGTCGAGCTGGTCGATCTGGCCGTGAATCGGACAGGCGTCCGAACGCAGCGCTTCCTCGATCTCGTCGGCAAGATCACCGCGTCGGTTCCTTGAGCAGGACGTCGATGGCCCTGGCGATCAACCTCCGATCCGACGACGCCTCTTCATGCGAGATCGAGCACCTGTGGAAGCAGGTCGCGGCTTTCGAGGACGCGCCGTCGATGCGCGAGCTGCGCTACCGGCCGCACTTCACCTTCGCGATCTATGACGCGCCTGAGATCGACGTCGAGACGGCTTCGCGCGTAATGCGCGTGGCCGTTCAAGGCGACACGGCGCTGCGGATCGCTTTCAATCGGGTCCGCTGGTTCTTGCACCCTCGTTGCGTGCTGTGGGCCGAGCCTGAGATGAACGCGACGCTGTTGCGATGGCATGCATCGATCTCGGCAGCGATCGATCCGCTGCTTTGCCGGCCGCACTATCGTCCCGGCGCGTGGGTGCCTCACTGCACGCTGGGCACGCGGATCTCGAATGACCGGCGCGACGATGCGATGGCGTTTGCGCGCTCGTTCGTCGGCCGCTTTGAGGTCGTGTTCGATGCGATTGATTGCGTCGTGTTTCCGCCGGTGCGGATCGTGGCCGAACGCAAGCTGCCGCTGGCGACCGCGTAGGCGTTCGGTTCCCAGGGGAAAGGATGACGTCAATCGCGTCGGATGCTAGCGCCAGGACGGCTTCGGCAGATGATCGGGACTGAATTTTGCCGTCGGCCGGGGCGCGGGCGGAGATGGGGCGTCGTCGGACGCCGAGAACAGCAGCAACGCCTCGAACGGCACGTCGGGTGCTTCCGCGGCATAACCGGTGCACGTGACGGGCGTGCCTCTGCAGCATCCTTCGAGGCTGAGCGTCAGCTCGTCGGGGCCGAACAACGACGGCTGTCCCGGGGCATGGCGCTTCGTCTTGATGATGGCGGTGAAACGATCGCCATGGGCCTCGTAGCTTCCGGCATAGCTCAGCACGGTGTCGCCGCCGCACACCTTGCCACCCACCAGCTCGACGATCCCGGTTCCCTGGCCCTTGGGGGTCCTGAACCAGGCCGAATAGGTGCCTTCCTTGATCATTTGCCGCAGATCCCATTGTTGGATCGCGAGCATCGTTGTGCGACGCCAATTAAGAGAAGGTGAAAACGATCGTCAGAACGGGCCGGGAACCCGGAATTTGTTCGTATACGAATGGTGGGGGGCGCAGCAGCGCATATCTCTGTGGCCTGCACGCCGCGCCTTGCGTGGCCGCGCCCTGTCGCGCATCGCGAGTCTCGTCATTCGCTTCAAGAAAATCATTCGAATGGACGTCGGCCCGCGTATAAGGAATGAGACCAAGGCCTACTCAAGGACCATCTGATGCCGTCCGAACCCCGCTCGCCGCGTCTGGCCGTCCTGATCGACGCCGACAATGCCTCCGCCAAGATCGTCGACGGGCTGTTCGAGGAGATCGCCAAGATCGGCGAGGCGAGCGTGCGCCGGATCTATGGCGACTTCTCCAGCCCGCGCTCGAGGCCGTGGGCCGATACGCTGGCGCGCCACGCGATCGTGCCGCAGCAGCAGTTCGCCTACACGACCGGCAAGAACGCCTCCGACATCACGCTGGTGATCGATGCGATGGACCTGTTGCATAGCGGACGCTTCGACGGCTTCTGCCTGGTGTCGTCCGACAGCGACTTCACCCGGCTGGCGGCGCGCATCCGCGAGCAGGGCATCGACGTGTTCGGCTTCGGCGAGCAGAAGACGCCGGAGAGCTTTCGGCAGGCCTGCCGCAGGTTCATCTACACGGAGAATTTGCGCAGCGACGCGGCGAGCAGCAAGGACGCGGACAGCGCTGCGGCGCCGAAGTCGCTGCTGCCGATCAGCGCGGCGACGCCGATGATCAAGAAGGTCATCACGCAGATGGAGAGCGAGGACGGCTGGGTCGCGCTCGGCGAGGTCGGCAAGCAGCTCTCCAACCTGGTCTCCGACTTCGATCCACGCACCTATGGCTGCCGCAAGCTCAGCGACCTCGTGCGCAAGACGGGCGGTTTCGAGATCGAGGAACAGTCCAAGGGCGGCGGCTCGGTGCGCATCCGCGTGAAGGCGGCGAGCGCGTCGCAGCCCAAGGCGCGGGCGTCGAGGTCCGGCCACCGCGAGGCGACGGCCAAATCGTGATCCAGTCGGTGCGGTGGCAGCGTGTCGTGGTCGGAGAGAACTTGCGAGCGGCCACGAACTCAAGAGTACATTCGGCGGTGCACGGCCGCGAACATCACTCCTATGCGCGTATCGCCAGGTCGGAACATGAATCCGACGACAACGATAAGCAGCAACATTGAGCCTACAACGATCAGGGCGACGCCATAAGACTCCGCGCCGGATTCGGCCTGATGTTTGGAATTTGACGCTGCGGGTATGGAGGCGGGGAGGCTCTGGGGGAGAGACACTGGACCAACTTGCGCGACATCGATCCACCGCGCTGACCAGTTGGATCTGGTCATCGTCGTCTCGGGCGGGTCGTCTGATTCAGTGCTCGGCTCAAACGGCCGGGCGGCGGCCAACATTTCCGATCGCGCGTCGCGCCAATGCGGCGGCTGCTCCTTCTGCAGCTTGCGCTCGGCAGTTTGGCGTTCAACTCTCGCTATGTGGCGGCGCCTCGTCATTGGTGTGGCGTCCCAACAGTGGTTTGAGCCATGCCAGTAAATATGCACCGAACCGAAGTGATGACGCGCCTCGCTCTTGTTCATACACGAAGGAGACGCTTGCGATGGAGACGTCATGGTTGCCATGACGATGAGGATCAACGCGACACGCATGGCGTCGCTCCGTTGTTAGTTGATGTACACACGCATACTGATAAACATGCCGTCAGATGCTCGAAATCAGATCAAAAGAATGGGTAAATTGTGTCCAGTTGGACAATACGACTGTCCTATGAAGTTTGAGTTCCCATGGTGTAGTTCAGGGAACCTACAAACAATCCCCGCAATTCGTATTCGCCGCCCAGAGCTAGGGCACTGAAGTCTAGCCGGCGTGTGGGCGGCCAAGGTGTGACCGTGGCCGCAATCGAGGAGGCCCTCAGCCCTCCGTCATCGCGAACAATGACCAGTGGTCGTCGTACTCCGCGCCGTCGCTACGGCCGGGCCTCCGTCGTGAGCTTGTCGTGCATGTAGCGATGGACCTCTTGCTTCGCCTCGGGCGGACAGAACGAGATGAAGGGAAGATTGGCGTCTCCCGCCGGTGCGCCGTCCACGGCATCGGCCAGGTGATGCTCGTGCTTCTCCAGATGGACGCAGGTCCGGTAAAGGCCCAGATACAAGGCCTGGAACGAATCCACGCCGGAGATGGCCATTTCGAACGGGTTGCCCAAGCCGCGAATTTCAATGTCACAGTACCAGGATCTCGGTCCGGCCCGTCTGGGCGCGGACAGTCTGGCGACGACGGCGGTGTCCGTCGTCACATCGCGCAGCACACGCTCGGCGACGACCTCGGTCAATTTCGTCTCGGGTACATTTTCCGGCGGCACCGACGGGATCGGACCAGGCAGGGCGTCGAGCAGCTCGCGGTCGCGCTCGGTGATGAAGCGCAAAGCCTCGGTCCGCGTTTGCGGAAAGCAGCAGTCTGCGATCAGCGGGACATCGACGTCACCGGGGTCTCCATTGAGGAAGGCGAGGCTCCCCTCGTCCTCCGTAAGCAGCCTGCAGAGGAGTTTCAGCCCCAGACACAGCGACTGAAACGAGTCGACACCGCTGATCCACTTGTCGACGGGGCTCTCCAGCCCCTCGATGGCAATCCTGCAGCGCCACTCGAAGTCGTCGACCCGTTCGGGCGCGAACACCCGCGCGGCGACATCGTTGCCTGTCGCCACATTCCGGTAGGTGCGCTCGGCCACGATCATCGTCATTGCTCACTCCGGTCGATAGGTTCCTGATCCCGATGAATTCGTGCGGCGAGCGGTAAGCACGTATGCGCGATCCGACCCGCGCGGACGGCCGTCAGCCGCCTTGCCGCAGCTTCGCCAGCACCTTGAGCCCGCCATAGCCGTCGGCCGGCTGGAGGCCGGCCTTGGCCTGGAAGTCGCGGATCGCTTTCATGGTGTCGTTGCCGACGCGGCCGTCGGTGCCGCCGGTGTCGAAGCCGGCTGCGGTCAGGCGCTTCTGCATCTCCTGCACCTCGGCCAAGGTCAGCGCGCGCTCGGAGCCGGGGAAGGGCTGCAGGAACGGCGGTGCCCCCAGGATGCGGTCGCCGAGATGGCAGATCGCGAGCGCGTAGCTCATGGCCGGATTGTAGGACTTCACCGAGTAGAAGTTCGGGCCGAGCAGGAAGGCGGGGCCGCCTGCGACCGGGATCCAGAGCTGCGCTGACGCATTGGGCTGCGGGAACGGCTGGCCGTCGGCGCGGGTGACGCCGGCCGCCTGCCACGCCGCATAGCTGCGACTGCCAGACATGTTGCCGGGCGCGCGCACCTCGTAGCCCCAGTGCTCGCCGCGGTGATATTTGCCGCGGTTGACGAGATAGCGCGCGGTCGAGCCGAGCGCGTCGTCGGGCCGGCCGAACGGGTTGATCTTGCCGTCGCCGTCATAGTCGAAGCCGACATTGAGCCAGACCTCGGGCATCCATTGCGTGTGACCCATGGCGCCGGCCCAGGAGCCGCGCATCTCCTCCGGCGTGCTCCAGCCGCGGTCGACGATCTTCAGCGCATTGGTGAGCTCGGTCTCCCAATAGGCCTTGCGCCGCGGCTCGTTCCAGGCGAGCGCGGCGAGCGCCGGAAATACCGGGCGCATGTGGTTCTGCTGCACCAGGGGATCGCCGAACGCGGACTCGACGCCCCACAGCGCGAGAAGCGTGCCGCGCTCGACGCCAAAGTCCTTCTCGATGCGGGCGAACAGCGCCTCGTTCTTCTGCAGCGCGATCTTGCCGTTGATGACGCGCCAGTCGGAGACGCGACGGTTGATGTATTGCCAGAGCTGCTCCTTGAATTCCGGCTGGTTGCGCATCTCCTTGAACACGGTCATGTCGGGCTCGAGCCGCGCCATGACCCGCGTCCAGGTGGCCGGCGAGATGCCCTTGGCGAGCGCGCGGGCGCGAAACCCGTCGCGCCAGGCGTCGAACTCGGCCGGGGCAGCCGCTGCCGGCAGCGCGGGGACGAGCAGCGCGGCAGCGCCAAAGCCGGAGCGGAGCAGGGCGCGGCGGGTCATGGAATCGGGCTGGGTCATGGCGCCAGTCTACCCGGTCAGGGCGGGGCGCGGCAAAGCCTTGGGAGCGGCGGGAACCCGCTAGGCGCCGTGGAGGTCGGCGGCGACGTGCGCCAGCCAGCGGCGGATGGTCGCGAGCTCGCTCCGTTTCAAGCCGCGGGCCAGCCTGCGCTCGATGATGGTGGCCTGCCGGCGCGCCTTGGCCAGCAGCGCCAGCCCGCGGCGCGTCAGGCTCCATCGCAGCATCCGACCGTGGACGGGATGCGGCGTCCGCTCGATGGCGCCGTCGCGTTCGAGATTGCCGATGATCACGTTGACGGTCTGCGGCGTCAGCAGCGCGACGCGGGCGAGGTCGGCGCCGGACAGCCCGGGATAGGCCTTCAGCATCGTCAGCACCACGAATTGCGGATGGGTCAGCCCGGTCGCGATGAGCGCGCGGTCGAGCGACAACCGCGCCGCGGCCTGCGCCTGGCGCAGCAGATAGGCAAGGTAGCCGTCCTCGCCGCGCTTGCCCTCGCCGGGCGATGGCGGGCGGGCCGCCGTCCTGGGTCGAGTCCGGGTTTGACTCCTGGGCCGACGCGCGGGGCCAGCCTTTCGCGACGCTCGCGAGGTCGTCAATTCCGGTGCCTTGCGCATATCATCAGAGCCCTGATAAGTTGTCAGACATCTGATAACATGAGAGACAGACACATGTCACATGCGCGCAGCGAGTACACCGCGTTCCGGAGCCAGGCGCCGGAGCTTTACGACGCCATCCTTGCGGTGAGTCAGCAGGCGGCGAAGGCCGGCCTCGACAAGCAGTTGCTCGAACTCGTCAAGATCAGGGCGTCGCAGATCAACGGCTGCGCATTCTGCGTGCAGCATCATGTGCTGCTGGCCGAGAAGCTCGGCGTGTCCGCCGACAAGATCAATCTTGTCGTGGTGTGGCGCGAGGCGCCGCAATTCTCGGCCCGCGAGCGCGCGGCGCTGGCGTTCACCGAGGCGCTGACCACGCTGCAGGGCGGCGTCAGCGACGAGGTCTATGCTCAGGCCCGGGCCGAATTCTCGGAAACGGAGCTGGTGTTCCTGACGTCGGCGATCGGCGTGATCAATCTCTGGAATCGCTATGGCGTCGCCTTCCGCTGGACGCCGGCGGAGCGGCCGGTGCGGGCGGCTTCGTGAGTTGTCCGGAACCGCAGCACGGCCCGGCGGGTTATACGCGGGAGGCAGAGGAGGCGCGCATGACCGGGACGGACGAACCGCTCAAGCCGGAGGATTTTCCGCTGGAAGCCGACAAGGAGCGCGTGCAGCGCCAGGACGGCAAGCCGATCGCAACGACGAAGAACGAGGCGATGGCGCAAGAGATTGCGGATCGTCTCAACGCCGAGGAGCACCGCCGCGAAGAGGACAAGTGGTCGGCATGACTTCTTGCTCCTTGGCCGTCTCCTTGGAGTTGCAAGAGACACATGCCGCTTGCAGTCAGCTCGAACTGATCAGCAAGGGGGCTGCGCTCAAAACGGATTCGCCGGCTGCGCCCGCTGGGGACCTTCCGGCTTCGGCTCGACCGCGAGGCTGGGGTCGGTCGGCATCACGCGCGCGCCGGCGGCGCGGGCGACCTGGCCGGTCATCGAATGCCGTGCCGCCTCGGCGGACTTGATTTCCGGCGGATGCCAGCGGTCGCGCACCAGCATCGTCAGCGCGCCCACGCAGAGCAGCGCAATCGCGGTTGAAACGAGCGCTGGTCCGGCTCTGCGATGCGGGTTGGCTGTCATCATCTGCGATCCTCCTGACCAGACAACCCGGAGCGGTGGGTCCCGGTTCCGGGCCAGCCGGCGATCAGTTCCGGTCGCGCCCTGCGGCAGCGTCGGCCGCTGGTCCGAGCGGTGACGATCCGAGTGCGCCGGTGGTCGACGGCGGCGACGCGGCGATCTCCTCCAGCCCGACCTCGCGGCCGCGGCCGCCGATCAGGCGCTCATAGGCTGTGATCAGCGTCACGTAGGGATTGACCCAGATCCAGCCGTCGCGCGTGAACAACTGGACGTCGAAATGCAGATGGCGCGTGGTGCCGTTGGGATGGTCGAGATAGTTCGAGACCACGCCGATCGGCTCGCCCTCGCGAAGGCTGCGGCCGTTGAGCAGGCCGTCGGCATCCATCGCCGCTGGATTCATGTGCATGTAGCGGAAGCGGATGTGCTCGGTGCCGCTGTTGACCTGCACCGTCACCGCCTGCTGCCGGGTCGAGCGGATCACGACGCCGTCGCGCACGGCGAGCACGCGCTGCCGCCACGGGTTGCAGCCGTCCGCGCCGTCGCGGCGCACCGGGCAGGCGCCCGGCCTGAGATCCTGGCCCTGATGGCCGAAGCCGCTGGCGCACTGCCCGACGTTGAAGCTGCGCGCCTCGCAGAAATTGTCGCGCCAGGGATACTGGCTCCATGGCTGGTCGAATTTGTCGCTCGCGCGCCGGCGGCCGAACGACTGCGAATGCACATAGGCCGGCGCATCCAGCGGATAGCGGATCTGCGAATAGACGGTGCGGTCGGCCCGCCCGCTCCGGCTGCGTCCGCCGCTGTTGGCGACGATGTCGCCAACGGGCCGATAGGTGAAATCGGCATCCAGCGTGAGCGGGCGCTCGGCGGCGAGCGGCGCGATCTCCGGCGGGATTCGCGACGGCTGCCCGCCGGCGATGCGGAGCGCCTTGAGAAAGCGTTCGGCGATGGGATAGGCCTCGCGGCAGGCGAGCCGGCGCGGCCGCGGCGCGCTGTCCAGGCACTGGATCGAGACCACGTAGGGCACGCCGAAACGCGTGAAGGCGTAGCGGACATAGCCCTCGCGGATGAAGCGGCGCAGATCGGGATATTGCGCTGACAGCGCCTTGACGCCTTCGCCCTTGCCGCCGGCGGGATCGGCGACCTCGTAGGTGAGGAGCGAGCCGGTGATCTGGATCTCGACCGGCTTTGCGAAGACGCGCGGCGGCAGGCCGGAGGCCGTCTCCGGCGGCAGCGAGAACACGGCGTCGTAGCCGGACGGGCCGGCATCGAACAGGTCGGTCTGGAAGTCGGCCTGATAGCGCGGCAGATCGCGCGCCGCGATGGCGGCGCTGCGGCGCGCAGCAAGATAGGACGCGGCGTCGAACGGCAGCAAAACGGGGACCGGACTGCGTCCGATCCCCGTGAAGATGGTCGAGGTCACGCCGTTGAGCTGGATCAGCGCGGGCCTGCGCCGCGCATCGCCGGCCGAAACGCTGCTCCGGTGCGCGGACAGAGCGAAGTCGGCAGCGACCTCGGGCGCCGCGTTGAGTTCGGAGCGGAGCTGGTCCAGCGCCGCGCGCCAGTCGGCGCGGTTGATGGTGAGGGCGAGCGGAGCAAAGTCATCGGCCGCGCGCGTCGTGGACGGCGCGGCCAGCGTGATGATCGCCGCCAGGGCGGCGATGAGTGTGATGACCCGTGCCCCCAAATCCCCCCGCGCCCCCCGGCGTCAGATCCTCGAGATGCCTCAGTCCTTGGCGCGCTCGCAGTAGGAGCCGTCCTCGGTCATGACGACGATGCGGGTGCCGACCGTGATGTGCGCCGGCACGCCGGTGCGAACGCCGTTGGAGAGCACCGCCGGCTTGTAGGACGACGACGCGGTCTGGCCCTTGGTGACCGGCTCGGTCTCGACCACTTCGAGCGTGACGCGCTGCGGCAACGTGATCGCCACCGGGACCACGTCGTGCATCGACAGCTTGACCGTCATGTTCTCCTGAAGATAGGCGGCCTGGTTGCCGACCACGTCCTTCGGCACCTGGACCTGGTCGTAGGTCTCCGGGTTCATGAAGTGGAAGCCGTCCGCATCCTCGTAGAGGTACGTGAAGTTGCGCTCCTCGATCGTCGCCTTCTCGACCTGGTCGGTGGTCTTGAAGCGCTCGGAGATCTTCACGCCGTCGCTGATTCGGCGCATTTCGATCTGGCTGACCGGGGTGCCCTTGCCGGGATGGATGTTCTCGGCGGTCACGACGACATAGAGCTTTCCATCTTGCTCAATGACGTTACCCTTGCGAATAGAGCTGGCGATGACTTTCAAAGCTGTTTTCCTGACACTGAAAAGGGGGCGCCGGACCAAGCCGGGGCGCCACGCGACGCGGAATGCGGTTTCGGGCGGCAACATACTGATTTTGTCCGGGGTTGCCAGTCTTTTGCGGCCCGAACGGACGACCTCCTGATGTCCCGGGAGCCCGCGCCTTCGCCGTGGTGGTCGCCGCAGCGGCACGCCGATGTCAGGCCGTTCCTGCTCGCCCGGGCCGCCATCACCAGGGCGTTGCGGGCCTGGTTCGACGAGCAGGGGTTTACCGAGGTCGAGACCGGCATCCTGCAGGTGTCGCCGGGCAACGAGACCCATCTGCACGCACCGCGCACCGACCTGACGGCGCCGGACGGGACCCGGCACCGGCGGTATTTTCGAACCTCGCCGGAATTCGCCTGCAAGAAGCTGCTGGCGGCCGGGGAGCGGCGGATCTTCGAGTTCGCCCGCGTGTTCCGCGACCGCGAGCGCGGCGACCTGCACCTGCCGGAATTCACCATGCTGGAATGGTATCGGGCGGAGGTGCCCTACGACGCGATCATGGCCGACACGGTCGTGGTGATCGCCCATGCGGCTCAGGCGACCGGAATCCGGCGGTTCGCCTTCCGTGGCCGCACCGCTGATCCCTTCGCCGAGCCAGAGCTGCTGACGGTTGCCGGCGCGTTCGCGCGCCATGCCGGGATCGACCTGCTCGCGACCATCCGCGACGGTGCGGGCGACCGTGGGGCGCTGGCCCAGGCCGCCGCCGGCAAGATCCGGATCAGCGACGACGACACCTGGTCGGACCTGTTCAGCAAGGTGCTGGTCGAGCATGTCGAGCCGCATCTCGGGCAGGGTCGGCTCACGGTGCTCCATGAATATCCGGCGCCGGAGGCCGCGCTGGCGCGGGTGGCGGCCGACCCCCGCGTCGCCGAGCGGTTCGAGGTCTATGCCTGCGGCGTCGAGCTCGCCAACGGCTTCGGCGAGCTCACCGACGCCGCCGAGCAGCGCCGCCGCTTCGAGCAGGAGATGGCCGAGAAGGAGCGCCGCTATGGCGAGCGCTATCCGCTCGACGAGGACTTCCTCGCCGCCGTGGCCGCGATGCCGCAGGCGAGCGGCGTGGCGCTCGGCTTCGACCGCCTGGTGATGCTGGCGGCCGGCGCCACCAGGATCGATCAGGTGGTGTGGACGCCGCCGGCAGGTGAGCGATGAACAGGATCGAACGTCCGACCACGTTGCGCAGCGCCGAGGATCTCGTCGCGCAGGGCTTGGCTGACGCGGCGGACCAGCCGGCGCTGGCGCGCGTGGCGCAGCGCTATGCCGTGGCGGTGACGACGCATCTCGCCGACCTGATCGACGTCGACGATCCGAATGATCCGATTGCGCGCCAGTTCGTGCCCAGCACGGATGAGCTGAAGGCCGCGCCTGGCGAGCGCGGCGATCCGATCGGCGACGATTCGCATGCGCCGGTGCCGGGCATCGTGCACCGCTATCCCGATCGGGTGCTGCTCAAGCTGGTGCATGTCTGCGCGGTCTATTGCCGCTTCTGCTTCCGTCGCGAGATGGTCGGGCCCGGCAAGGACAATGCGCTGTCGGAGGAGGCCTATCGCGCGGCGCTCGACTACATCCGCGCACATGACGAGATCTGGGAGGTGATCCTCACCGGCGGCGATCCGCTGATGCTGTCGCCGCGGCGGCTGAAGGAGATCATGGCCGATCTCGCCGGCATCGATCACGTCAGGATCGTCCGTATCCACACCCGTTTGCCGGTCGCCGATCCCCAGCGCATCACGCCGGCGCTGGTTGACGCGCTGAAGGCGCCGGGCGCAACGACCTGGATCGCGCTGCATGCCAATCATCCGCGCGAATTGAGTCCGCCGGTGCGCGCGGCCTGCGCGCGGCTGATCGATGCCGGCATTCCCATGGTCAGCCAGTCGGTGCTGCTGCGCGGCGTCAATGATGACGCGGCGACCCTGGAGGCGCTGATGCGCGGCTTCGTCGAGACCCGCATCAAGCCGTATTACCTGCACCATGGCGACCTCGCGCCGGGCACGGCGCATCTGCGCACCACGCTGGCGCAAGGGCAGGCGCTGATTCGAACGCTACGCGGCCGGGTGTCCGGCCTGTGCCAGCCCGACTACGTGCTCGACATCCCCGGCGGCTACGGCAAGGCGCCGGTGGGGCCGCAATACCTCACTGCGGATGAAACTGTTGAGCAGGATCATGCGGCAGCTGCGCAAACGCGCTATCGTGTGATTGACTATTGCGGTGAGGCGCACCTCTATCCGCCCGCCGCGGGATGAAGTGTCCTGCCGATTCCGCTGACACGGAGGAGCAACATGAAGAAATTTGCGATCGCGATGGGGCTCCTGATGGCCGTCACCGATGGCATCGCGCTGGCGCAGAGCGGCAGCGGCTCCTCCGCCGGCACCGGATCGAAGAGCGGCATGCCGCCGCAGGCGCCGGTCGGCCATCGTCAGGTGCGCCCCAGCGACCTGCCGAAGGCCGAGCAGGCTGAGGACAATTCGATGAGCGGCACGACCAAGGAAGACCGCGAGCTCGATCGCAAGATCAAGGGCATCTGCCGCGGCTGCTGAGCGCGATCTGCGGCGCGCCCGACGCGCGCCGCTTGATCGGTCGTGAGTGTTACGCCGAGCGCTCACGCGGGGAGTTGCGAAGCGCCGCACGCCGGGCGGCGACGGCTTCGGCGAGCTGCTCCAGCACCTCCACCGTCGTGTCCCAGCCGATACAGCCGTCGGTGATGCTCTGGCCGTAGGTCAGCGCCACGCCCGGCTTGACGTCCTGGCGTCCCGCGATGAGGTGACTCTCGATCATCACGCCCATGATGCGCTGCTCGCCTGCGGCGAGCTGGCGGCCGACGTCGGCGGCGACCAGCGGCTGGTTCTCCGGCTTCTTGCTCGAATTAGCATGGCTGGTGTCGATCATCAGCCGCGCCGGCAGTCCGGACTTGATCAGCTCGGCCGCGGCCTGCTCGACATGGGCGGCGTCGTAATTGGGGCCGCTGCCGCCGCGCAGGATGATGTGGCAGTCCTCGTTGCCGGTCGTGGCCGCGATGCCCGAACGGCCACCCTTGGTCACCGCCATGAAATGGTGCGGGTGGGCCGCGGATTTGACCGCATCAGCGGCGATACGGATGTTGCCGTCGGTGCCGTTCTTGAAGCCGACTGGGCACGACAGGCCGGAGGCCAGCTCGCGGTGGATCTGGCTCTCGGTGGTGCGCGCGCCGATCGCGGCCCAGGCGACGAGGTCGGCGATGTACTGCGGCGTCGTCATGTCGAGGAATTCGCATCCCGCCGGCAGGCCGAGATTGTTGACGGCGGACAGCACGCTGCGCGCGAGCCGCAGGCCCTTGTTGATGTCGAAGGAATTGTCGAGGCCGGGATCGTTGATCAGGCCTTTCCAGCCGACGGTCGTGCGCGGCTTCTCGAAATAGACCCGCATCACGATTTCGAGGCGGTCGGCGAGGCGCTCGCGCAAGGCGGCGAGGCGGCCGGCGTAGTCGACCGCCGCGTCGGGATCGTGGATGGAGCAGGGGCCGACGATGACCAGCAGGCGGTCGTCGCTGCCGGTCAGGATGGCATGGATCGCATTGCGGGCGGCCATCACCACACGGGTGGCGGTGAGGGTGCGGGGGATTTCACCCATCACCTCCGCCGGCAGGCTCAATTCCTTGATTTCCTTGATACGAAGATCGTCTGTGGTGCTCAGCACGGCGGGCTCCTGGGTCTCTTGGGTGGGCACCTGCCGGCAATAAAAAAGCCGCCAGGTCTGGCGGCTCGTTCGGATATCTTGCTGCAATGTGTCAGATTGAGCGCGATCCTCCCGCCGCCAGCGAGCTGTCGTAGCTAAAGTACCAATAAAAGCTGGTGGCGGCGTTGATCATGCCCATCCTATAGCGGCCGCGCGGCCGCTTGTCATCCCGAAAATCGAGCCCTCCGGCGTCAACCGTTGCGCGCGGCGAGCGCCATGCCGATCATCGACAGCCCGCCGAACAGCAGGTTGATGCCGACCAGCAGACCGATCGCCCACAACGCCGTGCCGGGCAGACCGGAAATGATGATGCCGGCGATCGCGATGTCGACCACGCCCGAGATTGCCAGCCACGACCAGCGCCCGGACAGCTCGCGGCGGTGCTCCAGCGCATACATGATGGTGGCGACGCCTTCTGCGAGAAAATAGACGCCGATCACGATCGTTAGCGTCACCGTCCCCTGGACCGGCTGCGCCACCAGGATGACTCCGGCGACGATGGCGAGCACTGCCGACAACAGCGACCACCAGAAGCCGGGCATGCCGCGGGCCCAGAAGGTGAGCGCGAGTCCCGCGATGCCCGAGATCAGGAACATCCAGCCGAGGAAGATCGTGACCGCGAGGCTTGCCAGCGGGGTGAGGATCATCGCGAGCAGGCCGAGAACGGCGAGCAGGATGCCCTCGATCAGGAAGGCCTTCCAATGCGCGCGCACGGCTGCGCCCATCTGCGACTTCATGCGCTCGAGCTCGGGCGGAATCGTATCCTGGGGAAGGGTCATGATCGTCACTCCGGGCAAGCTCACGCGCTTAACGCCGCGGCCGCCTGCCCACGCACATGGTGAGGACCTGCGGCCCGGACAAGCGCGCAATGCGCATTTGGTTGCTCTGCCGGCCCCGCGATGCCGGGATTATGCCGTCGTCCGAATCCGGTTGCGACCGAAAACATAGATCGTCGTTGTGACAATCAGAAGGGCCATCCCGACGATGATCGCGGTGAGACCGAGGGGAACCAGAACCGCGGCGACATTGCGGTCAGGGTTGAGCAGCCAATGCCGGATGGAGGTCAGCACGAATCCGAGCCCGACGAAGCCGGCGGCGCCGCCGAGCAGGAGCAGCGCCCACATCCTGCGCAGCTGGCTCAGCCTTGCCCGCGCCACCTCGGTGCGCGGCGTGTGGTGATGGGTGACCCGGCGCACCAGCCGCACGGCAAGGGCGATCGACGAGAACCCGATCAGCACGCTGATGCCGCCGAGCCAGAGGCGCGCGGCGGTGTCGAGGGTCGATGCCCGCTGCAGCAACAGCAATGGATAGTCGAAGGCCGCATGCAGCATCACGGGTGCGGCCAGCACCAGCGCCCAGCTCGACAGCCGCGCCCCTTCGCGATTGTGGCGGTTGGCGCCAAGCGCCGTACTGGTGCGGGCGATCGCGAGATAGGCACCGGCAATGATGCCGAGCGCGCCATGAAACGGCACGGTGAGCACGCTGCGCAGCACCGCCAGCGAGCGCCACATCTCGGCATGCTGGACGAGATAAGCCAGGTTCTCGTAAGCCGCGAAGCCGAGCCCGACGGCGGCACCGTAGAATACCGTGTCCATGGCATTGCCGACCTGCCGGCGCCGCGACCACAGCGCGGCGATCACCGCGACCTTGGCGAGCTCTTCCGGCAAGGCGACGCCAAAAAGGGCCCGGACCGCCTGGGCGATCCAGGGATTCTCCAATGTCAGCCCGACATGCTGGAACGGCGTCCTGATAATGCCGAGCAGGAGCACGCTGGCTGCCCCGAGCAGGAAGGCGGTCCAGATCTTGAGCGGAGGGCCTGAATTGTCACCGGCGGCGACCACCAGCCAGAGGATCAGCAGCGCGGGCGCGATCGCGGCGGTGCCGATCACGGTCGCGAGGGCTTCGAGAAGGTTCATTTGCGATGGCAAGTAAGCCATGGTCTCCGATCATCCAATGCGGCGGGGCCGAACCGACCCTCCACCACCCGCGCGGAGAATGGATTTGACATCGGTCCGTGGCCGCACGGCAAGATCTACATGTCGGCAGAATGAGCCGCTCTTCAAGGGAAAGAACCCCGTCCGGGGGCTCGATTGGGGGAGGGACCGCTGCAGGGCCGAGTGCAGCCGCCGTCGGCTGCCGCCCGGCTGGTCTCAACGGGGCCGGGAGGCTCTCGGCGCCGTCGCATCGCCGCCGCGCACCGGGGCCTCCTGGCGCGGTTCGACCGGGGTCCAGGCGTCGGTGCGGGAGGTGGTTGGCGCCTGGGCGGTCGTCGGCGTTTCCACGCAGCTCAATCGTGGTGTCGGGTCGGCCACACGCCGGCATTCCAGACCTTCAGCGAAAGCGGCCTGACTGATCGCGCACGCAACCAGAACAATCGAAAGAACTCTCATGGTGCCCCTCGGAGCAGGCTTGGGTCGCCCGTGATGCAGGCTCGACTCGGTCGTGCCATTCGATGATGCCCAGCTTGGCCGCAAAAGCGTGCAAATATTTGACCATTCTCGCCGTCATTCAAAAATTCTTCCGAAATTCGCGCGTGCATTCCATGAGTTGCAAGCGATGCGAGCGTTTTTCGCTGGCGCAAACGCGAAGCCCTTTCGCTCCGTTGCGGTGCCAAGGCGCGGCAGCCGGCGCCGAACTGCCATTTGCCCCCAGCTTGCTCGGCATGGGCGGCCGGGCGGGCTTGATGCGGCAAAGGGATCATGGTCGGTTGCCGCGATGAATTCGCCGTCTTGGTCAGCTTCCGACAGAGCCTGTGGTCCACGCTATCGCCGTGGCTGGGTCGACGACGCCGTGGCGGCCATCGAGGCCGACCAGTGCCGGACCGCCGACACGCACTTGATCCGGCTGATCGTGCCCGCGCTCGCCGGCATCGACATCTACCTGAAGGACGAATCGACCCACCCGACCGGGAGCCTCAAGCATCGGCTGGCCCGATCGCTGTTTCTCTATGCGCTTTGCAACGGCCACATCCGGGAAGGCACGCCCGTGGTCGAGGCCTCCTCCGGGTCGACAGCGGTATCGGAAGCCTATTTCGCGCAGATGATCAGCGTGCCGTTCTACGCGGTGATGCCGCGCACCACCTCGGAAGAGAAGATCGCCGCGATCACGCATTACGGCGGCAATTGCCATCTCATCGATGACGGCCGGTTTCTCTATGCCGAGGCGGCCGCGCTCGCGAGCCGGCTCGGCGGCCATTACATGGACCAGTTCACCTTCGCCGAGCGCGCTACCGACTGGCGCGGCAACAACAACATCGCCGAGTCGATCTTCAACCAGTTGCAGGGCGAGCGCCGTCCGCTCCCGGAATGGATCGTGATGGGCGCGGGCACCGGCGGCACGTCGGCGACGATCGGCCGCTATCTGCGCTACCGCCGGCACCCGACGCGGCTGTGCGTCGCCGATGTCGAGCATTCGGCCTTCTTCGACGCCTTCTGCAACGGCGACAGCGCCCGGACGTGCGAACGGCCGTCGCTGATCGAGGGCGTCGGCCGTCCGCGCTGCGAGCCATCCTTCGTGCCGGGGGTCGTGGATCGCATGATGAAGGTGCCGGATGCCGCCTCGGTCGCGGCGATGAACGTCCTGACGCGGCGGCTGCGCCGGCCGGTCGGCGGCTCGACCGGGACCAACTTCCTGGCGCTGTGCCGGCTGGCGGCCGAGATGCGGCAGGATGGACAGAGCGGCTCACTGGTCACCCTGATCTGCGATTCCGGGGAGCGCTATCGCCAAACCTATTACGAGCCGCAATGGCTCTTCGCGCGCGGTCTCGACCCCGCGCCGTACGAGGCAGCTCTGTCCGCCTTCCTCGACACCGGTGCGCCGCTGCGGCTCGAGGTTGCCGATGCGGAGAACCCGCTGCGCGCCTGAACGCCTCCGGGGGCGTCGCGGACCGCGGCGAGCGGCATCCGGATGCCCGGCATCGTGCGCGATCCCTGATCTGGATCAACGAAGGACGCGACGGATTGCGCTTTGGTCCGACCCCGAACAGGCCTCCAAGGGCGCGCCGGAACGCAGGTTCGGGACGCGAGCAGGGGAAGGACGGATCAGGTGATGAACTACGACAGCTATTTCGACCGTGCCCTCGACCAGTTGCACCAGGAACGGCGCTATCGCGTCTTCGCCGATCTGGAGCGCCTCGCCGGCCGCTTCCCCCGCGCGATCTGGCATTCGCCGGAGGGGCCGAAGGATGTCGTGATCTGGTGCTCCAATGACTATCTTGGCATGGGCCAGCATCCGAAGGTGATCGGCGCCATGGTCGACGTTGCCGCGCGCATGGGCACCGGCGCCGGCGGCACCCGCAACATCGCCGGCACCAACCATCCGCTGATCGAGCTCGAGCGCGAGCTTGCCGATCTCCACGGCAAGGAAGCGGCTCTGGTGTTCACCTCGGGCTACGTCTCCAACGAGACCGGCATCTCGACCATCGCGAAACTGCTGCCGAACTGCCTGCTGCTGTCGGACGCGCTCAACCACAATTCGATGATCGAGGGCGTCCGCAAGGCCGGGAGCGAGAAGCAGGTCTGGCGGCACAACGACCTCGCCCATCTCGAAGAGCTGCTGCGGGCGGCCGATCCCGACCGTCCCAAGCTGATCGTCTGCGAGAGCCTGTATTCGATGGATGGGGATGTCGCGCCCTTGCACCGGATCTGCGATCTCGCCGAGCGTTATGGCGCGCTCACATACGTCGACGAGGTCCATGCGGTCGGCATGTACGGCCCGCGCGGCGGCGGCATCGCCGAGCGCGACGGCGTGATGGCCCGCATCGACATCCTCGAGGGCACGCTCGCCAAGGCCTTCGGCTGCCTCGGCGGCTACATTGCCGCCAATGCCAATCTGATCGACGCCGTCCGCTCCTATGCGCCGGGCTTCATCTTCACCACCGCCTTGCCGCCGCCGGTTTGCGCCGCCGCGACCGCCGCGATCCGCCATCTCAAGACCTCGCAGTGGGAGCGTGACCGGCACCAGGACCGGGCGGCGCGGCTCAAGGCCGTGCTGAACGCCTCCGGGCTGCCGGTCATGCCGTCCGACACCCACATCGTGCCGGTGCATGTCGGCGATCCCGAGAAGTGCAAGACGGCGTCCGACCTGCTGTTGTCCGAGCACGGCATCTACATACAGCCGATCAACTATCCGACCGTGCCGCGCGGCCTGGAGCGGCTGCGCATCACGCCATCGCCTTACCATGATGACGGCCTGATCGACGCCCTGGCCGAGGCGCTGGTCGACGTCTGGGATCGGCTCGGCCTTGCGCGGGCGCCGCAGGCGCTGGCCGCTGAGTGAGCCGTTTCCGCTGACCTGTCACATCGGTCTGTCAGTTTGATCTGCCGCAATGCCGCCCGCGCTCGCGCGGGCGTAGTCTGTTGCGTTCAGGGAAAATGCCGGTTCGGCAAGGCCCAGCCGGCGCACAGGCGAGGGCGGCCATGGCAAGGATCATCGAAGCGCTGCTGCAGGAGCACGAGAATCTCGAGAAGCTTCTCTCGGTGCTCGAGCACGAATTGGAGCTGTTCGATCACAATCGGCGGCCGGACTACGACATCCTGCAGAGCATCATCGCCTATTTCGAGGACTATCCGCAGCGCTGTCATCATCCCAAGGAGGAGATGATCTTCGGCAAGCTGCGCGAACGCGACCCTGCCGCGGCCGCAGCCTATGGCGACGTCGACGACGAGCACGAGACCGAGGCGCAGCGGCTGCGCGGCTTTGCCGACGCCGTGAACGCGGTGCTGTCGGACCAGGAGATCCTGCGCGAGAGCTTCCACGCCGCCGTGCATGAGTTCATCGACAGCCAACGCGAGCATCTGCGCAAGGAGGAGACCCTGCTGTTTCCCGCGGCGCTGCGCGCCCTTCAGGCGGAGGATTGGGCCGATATCGACGCCCGCATGTCGGACCGCAAGGACCCGCTGTTCGACGGCGACGTCGCCGAGAAATTCCACAATCTCGAGCGGACCATCCTGCGCTGGGAACAGGAGGCGGAGCAGGCGCGCGCCACCGCCGGCTGATGGCGTTTTGCCCAATTGCGCCCCGCGACCGGTGGACTATAGTTCCAGTGGGGGCAGGCACTCTTTCGCGGAGCTGGCTATGGCCGCTTTGAACACTGGGCTCGATCCGGTCCGAGGTTCGTCGAATGCAGGGGCAGGGGCAGGGGCAGATGCGGCCCGAACGCCTGCGCAGGTCCCGATGGCGCAGCAGAGTGCCTTTGGCAGCCACGGCTATGACATGTATCCCCAGGAACTCGTCCGGCTGTCGGGCTGCCAGGAGCAGGCGCTGCGCCGGGAGACGAAGCGCGCCTTGCAACTGAGCTGAAGGTCTTGTCCGATCTCGCCGCTCGATGGTCCCCGCGCTGGTTCATGGCCGGAACGCAAACCCCGGATCATGGTTGTAGTTCATGATCGTGGTTATTCCGGTATACGTGCGTTAACCTATCATTAACCAGATCGCGCGACCCTGTTCGCATACCCCAGGAATGCGACGGAACCGGACGGCCGGAGCCGGCAGTCGCGACAAGAGGCCGGCGGCGTAACGCCCGCCGGCCTTTTTGCGTGGGCGGGTCAGCTGGAATTGACACCGCACCCTTGCGTCAGTTGCGCCGCGCCAGCGAGCGTAGGAAGCCCTGATATTCCTCGTTCAACTCCATATCGACGGCAGGCGCGAGCTTCAGCAGGACATTGGCGATGAAGGCCTGGTCGTTGCGCGGCTCCTCCAGCACCTCGCGCAGCACCGGGACGTTGTCCTCGATGTGATGCAGAAAGGCGACGCCTTTCTCCGCCGTCTCGGTCCAGCGCGCCCGCGTCCATTTCGCCAGCGGATACATGATCTCGTGGACGAAGTTCGACTTGCGCGCCTTCTCGAAGAAGCGCAGTCCGGCGCTCCAATATTCCTTGGCGCGCAGCGGCGGTGGCGGCAGATCGCCTGTCAGCATCTTCTTGCCGGCCTGGCCGACGAAATCGTCGAGCGTGGTCGGCGCATCGATCGTGGCGCGGAAGTGCCACAGCGCGAACGAGCCGGGAAAATCCTTGCCCATGCCGTCGAGCAAGGCGGTCTCGACCTTGTCGACCGCGGCCTTGTCGCCCTTCAGCGACGCCGTCATCGCGAAGGCGAACAGCGCGTCGTTGCCGACCTCGTGGACGCCGCCGTTCTGCAATTGCGCCGCCGACAATGCGGGTGTCTTGCCGTCGGCAGGCACCACGGCCTCGCCGGCGCGCTGCGCCTTGATGAAGGCGGTGATCTCGAGCCAAGCCATGAGGTTGGCGATGAAGGCGTCGGGATCGACATGCACGATGGCGAGATTGAGCGGCTCCTTGCGTGTTCTCAGCTCGGTCATGTCGGTCATGTCGCACTCCGCCGCAACTCGCCGCCGAGCGGTCTGTCGCCTTTGCGACACGATGGCTCGTTCGACGAGAGATGCCGGGAAAGGCAGCAAGAAGGGTGCCATGGTCTTGTCAGGCTTGGTCTTGTCGGGCTCGCGGGCACAGCGCGGTCCGCGGAACGAGTTTTGCTCGTGGTCCTTCGATTGCGATGGTCGCAATGGAGCATGAGGCCAGCGAATGTTCACCCGCGTCTGCAAGGCCGACACCATCGACGAAGGCGGCATGCGCCTCGTCATCGCCGACGCCCAGCTCGTCATCCTTGCCTGGCCCGACAATGGCGAGCTCAAAGCGTTCCAGGGCGTCTGCCCGCACACGGCGGCGCCGATGGAGGAGGCCGGCTTCGACGGCCGCGTGCTCAGTTGCCCCGTGCACAATTGGACGTGGGATGCTTTCACCGGTACGCCGCTCCACCCGCCGGAGAGCGCGCTGGCGCAATATCCGGTCAAGGTCGAGGACGGCGTGGTCTACATCGACACGGACGGTATCGCTCCGCTGTTTGCGGCCCGTTGAGCACGCGGGAAGAGACCGGAAACACCGCCACGGGGTGGCTTGCCCGGCCGGCGAAACGCCTCTATACGTTCGGCGCGCGGCACGGAATCACCGTCGGTGGTTCAGCCGACCTCGCAGATCATCGCCTCAAGCTGCTGATTTGCTGAAGGTTTTACCGAAACGTGCAAGCGGCGATGGCACCGGGGCCTCGTGCCCTCTGGCATCGTGCGTATTGCTCCCTTCGTCTATCGGTCAGGACGCCACCCTTTCACGGTGGAGAGAGCGGTTCGATTCCGCTAGGGAGCGCCACTCCGCGCCGGCATTCCTTCCATCTTCGATCTTGAAACGGACGGTTTGCGCCGAGACGCGGTCGGCGCGAGGTTCTGCAGCGATGAATCGCACGCGCAGTCGGGGTCCGGTCAACCGTCCATTAGGGTCCTTGCCGTACTGCAACGGGCGAGCAGGAGCAGGATGATGGCCGCGCCCAAGAAGCGGGAAGCCCGCAAATCGATGAAGCAGCCGGCGTGGATCACGCTGGATGGCGGGTTCGCCGTGCGCCATTGCCTGGTTCAGGACATTTCCAGCGCCGGCGCCAAGCTGACCCTGCAGGACGCGGCGGCGCTGCCGGCGACCATCCGGCTCGCCTTCGCGCGCGACGCAAGAACGGGCCGCCAGTGCCAGGTGGTGTGGCGCCGCGGCGCCTCGGTCGGCGTCAAGTTCATCGGCAAATAGACGGCCGGTGTCGCTTCGCCGCGGCAGACGCGCTAACAAGCGGAATGTGTCGGTCTCTCATCCTGGGCGCCCTCGCGGTGCTCGCCGCCGTGACCGTGGCAGCCGCCGGCTCGCCGGGGTCGTCGCTTCTTGCGCCATCGCTTCCCGGGCCGAAGGCGGCTGGACCGAATAAGGCCGCATCCCGTTCAGGCGCCGCCACCAGCAATCCCTGCGCGTCCTACGGCGCCAACTTCGTACGCGTCGAGGGAACCGATACCTGCGTGAAGGTCGGCGGCGCCCTGCGCGTCGAGATGGGCACCTCGACCAGCCGCTGAGGTGCTCACGACAGCGGCGGCGCGATGTGGCGGATGAAGGCCGGGCGTTGCGCGATCTGTCCGTACCAGCGCGCGAGGCTCGGCAGCTTCGGCTTGACGACACCTTCGACTCCGAACCAGCGCCGGGCATAGGCGCCAAGCGCAATGTCGGCGAGCGTGAAATGCTCGGCCTCGACGTGGCTGCGCGTGGTCAGATGCGCGTCGAGGATGCGCCACATCGCCGCGGCGTCGTCAGCCGCCTTCTGCAAGGCGGCCATGTCGCGCTGCTCCGGCGGCGTTCGCACCAAGCCCCAGAACAGCGGACGCTCGATCGGCTGCACCGTCGACAGCGTCCAGTCCAGCCAGCGCTCCACCGCGGCGCGGTGCTGTGGCGTCGTTGGATAAAGCGGCGTGCCGTCGCCATAAGCGAGGCAGAGATAGCGCATGATCGCGTTGCTCTCCCACAGCACGAAATCGCCATCGACCAGCGTCGGGATGCGGCCGTTCGGATTCATTGCGAGATAGTCCGCCTCGTTGTTGCGGCCGTACTGCATGCCCGCGTCGATACGGTCATAAGCGACATCGAGCTCGGCGAGACACCACAGCACCTTCTGCACGTTCACCGAATTGGGGCGGCCCCAGATCGTCAGTCTGTCGTCGGCGGACACGTTCGGCTCCTCTCTGGGCGAGCGTCATCATTAGCCCATGTTACGCAAAAAGCCCCGCTCGAAGCGGGGCTTTTCCGACGAACGCATCGTTCGCGGCGATCAGTGGCCGAAGAACAGCCAGAGCAGAATGATCACCGGAATCGGCACGCCCAACAACCACAATAGAAGTCCTCGACCCATCTCGGCCTCCTCGTATCCTCTCCATCAATCGGAGCGACAACGCGAGGGTGGCCACGATGTTCCGGCTGGATCATGAAGGCGAATGACTCACCAATGTCCGGTGTTCGGCATCGACAGCCAGGGCTCGGCCGGCGCCTTCGGCTCGCCCTTCTGCAACAGCTCGATCGAGTGCAGATCGGGCGAGCGGATGAAGGCCATGTTGCCGTCGCGCGGCGGCCGGTTGATGGTGATGCCGAGCTTCATCAGCCGGTCGCAGGTGGCGTAGATGTCGTCGACCTCATAGGCGAGATGGCCGAAGAAGCGGTCCTCGCCATAGCTCTCCTCGTCCCAATTGTAGGTGAGCTCGACCAGCGGGGCGCCACGCGTCGGCGGCAGGCTCTTCAGCAGGTATTCATCTTCGGGTGCGCAGAGAAACACCAGTGTGAAGCGACCCTTGTCGTTGTCGATCCGGCGCACCTCCTTGAGGCCGAGCGCATCGGAATAGAATTTGAGCGCGGCGTCGAGATTGCGCACGCGCAGCATGGTGTGGAGATAACGCATCGTGTCTTCTCTCCCTGAACTCGAAGCGGATGGTCAACGGCCGCCTGCGGACGCCGACCCATAGCAGCAATTCGCCCGCCCGTGTATCGAGCCTGATGCTGCGGCGGCGCCGGCTCGCTCGGATGTGCGGTGCGCGCGACGACGCATTCGACGGGGCTGCGCGGTGTTGCGAGAGCGCCTCCGTATGCCAGCGAATCGCTGTTTTGGCAGTGATTCGCGGCATGGATGAACGAGCGCGATGCGACCGCATGCAGGGATTTCAGCATGTTTCCCCTGCAATGTGCGGCCAAAATCACGCAGGACCGTCGAAAATGCCTGGAAATATAGGGGAAAATGAATCGCTTGCTCCGTTCGATCGCCATCGCAGCTTGACTTCTGCGCGCTCCGTTGGAATTTTGGCGCCGCTGTGGGTGCTTCGGGGCCCCTTGAAATGCAGGAGAATCCCGAAAATCGCGGGGTGATACGCCACTAGACGACTGAAGTCCCGGCTGTGCAATGCAGCCAGAAAGCCCCGACCAGTCTGCGCAGCAATGCGCTGATAGCCGCGCAGTCGTCACGTCATTCACCGGTATCAATCACAAGGAGATACGATGGCTACCCAACTTTCCAAGTCGCAACTGATCGAGAAGATTGCGACCTCGACCGAGCTGTCCAAGCGCGACGTCAAGAACGTCATGGAGACGCTCACCGACGTCGGCCACAAGGAGCTGAAGAAGAACGGCGTGTTCCTGGTGCCGGGCTTCGCCAAGTTCGTCGTCGTCAAGAAGCCCGCCGTGAAGGCGCGCAAGGGCACCAACCCCTTCACCGGCGAAGAGATGATGTTCAAGGCCAAGCCGGCCCGCAAGATCGTGCGCGCCCGCCCGGTCAAGGCCGCCAAGGACGCGGTTGCCTGATCTGACCGTCAGTCACGGTCGTGATCACGTCAAAGGCCTCCTGAAAAGGAGGCCTTTTTCGTTGCGGGCTGTGTGGTTGCAGCGCGGCTGAGTGTTGCGGTCGCCGAAGCGCCGACGTCCCCGGACCGCGAAGGTTGGCACCGCGGGGGCCCGAAAAACGACAGCAGCGCCAGCGCGACGGAATATCTTCGTCGCGTGGCGCCACCCTCGAAACTGGGCCCTGAAATCCCCAGTACTGATGTGTCTCTGGGAGGCGCAGGAAGGTTCAAAGGTCTTTGCGGGAAGATTGACCGGCCCGTACGCCCTCCGGCCTGCGCGGGAGCGCCGTCGCGCGCGCTGGGGAGAAGCCGGTGGATATGGCGCGGCAAGCCGTTGATCCGCGATCCGAAGAGCCCAGCCGAGGAGCTGTGGATAAGCGTTGGATCCGCTGTGGATGAAGGCGCGGCGCTCGCCCGCAAAGCTCGGCTTCAGCGGCGCTCGCCGGTCAGATCCGCTCCGTCGTCCGCAGCTATTTCAGGCGCCGCACCGGCCGCCTCGGTCCTGGGATGACAAGACGCAAGCACGACGAATCCGCCATAGCCGATGATGTTGAACAGAAGTTCCAGCCAGGATGCCATCGGGGATTTCCCTCATGGCGGTGAACGTGTGGCGACGGTCACGGTTCCAACGCGCGCGGCGGTGAGCCGGCCTGCAACCAACTCCCCCGCATCTGCGTTGTTTGGACGCATGGGAATTGGAGGACATTCGATCATGAGAAAGACATTGGCTGTTCTGGCGACCGCGGGCGCCGTCGCCATCACCGCACTGGCGGCACCCGCACCGGCACAGGCGCGCGGCATCGGCCCGGGTCTCGCATTCGGCCTCGCGGCGGGAGCGTTGACTGCCGGCGCGATCGCAGCCTCGCACCCGTATTACTATGGTCCGGGCTACGACTACTACGACTACGGCCCGCGTTACGTCTACGCGCCCGGGCCGTATGCCTATTACGGCGGACCGTACTATCATCGCTACCACCACTGGCGTCATCACTGGTAAGCGCCAGTCGTGACAAGGCGAGCCCGGATGGCGAAAGCCTCCGGGCTCTTCTTTCATCCCTGCTATTCCGCGGCCTCGCCGCGCTGCGCCTTCTTCCACGCCAAGCGGGCATATTCCTCGCGTTCGCGCGCGAACTTCTCCTGGGTCGACTTGAACCGTGCAATCCTTGCGGTGATGTCGGCGCGCTCCTTCGCGCGGCGGTCGTCCTGCGTCTCGTTCTGCCTCACGGATCCTCTCTGCTCCGGTCGCTATCCGGCGAGCCTCGCCCTGAGACGCGTGACAAACTTCCTGGCGAATCGCTGGCGCGATGTGGATGTCCGATTGGGGCGTGATTGCGGACGGTCGGCCCCGGCTGCAGGCGGCTCGCGCGTTTTGCTGGGGACGGAAGGCGAGCAACGCCAACGTCTTCCGGTAGACACGAAACAATCTGACTCGCTTTGCTTGCAGTTGCGTCGTTCACGACCGGTTCCGGTGGATGCGGAGTGGCGCAACGACGCAGCCGAGCCGGACACGCTCAGAGGCGGGGGCCAGCTTGCCGTGCTATGAAGGGAGGACAATGATGATGCGAGGTTTCATGGTTCGGGACCGCCGCTGATGATTGCATCCGATCTGCACGACGGGGTGAACCGCCTGGGAGACATGATCGCTGCGGCGCGGGTGATCGTCCCCTTCACCGGTGCTGGAATATCGACCGAGACGGGCATTCCGGATTTCCGTTCTCCCGGCGGTCTATGGACGCGCAACCGGCCGATCCATTTCGACGAATTCGTCGCCAGCCAGGAGGCGCGGGACGAGGCTTGGCGGCGGCGCTTCGCGATGCAGGGGACGTTTGCCGCGGCGCGGCCCGGCCGCGGCCACCTGGCGCTTTCGTCGCTCTACCGTGCGGGGAAAATTCCGGCCGTCATCACTCAGAACATCGACAACCTGCACCAGGACTCCGGTTTCGCCCCGGATCACGTCATCGAGCTGCACGGCAACACCACCTACGCGCGATGCATCGGATGCGGGCAGCGCTATGAGCTCAACTGGGTGCGCGAGCGCTTCGAGGCCGACGGTGCCGCGCCGGATTGCCCCGAATGCGCGGAGCCGGTGAAGACCGCGACGGTATCCTTTGGTCAGTCGATGCCCGAGCATGAAATGCAGCGTGCCAGCGAACTCGCGCAGCACTGCGATCTGTTCGTCGCGATCGGCTCATCGCTGGTTGTGTGGCCGGCCGCGGGCTTTCCATTGATGGCAAAGCGGGCTGGCGCGCAACTCGTGATCATCAACCGGGAACCGACCGATCAGGACGACGTTGCAGACCTCGTTATCCACCACGACATCGGCGAAGTACTCGGATCGTTCGTCCGTAATTGAACGGAAATTGATGCATTTTTGTCGGCATCTCTGTTCATATGCCTCACTGAAACCGATTTTTATCTATGCGCGGCACGAGGGAATGTTATCTTTGATTCGAGAGATTCGCGTGACTCATCGTGGGTATAGGTGGTGAGCACGTGTATGAGGGCGCCGTTGCAGGGGTGGCGGCTCACAATTCATATGTGAGGTCCGGGGTTATGGGGTCGGACGGATTTGAGTCCAAGAAGCTTGGGGTGCCGGTCGTTGGTGTATCGACACCAACCCGGCTCGGGGCGGAATATCAAACCGGCGTCGCGCGCGACTCGGCAATCGATGCGATGACCGGTCTTGGCGAGAACCTCGTCGAAATCAGCGGTGTCATCAAATGGTTCGACGCCTCGAAGGGATACGGTTTCATCGTTCCCGACAATGGCTGGCCGGACGTGCTGCTGCACGTCACGGTGCTCAGGCGCGACGGCTACCAGACCGCCTATGAAGGTGCTCGCCTGGTGGTGGAGTGCGTGCAGCGCTCCAAGGGCTACCAGGCCTTCCGCATCGTCTCGATGGACGAGTCGACGGCGATCCATCCGGCGCAGATGCTGCCGCCGCGCACCCATGTGACGGTCACGCCGACCAGCGGGCTGGAGCGAGCCCAGGTCAAGTGGTTCAACCGGCTGCGCGGCTTCGGCTTCGTGACCTGCGGGGAAGGGAGCCCGGACATCTTCGTCCACATGGAGACCCTGCGCCGCTACGGTATGACCGAGCTGCGCCCCGGCCAATGGGTGCTGGTCCGCTACGGGCCCGGCTCCAAGGGCATGATGGCGGCCGAGATCCACCCCGAGACGGGCTCGCCGGCATTGTCCTCGCACTGAGCGGATGTTTCCTGCGACCACCGCATTTGACGGCCCCGGAACGGCGTTTCCTGGGGCCGTTTTTCATGCCGGCTCCATCTTCACGGACGGGCCGCAGTCTTGCTGCGGAGGCCGCGACCGTGTAGTGACGGGTCCTCGAGGACAATCGTCCTTCGAGACCATCGGGGTATAGC